>VAWN01000003.1:21234-77236 GCA_005885555.1 Actinomycetota bacterium
TGCCGTTCTGGAACGGGCCGAACGTGCGGCCGCCGGCGTAGAAGTCGGTGGCGTTGCGGGTCTGCCGGCTGGCCCACACGGTGATGCCGAGGGTGACCAGGACCAGCAGCACGAACAGGACGATGGTGATGGTACGGGCGTCGCCGCTCATGACGCGCCTCCCTCGATCTCGTGGCGCAGCCGGTCGGCGGACGGGTCGAGGCGGCGGTCGGCGAACCGGGTGTACGCCCAGGCGATGAGGAACGTCGAGACGAACTGCAGCAGCCCGAACACCAGGGCCACGTTGATGTTGCCCACGAGCTTGTGGCTCATGAACCCGCGCGCGTAGGCCGACATGATCACGTAGAGCGCGTACCAGACCAGGAACACGACCGTGACCGGGAACACGAAGCCGCGGAACGTCTTGCGCAGTGCGCCGAACTCCGCAGACTGCTCGACCGCCAGGTACCGTCCCTGCTCAGGGCGGACGGGTGGGGCGGTGGGGGAATCGGTAGCCATGGCCGGACCGTAGGGAGAGATCGACCTGGGTGATCCGCTTGCGCGGCTGGCTGCGCCGAGCGGCGGTACCCGTGCGCCGAGCGCACCGCTCCGCACCGCTCACCGGCACAGCCTCCGCGCCGCAGCGGGGCGGCACAGCCTCCGTGCCGCGGCGGTCAGCGCCCCAGCTCGCGGTACCGGCCGCGGTGGTGCAGCAACGGGTCGTCCGCGCCGCCGAGCACGATGCGCTCGATGGTCGCCTCGACCAGCAGCGCCCAGCCGACCGGCCGGGCCGCGGCCAGCCGGCACCCGGCCCAGGTACCGGCGTCGGCGGGCAGCGGACCGTAGCCGGCGTCGTGCCAGTCGCCGGTCGCGAACAGGCCGCCCGGCGCCGGCATCAGGCCGGCGAACCGGTCGGCGAGCTGGCGGTCCGCCCCGCCCAGCGGTACCACGGCGAACCGCCCCGCCGCCTCGACCGCCGACCACAGCTCCGACTCCTCGTCGATCAGCCCGAGCACCCGGCCGGGCTCGCCGTCGGCCACCAGCATCGACGAGACGGTCAGCCCGGCCGGGCCGGGCGCGGTCCACAGCGTCACCGGGGCGGCGAGCCGGCCGCGCAGCCGGCGCACCGGCGAGCGCTGCCCTTCCGGCGTCGCGAACGGGTCGCCGTGGTGGATCGTCATCGCCGGGGCGTCACCGATACCAGGAGTTCCGGGCCGCGCCGCTCCAGGGCGTCGCCGCCGATGTAGGTACCGACGAGGAGCGCGGCCAGCCCGTACCCGATGCCGAGCGGGATCACCAGCGGAGCGAGCAGGCCGTGCAGGAGCCCGGCGACGACCAGTACCGGTGCCGCCAGCGCGGCCGCCATCAGTACGCCGGCCATCGCGACGAACGCCTTCGCGCCGCCGGTACCGGTGTTGACGCTGAAGACGTTGCGGCTCTCCGGCATCGGGTACGCCACGAAGATGGACAGGACCGACTCCACGCCGAGTACGGTTCCGAACACGCCCGCGATCGTACCCAGCGCCGGCGCGATACCGGCCGGATCGTGGGTCAACACGGCGACCACGACCGCGACGACGACCAGGAACGGAAGCAGGATCACGGCCAGCGCGGTGGCCCGGGCGCGCAGTTCGGTGCGGCCGCGCACCGCGGTCAGCAGGTGCATCGAGTAGGCGGTGCCGTCGTACCCGAACTGGTTGGCCACGAGTACCGCACCGATCAGCGCCGGGAACGCCACCGCGAACGGAAGCGGCAGCCGGGCGCCGTGGGTACCGCCGGCCACCCGCAGCGCGATCGGCACGATGATGCCGGCGACCACGGCGGAGATCAGGCCGGCCCGCCGTCGTGGATCGCGCGACCAGTAGCGCAGCTCCCGGGCCAGGATGCCGAGGAAGGTGTCCGCTCGGGCGTTACGCAGCGGTCGCGGTACCAACGCATCGACGGCACCGCCCCGCGCGGGCCCGCGGCCCGGCCGACCACCCGAGGAGGCACCCAGCATGGCCGACTCCAGGGTGTGCGACCACCACCACAGCGCGCCGGCCACGCAGGCCGCCACGATCGCCAGCCGCGCCGCCGCGAGCAGCGGCCGGTGCGCCACGATGTCGTAGGGCGCGGCGAAGCCCGCGCCCAGCGGCGTCCAGGCGAGCACCCGCGCGGCCCGCAGCACCGGCGCGAGGCTCGCGTGCACGGCCAGCGAGTTGGCGAACAGCTGGATCGGGCCGACCGAGGCGGCGACCACGGCGAGCAGCAGCGCGGTCAGGTCGCGCGCCCGCCGCGACCGCAGCAGGGCCGCGAACGCGCTGGTCAGTGCGCGGCTCGCGGCCACGCACAGGAGCAGGGTCAGCACCGCGCCGGCCAGCCCGACCGCCGCGCCGGGCACACCGCCGCGGGTACCGGCGGCGACCACCGCACCGGCGAGCGCCACCGCGGTCGCGACGCCCGGGATGCCGACCGCCGCCGCGGCGAGCATGCCCCGCGCCAGGGTGCGGCGGGGCAGCGGCAGCAGTGCGAACCGGGCCGGGTCCAGCGTCTCGTCGACGCCGAAGAACAGCAGCGGCAGCAGTACCCAACCGAGCACGATCGCCGATCCGGTGAACACGACGGTGACCAGGCCGATGTCGGCCCGCGGTTCGAGGCCGGCCAGCAGGAACCAGAGGAACCCGGCGGCCGCCATCCAGAACCCGAAGACCAGGCCGAGGACGAAGCCGAACACCCGGGTACCCGGCCCGCGCAGCCCGTTGCGCAGCAGCCGCAGCTTGAGCCGGACGAAGTACCGGGTGCGTACCGGCGCGGTCGCGGTCACAGCCACGACAGCTCCTCGCCGGTGGCCACCCGGCCGCCCACCGTCGCGACGAACACGTCTTCGAGACCGCGCCCACCGCGTACCTCGTCGAGCGTGCCGACCGCCTTGATGGTGCCGTCGGCGAGGATCGCCACGTGCGTGCACAGCCGCTCGACCAGCTCCAGCACATGGCTGGAGAAGATGACCGTGCCGCCACCGGCCACGTACCGGCTCAGGATGTCGCGGATCGTGGCCGCCGACAGCGGGTCCACCGCCTCGAACGGCTCGTCGAGCACCAGTACCCGCGGGGCGTGCAACAGGGCGCAGGCCAGCCCGATCTTCTTCTTCATGCCGGCCGAGTAGTCGACGACGAGGGTACGGCCGGCGTCGGCGAGGCCGAACACGTCCAGCAGTTCGGCCGCGCGCTGGTCGATCACCCCGGCCGGCATGCCGCGCAGCAGCCCCTGGTACCCGAGCAGCTCCGGCCCGGTCAGCCGGTCGAACATCCGCATCCCGTCCGGCAGCACGCCGAGCAGCCGCTTGGCCTGTACCGGATCGGCCCACACGTCGTGACCCAGCACGAAGGCCCGGCCCCGGGTCGGGCGCAGTAGCCCGACCGCCATCGACAGCGACGTCGTCTTACCGGCGCCGTTCGGGCCGAGCAGGCCGAAGAACGAGCCGGCGGGTACATCGAGGTCGACCCCGTCGACCGCGACGAGGCCATCGAACACCTTGACCAGGCTCCGCATCGCGAGAGCCGCTCCCCCATCGATCACAGTCATCGACGGTAGCGCTGCGACGCACGCCGCGGCCCGGTCCGCGACGGGCCAGATCTTGGCCGGACGGGCCGGACGGGCCAGATCGGCCAGATCGGCCAGACGGGCCAGATCTTGGACGTTCGCACCCCCGGCAAGGGGTACCAGCGTCCAAGATTGCGGGCGCACGCGCGGAGATCCGCGGAGATCACAGCCCGAGGGCGTCGGGGGCGTGCAGGCGGAGCATGGTGGCGCCGACGTCGGCCGGTACCCGACGCCGGCTGGCCAGCGAACCGGTCACCATGACCGCGAACGCGAGCGGCACCGTCCACGCCGCCGGTACGTTGATCAGGATCGCCGCCCAGCCGGACAGCGGCGGCCCGACCATCGTCACCACCACCGCGGCCACGGCCGCCCCACCCCCGGCGACCAGACCGGCCACCGCACCGACCGCGGTCAGCCCCCGCCACCACAGGCCGAGCACCAGCAGCGGGCAGAAGCTCGACGCGGCGACCGCGAACGCCAGCCCGACCACCTGCGACACGTCCAGCGCGCCGACCCGGGAGGCGAGCAGGATCGGCACGATGCCGGCGAACACCGCCGCCACCCGGAAGTCGCGGACCGAGCCGCGGCCGATGACGTCGGTCGACAGTACCCCCGCAACGCTGGTCAGCAGCCCCGACGAGCTGGACAGGAACGCGGCGAAGGCGCCCGCGGCGACCAGCGCGCCGAGCAGTTGCCCGGTCGTACCGCTGCCCACGCCGGCAGCTGCAGCACCACGGCGTCGGTGTTGCCGGTCATCATGAGCTGCGGTGTGTAGACTCGGCCGAGCACGCCGTAGAGCGCGGGCAGCAGGTAGAACAGCCCGACCAGGCCGAGCACCATCAGCGTGGTGCGCCGCGCGGCGGCACCGTCGGGGTTGGTGTAGAAGCGCACGAGCACGTGCGGCAGGCCCATCGTGCCCAGGAACGTGGCGAGGATCAGCGAGTAGGTGGCGAGCAGGCCGCGGTCGCCGTGCGTGGTGGCGCCGGGCAGCAGCCAGTCCGGGCCGGTGTCCACGTCACCGCCGGCCACGCGCGGGATCGGCGCGCCGGCGGGGTAGGTCCGCGTGGTGTGCGCGGGAACGTCCACTGTGGACCCGTCGGCCAGGATCAGGCGGGTGGGCTGGTCGAAGGTCACCGTCGTCCGGTGCGCGAACGTCGACCCGGTCGGCGGGGCCAGCGCGGGCCGGCCGTCGGCCTGCCAGTGCAGCAACAGAAACAGCATGGGTACCAGCAGCGCCGTCAGCTTCAGCCAGTACTGGAACGCCTGCACGAAGGTGACCGCGCGCATCCCGCCGAGGGCCACGTTCGCGGTCACCACGAGGCCGACGAGCAGGACACCGACGAGGTACGGGCGGCCGGCGACCGTCTGCAGCGTGAGACCGGCCCCGCGCAGCTGCGGTACCAGGTAGAGCCAGCCGATCACGATGACGAACCCGGTGGCGAGCTTGCGCAGCCCGACCGAGCGCAGCCGCAGCTGGCAGAAGTCGGGCAGGGTGAAGGCACCCGACCGGCGCAGCGGCGCGGCCACGAACAACATCAGTGCCAGGTACCCGGCGGCGAACCCGACCGGGTACCACAGCACGTCCACGCCGTGCTTGAGCACCAGGCCGGCCACGCCGAGGAAGGAGGCGGCGGACAGGTACTCCCCGCCGATCGCCGCAGCGTTCCAGGTCGGGCTGACCATGCGTGAGGCGACCAGCAGGTCGGAGGTGGTGCGGGCGAGCCGCAGCCCGTACGCGCCGATCACCACGGTCACCACGGTCACCGCGATGACGGCCGGGACGGCGTACGGGTTCAGTGCCGTTCCACCAGGTCGGTGAAGTCCCGCTCGGTGCGCTCGGCGAGGTGCACGTACGCCCACCCGACGACGAACAGGAACGGGTACGCGGCGACGCCGAGCAGCAGCCACGGCAGCACCATGCCGAACGGTCGCGCACCGGCGACCGCGGGCGCGACGGCGAACAGCAGCGGCAACGCGCCCAGCCCGACCGCGACCACGGCCGCGCAGCGCAGCGCGAGCGACAGCTGCGCGCGGACCAGACCCCGCACGAGCGCCTCACCGATACCGGTCTGCTCGGCGAGCTCCGCCCGGGTGTGCTCGCCGGGCGGGCGGGTACCCGCCACGTCGGCCAGGACGACCCGGACCCGTTTGGGCTGCATGGCCGGCATCCTCGCCCCGGTACCGGGCGGTTGACAAGGGGCCGGTCGGGCGGGCCCGTGCGGCGCTCAGGCCACCACCGGCAGGGTGACCCGGATCCGGCAGCCCGGTGGCGGCCCGTCGACCACGCAGACCTGACCGCCGTGCAGCTCCACCACCCAGTGCGCGATGGCCAGCCCCAGGCCGGTGCCGCCGCTGTGCGCGGCGGCACGCCCGCCGCGGGTGAACCGCTCGAAGACCCGGGCCCGCTGGTCCGGCGGGATTCCCGGGCCCTCGTCGGCCACCTCGATGACCAGGTCGTCGGCCAGCCGGCGGGCGGTGACGGTGACGGTACCCGCGGCGGGGCTGTGCCGGGCCGCGTTGTCCAGCAGGTTCGCCACGACCTGGTGCAGCCGGGCCGGGTCGGCGACCGCCTTGCCGGGCTCGGCGTCGACGGCGAACCGCACCTCCCGGCCGGCCGCGGTCGCCGCGACCTCCGCCTCCCGTACCGCCGACGTCAGGAACTCGGCGACGTCGAAGGGCTCGCGATCCAGGGGTACCACGCCGGCCTCGATCCGGGACAGGTCCAGCAGCTCGGTCACCAGCCGGCCGAGGCGCTCGGTCTGCGCGAGCGCGGTGCGCAGCGTGTCCGGGTCGGACACCCCGTCGACCACGTTCTCCAGTACCGCCTGCAGCGCGAAGATCGGGGTGCGCAGCTCGTGCGACACGTTCGCGATCAGTTCCCGCCGCTGCCGGTCGGCCGCGGCCAGGTCGGCGGCCATCTGGTTGAACGCGGTGGCGAGCTGGCCGACCTCGTCGCGCGACGTCGCCCGGACCCGCCGGCTGTAGTCGCCCCGCGCCATCGCCTTGGCCGCGGCGGTCATCTCCCGCAGCGGCCGGGTCATCCCGTGCGCGAGGATCTGCGAGATCAGCAACGCGACCCCGACCGCGGTGAGCGAGGTGGCCGGCGGCTTCCAGCCCAGGACGCTCCAGAACACGGCGAGCCCGGCCATGCCGCTGGCCAGGATCACCAGGCCGAGCTTGAGCTTGATGAACGGCACGAAGTCCAGCGGGCGGGGCATCTTCACCGGGACACCTCCAGGGAGTAGCCGACGCCGTGCACGGTACGGATCACATCGGCGCCCAGCTTGCGGCGCAGCGCCTTGATGTGACTGTCGACCGTGCGCGTCCCCGATGCGTCGGCCCAACCCCAGACCTCGGCCAGCAGCCGCTCGCGGGGCAGCACGGTCCGCGGCCGGTGGGCCAGGTGTACCAGCAGATCGAACTCGGTCGGCGTCAGGTGGATCTCCGCCCCGCCCAGCCGTACCCGACGCTCCGCCGGGTTGATCTCCAGATCACCGATGACGATCGACGGCGCCGGCTCCGCCCGGTTGACCGCCAGCGCCTTCTCCATCCGGCGCAGCAGCGCGTGTACCCGCGCCGCCAGCTCCCGTACCGAGAACGGCTTGGTGAGGTAGTCGTCCGCCCCGACCGCGAGCCCGACCAGCAGATCGGTCTCCTCGTCGCGGGCGGTGAGCATGATGACGGGTACCGGCCGTTCCGCCTGGATCCGCCGGCACACCTCAAGGCCGTCGAAACCGGGCAGCATGATGTCCAGTACCACCAGATCCGGCCGGATCCGCCGGGCCGCCGCCACCCCGGACGGCCCGTCCGCGGCGACCTCCACGGCGAACCCCTCGGCCCGCAGCCGGGCCGCCACCGCCTCGGCGATGGCCCGCTCGTCCTCGACCACCAGGATCCGCCGTACGTCGGTCATGCCGCGCAGCGTATGCATCAGCCGCGACCGAACGGAGGGGGTGATGTGAAGGAGCTGTGCAGAAGTGGGCCTGTGGATAACTCTCTAGACTCCTGGTGACCCCATCCCCGGCTGCTCCCCCACTTCAGCGCGGTCAGCCTGCTGGCACGTGTACTCGACCGGGTAGCCGCCGACCACCTGATGGCGTCCGCCTCCCCGCTCGGGATCAACATCGACCGCCGGCCGTGGTCCGGCCGGGCGAGCGGTGGCACACCGACGAACCGTTCCCGGTGACCTTCGACCTGGGGGAGATCCTCTAGCGGTTCCAGTTCTTGGCCGCCCGCACCAGGCGGTCCTTGAGTTCTCGCGTGTGGCGCCGGGATACCGGCAGCTCCCGCCCGTCGATGACCACGACGTATGCCCCGCCGGCCAGGCGCAGCTCGGTGATGAGCCGCAACTGGACGAGGTACGAGCGGTGGATGCGCACGAATCCCGCATCAGCCCAGCGTTCGGCCAGCGTCGCCAGCGGTACCCGCACCAGATGCGACCCCTCCGCGGTGTGCAGCCGGGCATAGTCGCCCTGCGCCTCGACCCAGCGCACCGCCGAGCGGGGCAGCAGCCGGGTCACCCCGGCGAGTTCGACCGCGATCGTGGGGTCTTCGGCGCGCTCCCGCCGCCCCGCGACGGCCGGATGTGCCGGTACCAGTCGGGCGGCGGTGATCCGGCGCAGCGACTCGGCCAGCCGCTCGGCCTGTACCGGCTTGCGCACGTAGTCGACGACGCCCAGTTCGAAGGCCTCCACCGCCCGTTCCTCGTACGCGGTCACGAACACCACGGCGGGCGGCCGGGCGAACCGGCTCAGTACCCGGGCCAGCTCCATCCCGTCCAGGCCAGGCATCCGGATGTCGAGGAACACCGCGTCGACGTCATTGTCCCGCAGTACCCGCAGCGCCCCGGTCGCGTCGCCGGCGGTGTGCACGGTCGCCACCCGGGGATCGGCGCGCAGCAGGTACGCCAGCTCGTCCAGGGCCGGCGGCTCGTCGTCCACGGCCAGCACCCGAAGCCCGCTCATGCCGCCCGCCCCGCCCGTACCCCGGGATGGAACTTCGGTATCCGCATGCTCACCTTCGTTCCCGCGCCCGGCGCGGTCTCCACGACGAGGCCGAACTGGTCGCCGAAGGCCGACCGGAGCCGTTCGTCCACATTGGACAGTCCGACGTGCTGCCCGGCGTCGCTGGGCTCCTCGGCGCCGTTGCCGAGCACCGCGGGATCCATGCCGACCCCGTCGTCCTCCACGGTCAGGTGGCACTCGGCGCCGGCGTCGCGCGCGATGATGCTGACCGTACCCACGCCGGGCTTGCGGGACAGCCCGTGCCGCACCGCGTTCTCCACCAACGGTTGCAGGCACAGGAACGGCAGCCCGACCGGCAGCACCTCCGGCGCGATCTGCAGCCTGACCTGAAGCCGCTCGCCGAACCGGGCCCGCTCGATGGTCAGGTACCGGTCGATCGAGCGCAGCTCCTCGGCCAGCGTGGTGAACTCGCCGTGCGCCCGGAAGCTGTACCGGGTGAACTCGGCGAACTCCAGGATCAGCTCGCGCGCCCGCTCCGGGTCGGTACGCACGAACGACGCGATCGCGGTCAGCGCGTTGTAGATGAAGTGCGGGCTGATCTGCGCGCGCAGCGCCCGCACCTCGGCGCGGGCCAGCCGCGCCCGTGACCCCTCCAGCTCCGCGAGGCTGAGCTGCGCGGCGACCCACCGGCCGGTCTCCCGGGCCGCCTGGACGAGGCCGGGGGCGGGCGGTCCGTCGGACAGTGCGGCCAGCGCGCCGTCCCGCCGAAGGGGTACCACGACCGCGCCGCGGATCTCGCAGTCGAGATGGTCACAGGGCAGGTCCCGCCCGGCCAGCACGGTGGCCCGGCCGGTACCGACCGCCCGCGCGGCCGCCGCGAGCAACTGGTCCTTGTGGTGCTCGCCGGCTCCGTCGAAGGCGAGTACCGAGCCGGTGTCGGTCACCGCCAGGCCGGCCGCGCCGGTGAGCGTGCGCAGGTGCCGTACCGCCTTGGCCGCGCTCGCCCGGGACAGCCCGGCGCTGAGCGGTTCGGCGGCCTGGCCGGCGGTGTGCAGTACCTCATAGGTGGCGCGCTGGGTGGCGGTGGCGATGCCGCGGCGCGCGCGCAGCCGGACCACGCCGTAGATCGCCGCGCTGAGGGCGGCGACCACCGCGAGCACCGCCGCCGCGGCGGCCAGGTTCGCACCCACAGCGACAGTTTGAACCCTCGCGCCGTCAGGCAGAACCCTCAGGCCGATCTTGGATGCGGCGGCCGGGGCCGATGCGGCGGCCCGGCCGGCGCTCGGGACTGTCCACATAGGACAGCTCAGCGGAGGCCGACGCTCCTGATCGAAACGAGATAACTCTTCGTAGTTGCGATGCTACATTACGCCACGGAGATCATTAAGTGGACTACCGGAGGAGAGCTCAGCAATGCACACCACCGCCCGCGCCCGGACCTCCCGGCTCCTGACCGCCTTAGGCATGGCGGGGGCTCTGCTAAGCATGGCCACACCCGGCTTCGCCGCGGTCACCCCGGCCACGCTGACATTGAGCTCCACCCAGGGACCCAACACCGGTGGCAACATGATCACCGCCAGCGTACCCGCCGGGTCGACGCAGTTCTTCCCGGGCGTGGACGTCGAGTTCCAGGTCGCCGCCTCGGCATCCACCGCCTGTACGCCGCTGTACGCCGCCCCGGTGAGCCCGACCTCGTCGGCCGGCGGCATCATCGACGTGCCGTTCGCGATGGTCGTCTCCGCGACCCGGCTGGCCATCAACGTGCCGGGCTTCGGCCCGGCCCCGCTCACGTCCAAGTACAACGTCTGCGTCTACTCGACGAACAACTCCACCGGCCAGTTGCTCGCGCAGACGACCTCGGCCGGCCAGTACTCGATCGGTACCCGGGTGTCGGTCGGCAACGTCTGGCCGACCTCCGGTCCGGCGCAGGGCGGTACCACGATCACGGTGTTCGGCAACAACCTCCCGACCACGACTCCGTCCGGGCTGACCGCCACCCTCGGCGGGCTGCCACTCAACATCACGGTGCTCGGCAACAACTCGTTCACCGCGGTCACTCCGCCGCATGCGCCCAGCCCGACGCCGGTACCGCTGGTGGTGAACTCGCCCGGCGGGACGACCATCATCGCCCGGGCCTTCACCTACGCCAACGGCATCACCGTGTCGCCGAGCACCGCTCCCAACACCCGCATGGGCGGGACCTCGGTCGACGTGCAGGGCGTCGGCTTCGCCGGGTTGAACTTCATGATGACCGGCAACCCGGACGACAAGAACTCGCACGTGTACCTCGTCCGGGGCCTGTACGACCCGGCCAACAACGGCGGCGCCAAGCGCAACGGTGAGCTCGTGGAGTGCGCCAACCCGATGCTGATCAGCGACACCGAACTGGTCTGCATGATGAACCTGCAGGCCAGCCTGACGAGCACCGGGACGACGGCGCTGCCCACCAGGACCATCACCGCGGACACCCACACCGACACCAGCCTGGCCAACATCAGCCCGGCACTGAGCCCGAGCGACCAGGGCGAGCGGATCTCCGGCACGGGCATCGCACCGGGTACCACCATCGCGGCGGTGGGCGCGGGCGGCACGTCGGCCACGCTCTCGACCCCCACGCTGGCCACCGCCACGGGCGTGACCGGGATCGCCGTCGGCATCGGTACCGCGACAGCCACCGTCACCGCGCCGTCGCCCAACAGCAACCCGGGTCCGCCGATGACGGCGATCAGCCCGCCGCTCACCCAGAACGACAACGGCAAGGCGGTCACGGGTACCGGAATCGCTCCCGGTACCACGATCATCAACGTCAGCCAGGACGGCACGACCGCCAGCCTGTCCACCCAGCCCATGTCGACCGCGACCGGCACGATCACGATCAGTGACCCGGTGCCGGTACCGGTCGGCGCCTACTTCGTGACCGTGATCAGCAACGGCACCGTCGGCGCCTGGCCGGCCGACCCCAACTACACCCAGTCGGTCATCTCCGGCGGAGCCACGTTCACGGTCTCCGACTTCTGACCGCGGCGCCCCGTCACAGAATCTTGGACGCGGCTACCCCCTGCAGGGGGTGGTCGCGTCCAAGATCGTGGAGGACCAGCCGGCCACGGTCAGCCGGCCACGGGTCAGTAGGCGCCCTTGCTGCGCAGCACCACGCCGATCGTCTTCCACATGATCGTCAGGTCGAAGGTCAGCGACCAGTTGTCGACGTAGTACAGGTCCAGCCGTACCGCGTCGTCCCACGACAGGTCCGACCGGCCGGACACCTGCCAGAGCCCGGTGATCCCCGGCCGCACCAGCAGCCGCCGCCGCACGTCGCCGAGGTAGTCGCCGTCCTCGGCGGGCAGCGGGCGCGGCCCGACCAGCGACATCTCGCCGAGCAGCACGTTGATCAGCTGGGGCAGTTCGTCGAGCGAACTGGCCCGCAGGAACCGGCCGAACGGGGTGACCCGGGGATCGTCGCGGATCTTGAAGAAGAGCCCGTCGCTCTCGTTCTGGTCGACGAGCGTGGCCCGCCGCTCCTCGGCGTCGACGTACATCGTGCGGAACTTCCACACCGAGAAGATCTTGCCCTCCCGGCCGACCCGGCGCTGCCGGAAGAACACCGGACCCTTGTCGCCGGCCCGGATACCGATCGCGACGGCCACCATGACCGGCGAGAACAGCAGCAGGCCGAGCGCCGCCACGAACCGGTCGAGCAGGTTCTTGAACAGCCAGCCGACCCCGGACAGCGTCGGCTCTTCCACGTACAGCAGCGGCAGGCCCTCGACCGGCCGGATGTGTACCCGCGGCCCGGCGATGTCGGTCAGCTGCGGCGCGACCACGAGGTCGACCCCGCTGCCCTCCAACTGCCAGGCCAGCCGGCGCAGCTCGCCGGGCTCGGTGCTGGCCGAGCCGCACACCGCGACGGTGTCCGCGCGCAGTTCCCGGACCAGCGAGACGACATCGCGCCCGGCGTGGACGGGTACCGGTGTCTCGACGTGCCGCGCCGACGGGTACCCGTCGCTGACGTGGATCGCGATCGGTGACATCCCGGCGGCCGGGTTGCGGGTGACCGCCGTGTACACCTCCAGCGCCTCGTACAGCGAGCCCAGCAGCAGTACCCGGTGCGACGCGTGCCCGTTGCGGCGGGCCAGCGACAGCACCCGGCGGGCGGCGAACCTCAGCGTCGACACGTAGACGAGGCTGCCCAGCATGGACAGCGCGACGGTCAGCCGGGACAGCTCCTCGGCCGTCTTGGTGAGGAAGGCGAGCAGCGAGATCGTCGCGGTCAGCGTGACCGCCGTTCGCATGACCCGCTTGAACTCGTCGGTGCCGATGCCGAGGTACCGGCGGTCGTAGGCGCCGTTGCCCCACAGCACGAGCAGCCAGGCCAGCGGGATGACCACGTACACGAGCGTGGTGAACTGCGGGTGCAGGCTGCGGAACTTCGAGTTCGCGTCGCCGAGCAGGGAGATCGTGGTCAGGTTGGCCAGCGCCACGCCGAGGTAGTCGAGCACTATCAGGGCTGCCGCGTACGGGCGGTGCCAGGTGGACAGGCGGCGGGCACGGAACCAGGCCGATCGGGGCACCCCGTTGGCGGGCGGGATGATCTCGAAAGAGTCCCCGAGGCTCGGCTCGGTCATTCTTCTCCGGGTCGGTTTGGTAGCCGGTGGTTGGAGGCTCGTCGTCACCGTCGGTGTGTCCTCCCGCGCCGCGATCGTACGCACGTCACACAGCTTGCCGATGCCCAGAACGGCTCACGCCCACACGATCGGCGGACGGTCCGTCGCCACGTCATGCGTGCACAGTGTGCCACGGCAACCTCTGTGCACGGCATTGACCGGCCGACACTAGTGCTGACAACCGCTTCGTGTCGAGACCGGGTACCGGAACCGACTGTAACCGCCCGCCGCCACACCGTCGTCGTCGCAGGCAGCGGGCCTACCGGACGAGCCGCGAGAGCCTTCGGTCGGCCAGCGGTTTGCCGCCGGTCTGACACGTCGGGCAGTACTGCAGGCTGGAGTCGTGGAAGGACACCTCCCGGACGGTGTCCCCGCAGACCGGACAGGGCAGCCCGGTCCGGGCGTGTACCGCAAGGCCCGAGCGCTTCTCGCCCTTGAGCGTGGCGGCCTTCCGCCCGACCGACCGGTCCACCGCGTCGGTCAGCTCCGCGCGCATCGCCGCGTACAGCCGGTCGAGCGCCTCGGCGGGCAGCCGGTCGGTGATCGCGAACGGCGACATCCGGGCCGCGTGCAGGATCTCGTCGGAGTACGCGTTGCCGATGCCGGCGATGATCTCCTGCTCGGTCAGTACCCCCTTGACCTGGCCGCGGCGCAGCTTGAGCCGCTGCTCGAACTCCTCCCGGGTCACCGCGAGCGCATCCGGGCCGAGCCGGGCCACCCCGGGCACCCCGGCCGGATCGCGCACCAGATAGGCGGCGAGCTTCTTCTGGGTACCGGCCTCGGTCAGGTCGAACCCGGATCCGTCGGACAGCCGCACCCGCAGCGCGATCGGCCCCTTCCCGGACGGCTTGAGCGGCGTGGCGGACAGCTGCTCCCGGTAGTGCAGCCAGCCGGCCCGCGCCAGGTGCACCACCAGATGCAGGTCGCCGACCGACATGTCCAGGAACTTCCCGTGCCGCCCGGCGTCGAGGAACGGCGACCCGGCCACCGCCGACACCGGCGGATCGTAGGTCTTCAGCGCGCTGATCGCCGCGACCTCGATCCGGTCGACGGTGTGGCCGACGGCGCGCTCGCGCAGGTACGCGGCGAGCGCCTCGACCTCGGGCAGCTCCGGCATGCCCACAAGTTAACCTCAACTCGCCATGAAGGTCGTCGTCGCGCACAACCGCTACTCCTCTGCCCAGCCGTCCGGGGAGAACCGCATCGTCGACACCGAGATCGCACAGCTGCGTGCGGCCGGGGTCGAGGTCATACCCTTCCTACGAAGCTCGGACGAGATCGGTACGCTCCCGGCGGTACAGAAGGCACTGCTGCCGGTCTCGCCGATCCGCGCGGCGCCCGCCCAGCGCGAGCTGGCCGCACTGATCCGAGAGCACAAACCGGACCTGCTCCACCTGCACAACCCGTACCCCCTCATCTCCCCCTGGATCGTGCGGACCGCACATGCCCACGGCCTGCCGGTCGTCCACACCGTGCACAACTACCGCCAGGTCTGCGCCAACGCGCTGTACTTCCGCGACGGCCACATCTGCCACGACTGCCGCGGCCGGGCGTTCCCGCTGCCCGCGGTCGTGCACTCCTGCTACCGCGGCTCCCGCGCGCAGAGCGCGGTGATGGCCGCCGCGCTGGCCGTGCACCGCGGCACGTGGCGCAGCGTCGACCGGTACATCGCGCTGACCGGCGCGATCGCCGAGCACCTGCGCGACTTCGGCATCCCGGACGAGCGGATCGTGGTCAAGCCCAACGCCACGCCCGATCCGGGGCCGCCGGCGCCGCTGGGCGAGGGGTTCCTGTTCGCCGCCCGGCTCAGCGCCGAGAAGGGCCTGCCGCTGCTGCTGGACGCCTGGTCGCGCAACCCGGTGGGCACGCTGCGCGTCGCCGGTGACGGGCCGCTGCGGTCGCTGGTCGAGTCGCGGCCCGACGTGGTCTTTCTCGGACCCCAGGACCATGAGGGGGTACTGGCGGCCATGCGCGCCAGTGCCGTCGTGCTCGCTCCGTCGACGTGGCACGACGTGCTGCCCACGGTGATCCTCGAAGCGCTCGCCGCCGGCCGGCCGGTGCTGGGTACCGACCTCGGCGGCATCCCGTACCTCGTCGGCGACGCCGGCTGGACGGTACCCCCGACGGTCGACGCGCTGGCCGAAGCGCTCCCGGTGGCCGCCGCCGGCGCGGCGGAGCGCGCGCCGCTGGCCCGCAAGCGCTACGAGAGCACCTTCACCCCGGAGCTGATCACCGCCCGGCTCCTCGACATCTACCGGAGCGTGACGCGATACTCTGCTGGCTCGTGAGGAGCCTTCTTGATGCCGGCGCCGGGCCGGTACCGCCGCTGCTCGACCCGGACCGGTGGACGCCGCGGCACCGCGTCGCGCTGCTGGCCGGCGCGAGCGTCGCGGCGGCCGCCGGGCTGGTCGAGGCGCTGCGCCACACGCCGCAGACGAGCGCGGTCGACGGGCTGTCCGCGTTCCTCGCGGCCGGGTTCGCGATGGCGCTGGTCGGGTTCGCGCTGACGCTGCGCGGGCTGACCGTGTCGGGGTTCCTCGTCGGCGCGCTGTTCACCACGGCCGGCATCCTGAGCTGGGCGTACACCGACACGCCGGTGGTGGTGTGGGTGCTGCTGCTGGCCGAGGGCCTGCTGTTCCTGGTGTGGACGTTCCCGTGGCTGCGCAACCTGGCCGGGCTGCCCCGGCTCGGCGCGGCCTGGCTGGGCCTGGCGTACTGGCTGCTGGGTACCCTCGGCGCCGCGCTCGTGTGGCACCCGGCCGTCGCGGTACAGCGGCTGATCTACGCCGGCCTGTTCACGCTGGCCGCGATGGCGATCGTGGTGGCTACCCGGCGCTCCGGCGCGGATCTGTCGATCGGGATCACCGCGGCGTTCCTGTGCGCGCTCGGGCTGCTGTTCCTGGTCGGGTCCGGCAACGCCCTTTCGGCGGTCCACGTGGTGCCGCACAACAAGTGGGGCGAGCACATGGAGTACCGGTTCTGGGGCGGGCCGGGGCTGCTGTACCACCCGAACTCGATCGCGCTGCTGACCGTGCTCGTCGCGGTGCGGATCGGCGCGGACGACACGTTCGCCCGCTGGCAGCGGTACGCGGCGCTGGCGGTACCGGCGGTGATCCTGCCGCTGGCGAACTCGCGCACCGGCGTCGGGTACCTCGGCGCGGCGGCGCTGATCCATGCGGTACTGGTCTGGCGGCGCCGCCCGCCCCGGTGGCTGGCGACCGCGCTCGTGCCCATCGGGCTCGTCGTGGTCGTCACGCTGGCCTCGGGCGGCTGGGCGTTCCTCACCTCGAAGCGGTACGGCGAGCAGGCCGACGTGACCAGCGGCCGCACCGCGACCTGGGCGCAGGTGTGGCGCGAGTTCCGCGCCGACGACGTGGTGCAGAAGGCGTTGGGCGATGCGAAGTACGCGCGCGGGTACGTGATCCGCACCGACACCGCCGTCGACCCCAAGGACCGGCCGAAGCTCACCACCGACAACGCGTTCGTCGGCGCGCTGCGTCGCGGCGGAATCCTCGGCGTGCTCGCCTTCCTCGTCGGTCTGGTCCTGATGTGCTGGCACGCGATCCGCGGGACGGGGCCGGGACGGCGCCGGGCGGGGCCGGGACGGCGTGGGCCGCCGGCCTGGTTCACGATCGCCGCGCTCGGTTCGGTGGTGACGGTGCCGACGGCCGACTGGCTGCTCGGCAACACCGGCGGCACGATGTGGGTCTACTTGCTGGCCGGCGAGGCGTTCCTGCTGTTCGGTACCGCGTCCGCCGCCTCCGGGCCGGCCGAGCGCACCCTGGCGACCGCCCAGGCGTAGAGCGCCACGAACACGGCCAGCCCCACCGCGGCCCCGGTGGTCAGGCCCCACGCGGCACCGGTGAGCCCGGCCGTCGCCGCCCCGATCACGAGCCCGGTCAGGCTGGTCGCGGTGAAGACGCAGTACTGCAGGAACAGCAGCCGGCCGCGCTGCATCCCACGGATCGCCGCGGCGAACGGCACCTGGATCAGGTAGATGCCGGCCTGCACGCTGATTGGCAAGATCAGCACGTCGATGTGCGCCAGCCGCGGCACGTACCGGATGAGCAGGTGCGCCAGCGGCACCAGTACCGCCACCATGACCGCGGCGAGGCCCGCCAACGCCAGCGCGAGCCGCTCGGTCTGCCGCCGCAACCCGGCCGCGTCGCCCCGCCCGGCCAGCCGGGACACCCGGGGTACCAGCAGCCCCATCATCGCGGTGACGAAGTTCTGCGCCGGCTGCAGCAGCGTGGTCTGCCCGGCCCGCAGGTAGGTCAGCTGGTCGGGGGTGAGCTGCCCGGTCACCACGAACCCGACCACCTGTACCTGCAACTGCCCGACCACGCCGGTCGCGGTGAACCAGCCGGCGAGCCTACGGGTCTCGGCCAGCCACCGCCGCGGTTCGCCGCGCCAGGCCGGGATCCGGGTCAGCACCAGGAACACGCCCGCCCCGACGACCGCGCCGACGCCCCAGCTCAGCGGCAGCAGCCACGGCGGTAACCCGACGGTCAGCCCGCCCGCCACCAGCAGCGCGACCTGCACGGTGATCCACACCAGGTCGATCTGCAGCGCGCGGGCCGGCGCCCGGTCGGACAGGTACACGTACCGGCCGGTGTCGTGCACCAGGATCGCCGGCAGGAACGGTGCCAGCCACACCAGGTCCTGCAGGTCCGCCTTTGGTACCGGATGCCGCCAGAACGCCCACACCGCCAGCAGTACCAGCGCCGCGAGGCAACCGACGACGAACGCGGCCGCGAGCGCGTTGCGTACCATCCGGTCCCGCTCGGCGCCGTCCAGCCGGGACACCTGGGCGAGCAGGACGTTGCCGATGAACTCGCGGTTGAGCCCGACGACGAGGTACCCCAGCCCGATGGTGAGCAGCAGCCCGCCGGCCCGCGACTCGGGCCGGATCGCGATCGCGGCGAGCAGCGTGGCACCGGCGTTGGCGGTGGCGATGACGACCTGGTCGGCGAGGCCGGCGGCCACCCAGCGGGCGCCCCGGGTGGGCACCGGTCAGCCCTCGGCGGGCGGCAGGCTGGCCCGCGCGGCCGCGCCGATCGAGGCCACCAGGAACAGCCCGTTGACCACCGTGAACGCGGCCATCACCCAGACCGTCCAGCGCGGTACGAGCGCGATCGCGAGGGCCAGCACGGTCACCACCGCGCCGTAGTCGCGGACCAGCTTCACCGCCCGTACCACCGGCGAGCGCGACGTCACCAGGCTGCGCGCGGCCGTGCCCTGCTGCATCACCGAGGTGACCAGGTTGACCATCCAGGTACCGGCGAACGCCGCGACCAGCCAGACGGGTACCGCGTGATACGCGGCCGCGACCGTGGACACCGCCGCGACCAGGGAGATCTGCAGTGCCACGTCGCAGAGCACGTCGACGCGCGCCCCGGCCGGGCTGCTGCGGCCGGTGACCCGGGCCAGTTGGCCGTCGGCGCAGTCCAGCGAGTACGCCAGGTGCCAGAGCACCAGCGCGCCGAGCCCGACCGCGAGGGCGGGCACGGTACCGGCGGCCATCCGGGGGGCGAGCGCCGCGACCGCGACCGACGTGCCCAGGCCGATCACCAGGTTGGCCAGGGTCAGCGCGGTGGGCGCGAGGTGCCGCCGGTAGGCGGCGACGGACAGGTATGCCCCGAGGCGCTGGTTGACCGTCTCGGTGAACAGGCCGCCGCCCCGGTTGGTGGCCAGGAAGTCGGTCGCGGTCGGTGCCGTCACGTGCCGACCCGCAGCCGGTTGGCCCGCTCCAGGTCGGGCTCGAAGTCGACCTCGACGCAGCCGTACGCGCTGATGTCCACCGCCGCCACGCGCAGCCCGGCCTCGGCGATCGCGGTCTCCAGGCCGCGCTCGAAGTAGTCGGTGTCGGCGCACTGGTCCAGGTGCTCGATCAGCACGTCCCGGTCGGCGGCCGCGACGTAGTTGATCCCGACCGCCTCGCCGAGCCCGCCGGTGACCTGCTTGGACAGGTCCTTGACGTACCCGTCGCCGTCGAGGGTGTATTTGATCTCCTCGTCGGCGACGCTGTCGGTGTTCACCGCGACGAAGGACCGGTCGGCGGCCAGGTGCGGTTGCAGGGCGTCGAGCAGGCCGGGTACGAACACGACGTCGCCGTTGAGCCAGAGCACCCCACCCGGCGGGGCCAGCCGCAGCGCCTTGAGCAGGCTCTTGGACGTGTTGGTCTGGTCGTAGAGCTCGTTGTAGACGAACGACGCGTCACCCGCGGCCGCCTCCATGACCAGGCCCAGCTTGAACCCGACCACGATGGTGATCCGCACCGCCGGACCGAAGTACCCGCGCAGGTGGTCCAGCTGCTGGCGCAGGATGCTGCGGCCGTCGGCGAGCGGGGTCAGCGGCTTGGGGTGCGGCCGGCCCAGCCGGGTACCGAGTCCGGCGGCGAGGATGACGACGTTCACGAGCCGCAGGATAGCTCCCGGCCGTCAGACGTTCATCCGCTGTCCGGCTCCGCCCTCGTGCAGGGCCCGACGTGGCCGCCCACCACGTCCCAGCAACTGGGAAACAGCGACGACCCGGCGGCGCGCCGAACCATGAACAACCGGTCCTGCGCGTCGAAGATCAGTGCTGCTACGCAGACCAGCGGTTCGCCCACCGGAGAAATCCTACGGAACGCAAGACTTGAGAAGTGACCCCGGGGACCGCACGATGTCCGTAACGTCCGACGCGGAGGTGAAGGCCATGCAGGTGCGCGACGCGATGAACAAGGCCGTGCTCGTGGTCGGACCGACCCATACCCTGCGCCAGGTCGCCGCGCTGATGACCCAGCGGCGGGTCGGCTCGGCCGTGGTACTCGATCCGGACGGCGAGGGCGTCGGGATCATGACCGAACGCGACATGCTCAACGCCATCGGCCGTGGCCTGGATCCGGACGTGGAGCGGGCGGAGTCCCACCTGACCTGGGACGTGGTCTACGCCAACCCGCACTGGACGCTGGAGGAGGCGGCCACCGCGATGGTACGCGGCGGGTTCCGCCACCTCGTGGTGCTCGACGACGGCGACGTGCTCGGCGTGATCTCGGTACGCGACATCCTGCGCGTCTGGACCCAGCAGCGCACGCCCGCCGCGGCCTAGCCGCAACCCCTGCCGGGCGGGCGCCGAGGCGGGCGGTGTCTGGACCGAGGAGCGCAGCGACGAGGGAAGACGCCGCCTGAGGAGCCTCGGCGCCGCACGAGCGGAGCGAGTGCCAGAGGCCCAGCCGGGCCCCGTACGCTTGGCAGTCATGACCTCCGAGCAGCTGATCTCGTTCGCCCGCGGCGCACCTTCCCTGGACATCGTCGACGTCGCCGGCCTGCGGGCCGCGGCGGCGCGCGCCTTCGACTGGGATCCGGCCGGGATCACCGCCTACGGCACGTCCGTCGGGTACCCGCCGCTGCGCAAGTGGATCGCGAACAAGCACGGGGTCGCCGTCGAGCAGGTGCTGGTCACCAACGGCTCGCTGCAGGCCGACGCGTTCCTGTTCGACCACCTGGTACGGCCGGGCGACGCAGTGGTCGTGGAGAAGCCCACCTACGACCGGACGCTGCTCAGCCTGCGCCAGCGCGGCGCGCAGGTACACCAGGTGACGCTGGCCGAGGACGGCATCGACATCGACGAGCTGCGGGCGCTGCTGGAGTCGGGGGTACGCCCGAAGCTCGCGCACATCATCCCGAACTTCCAGAACCCGGCCGGGGTCACCCTGTCGCTGGCCAAGCGCCAGGCGCTGCTGGACCTGGCGGCGCAGTACGGCTTCACGGTCTTCGAGGACGACCCGTACGCGGAGCTGGGGTTCACCGCGGCACCGCCGGCGTCGCTGCTGTCGCTGGACACGAGCGGGTCGGTGGTACACGCGTCGAGCTTCACCAAGACGGTGTGCCCGGGCGTGCGGGTCGGGTACCTCGTCGGCCCGGCCACGCTGATCGGCGAGATCGCGAAGAACGCCACCAACCTCTACATCTCGCCGGGCCAGGTGGCCGAGGGCATCGTGTACCAGTTCTGCGCGGCCGGCGACCTGGACCGCTCGATCGTCACGATCCGCACCGCGCTCGCCGAGCGGGCCGAGCGGCTGGCCGCGGCGCTGCGCGAGCACATTCCGGGGATCCGGTTCACCATGCCGGGCGGCGGCTACTTCCTCTGGGTCGAGCTGCCCGCCGATGTCGAGGTCGACCTGCTGGTACCGGCGGCTGCGGCCCGGGGTGTCGCGGTCGTCAAGGGCAGCGACTTCCTGCTGGAGGGCGGCCACCACGCGCTGCGGCTGGCGTTCTGCGCGGTGACGCCCGACCAGGCCGAGGAAGGCGTACGGCGGCTGGCCGACGCGGTCCGCGAGGTGCAGAAGCGCGATTGATGGCTCTGTCGGGTTTCTGACAGTAAATAGCCGTCGGGTAACGGTTCCGTCGCGCCGCCGGCATGGATCAAAATCCACCGGGCGTCACTATTCGCCCCTCAGGCATAACCCCCGCCCCCAACGGCACCGGGCGGGCCGACCGCTCCCCCACCCCCCATCTGCGGCCGGTCCGCCCGGTGCCTACCTTGTCGGCGTAGGACCACACGCTGCAGGAGGTGGGAACAATGGCTGACCAGCGCGATCACCGCGGGCTGTCGCGCGCGCTCAGCGCGGTCACCCGGATATTGGGTACCGGCCACGGCGAGGGTTCCGCAGCGCGGCTGCACACACACTCCGGGCACAGCGCCATTGTGGACTGCGCGCTCTACGTGGCCGGGGAGCGCGAGCCCGGGCCCTGGCACTACGAAGAGGCGCTGGTCGAGGCGCGCCGCCGGCCGCAGGCGTTCGTCTGGCTCGGCCTGCACGAGCCGCGCGAGGACGAGCTCGCCGACATCGCCAACACCTTCGAGCTGCACGAACTGACCATCGAGGACGCGCTCAAGGAGTTCCAGCGGCCGAAGATCGAACGGTACGGCGACATGACGTTCGCGGTCATCCGGACCACCCGGTACGTCGAGCACACCGAGCTGACCGAATCCTCCGAGGTGGTCGAGACCGGCTCGGTGTCGCTGTTCCTCGGGCAGCACTTCGTCATCACGATCCGCACCGGCAGCGGCGGCGAACTGGCGCCGGTACGCGCGATGCTCGAAGCCCGGCCCGAACTGCTCGCGCACGGTCCCTGGTCGGTCGCCCACGCCGTCTACGACCGCATCGTCGACTCGTACGTCGAGGTTGCCGAGGCGGTCGAGGTCGACCTGGACGAGCTGGAGGAGATCGTGTTCGGCCGGTCCGGGGTGCGCGGCAACGTCCAGCGCATCTACCAGCTCAAGCGGGAACTCGTCGAGTTCCGGCGCGCGGTGGTACCGCTGCAGCGGCCGCTCGGGGCGATCGGCGCGGGCCGGCTGCCCGAGGTACCCAAGGAGATCCGGCGCTACTTCCGCGACGTGACCGACCACCTGACCCGTACCGTCGAGCAGGTCCAGACCTTCGAGCAGCTGCTCGACTCCATCCTGCAGGCCCGGCTGGCCCAGGTCAGCGTCGAGCAGAACGACGACATGCGCAAGATCGCGGCCTGGGCCGGTATCGCCGCCGTGTGGACCTCGGTCGCCGGTATCTACGGCATGAACTTCCGCACTTTTCCGGAGCTGAACTGGAAGTACGGGTATCCGACGACGATCGCGTTCTGCGTGCTCGCCTCGATCGTGCTGTACCGGGTGTTCCGCAAGAACGGCTGGCTCTAGAGCTTGCGCGGGTCGATCATCCAGTGGTTGGTCCGCAGTACCCGGTCGGCGAACGTCACGTAGCGCTCGCCGAGCAGCGTGAAGCCGACCGAGCGGCAGATGCCGTTGGACGCGGCGTTGGTGACCCCGGGAAACGCGTGCACCAGGCCCCAGGCGTCGGCGTCGCGGGCCTGTTCGAGCACCGTGCGGACGGCCCACTTGGCGTATCCGCGGCCCTGGTGCTCCGGCAGCACCATCCAGCCGATCTCGGAGATCGTCGCGCCATCCTCCTCGTGGGACCACAGCGCCACGGTGCCGGCCACGGTACCGGTGCCGTCCGGCACGATCATCTTGACCCATGCGGTACCGGCGGCGACGCTCTCCACGTCCTGCCGGACCTTGGTCGGCATGCCCTCGCGCGGCAGCGGCCCACCCAGCTCGGCCATCATCACCGGGTCGCACCGCATCCGCACGTACGCGTCGACGTCGCCGAGCTGGACATCGCGCAGCAGCAGACCCACCGAGCCAGCCTATCGAGCCAGGCCAGCCTATCGAGGCGCAAGGGCCGCCGCTGGCAGCGAGATCTTGGACGCTTGCACCCCCCGCAGGGGGTGGCGGCGTCCAAGATCCGGGAAGCCGAGGCGGGCGCCACGGCGCAACAGCGCCGCCGGACAGGCCACACCGCCGGCCCGGCGGGAAGCACGGACCGACGGCGTGGTTCTAGGAATCAGTTCCGGCTGTTCTTGGAGATGGTCGCAGCCTTCTCGGCGAACTGATCGGCCTTGGGTTTGCCGTGCTCGATCGCCTCGCCCGCGCGCGCCGCGGTGCTACCAGCGGCCTGCTCGGCGAAGAGGTTGGCGGTTTCCTTGGTGGACGCCAGCGTGCTCTCGGTACGCTGGGCGCTCTTGTCCAAAGTGGACTGTGCGGAGTCGAGCATCGACTTGGCGCCCTGCCGGGCGGCCTGGATGCCGCGCTGCTCGTACTCGTCCCACTTGGCCCGATTGCGCCGGCGCGCCATCATTGCTCCCGCCGCCCCCGCGGCGGCACCCGCCGCCAGCAGTCCGACCAGCAGGGTCGTTCGCTTACGCGACATGCCCGACTCCTTCTTCCCAGCCTTTGATTTGGCCTTCCTGGCCTTGTTCGTTGCGGTTGTGGCACCGTCGCGCGCCGCAATCAGCAACGGCGCAAACGCTGTCAGGGTCGTGTCGAGGCCGTGCGCCGCGGCCGTACGCGCCTTGCCGATGCTGGGCGGAAAGTGCCCCTTGGCGGTGTCCCACTTCGGGCCAACCGTAGCCCCCAAGCCTCCGGCGGCGTGCGTCGCGGCCTGCCAGAGATGCCCGAACCCCTCGCTCAACTCGGCGCGCATCAGCTGGCCGTGGGTCTTCGCCTTTCGCCGTCCGAACACCTACTCCACCTCCTGTCGGCACCGGTACCCCCGGTATGGGTGCCCCCAACCGACATACTGCCCCTTTGGGTGCGCGTGCGCTGCCGGATCGGACAGATGGCAGGATTGCCTCGGATCAACACGAGAAGCGAAGGAGCACAGGCGTGACGACCGCCGTACTGCACACGAACGCCGGCGCGATCCGTGTCGAGCTGTTCGACAACCATGCGCCGAAGACCGTCCGCAACTTCGTGGGGCTGGCCGAAGGTACCCAGGAGTACAGCGACCCGCGCACGGGGAACCGCGGTAGCGGGCCGTACTACGACGGCACCATCTTCCACCGGGTGATCAGCGGGTTCATGGTCCAGGGTGGCGACCCGACGGGTACCGGCACCGGCGGGCCCGGGTACCAGTTCAACGACGAGATCCACCCGGACCTCCAGTTCACCCGGCCGTACCTGCTGGCCATGGCCAACGCCGGCAAGCAGCGCGATGGGTCGGGTACCAACGGCTCGCAGTTCTTCATCACCGTCGGCCCGACCACGTGGCTCAACGGCAAGCACACGATCTTCGGCGAGGTGGCCGACGACGACAGCCGCAAGGTCGTCGACTCGATCGCGAACACCCGCACCGGCGCGGGCGACCGCCCGGTGGAGGACGTCGTCCTCGAACGCGTCGAAATCCAGCGTTGATGTCGGCGCCCGCTCCGCGGGCCCGGCGCCAAGGCACCCCGGCGCCAAGGCACCCCGGCGCTGCGGGACCCCGGCGCTGCGGCGCCTCGGCCGCCGCAGCGCGGAAGCTGAGCCGCTAACCTTCAACGCATGACACGCGACGTCTCCCCGGTCGGCGTACCGGTCTGTTATCGGCACCCCGGCCGGGAGACGTACGTCCGGTGTACCCGCTGCGACCGGCCGATCTGCCCGGACTGCATGCGCGACGCGGCGGTCGGCCACCAGTGCCCGGAGTGTGTCACGGAGGGCCGGCGCACCCAGCGCCAGCCGCGTACCGCGTTCGGCGCGAGCGCCCTCGGTCAGCGCGGCTACGTGACGATCACGTTCGTCGCGATCAACATCCTGATGCTGCTGCTCTCGGTGGCGTCGGCGAAGAACAGCGGCGCGGCGCTGTACGGCCGGTCACTGGGCGGCCTGATCGGCGGCGCCACCCCGCTGATGGACAAGCTGGCCGTGCTCGGCCAGTGCGACGCGGGCGGGGTCACGGTGCCGTGCGGGGTGGCCGACGGTGAGTACTACCGGCTGTTCACCGCGATGTTCATGCACTTCGGCCTCATCCACCTGCTGTTCAACATGTGGGCGCTGTGGATACTCGGCCGGGCGCTGGAGTCGATGTTCGGGCCGGCCCGGTTCCTCGCGATCTACCTGGTGTGCGGGCTGGGCGGCAACGTGGCCGCATACCTCTTCCAGCCGGGCGCGCTGTCGGCCGGCGCGTCGACGGCGATCTTCGGCCTGTTCGCGGTCCTGTTCGTGGCGCTGCGCCGGCTACGGCTCAGTACCTCGTCGGTCCTGCCGGTCATCGTGATCAACCTGATCTTCACGCTGACCGTGCCCGGCATCTCCATCGCCGGCCACCTCGGCGGCCTGGTCACCGGCGGGCTGGTCGGTGCCGGCGTCGCCTACGCTCCCCGGGCCAACCGGACCACCATCCAGGTCGGCGTCCTGATCGGCGCGGTCGCCCTGCTCGGCCTGCTCACCCTCTGGCAGACGGGCCAGCTTTCCGCCGCGTAGCCGGGCCCGGGCGCGCGGGCGGGCGGCGCCGGCCGCCGCCGGTCCGGTCACCGCGCAGGCGTACAGCCGGTCGTAGTTGGCCTGGCGCACCTGCAACGCCCCGATGCTCAGCCCGGCCGCGATCACGCCGATGGCGGCCAGTACCACGCCGAAACCGGTCCGGCCGTGGGTGATCCAGTAGAGCGCCACGGCCAACCAGGCGAACAGCAGCGCGAGGGACACGACGAGGAGCCCGGCCGGTACCTGGCTGCGCATCGCGGTCGCATACCGCGCGACGACCGCCGCCAGCTGCGGATCGTCGATCGGTTCCGGCTTGGCCGCCGCCTGCCAGGCCCGCCGCCGGCTCTGCGCCGGTAGCGCGCGCCAGGCCGCCAGCGCCGCCTCCCGGTCGGCGAGCACCGTGTCGCCGTGCTGTGCCATCCGCCCTCCCGCCCTCAGGTCCACGTCACCGGCGCGTCCGTGTAGTGCTGCAGGAGCACGATCAGCTCCGGGAGCGGAATGGTCCGCCCCGGCGTGGCCACGATGACGGCCGGCGAGCCGTACCTCTTCATGGTCCGCCGGACCAGCGCGCGGCGCAGGTAGGGCAGCCGGGCGAGTTGCTCGTCGGGGTTGTCCACCATCAGCGCGACGGCCCGGTACGTGGCCAGCGGCAGGCTCCCGGCGAGTCCGCGGGTGGAGATCGGCCGCACCCGGATCTCCCGCACACCGGCCCACGGCCCGCCCATCCCGACCGTGGGCAGGTCCCAACCGGCCGGCGTGAAGCGGGCCAGGACCGGGTGCCGCAGCGCCGGCCAGGCCGCGTAGAGGAGGAGCCCGACGACCGTGGTGTAGGCCGCCGCGATCACACTCGTCCCGGGCGCCGCCAGGGCGGCGAGCCAGAAGATCAGACCCAGGCCCGCGAGGAGGGCGAACGCCTTCACGACCGGTCCGCGCCGCACCGGCACTTCTCTGGTACCGGCAGCAGCCGCATCAGCAACCGGACGCGCGACCGGTCCGGCCACCGGTACCCGGGCCTGGTACGGGACGGTGAACTCGGACTGGACCGCCTGCCACGCCTGCGGGCTGGTCGCGGGCGCTGCCATGCCGAGCCCGGCCGCCTGGATGCCGAGCAGGCCACTGGAGTGCAGCCGCTGGTACCGGCCGGTGCGGGCGACCAGGGCGACCAGCCCGGCGAGCACGACGATGCACAGACCGGAGAGCACGGCGTCGGAGCGCAGCCCGAGCGAGCGCGCGACCGGTAGCACGAGGAGGACGAACAGGAACGGGACGAACAGCCGCAGGATTCGCAGCCGGCGCGCCATCAGCCGCCCGTACCCGGCGGCCGCCCAGGCGATACCCGGGTCGGCCGGCGCGACGCCCCGCTTCGCGGCCGCGAACGCGGCCTCGCGCGCCTGCGGGCTCAGCGCGCGCCAGGCCTCTCTGGCCTCCCGGCCCTGCGCAATCTCCGGCGCCACGCGGTCCTCCCCGGTCAGACGGCGCGCGGAGCCTAACCCGGGTCGGGCAGTGTCGTCAGCCCCGGTGGGGCGAGCGCGGCCAGGGCCCGGGCCGCCTGCCAGACCGGTACCCCCAGGTCGTATCCGCTGAACAGGTGCAGCGTCTCGCCGGTGTCGATTTCGAGCAGCTCGGACCGGGTACCGAGGCGACGCCGCTCGTCCACGCGGACCCGCTCGATCTGCGACCAGGCCAGCCGGCGACGGCCGGCGAACCCGACGACAACGGTGACCCCGTCGGCGTCGGCGGCCAGCCGGCGCGGCGCGATCAGGTCGCGCAGCGCGTAGCCGCCCAGCAGCGCGCCGCCGGCCGCGGCGAACGCGGTGCGTCCCGGATCTCCCCGGAAAACCACCGCGAGCAGGAGGAAGATGACGGCACCGGCCACCTTGAGGGCGGCCAGCCGGGGGTCCACGCGGAACTCGACCGGGCCGGGCGGCGCGGGCGCCGGGGCGGGCGACGCCGGGTCCTCGGGCTGGTCGGGCATGGCGCCGGGGCGAAGCTCCACCGGCCCAGCATGCCACGGCGTGGACTAGCATCGGAGCAGCGGACCTACCGAGGAGTAACCATGCCGGACGCGGTGATCGTCGCAGCGGTGCGTACCCCGGTCGGCCGGCGGGGCGGCGGCCTGGCCGGCATCCACCCGGTCGACCTGTCCGCGCACGTGCTGCGCGCGCTCGCCGAGCGGGCCGGCTTCGACCCGGCCGAGGTCGACGACGTGGTCTGGGGCTGCGTCTCCCAGGTCGGCGAGCAGGCGTGGAACGTGGGTCGCAGCGCGGTGCTGGCGGCCGGCTGGCCGGAGACGGTACCGGCGACGACCGTGGACCGGCAGTGCGGGTCGAGCCAGCAGGCGGTGCACGTGGCGGCGGCCGCGGTGGTGTCCGGGCAGGCCGACCTCGTCGTGGCCGGTGGGGTGGAGTCGATGACCCGGGTACCCATGGGCGCGGCGGGCGGCTCCGGACCGGGCCTGCCGTTCGGGCCGCTGGTGCACGCGCGGTACGCCGGCGTCGACGGGTTTGACGACGGCGCGACGGTACCGTTCAACCAGGGCGTGGGTGCCGAGATGATCGCGGCGCGGTGGGGCCTGTCCCGCCGGCAGCTCGACTGGTACGCGCTGGACAGCCACGCCAAGGCGGCCGCCGCGCAGGACGCCGGCGCGTTCGACGCGGAGATCGTGCCGGTCGACTCGGTCAAGCACGACGAGGGCGTCCGGCGCGACTCGACGCTGGAAAAGCTGGGCGAACTGAAGACGCCGTTCCGCGCGGACGGGGTGGTGACGGCGGGCTCGGCGTCGCAGATCTCCGACGGCGCCGCGGCGCTCGCGATCACGTCAGCGGACTGGGCCGCGGCGCACGGGCTGACCCCGCTCGCGCGGATCCGCACCGCCGTGGTCACCGGCGACGACCCGGTGGTCATGCTGACCGCGCCGATCCCGGCCACCGCGAAGGCCCTGCGCCGCGCCGGACTGAGCATCGCCGACATCGGGGTCTTCGAGGTCAATGAGGCGTTCGCCCCGGTACCCCTGGCGTGGCTCGCGGAGACCGGCGCCGACCCGGCCCGGCTCAACCCGCGCGGCGGGGCTATCGCGCTCGGTCATCCGCTGGGCGGCTCCGGCGCCCGGCTGATGACCACGCTGCTCGGGCAGATGCGCGACGGCGGCATCCGGTACGGCCTGCAGACCATGTGCGAGGGCGGCGGCATGGCGAACGCGACGATCCTGGAGCTCGCCTAGCCGGACAGGCTGTCCGATGTGTCCGACACGGTCCGTACCGCTGCTTGACACCTCTCGTTTACCCGGGCATGGACGCGTTCGCCCGGACATTTCTTCCCGCCGCCGCCGATGCCGGCCTGGACATGCCCACGATCAGCCGTCACCTTCCGGTGTTCCGCCGCTGCCTGGGTGCCGATCCCGTCCTGCTGGTCACCCGGTGTACCCGTGCCGACCGGCCGCTGGCCGGCGAGTACCTGCTCGTCCTCACCCGCAACCGGCTCGTCGTGACGCACGAGAGCCGGCTGGTGCACAAGCTGCGCCTGCACCTGGACGCGCCGATCCACGAGCTGGCCCACGTGCGGTGGGCGCCCGATCCGCTGCAGACCTCGGTGCAGCTGGCGGCCACCGCGATCGACGGGATCCGGGAACGGTTCACGATCAAGGTGCGCCACCCGGATGCGGTCTGGCACCTCGACGAGACCTTCGGCTACGTCTTCCAGGCGGCAACCCAGCCCCTCGCGGCCGCGTAGCCCCGGCCCGCAGCGTGCGGCTCGTACATTCCCCGAACGGTGTGCTGACCCCGCGCTGACCGGCCGTCGGCCACTGGTCCTCGTCGTGGAGGACGAGCGGCCGATCGCCGACCTGGTCCGGATGTACCTGACCCGGGAGGGCTTCGGGGTACACGTCGAGTACGACGGCAGCGCGGGCCTGGCCGCCGCCCGCAAGCTGCGCCCGGTCGCCTGCGTACTGGACATCGGCCTGCCGGGGCTGACCGGTACCGAGATCTGCCAGCAGCTGCGGGCCGGCGGCGACTGGACGCCGGTGCTGTTCCTGACCGCCCGCGACGACGAGATCGACCGGATCCTCGGCCTGGAGCAGGGCGCCGACGACTACCTCACCAAGCCGTTCAGCCCGCGCGAGCTGGTCGCCCGGATCAAGGCGGTACTGCGCCGGACCGCCGGCCCACCCGAAGGCGAGCGGGTCCGGCAGGCCGGTGGCATCGTGCTCGATCCCGGACGCCGGTCGGTGCAGGCCGGCGGGGTACCGGTCGCGCTGACCCCGACCGAGTTCGACCTGCTGGCGCACCTGCTGCACCGGCCGGGCCGGGTGTACACGCGGGAGGAGCTGCTCGCCTCGGTGTGGGGGTACGCGGCGCATGCCGGTACCCGCACGGTGGACGTGCACGTCGCGCAGGTACGGGCGAAGCTCGGCGCGTCGGGCAGCGTGATCCGCACGGTACGCGGGGTCGGCTACACCGCTGATGCGTAAGCTCACCTCCCGCGCGGTACTGGTCACCTGCCTCGTCGCCCTGGTGTCGGTACTGGTCACCGCGCTGGTCGCCGCCCCTCTCGCGCTGCGGGAAACCAACCGGGCCACCCGGGAGGGCCTGGCGCAACAGGCCGAGCTGGCCGCCGCCCTGATCAACACGCGGCCCCGGCCGGCGGGCGAGGACCGGATCGTCCAGCAGCTGCGCACCCGCGGGTTCACCGTGTTCCTGGTCGCCGACGGCAAGCTGGCGAGCAAGGGGACGGTACCGCCGCGGCTGGTGAAAGCGGTCGCCGCGGGCCTGACGGTGAGCAACCAGGCCGCGCTCGTCAACGGCCGGCTGATGCTGGTCGAGGGCCGCCCGCTGCCGGACCGGCCGGGCAGCGGCATCCTGCTCGCCAAGACCGGGGCGGCCGGCCTGGGCGGCGGGCTGGCGCTGCTGCGCGGGTTGTGGTGGGCGCTGCTCGCCGGGCTCGCCGCCGGCGCCGTGGCCGGCGTGCTGCTGGCCGGCCGGCTGGCCCGGCCGATCCGGCACGCGGCCGCCGCGGCGGTACGGCTTTCCGCCGGGGACCGGACCGTGCGGGTGCAACCGGAGGCGCCCGCCGAGGTGGAGGAGCTGGCGCACGCGCTCAACGGCCTGACCGCGGCGCTCGCGACCAGCGAGGGCCGGCAACGCGACTTCCTGCTGTCCGTCTCGCACGAGCTGCGCACGCCGCTGACCACGATCAAGGGGTACGCCGAGGCGCTGTCCGACGGGGTCATCGCCCCCGAGGGGGTACCGCGTGCCGGCGCGACGGTGCTCACCGAGGCGGAGAACCTGGAGCGGCTGGTCGGCGACCTGCTCGCCCTGGCCCGGCTGGACGCGGTCGACTTCCCGGTCAACATCCTCGCGGTCGACCTCGTCGACGTGCTCAGCGACGCGGCCCGGGCGTGGATCGCGCGGTGCCCTTCGCTGCGCGTCGAGCTGCCCACGGAGCCGGTGGTGGTCGCCACCGACCCGGGCCGGATCCGGCAGGTCGTCGACGGGCTGGTGGACAACGCGTTGCGGGTGATACCGGCCGACGCGCCGGTCGTGCTCGCGGTACGGCCCGCCGACCCGGCCGGGTTCGCCAGCGTCGAGGTACGCGACGGCGGGCCCGGGTTCTCCGACGCCGACCTGGCGCTGGTGTTCGAGCGGGGCGCGATGTCCGAGCGGTACCAGGGCATCCGGAAGGTCGGCTCCGGCCTGGGACTGGCCCTCGCGCACGGTCTGGTACGGCGCCTCGGCGGCACGATCGAGGTCGGGCATGCCCCGGAAGGGGGCGCGCGGTTCACGGTACGGCTGCCGGTTTACCAAGCTCGAACGTCGCACTGACCCCGGCTGCGCAACCGGCGCGCACAGTGGTCCCAGCCAACCGGAGAAAGGGACCATCGATGAAGCTACGTGTCGTGCTCGCCACCGCCGCCCTGGGCGCCGCCGCCCTGCTCGGCCTGACCGCGTGCGGCCAGGCGGCGGGCGACAGCCTGAGCCCGGACGCCACGGCGCTGACCGCCGTCGGCTTCACCACCGCCGACCTCAGCAGCCCGTACGAGGACCCGCAGCCGTCGGCGAGCGGCGCCGCCAGGGCGCACCCGCTGCGGCCCGGCAAGCTGCGCCGGGAACTGGCCCGGCACGTGCTGCACGGCGAGGTCGTGGTGCAGACCAAGGACGGCGACAAGACCATCGACGTGCAGCGGGGTACCGTCACCGCGGTCACCGACACGACGGTCACCGTGAAGTCGACGGACGGGTTCACGAGCACGTGGACGTTCGGCGACCCGCTGCGGGTGGTGCAGCACGGGCAGAAGACCGACAAGAGCGCGGTGAAGACCGGCGAGGAGATCGGCGTCGCCGGCGCCAAGAACGGCTCGACGGTGACCGCGAACCTGATCGTCATCCCGAAATCCTGACCGGGGGTCGGCGGGGCGGGGCGCTGTGGGAGCGCCCCGCTCCGCCCTGCCGTCAGGAGGTGCTGACGTCGTCGATCCAGGTCGTCGTGCCGTCACCGGTCGCGTGGTCGTCGTGGTTGGTGAACGTCAACGTGTACCGGTGCCCCGCCGTCACGGTCGCGGTCACCTGCGCGAAGCCGTTGGTGACGTCGCAGACGTGCGGTACCAGGGTCCGCGTCCGCGCGGCCGTGTTGTCCCGCAGGGTGACGGTGAACCAGTCGAGCGAGACGATGTCCGGGCACTCGGTGTGGTACCAGAACGTCAGCTTCTTCTGTCCACTTCGGACGGTGAAGCTCTGCTTGAGCGTCGAGACGTTGGTCGGGTCGAACGAACCCAGCATCGCCGACTGGAATCCACTGTGGACAGTCTCCGAGGACACCCCGAAGGTACCCGTCGCGGTCCAGCCGGTGAGCCCGTTCTCGAAGCTGCCGTTGGTGACGGCGCCGCCGTTCGGGACGACCGCCAGCGTGTACGACGCCAGATGTGTCGCGCTGCCCGAGGTACCCGAGACGGTCAGGATGTAGGAGCCGGCCGGCGTGGTACCCGACGCGTGCAGGGTCAGCGTCGAGGTGCCGCCGGCGGGTACCGAGGCCGGGGTCAGCGTCGCGGTCACGCCGGCCGGCAGGTTGTTCGCGGGCAGCGCGACGGTACCGGTGAAGCCCGACGCGGCCGTCGTGGTCACCTTGGATGTGAGCGTGGCGACCTGGCCGGCGGACAGCGGTGCGAAGGCCGGGTCGAGGGACACGTCGAAGTCGGTGTTGCCGCCGCCGCCCACGATCGGGTGCGACATCAGGCAGCCGCCGGTCGCGCCGTTGGCGTCGTTGGCCCACGTGGACTGCATCGCGAAGGCGCCGCTGGTGAACGGTACGTAGGCGATGGCACCGGGGCCGGAGGTCTGCCACGCGCACTTGTCGCCGTTCTCCGCACCGCTGGCGTCGACCCAGCCGCCGGCCGGGTTCTGGTCGGTGATGGTCTCGGCGTACTCGTGACCCTCGACGATGGTCACGCCTTCGAGGACCCCGGAGCTGTCCTTGTGCAGGAAGTTCTCGCCGCAACTGCCGCCCGCGTCGACCACGTAGGGCAGGTTGGTGAACGCGATGTCGCCGATGTTGTGCGAGTCGATCGGGCCGCCGATGAGCGTCGGGTCGCCGTTCCAGTCGTGCCAGGCGCAGAAGTTGGCACCCGGCGTGTTGAACCCGTCCGGCGTGGTCTTGGTCGGCGACACGACGACGTACTGCGCGCTGCGGTTCCGGGCGGCCGAGGTGTTGCCGAAGTGGTTGGCCGCGTCGATGGCCTCCTGGCCGAGCTGGTGCTCGGTGGCCGACTGCGGTGCCGCGGCCCGCTGGTCGACCCAGATCCCGCCGAGCGCGCCGCCGGTCGGGTACCCCACGTGCGGCGCGTTGGCCGGGCAGGTCTGCGCGTTCTTCGCCACGCCTTCGCAGTACTGCGTCGTCACGCCGGACCACAGCTCGTTGCCGTTGCCGACGCCCTTGAACAGCTGCTGCAACCGTGCCGCCATCCCGGCCGGGTCGCCGGACAGCGCCGTGTTGCCGTTGGCGTCGGTGCTCGACGAACCCCACTGGGTGCCCCAGAAGACGAGGAACACCTTCGGGGTACCGGTGGTGACGCCGATGCCGTCGACGGCGCCGCCGAACATCAGGTTCGCGCCGGACGCGGTGGGCGCCGCGGGGTGGCTCGCGCGGTAGTCGCGCATCTGTTGCGCGGCCTCGCGGGTGGGTACCACGCCGTGCCGGTACGGGTGCCCGGTCGCCGGCGAGAACGGATTTGCGGTACCGGCAGCGTGTGCCGGCGCAGCGGCGACCACGCCGCCGATCAGGAGGACGAGGCCGCACACCGCGGCCAGTCCGGTACGGACGTGCATGGTCGGTCCCTTTCCCGGGCTCCACGAGTTGGGCGCGACCATCGTCCCATTTCAATATTTCACTGCATAGCCGTGTGCGGAATTTCGCAAACGAGCTCCAGTTCGTCGCGCAACGGGATGCCGTACGCGCCCGCCGGGGGGACAGGCGTCCAAGATCGCGCCGCCGCACCGCCCGGTCATGTCTGGCCGGCCAGGCGTCCGAGGCCGACCTGGGCGACGTCGCGGGCGTGCTGGAGGTAGGTGTGCAGCGCGGCGGCGCCGTGGCCGGTGAGCCGGTACGGCCGGCGGCGGTCCTCGGCGGCGAGCGCCTCGATCAGCCCGCGCTGCTCCAGCCGGGTCAGCGCGCCGTAGAGCGTGCCCGGTCCGAGCTTCACGCCGGCGAACGCCTCGATGTCCTTCACCAGGGCGTACCCGTGCTTGTCGCCGCCGGCGAGGCTGCTGAGGATGAGGACCGCGGGATCATCGAACTTCACGGAGCACCTACTTCGTGGTGCGTTATATCGCGCCACGAACTATACGCATCAGTACCGCAACTCCGCAACGCAGCACTTGACGCTGCCGCCGCCCTTCTTCAGCTCGGACAGCTCCACCGGTACCGGCTGGTACCCGGCCGCGGCGAGGCGGGCCGCCATACCGGTGGCCTCCGCCGGCAGTACCACGTGCCGGCCGTCGCTGACCAGGTTCAGCCCGAAGGCGAGCGCGTCGGTCTCGTCGGCCCGTACCGCGTCCGGGAACACCTGCTCCAGTACCCGCAGCGAAGCCGGCGAGAAGGCGCCCGGGTAGTAGGCGACCTGGTGCTCGGAGAGCACCGCGAGCGCGGTGTCGAGGTGGTAGAACCGCGGGTCGACCAGGCGCAGCGAGATGCTCGGCCGGCCGAGCACCTCCTGGGCCTGCGCGTGCGCGGCGGCCACCGTGCGGTACCCGTAGCCGGCGAGGATCAGTCCCGGCCCGGGTACGTAGGCGAAGTCGCCCTCGCCCTCGTTGGTCTCGCTGGCCGGTACGTAGTGCCAGCCGGCGCCCTCGTAGTACGCCTGGTGCGCGGCCTCCTCGGCGGTCCGCTGCGGGTACCGGAAGCGCGCGCCGTAGACGGTGCCGTCCACGCAGAACCCCCCGTTGGCCGCGAACACCTGGTCGGGCAGCCCGACCAGCGGCGCCAGCACGTCCACCTGATGACCCAGCCCGACCAGCGTCTCGCGCAGGCGTTCCCACTGCTTGACGGCCAGCTCGGTGTCCACCGGGACGGCGGTGTCCATCCAGGCGTTGATCGAGTACGTCACGGTGAAGTACTCGGGCGGACACATCAGGTAAGTACGTTGCATGATCAAAAGGGTAGGTACGCTGGTCAAGCACAGACAGCCGGAAATCTTGCGTGCGAGAGGCGATGTGTTGCAAATGGACGACGTTGACCGGCGAATCATTGCGTTGCTCTCGGCCGAAGCCCGGGCCTCGTACGCCGAGATCGGCGCCGCGGTCAAGCTGTCCGCGCCGGCCGTCAAGCGCCGCGTCGACCGGCTGCGCGCCAGCGGGGTGATCCGCGGCTTCACGGCGGTGCTCGACCCGGCCGCGATCGGCTGGACCACCGAGGCGTTCGTCGAGCTGTTCTGCACCGGCAAGACCACACCGGCCCAGCTCAAGGCGGCCACCCGGCGCCATCCCGAGGTGGTCGGCGCGTACACCGTCTCCGGCGAGGCGGACGCGCTGGTGCACCTGCGGGCGGCCGACATGAACCACCTGGAGCAGGCGCTGGAACGGGTCCGCGCCGAGTCGTTCGTCACCTCGACGCGCAGCATGATCGTGCTGTCCCGGCTCGTCGACGACGACCAGGCGCTGGGAACCCAGGCGATGCGGGTCACGTCGAACGAGGCATGACGCGCCGCCTCGTCGTTCCCGTCGCGATACCGGCCCTGCTCGCGGTATGCACCCTGCTCGCGGTATGCACCCTGCTCGGCGGCTGCACCACCGCCGGCCCGAGGGCCACGGTGCACGACCGGTCGCCGGTCGTCGCGGAGCCCGCCGCGCTGCGGCTGGCCCCCGCCGACTCATGCGCCGCGCTGATGGACGACCTGCGCACCGCCGCGCAGCCGTGGGCGCTGCCCGACCGGGGCCCCATCAACGACGCGGTACCCGGTCCCGCGGCTCCCGGTGCCGCGGCTCCCGGTGGCGCGGCTCCCGGTGGCGCGGCCGGCGCTCCGGACGCGGCGAAGACCGACGGCACCGACGGCGTCCCGGCGTATTCGGCGACCAACACCGCCGAGGCGTACGCCGACGAACCCGACCTGGTCAAGACCGACGGGCGGCGCATCGTCGCGGTCAGCGGCGGCGTGCTGAGCGTGGTGGACGCCGGTACCCGGCAGGTGACCGGAACGCTGCAACTGCCCGTCAACACCGGGCAGCCGAGCGGGCTGCTGCTGTCCGGCGACAGCGTGCTGGTCCTGTTCCCCAGCACCCGGCTGCTGCTCGTGGATCTGGCTGGGGCCGGGCCGGTGGTCGCGAGCGAGTACACAATGGACGGTGCGCTGGTCGACGCGCGGCAGGTCGGCACCGTCGTGCGGGTCGTCGTCCGCTCCTGGCCGCGGCAAGACGACTGGCTGCCCCGGTACACGGTCACCACGCACGGCCGCGCCACGACCGGCCGGGTCGACTGCGGCCGGGTGCAACTGCCGGCGCAGTACTCCGGTACCGCGATGCTGTCGCTGCTCACCTTCGACCTCAACGAGCCGGCGCTGTCCGACGGCGACCCGGTGACGATCGTCGCCGACGGGCAGACCGTCTACGCCAACGGCACCAGCCTCTACGTCGCCAACGGCAACCAGTGGCTCGGCTGGCCCCGCGCCGGGGTCGCGGCACTTCCCCAGTTCGCCCACCAGACCGACCTGTACCAGTTCGACATCGCCGGTACCGGCACGCCGGCCTACGTCGCCGGCGGGACGGTGGCCGGGTGGGTCATCAACCAGTACGCGCTCTCCGAATGGAACGGGCACCTACGGGTCGCCACGACCCTGGACGGAGCGGTGTCGGCGGTCACGGTACTGGCCCGCGACGGCGGCCTGCTGCGCCCGGTCGGCACCGTCGGCGGGCTCGGCAAGGGGCAGCGCATCTACGCGGTACGGTTCGCCGGGCCGGTCGGGTACGTGGTGACGTTCCGGCAGACCGATCCCTTGTACACAGTGGACCTGCGCGACCCGAACCATCCGGCGGTGACCGGGCAGGTGGAGCTCGACGGGTACTCCGCCTACCTGCATCCGGCCGGCGACGGGCGGCTGATCGGAGTCGGGCAGGCGTCCACCAGCCAGGGCCGCAACCTCGGGGTACAGGTGTCGCTGTTCGACGTCGCCGACCCGGCCCGGCCGGCCCGGCTGGCCCGCTACGACCTGCCGGGCAGCGGGCACTCGCTGGCCGAGTTCGACCCGCACGCGTTCCTGTTCTGGCCGGCGACCGGACTGCTCGTGGTACCGCTGCGGGCCGGCGGGCTGGCGCTGCGGGTCACCGGTGCGGCGCTGGCGAAGGCCGGCGACCTGCGCGGCCGGCCGTTGCTGAGGTCGCTGGTCGTGGGTACCACCTTGTGGACGCTGACAACCGCGGGCCTGGCAGCGAGCGACCTGCCGGTCTAGAGGTACATACCGGTGCGGTCGTCGCCGCTCTGGAGCGCGGGCTTGTCGCCCTCGCCGAAGAACCGGCGCCCGCCGAACTCGCCCTGCAACCGGTCGTCCAGCTCGTCGGCCAGTCCGGTCATCACCTGTACCGCGAGCATCAGGTGCGTCGCCTGGAAGTCCCGGCCGAACACCGGCACCGACGCCCAGACGGTGTCGCTGGTGCAGTAGAGCCGGCCGATCGGCATCCGGTTGGTCAGCTCGGACAGCCGCATGTACAGCTTCTCGGTCAGCTCGACCTCGGTCAGCACCGGCGAGAACACGTCGACCAGCGGCGGGTTGTCGCGTACCCGGACGAACACCATCGCCGAGCCGGACCGGATCCCGATGTCACCGTCGGCGTCCACCTGCAACGCCTCCGGCGTGGTCTTGAGCAGCCCGGCGACCACCGCGGTGACCCGCTCGGCCAGCGGCAGCTCGGCCGTCTCTTCGTCCAGCCCGGACAGGTCGACGGTGCCGTCCTCGCCGCCGACCAGCGGCCGGGCGGTGCCCAGCGTGGGGATCTCGATCGTCTTGTCGTGCGGGTCGCGGGCGACGTAGGTGACGAACGCCGGGTGCGGTGCGCCGTAGACGTCGCGCAGGGTACGGGCGACGGTGACCGCCACCCGGGTCGCCTCACCGGTCGAGCCGACCATGCCGAACTCGTCGCCGGAACCGGGTACCACGCCGGGCGGCGACCAGCCGAGCGCGACGAGGGCGGCGATCTGGTGGCGGTCCAGCCGGTACCCGTCCGGAAGCGAACCGTTGCCGACCGCGAGCGTGAGCAGCCGGCCGTCTTCGACGACCTCGACCGTCACGCCGTACACCGCGTCGCCGGTGCCGGTCGCGGTCGGGTCCAGCGCCAGGTCGAGATGGGTACCCGCGGCCAGCCCGGCCACCGCCCCGGCCAGCGCGCCGGCGAACTCCTGCCAGGCCTGGGCGACCTTGGCCTTCAGATCCGCGCTGGCCGCCAGGTCGTCCACGAGGGCTGCCTCGGGCAGCAGCTCAGCCGACATGATCGCCTCCATCCCCTCAGCCATACCCTATCCAGGCGGCGCCGATGCCGACATCATGCCCAGCGTCCCAGGTGGCGAGCAGACCGGAGACCGGGATTTGACGGTTTTCATTCGCTTGAACCGGCGGCGCTGGTCCGCCGGGCGCGCTGGTCCGCCGGGCGCGCTGCTCCGCCGGGCGCGCTGCTCCGCCGGGCGCGGGCGATCTTGGACGTTCGTACCCCCGCCAGGGGGCAGAGGCGTCCAAGATCTCCGAGTCTCTAGTCCGTCCGACGGGCCGGCCAGGCGTTCGCGAGGGCGGTGACGGCGGCGGCGGCCGCGCGCGGGTCGGCACCGCCGCCGACCGCGAGGCCGAGGAGGTACGCGGTGAGCGGGGCGGCCGGGCGGGCGACCCCGTGCGCCACGTCCCGGGCGAGGTCCAGGACGAGCTCGGTGTCCACCGGTTCCACGTGCAGCTCGTCCCGTACCGCCGCGATCCAGTCCTCCAGCGTCGACATCAGGCCCACCCTTCCGCGCGGTCGAGATCCTCCGGGCTGTCGCAGTCGTACCACGGCGGCGGCCCGGTCGCGTCGTGCGACACCGTGCCGATCCGCAGGCCGGCGAGCAGGTGGCGGAGGGCGGCGCCGTGGTGGTGCGGTTGGCCGCGCAGGGCGGCCTGAAGCGCCTCGGTGCGCCAGACCCCGCACAGCGTCTGGTACCGGCCCGCACCGTCGACGTAGACCACACCGTCCACTGTGGACTGTGTGGCGAGCTCCGCGCGGAGCCGGCGGATGGCGTCGGCGGTCAGGAACGGGAGGTCCGCGGCGAGCACCGCGGTTTCCGCGGCCCAGCCCGGCGGGTCGACGGCGGCGGCCGAGCCCGGCGGGTCGACGGCGGCGAGGCCCGCGGCGAGGGCGGCGACCGGCCCGCCCCCGGGCGGCTCCTCGGACACGCGGACGACATCGCGCGGCACGCCGAGATCCGGCGGACCGACGACGACCCGCGGTTGCGCGTCGGGCACCGCCGCCAGTACCCGCTCCAGCAGCGTCCGGCCGCCGACCGGTAGGAGCGGCTTGGCCGCCCCGCCGAGGCGCCGGCCGGCACCGCCCGCCAAGATCACCGCCGCGTACCCGCCCATCAGGGGGCACGATAGGGGGCATGGGACGGGTGACCGCACGCCGGGGGGTACTGCGCATCGACGCGGCCGGTGGGGTGATGACCACCCGCCCGGACACGATCGTGGCCGAGGAGCCGTTGGAGATCCGGGTGGACCGGCGGCCGCTCGCGGTCACCATGCGTACCCCTGGCCACGACCTCGATCTCGCGCTCGGCTTCCTGCTCACCGAGGGCGTGATCCGCTCCACCGACGACGTGCGTACCGCCCAGCTGTGCGCCGGTTCCGACGAGCCGAACACGTACAACGTCGTCGAGGTGGCGCTGCGGCCGGGGGTACCGGCACCGGTCACCGATCCCAGCCGCAACTTCTACACCACGAGTTCCTGCGGCGTGTGCGGCAAGGCGAGCATCGACGCGGTGCGCACCCGTTCGGTGTTTCCGGTCGCCGCGGACCCCGCGACCGTCGCCCCGGCCACGCTCGTCGGGCTGCCCGGCGCGCTGCGCAAGGCACAGCGCACCTTCGACACCACCGGCGGGCTGCATGCCGCCGGACTGTTCGCAGTGGACGGTGGGCTGGTCCTGGCGCGGGAGGACGTCGGCCGGCACAACGCGGTCGACAAGGTGGTCGGCTGGGCGGTGCGGGAGCGGCGGCTGCCGCTGTCCGGGCACGTGCTGATGGTGTCCGGCCGGGCCAGCTTCGAGCTGACCCAGAAGGCTTCCATGGCCGGCATCCCGGTGCTGGCGGCCGTGTCGGCGCCGAGCACGCTCGCGGTCGAGCTGGCCGAGGAGGTTGGTATCACGCTGGTCGGCTTCCTGCGCGGCAGCACGATGAACGTGTACACCCGACCGGACCGCATCACGTCCGGGCCGCCGCTTCCCAGTCGGCCGGGTTGAGGCCGCCGGCGAGCGCGCGGCTCATCAGAAGCGCCATCGGGTACCCCGGATCCGCGGCCAGCGCCCGGGACAGCGCGATCGACGCCACCGCACCCTCGCCCGCGCGCCAGGCGGCGAACGAGAGCAGCGTGGCGGGGGCGGCCGCCAGTTCCGGGTCGCACCGCCGGACGACCTCCGTCCACAGCCCGACGTGTACGCCGAGGTCGCCGCCGACCGACTCCCAGGCGTAGTCGCGCACGGCGAGGTGCAGCAGGACCACGGCGAGCCAGGCGACCTCGTCGTCGGTGAGCCGGCCGCCGCCGCGATGGCAGCGGACCGCGGCGTCGACCGCCGCCGACCCGGTGCGCAGCAGGGTACGGCGGAGGTCGCGCGGTCCGGTGTCGAGCAGTTCACTGAGCCGGTCGTTGGCGCGCCGGGTCGCCTCGTCCATGGCTGCCCGGGCCGGCCCGTCGACCGGAGCCAGCCGCCGCTCCAGTGCCTCCCGGGACGGCAGCGCGATGCTTCCGTCGACGATGGCCGCCAGGGCGACCGGGTTGGTCTGCGGGTCGTAGCTGCGGCCCTCGGGCGGGCAGCAGGCGGGATCGGTGCACACGTATGACCAGTACCGGCCGTCGGCGACCCGCACCGCGTCCAGCAGCCGGATCCCGCGCGCGTCCATCGCGGCACCCAGCGCGCAGACGATCGGGGTGACCGCCGCACCGTCGCCGTACCCGACGACGAGCGCCCCGGTCGGGTGCTGCCGGGCGACCAGGTCGGCGTAGTACCGGGCGAGGCGGGGCACGTCGGCCGGGGCCGGCAGGTCGCCGCGTGCCTGGAAGATGATCCGGTCGTCGCGCACGCCGAGCACGACGGCACTGTCGGCGGGGTGGAACCCGAGCAGGTACGGCACGACGGCGAGCAGGTCGTCGACGCTGCGCAGCGAGGTCATGGCCGAAGAGCCTGCCGCAGTACCGCGGCCCGCCACCACCCCGCGCTGCCAGCCTGTGGACGACACGCACACTGTCCACAGGAGAGCCCTTGACGCAACCGCCCGGTTGCCATAATGTGAGTAGCAACCGAACAGTTGCTACTCACAGGAGGTTGTCATGGCATTCCCCGATCGCATCGAACGGACCGTCGAGATCGCCCACCCGCCGGCCAAGGTCTGGGCCGCGCTCACCACCGCCGAAGGTCTCGGCACCTGGTTCGGCGACAAGGGCGCGTCGATCGACCTGCGCCCGGGCGGGGCGGCTCAGATGACGTGGACCCACGGCCACCAGGCCGACATGCGCATCGAACGGGTCGAGGAGCCGCGGGTCTTCGGCTTCACCTGGCACATCTACGGCCTGCCCGACGACGACCCGCGCCGCACGTATGTCGAGTTCACGCTGGAACCGGTCGGCGCCGGCACCCGGCTGACCGTGGTCGAGTCCGGCTTCGCTCAACTGCCGGGGGACGCCTACCGCAAGGCGTACGACGGCAACACCCAGGGGTGGGCGAGCGAGCTCGGCGAACTGGTCGAATACCTCGATGCGGCCTGACGCGGAGGCGATCGCCGAACAGGTCTTCGTGGCCCTGGCCGACCCGACCCGGCGCGGCATCCTGGCCGCGCTGGCGTCGGGCGGTCCGGCCACGGCCACCGACCTGGCCGATCGCCTGCCGATCACCCGACAGGCGATCGCCAAGCACCTGGCCCTGCTGGCCGACGCCGGCCTGGTGACGGCCGAACCGGGCGAGCGGCGCCGGGTGCGGTACCGGCTGCGCTCCGCCCCGATGCAGGTGGCCCAGCAGTTCCTGGCGGCGCTGGCCCGCGACTGGGACAGCCGGCTCGACGCGCTGAAGGACCACCTCAGCCGTTGAGCCGGCAGCACCGCGCACCGCGGCTTTGCCGGGACGCCCGGCGTCGGTAGGCTGCCTCGGGTGCCTGCCGCTACGGAGGTGGACCGGTGGCGGACGGGTTCTACGTCGATTTCGGCGCGCTCCACGACGCCGCCGAAGGAATCACCGACACGCTCGACGCCATGGCTACGAAGAAGGTCAGCGACATCGACGCGCCGCGGAGCGCCTTCGGGCACGACGGGCTCGCCGGTACCGTGGCCGACTTCTGCGACCGCTGGGAGATCGGGGTCGAACACCTGACCAAGGACGCTGAGGCGGTCGTCGGCCGGCTCAACGACGCGGTCGGCGCCTACCTGCGGGTCGACAGCAACGTGCAGAAGACGTTCGCGGGATTCGTGCGGCAACCCGGCGGGCCGGACCCGGCGGCGGAGTGATGGCGACCGAACTCGGGCAGACCGACGATCCGAAACAGCTGGTACCGGGCGACGTCGGCGCGGTGACGGGCACCATGTGGGCCATGCGCTCGTACGGGGACGTGCTCAAGGAGGCGGGCACCGGCCTGGCCCGCATCGACACCGAGGAAGGCTGGCACGGCGAGGCCGCCGACCAGTTCCGCAGCCGCTTCCACGGCGAGCCGGGCCGCTGGATCGAGGCGGGCGACTGCTTCCACGGTGCCGCCGACGCGCTGGACTCCTATGCGTCCACCCTGCAATGGGCGCAGCAGCAGGCCGGCGACGCGATCCGGACCTGGAACCAGGGCCAGGCGGACACCGCGACCGCCCGGACCGAGCATGCCCGTCAGGTTCAGCAGGCGCAGGCGGAGCACCAGCCGACGGACATCCCCTTCCAGGACCCCGGCGAGGCGGGACGGGAGGCGGCGCGCCGGATTCTGGCAAACGCGCGCAGTCAGCTCCGGACCGCCGGCGACACCGCACAGCGGACCGTCGGGGCGGCCCGCGACAAGGCCCCGAAGAAGCCGGGGTTCTGGTCGAAGGTGGGCAACGTGCTCGGCGGCATCGGTCACGGCCTGGAGAACGCCGGCGCCGACGTGGTCAACGCCCTGGCCTCGGTCGGCAACGCGGCGTTGCACCACCCGGGCGACGTCGCGCTCGCGGCCGGCGGTGCCCTGCTCGCCGCGGCGAGCGCGGGAGCTGACGGCGCCGGGGTCGCGCTGGACGCGACCGGGGTGGGCGCGGTCGCCGGGGTACCGATCAACGTGGTCTCCACCGCCGGTGTGGTCGCCGGGGCCGGCCTCGCCGCAGCGGCGACGGGCGACCTGCTGCACCACGCCGCCAGCGACGACAGCGTGTCGCCGATGAACTCGAACGCCGACTCCACCGGTACCGCGGGACGGGCCGGGACGAAGACCGACCGCATCAAGGAGCACCTGACCGACCGTGACCTGGACGCCGCGCGCCGGGAACTCGACGGCGAAGTGGTCGCCACGAAGCCGGACGGCACGGCATGGGATCATGTGGATGAGGTCCGCAACGCCCAGCGGGGCCTGGTCAACCGGATCAACCAGCTCAAGCAGCAGCTCGGCGACTCGCGGATTTCGGACACCGACCGGGCCGCCCTGCAGTCCGAGCTGTCCGAGGCGAGCCGGCTGCTGGACCACTCCGAACAGTTCGTGCCCCGCAACTGATCCGTCAAGGGAGATGTGCCGATGGTGGATGAGCCGCCGGTGGACAGCCTGACCCTGGAACAGATCGAGGGTCGGTCCTGGGGTGATCCGCCACCGGACGCGACCGCGCTCATGACGAGGGTGCACGAGCTACGGCGCAAGCCGGTCGGCACGATGGGCGCGGAGGACCTGCGGGTGCTCATCGCCCAGAAGGTGGGCCTGGACACGGTGGTACCCGTCGCGCTCGCGCGGTTGGCGCAGGATCCGCTGCTCGAAGGCGAGTACTACCCGGGCGACGTCCTCGCCGCGGTGCTGGCGGTACCGGTGTCGTACTGGGCGGCCAACCCGGCCCAGCAGACCGCATTGGAGCGCGTCATCGGGTCGATCGACCCACCCGACCCGGAGCTGGCCGCGGACATCCGCGCGTACCGGGAGCGCACCGCCCAATGACCCGGCCGGCCGCACGCGATCCAGGCTGGCGGCACGCGATCCAGGCCGGTGCCGGGCCGCGACCGGCCTCAGTACGAGAAGCGCACGTCGTGGACTTCGAGGCCCTCCTGCCAGGAATGCCCGCGCGGCGCCAGGTCCATGGTCAGCGTGATCGAGGACAGCACGTCGTACCCGGCGGCGTGCAGGCACCGGATCGCCTCGACGTTGCGCGAGTCGGGCGAGATGGAGACCTGGGTCAGCTCGCGGCGCCGGGCCTCGGTCGCGGCATGCTGCAGCAACGCCCGGCCGATACCGCGGTCGCGCCAGTCCTGCGCGACCACGAGCGGTTCGACCACCCCGGCGCGCAGGCCGCTCAGCACCAGGCCGACCAGGCCGACCACGCCGTCGTCGCGGTGCTCGGCGACCCAGATGCCGGCGAGATCGAGCCGGGTGAGGTACTCCTCGAAGCCGGCGCCGGGGTCGGGACCACCGATGGTCGGGTCCTGGTACAGCTCGCGCTTGGTCCGGATGAGCTCGGCCCACAGCTCGCGGCACGCCCGGTGGTCCAGCGGGCGGTACGGTCGGATCGTCACCGGCTCGGCGAGCTGGGCGGCCATCCGGGGCGCAGCCTCGGTCATAAGGTCATACTTACTCTCTTTGCGACGGCGGCGCAGCAGGTACGGAGCACCACGTGGATCTGGCATACCTCCGGTCACACCCGCATCTTGTCCCCACGTTTCTGACCCATCAGCGGATCCGCGAGACGCCGATGGGCGGCGGGAGCATCTGCACGGCGACCCGGCTCACCCTCGACGACGGCGCCTCGGTCTTCGCGAAGGGCTGGCCGTCGGGCCAGCCGCCGCCGGGGTTCTTCGCCGCGGAGGCCGCCGGGTTGCGGTGGCTCGCCGCCGCAGGCGCACCGGTACCGGAGGTGTTCGCCGAACTTCCCGACCTGCTGGTCCTGGAGTGGATCACACCGGGACCGGCCACGCCGCGGGCCGCGCACCGGCTGGGCGCGGCGCTGGCCACGCTGCACCGGGCCGGGGCGGACCGGTTCGGTACCCGCCAGCCCGGGTACATCGGGTCGCTCGCGCTGCCCACCGGTCCGGACGACGGGCCCTGGCCGGCCTGGTTCGCGGATCAGCGGCTGGCGCCATACCTGCGGATGTCGGCCGACCGCGGCGCGCTGCGGTCGGCCGACGTGGTCGAGGTCGAGCGCCTCCTGGAATCGATCGACGAGTACGGCGGCCCGGCCGAACCGCCGGCACGCATCCACGGCGATCTCTGGCCCGGCAACGTGCTGTGGTCGGCCGACGACTCGGCGTACCTGATCGATCCGGCCGCGCAGGGCGGGCACCGGGAAACCGACCTGGCCACGCTGGCGCTGTTCGGCGGCGCGCCGCACCTGGACCGGATCCTCGACGGGTACCAGGAGGTGTGGCCGCTGGCCGGGGGCTGGCGGCGCCGGGTACCGCTGCACCAGCTGCACCTGCTGCTCGTGCACACCGCCCTGTTCGGTGCGACCTATCGCACCGCCGTAATGTCGGCGGTTCGCGATACCGTCAACGCATGACACCCCTCCGGCTTTCCGACCGCTACGGTCGCGTGGCGACCGACCTGCGGGTGTCGCTGACCGACCGGTGCAACCTGCGCTGCACCTACTGCATGCCCGCCGAGGGCCTGGCCTGGCTGCCCAAGCCGGAGCTGCTCACCGACGCCGAGGTGATCCGCCTGGTCGGCATCGCGGTGACCCGGTTGGGCGTGCACGAGGTGCGGTTCACCGGCGGCGAACCGGTGCTGCGACCGGGGCTGGTCGAGATCGTGGCCGCGACGGCGGCGCTGGCACCGCGGCCGAACATTTCGCTGACCACCAACGGCATCGGGCTCGACCGGCTCGCCGGGCCGCTGGTCGCCGCCGGGCTCGACCGGGTCAACGTCTCGCTGGACACGCTGTCGGCGGAGCGGTTCGCCCGGCTCACCCACCGGGACCGCCACGCCGACGTGCTGCGCGGGCTGGCCGCCGCCGCGTCGTCCGGGCTGGCACCGGTCAAGATCAACACGGTACTGATGCGCGGGGTCAACGACGACGAGGCGCCGGCGCTGCTGCGGTACGCCCTGGCGCACGGGTACGAACTGCGGTTCATCGAGCAGATGCCGCTCGACCCGGGGCACATCTGGTCGCGTGAGCGGATGGTGACCGCCGAGGAGATCCTGGCCGCGCTGGAGGCCGAGTTCACCCTGCTGCCCGACCCGGCCGAGCGGGGCGGCGCACCGGCGCAGACCTGGCTCGTCTCCGGACACCCCGGGCCGCCGAAGGTGGGCGTGATCGCGAGCGTGACCCGGCCGTTCTGCGCCGCCTGCGACCGCACCCGGCTGACCGCCGACGGCCAGGTCCGCACCTGCCTGTTCAGCCAGCGGGAGACCGACCTGCGCGGCCTGCTGCGCGCCGGTGCGCCGGACGACGAGATCGCCCGCGCCTGGGCGACCGCGATGTTCGGCAAGGCGGCCGGGCACGGTATCGACGATCCGGCGTTCCTCCAGCCGGCCCGCCCGATGTCGGCGATCGGCGGCTGACGTGGCCACCGTCCGCTACTTCGCCGCCGCCCGCGCGGCTGCCGGCGTCCCGACCGAGGAGATACCGGCTGCCTCGCTGAAGGAACTGATGGACGTGCTCGCGCAACGCCGCGCGCTGGCGCGGGTGCTGCCGGCCTGCTCGTACCTTGTCGACGGGCTCGTGTCCCGGGAGCCGACCACCCCGCTGACCGCCGCGTCCACAGTGGACGTGCTGCCACCCTTCGCCGGAGGCTGACATGCTCGTGGCGTTCTCGGTGACCCCGCTGGGCACCGGCGAGTCGGTCGGCGACCTGGTCGCCGAGGCGGTCCGGGTGGTCCGCGCGTCCGGCCTGCCCAACCGCACCGACGCCATGTTCACCACGGTCGAGGGCGAGTGGGACGAGGTCATGACGGTGGTGAAGCAGGCGGTCGACGCGGTCGCCGCCAAGGCACCGCGGGTCAGCCTGGTGCTCAAGGCCGACGTCCGGCCCAGCGTCACCGACGCGCTGACCGGCAAGGTGGCACACGTCGAGCGGTACCTGTCGGCGTGACCCGCCTGCTGATGTGGGACATCGACCTCACCCTGCTGCACATCGGCGGCGTCACCCGGCTCGCCTACGCCGCCGCGTTCCTCCAGATGACCGGGCGGGAACCGTTGGTGTACCCCAACTTCGCCGGCCGCACCGACCTTGACGCGGCGCACGAGGTGTTCGCGCTGCACGGGATCGCCGGACCCGACGTCGACGAGTTCCTCGCCCGGTACGCCAAGGAGCTGCTCGCCCGCGCGCACCTGATCCCGGAGGCCGGGACACTGCTGCCGGGCGCCCGCGAGGTGCTGACCGCGCTGTGCCGGCCCGGCATCGTGCAGACCGCGGTCACCGGCAACATCGCACCTGTCGCCCAGGCCAAGCTCGCCGCCTGGGGGCTGGACGCCGCGCTGGACCTGACCGTGGGCGCCTACGGAAGCGAGGACGTGTCCCGGGTACCGCTNGCGCGAAGGCGAAGTACGGCCGGTTCGACGAGGTCGTCGTCATCGGCGACACGGTGCACGACGTGGCGGCCGCGCTGGCCAACGACGTCACGGCGGTCGGCGTGGCCAGCGGCCGCACCGGCGCCGGCGAGCTACGGGCGGCCGGCGCGCACACGGTACTCGACTCGCTCGCCGACGTCGCGGCAGCCGTGGCGGTCCTCGCATCCTGAAGGGCGACATGCCAGGATTTCGTGTGCCCTCCGCACCCGCCGCGCCCCCCGCCACCTTTGTCGCCGATCTCCACATCCATTCCAGGTACTCCCGCGCCTGCAGCCGGGACCTGGACCTGCCCACCCTGGCGTGGTGGGCCCGGCGCAAGGGCATCACCCTGCTGGGTACCGGCGACTTCACCCACCCGGCGTGGTTCGACCACCTCAGGGAGCACCTCGTACCCGCGGAGCCCGGCCTGTTCCGGCTCGACCCGGCCGGCCGGCCGCTGCCGCCCACCGTGGCCGGGCGCGAGGTGCGGTTCATGCTCTCCGTGGAGATCTCCACGATCTACAAGCGCGACGACCGCACCCGCAAGGTCCACCACCTCGTGTACCTGCCCGATCTCGACGCGGTCCAGCGGTTCAACGGCAAGCTCGCGCGCATCGGCAACATCGGCTCGGACGGCCGGCCGATCCTCGGCCTCGACTCGCGCGACCTGCTGGAGATCACGCTGGAGTCCAGCCCCGACGGGTACCTCGTCCCGGCGCACATCTGGACACCGTGGTTCTCGGCGCTGGGCTCCAAGTCGGGGTTCGACGCGATCGCCGACTGCTACGCCGACCTGGCCGGGCACATCTTCGCGGTGGAGACCGGGCTGTCCTCCGATCCGGAGATGAACTGGCGGGTGTCCAGCCTCGACCGGTACCGGCTGGTGTCCAACTCCGACGCGCACTCGCCGCAGGCGCTCGGCCGGGAGGCGACGATCCTCCACGCACCGCTGGACTACTACGCGATCCGCGACGGGCTGCGCGACGGCAGCGCGCTGCACGGCACCCTGGAGTTCTTCCCCGAGGAGGGCAAGTACCACGCCGACGGGCACCGCGCCTGCGGCGTCAACTGGGCACCGGCGCGCACCCGCGAGGCCGGCGGCCGCTGCCCCGAGTGCGGCAAGCCGCTCACCGTCGGCGTGCTGTCCCGCGTCGAGGACCTCGCCGACCGGCCGAGCGGGCACCGGCCGGACCGGGCGCCCGCGGTCACCCACCTGATCCAGCTCAACCAGGTCATCGGCGAGATCGAGGGGGTCGGTGCCAAGTCCAAGACCGTCGAGGCGCGGCTCAACGACCTGGTCGCCGCGCTCGGGCCGGAGCTGGACATCCTGCGCAACACGCCGCTGGACGAGGTGACCCGCGCCGGCGGCGAACTGCTCGGCGAGGCGATCGGCCGGCTCCGGCGCGGCGAGGTGACGCGGGTGGCCGGGTTCGATGGCGAATACGGGATCATCCGGCTGTTCGAGCCGGACGAGTTGCGCCGCACCGGATCCGACGCGCTTTTCGAGGTACCCCCGGTGGTGCCGAAACCCCGGCGGGCGCCGAGCCGGCGCGCGGCGGCGCAACCCCCACCACCTCCCCCGCCCATCGCGGAGCCCTCGCCGCACGAGCCGTTCGAGCCGATGCTCGCCGGCATGGAGGAGGTCGGCACCGGCCTGCTGGACCGGCTCGACGCGATGCAGCGGGTGGCCGCGTCGGCGCCCGGCGGGCCGCTGCTGATCGTCGCCGGCCCGGGCACCGGCAAGACCCGCACGCTGACCCACCGGATCGCATACCTCTGCGCCGAGCTGGACGTCTATCCGGAGGACTGCCTGGCGATCACGTTCACCCGGCGGGCCGCCGAGGAGCTGCGGCAGCGGCTGGCCGGGCTGCTCGGGCCGGTGGCCGACGACGTCACGGTCGGCACCTTCCACAGCCTGGGCCTGGCGATCCTGCGGGAGAACGCGGCGGCGGCCGGGCTGTCGCCGGGCTTCCGGATCGCCGAGGAGGCGGACCGGGTCGCCGCGCTGGTCGAGGCCGGGGGCGGATCGGAGGCCGCCGCGCGGCGGCTGCTGGGTGGGCCGCTGGACGACGCGCTGCGCGAGCGGTATGCGAAGGTACTGCGGGCGCGCGACCTGGTCGACCTCGACGAGCTGGTCACGTTGCCGGTCGCGCTGCTGGGCGCCGATCCGGAGCTGGCGCACCGGTACCAGAGCCGGTGGCCGTGGGTGTTCGTCGACGAGTACCAGGACGTGGACGCGGCGCAGTACGGGCTGTTGCGGCTGCTGGTGCCGCGCGACGGCAACCTGTGCGCGATCGGCGACCCGGACCAGGCGATCTACTCGTTCCGCGGCGCCGACGTGTCGTTCTTCCTGCGGTTCTCGCGCGACTACGGCGACGCGCGGATCGTCCGGCTGACCCGCAACTACCGGTCCGCGGCCCCCATCGTGGCCGCGGCGGTGCAGGCGATCGCGCCGTCGACGCTGGTACCCGGCCGGCGGCTGGATCCGGCCCGGCTGGACCCCGAGGCGGTACCCATCGGCCGGTACCCGGCCGCGTCACCGGCCGACGAGGCGGACTTCGTCGTGCGTACCATCGACGAGCTCGTCGGCGGCCTGTCGCACCGGTCGCTGGACTCCGGCCGGATCGACCGGCACGCCACCCCGGGCACGCTCGCGTTCGGCGACATCGCGGTGCTGTACCGCACCGACGCGCAGGCCGCGATCCTCGTCGACGCGCTCGTCCGGGCCGGGGTACCGGTGCAGAAGCGCTCGCACAACCGGCTGCGCGACCGGGCCGGGGTGGCGGCGATCGCGCGGGAGCTGCGGTACGCGACGGGGCTGGCCGGGTCGGTGGCCGCGCGGGTACGGCTGACCGGTCAGGTGCTCGCGGAGCGGCCGCCGCTGGACGGCGCGGTACCCGGGACGTGCACGCCGCCGTCGACCTGCTCATCCCGCTGGCCGCGCGGTGCGGCGACGACCTGGAACGGTTCCTGGGCGAGATCGCGACAGGCGCCGAGGTGGACGCGCTCGACCCGCGCGCCGAAGCGGTGACCCTGCTGACCCTGCACGCCGCGAAGGGGCTGGAGTTTCCGGTGGTCTTCCTGGTCGGCGTGGAAGACGGGCTGCTGCCGCTGCGTTTCGGTGGCGCCGCGCCGTCCGGTGACGACGTGGCCGAGGAGCGGCGGCTGTTCTTCGTCGGGCTGACCCGGGCGCAGGACCGGCTGTATATCAGCCATGCGCGGCGACGGTTCGACCGGGACGCGGCCCCGTCGCCGTTCCTCGCGGCCATCGACCCCGGCCTGCTGGAGCGGCGGGGCGAGGACGGACCACGGCGGCCACGCGACCGCCAGCTCCGGCTGCTGTAAATTTCCCGACACCTGGGCTGGCGGACGGAGCCCGTAGGCTTCCGGCACGCGGAGCATCCGGTGGAGGAGCGGCGGTGACCGTCCGATTACTTCTGGTCAGTGATTCGACGCTGACCCGGTTGGGCCTGGCCGCCGCCCTGAGCGGCCACCCCGACATCGTGTTGGCCGGTCTCGTCGATCGTGCCGCCGCCGCCCGGGACGCCGTCGCCGAACTGACCCCCGACGTCGTCGCGGTCGATGTCGCGCTGCCCGACGAAGACGGCCTGCACCTGGCCGCCGCGCTGCACCACGAGGCACCCGAGCGGGGTGTGGTACTGATCTCGCCGCGCGACGACGACCGGTTGATGCGCGCACTGGAGGCCGGCATCTCCGCCTATGTGCCGACGAACGCGCCGATCGAGGTGCTGCTGTCCGCGTTCCGGCACGCCGCCGTCGCGCCGGCCTCGTTCACGGCACCGGACCTGGCCCAGGCGATGGCCCGGCACCGCCGCCAGCACCAACTGCTCAGCCCGCGGGAGGGCGAGGTGCTGCGGGCGCTGCACAGCGGGTCCAGCGTGCCGCAGATCGCCGAGGCGATGCTGGTCAGCGAGTCGACCATCAAGACATACCTGTCCCGGCTGTACGACAAGCTCGGCGTCAACAGCCGCGCCCAGGCGCTGAGCGTGGCCGCCCGGGCCGGGCTGCTCGGCGACGACGTCCCGCTCAGTGCCCGTTGAGCTCCGCGGCGCCCGGTGACCGGCGCTACCGGAACAGGCCGGAGTGCGTGATCTGAAGCACCGCCGGCCCGAGCACCACCAGGAAGATCGCCGGCAGCAGCATGAACACCAGCGGGATGACCAGCTTCACCGGTACCTTCCGGGCCTTCTCGTCGGCGTGCTGGCGCCGCTTGAGCCGCATCTCCTCGGCCTGCTCGCGCAGCACGTTGGCGATCGGGATACCGAGGTCGCCGGCCTGGATCACCGCGGTACAGAAACTGCGCAGCTCGGTCACCGAGGTGCGCTCGCCGATGCCGCGGATCGCGTCCACCCGGCGCATGCCCATGTGCATCTCCTGCAGCGCGCGGGCGATCTCCCGGGACAGCGGCCCGCCCATCCGGGTCGACACGAGGGTCAGCGCGCCGTCGAACCCCTGGCCGGCCTCGACGCACAGGGTCAGCAGGTCGAGCGCGTCGGGCAGTTCCCGCTGGATGCGTTCCTGCCGGCGGGTCGCGAGGTCGTAGATGATGATCAGCGGCAGCGCCAGGCCGACGGCGGCACCGAGAACCAGGCCGGCGACCGCACCGACCAGCCCGTCGAAGAGCGCGCCGGCGAACATGCCGAACACCATCACCGCGAGCGCCGCGTACCCCTGCACCTCGTTCACCCGGCCGACCGGCCAGTTGGGCGGGTTGCCGGCGTAGTCGAGCTGGCGCTGGACCCAGCTCGCGGTCGCCCGTGGGGTCAGTACCCGGGCGACGCCACCGGCCATGGTGCCCGCCGACTGGCCGGGCACCGGGCGGGTACCGTCCCCGGGCTGCGGCACCGGGGAGTACGCCTGCCCGATCGTGGCGATACCCCGCTCGACCGGGGTCACCCGGTGCCCGACGGTGAACAGGCTCACCGCGACGAGCAGCCCGATGAAGATCGCGCCTAGCCCGCCGACCAGCAGCATCGTCGAACCCGACACCTCAGACCTCCACCTTGATCAGGCGCCACATCCACAGGCCGCCGAGGGTGACCAGTACCCCGGCGAGGATCAGCAGGAACAGGCCGACCGCGGTGGTGAACAGCGGCAGCATGTACGGCCGCCGGATCACCAGCATCAGCACGATCACCAGTGGCGGCAGCCCGACCAGGATGTACGCGGACAGCCGCCCCTCCGCCGACAACGCGCGCACGTGCCGGCGCAACGCCTCCCGTTCGCGCATCGCCTCGACGTTCGTGGCCACCACCTCGGCCAGGTTGCCGCCGACCTCGCGCTGGATGCGGATCGCGACGACGACCCACTCGCTGGGCCAGCCGGGACATGGCCTCGTCGATGTCGGCACCGAGCCGGATGGTCGCCAGCGCCCGGGAGAACTCCGTGGCGATCGGTTCGGGCGCCTCCCGTACCATCGCGTCGATCGCCTGGCCGAGCGAGAACCCGGCGCGCAACGAACCCACCACGAGCTGCAGCGCGTCGGGCAGCTTGTCGGCGAAGGCCTGGTACCGCCGCTCGGTGCGGATCCGCCGGTACATCGCGGTACCGCCGAAGCCGGCGATGAAGCCGATCACGACGCCGAACACCGGGTCGAGCAGCAGGATGAACAGCGCCATGCCGACGATGCAGGCGACGATCCGGATCAGTACCCATTCGTTGGGCCGCAGCCGCAGCCCGGCCCGGTCGAGCCGGTCGGCCACCGCGGCCTCGGTCCGCGCGGAACGGATGAACAGGCTGGTGATCGCGAGCGACGCCTGTACCAGCGGGTTGTCACTGTGCGCCGTCGGCGCGGTCGGCGGGTTGGCGCCCGGGATGCTGAACTGGTCGATCTGCGCGATGCGCCGCCGGTGCGCCGCGAAGTCGATCAGCGGCGAGAAGATCATCAGACTGACGACCAGCAGGAACAGGAAGACCATCCCGATGCTGATCGGCAGGATCAGGTTGGTGGGGATCAGGTCGGCCGGGCTCATCGGGCCTCCGCCCCTTCGGCCGGCCCTCCCGCCGGCCCTCCCGCCGGCGCGATCTTGGACGTTCGCACCCCCACCAGGGGGTGCACGCGTCCAAGATCCAGACGGCCGCGCACGCTCATCTGTTCACCCCGATCCCGAAATGCTCCAGATGTACCGGGATGCCCTGCTCCAGCAGCTTGTCGATGAAGTGTGGGCGCAGCCCGGTCGAGCGCACCTGGCCGCTGAACCGCCCGTACGCGTCCCGCCCGGCGCCGTAGTCGAAGGTGTACAGGTCCTGCATGCTCACCACGTCACCGGCCTCCATGCCGACGACCTCGGTGATCTGCACGATCCGCCGGGAACCGTCACGGAGCCGGGCCAGCTGCACGATCACGTCGACCGCGGAGCTGATCTGCTCCCGGATCGCCCGGATGGGCAGCTCCATCCCGGCCATCATGACCATGGTCTCCAACCGGGAGATCGAGTCCCGCGGCGAGTTCGCGTGCACCGTGGTCAGCGAGCCGTCGTGACCGGTGTTCATGGCCTGCAACATGTCCAGCGCGGCCGAGTCGCGGACCTCACCGACGACGATCCGGTCCGGCCGCATGCGCAGCGCGTTGCGGACCAGGTCGCGGATGGTCACCTCGCCAGCGCCCTCGATGTTGGGTGGGCGGTACTCCATCCGCAGCACGTGTTCCTGGGAGAGCCGAAGCTCGGCGGAGTCCTCGATGGTGATGATGCGCTCGTTCGACGGCAGGTACCCGGACAGCACGTTGAGCAGCGTGGTCTTGCCGGAACCGGTACCGCCGCTGATCACGATGTCCAGCCGGCCCAGGATGCAGGCGGCGAGGAAGTTGGCCACGGCCGGGGTGAGGGTACCGAAGCTGATCAGGTCCTCGGCGGTGTACGGGTCGGCGGAGAACTTACGCACCGTCAACGCCGCCCCGTCGATCGCGATCGGCGGTACCACGGCGTTGACCCGGCTTCCGTCGGGCAGCCGGGCGTCGACCATCGGGCTCGCCTCGTCGACGCGCCGGCCGATCCGCGACACGATCCGGTCGATCACCCGGCGCAGGTGGCTCTCGTCGGTGAACGCCGCGTCGACGGCGTGGATCTGACCGAAGCGCTCCACGTAGATCCGGTCCCACGAGTTCACCATGATCTCGGTGACGTCCGGGTCGCGCAGCAGCGGCTCGATCGGGCCGTGGCCGAGGATCTCGTCGACGATCTGCTGGTACGCCTTGACCCGGTCGGTGGCGGTGAGCGCCTCCTCCTTGGCCAGTACCTCCGGCAGCGCTTCGAGGATCGGGCGGACCAGGTCGTCGTCGTTACCGGTCAGCTCGTACAGCTGCGGGCCGAGCAGCTCCAGCAGCGCCTCGTGGGCCCGCCGCCGCACCTGCGCCAGCGGGTCGTAGGGCCGGCGCGGGTTGCGCCGGGCGAAGCCGCCGGAGGTGTTGGAGACCGAGAAGCTGGTGACCGGGATCGCCGTGGCCGGGATGCCGGTGGTGGGGATGTTGCTGGCCGGTACCGCGGTCACCTGCGCGGCGTTGCCCTCCCCGTCGCCGTCCGGCGGCGGCATCCGACCCAGGCGACTGGCCAAGCTCATGCTCCGCCTCCCCGGTTCGCTGCGCGCGGCGCTCTGGTGCGCCTAGCGACCATTCCGGCCCACGGGCTTCGCCGGG
>VAWN01000060.1:0-1154 GCA_005885555.1 Actinomycetota bacterium
TGACCTCGACCCCGAGTACCTGCGTCGCGAACGGCACCGCCAGATTGTCGTGGATCATCGTGTGCAGGCCGGTGAGCTGCTCGTCCTCGTTGCAACAGTCAACCGTCGCCTGCTCGATCAGCGCATCCAGTTGTGATCGGCTCAGCGAACCCACCGCGGCAGAGTAGCCCACGCTCACGCGCCGCGCTGATCTGGACTCCGCAACAAATCCGCGGGCTCTGTCTGGCTACAGTGACCGGGCCTCGATCCGCAATAGGAAGGCTGGTATCAGACGGGCAGGCCGCGCACCTCACCGATACGGCCGGTCGGTCGGTCGGTCGGTCGGTCGGTCGGAGATCGTCGAGCAGGGCGACGTAGCTCTCCGCGGGAGTCGGATCCCGGTGAGGCACCCGACCGTCGCGCACGACCGCGCCAGCCAGCGTGACGAGTACCCGTCCGGTGTGCTCCACGCTGAGCCCCCTCCCTGCTAGCCGAGCGGGCCCCTGTTTGTCGTGCCCGGCGATGGACGATGGCCTGGATGCGGTGCGCCGCCGGGCATTCCTAAACCTGAACGGCGGTGTGGTCCGGCGTGCGCAGACCACACCGCCGTGGTGGGAAGGTCAGGCCGGGTGGGCGGCCGTACGCCCGGTGGGTGCGCGCCGGGCGATGGGCGCCATCGGTGGCCGTCCGGCGATCAGCACGTCGTAGAGGTACACCGCGACGATGCCACCCACGATCGGGGCAACCGCGTAGATCCACAGCTGGCCTCAGTGGGCCGGGCCACCGCCCAGTTTCGCCGACGGTTCAGCGTCGAAGGTACGGGCGAAGTTGCCGACGCGCCGGTGATCGGAGCCAGCGCCAGGATCGCGGTGCCGTAGGCCAGGCCGACACCCAGCCCAGCCGCGGTACGGCTGACGCGTTCCTCCACGACCAGCGCGTAGTAGGCCAGTACCCACAGGAACGCCACCAGCGTCTCCACCACCAGCGCGGTGAGCGTCGACGCGGCCGGGTTGACCACCGTGGTACCCAGCCCGGCGCGAGCACCGGCCGCCCCGCAGGTCGCCCACGCCAGCAGACCCGCCAGCACCCCACCGACCACCTGGGCGATGACGTAGCCGGGCACGTCCGCCCAGGCGAAACGGCCCCGCACCGCCAGGGCGATGGTGACCGCCGGG
>VAWN01000060.1:1170-9127 GCA_005885555.1 Actinomycetota bacterium
GAAGATCCACACAACCAGCGCAAGAGCCACCGCGTAGGCGGCCGCGACCCCAAGGGATTCACCGGTGGCCGCGAGCGTGGCGACGACGCCGAAATACACCAGGGTCAGAGTGCCCAGCGCCTCCGACGACAAGCGCTGAACGAGGTTTGGACTCATGGCCCACCTTCGAGAGGGAGCAACGAGCTTCGATAGCTCCATCATCGCATCGGTACGCACCGATGCCGGACGGAGCCAGACACGCACCGCTCCCGCCGGCCCGGCCGGGCGGCGCCGCTTGTCCTGCAGGCCCCGGGCGGCGCAGGGTGGAATCCAAAAGAAGGGGCTGATGCGGCTAGGCGACATCGTCGGCGGGCCGGGCAGTGCGGCTGCCCGGGGAGGCGATCGGGCAGGCCCACGCCGCCCGGCCCGGAGATGGATCGCGCGGCGGTCCTCGACGTCACCTGCCGCGTGATTAGGGGTCGTGACGAACGTGACCTGCTGGGCCAGGCAGCGGGTACCGACCGCGCCCACGTCGGTCCGCCGCGGACCCGTCGACCGACAGGTCCCGCGAGATCCGGGCCGTTGCCTGCCCACTGTCGGCGCGCCCAGGGACGTGAAAGGCTTACCGGCGTGGATCAGCAAGTTCTGCCTCGATGCGCCTGCTGCGGCTACCGAACGGGATGCAGCACCTGCCCGATCTGTTACTGGACCGACGACGGTCAAGACGACCTACAGTCGGGCACGGCGGCGAGCAACCTCAACACGGACCTGAGCCTCGCCGACGCCCGACTCAACTTCAGCATCTACGGCGCCAGCGCACCCCGCTACCAGAACCTGGTACGCCCACCCCGCCACGACGAAAAGCCATGACGCAACCGTCCAGCACTCCGCCGCGCCCCATACACGACCGGCCCCGCTCACGGCCCCCGCCTGGGGCACCCAGCGACACAGCGACGTTGGACGATTCGTGGACGCCGAAGGTACAGACGGCGGCCATGGCCGGTTCGCACCTGACGCGGTAGCCCCCTACGCTCGGGGATAGCCGACGTACCGTAAGGCGCGGCCGACCGGTGGGTAGCCGACCGCCGAGTCCACTGTTGACCTGTATCTCCAGGAGCCATATGAGCCATCCCGCCTCCGAACCCGCCCGCGAACAGCGCGTCAACCAGCCATCGCTGCCGCAGGACGCTTTGTTCAGCCATCCGCCGACGGCACAGGCGCTCGGGCAACGCCGCCCTCCCGTCGGCGAGCGCGTCAACTGGCGAGCGATGCCGTTCTCCGCCGGGCACCGCCGCAACATCAGCGTGGACCGCCAGCCCCATCCAGGAGACCAGCGCCAACCCGCGGACCATCTCGATCAACGACATCCCCGGCGCCGCTGATCTGACCGGTCCGCAGGGGGCTTGCGGGCCGACGAGGCGTCTCATCGAATGTGCTCATCGCGCGAGGGAGTCCTCCGGTATGACAGAGGTCGACAAGGACAAGATCCTCCAGATTCTGCGTGACCGGGGACAGCACGCCAGGGCGCAGTGGGTGGACCAGCAACTACCGCAGCGCGTCGACGTGGAAAAGAACGCCGGCCTGCTCGCCACCCTGCACATCAGCCCATCGCAACTCACCGACCCACGGCCCTAGTGGACAACCTGTCCGCGCACAGTGCACCGGAGGTGACCCAGTGGCTGGCGCACAAGGATCGCCGCCGCTGGCACCTGCACGCCGATGTCCAGTTTCCTGGCTGAACCTGGTCGAGCGGTGGTTCAAAGAGTTGACCGACAAACGGCTGCGTCGGGGACGTTTCACCAGCGTCGCTGATCTCACCGAAGCCATCACCGTCTGGGCCGAGCACTGGAACGCCGCCCCCAGTCCAACGCGACCGCACCACCCTCCACCAGATCAAGACTCAGGCGGACCACTAGGTACCCTGGGGCGCCTCTGGAAGAAGCCCGTACCTACCTCGACAGGTGATGTATTACCCCGACACCAAGTCCGCCGCCACCCCGCCATTCAGCGCTGTTGCCGGAGCACCGCGGCGAGTTGGGCCCGGCCGGAGATGCCGAGCTTGACATAGGCGCGATGCAGGTGGTTGTTGACCGTGCGTACCGACAGGCTCAGGCGCAGGGCGATGTCGCCACTGCTGACCCGACCGGCGGCCAGCAGCGCGATCTCGTGCTCGCGCGGGGTCAGCGCGGTCGCGTCGCCGACCGCGCGCCACGGGGCGCCGGTACCCCTGCAGCGCAGGTCGAGGGTGAGCGCCAGATCCCGGGTCCGGGTCGCGTCGCGGTGCCGCCCGGCGCGCCCGTAAGCCCGGCTCGCGGCCATCGCTGCATGGGCGGCGGCCAGCAGGGCATCGAGCCGTTCCAGCCGTGCGGCCGCGTCCTCCAGCGCGGCCGCGTCCTCGACCGACCAGCTACCGGCCAACCCCCGGGCCACGTCGGCGTACCCGGCGACCAGCTCGGTACCGATCGCCCCGGCCAGCTCATCCAGCCGCCCGGCCACCCGGCCGGCCGCTCCGTACCGCGCCGCGTCGTACAGCGCGAACGCCTCCAGGCAGTGCTGGCCAGCCTCGGCGGCCATGGCCGCGGCACGCAGCGCACCCCGCGCGGCCGGGGTCAGGTCGCCGGCCGCGGCCGCGAGCCGAGCGCGGTTGAGCTCGATCTGCGGAAGGTACAACGGGTGTACCGGCGGCGCGGCCGCGTCCGCCGCAGCCAGCGCGGCACCGGCGCGGTCCAGCTCGCCGGACTGCGCCAGCACCCCGGCCAGCACTGCGAGGTGGTACCCGCACAGGCCGACGGGGTCGCTCCGCTCGCCCAGCGCCACCGCCTCGCGCAGGGCCGACGCGGCGGCGACGAGGTCCCCGCGCACCTGGCCGATCACGCCACGCAGGCCGGCCCAGCTGGCGACCAGGCCGGGCTCACCGACCTCGGCGGCGCGGCGGTACCCTTCGTCAGCCGCTGACCATGCGGGCCCGAGCCGCCCCGCGAGCAGCAGCGCGCAGGTCCGGGCCACGTGCAGGTGTGCCGCGCCGAGCAGTACTTGATCGGTTGCCGTTGCGGCCAGGTCGAGCCCGCGCTCGGCCAGGCGCAGCGCCAGGTCGGAGTGGCCGAGGTTGGCGGCGGCCAGTACCGCAGCGGTGTGCGCCCACAGTCTCAGGTCCGCGGGCAGCTGCTCGATTTCGCACACCGGACGGGCGGTGTCCAGCGCCTCCTGGCAGCGCCCGTCGAACAGCAGCATCATCGCGCGGACCGGTGCCGTTCCCGGGTGGACGGCGACCGGCCGGAGGGCGGCGAGCGCCTCGGCCCGGCGCCCGAGTCCCCAGTACAAGGCGCCGGCCCGGCCAACCGCCACACGCAGCGAGTCGGCATCGGCGGGCCGGTCCGGCAGCAGCGCGAGGCTCTCCCGGGCCCGCCCCTGCCAGCGCAGGATCTCCGCGAGCAGGAGCGCCGCGGTCGCACCTTCCGGGTACGGGCCGGTGGCGGCCGCCCGCGCCAGCCGCTCCGCGAGGTCGAGGTCGAACCGCCGGACCGCGGCGCGGGCGGCGGGCAGCGCGACCACCGGGTCGGTTGGAGTACCCGCGGCTACCTGCCAGGTCGCCATGCGCAGCAGGTCCTCGTCGCGGCGCATCGGGGTCGCGCTCAGCCGTGCCGCCAGGGTCCGGTACGCCGACCGGGCGCGGACCGGCCCGAGCCCGGCGCGTAGCACCTCGCCATGTACCGGCTCGGCGAGCCGGACTATGCTGCGTCGTCCGTCGCTGACCACCGTGAGCAGACCGGCCCGCTCGACCTCGACGAGCCCGGGATCGTTCTCGAGCAGCGCCAGCGGCAGCGGCTCGCCGAGCGCCACCTGCTCGACCACGACCCGCCCGGCCGGGTCGCATCCGCGCAGCCGCTCGGCGACCAGCTCGCCCAGGTACCCGTCGCCGCACAGGCCGCCGTACCACTGCCAGATCCCGCCCTCGATGCGCAGCGCACCGCCCGCCCGCGCGCTGCACACCACCTCGCGCAGGTACCGCGGGTTTCCCGCGGCGAGGCGGCGCAGCACGATCCTGGCCGGGCCGCAGACCTCGCCGTCGACGGCGTGCCGCACCAGTTCGTCGACCGTCTCGTCCGGCAGCGGCCGGACGTCCACCCGCCGGGCCAGCTCGTCCTTCCACAGCGCGGCGACGGCGTCCGGCGCCGGCGTCCCCTCGCGGACCGTCGCGACCACCAGGGCCGCCCGGTGTACGGCCAGGTGGTGGACCAGGGCCGCGGAGGCGTCGTCGAGCGCGTGCGCGTCGTCCACGGCAAGCATTGCCGGGCGGTTCGCGTCCGTCCCGCGCAGGCGCTGCGCGACCAGCCGGAACGGGTGCCGCCGCGGGGCTTCCGCCGGGTCGTCCGGCAGCAGGTGCGCGAGCGCACCCAGCGGTACTGACGCCGCGGCGTGGGTGGCACTGATCAGTTCGACGGGGTACCCGGCCGACCGCGCCGCGCTCGCCGCGGCGCGCAGCAGCCGGCTGCGGCCGACCCCCGGCGGCCCGCTCAACACGAGCCCCCGGCCGGTCGGGTCGTGCAGCGTGCTCTCGATCGCCCGCAGTTCCTGCTCGCGCCCCAGCAACGGCCAGGTCTGCTCCATCGGCATCCCTCCCATAGCCAGGCACGCACCACAGCCGGTGGGTGGTTCGGGCTGAGTACCTCGACGGGAATGCTCATGTGCCGGGTCCGCGGTGCTCCTCATCGGCCCGACAGGTGCTCAATTCGCGCCGGGCGGGTTTTGCCCGCACCGCCGCGGGGGATCCGCGCTAGGTCAAACTCCCATGGCAGGAGGTGCCGCATGAAACGTACCCGGCTCGTCCTCGCCGGAGTGCTCGGTTGTGTCCTTGCCGTCGGCCTCACGCCGACGGCTTGGGCGTCGACCACGTATCCGGCCGAACAATCGAACAACACCTCCACCTGCGTAGCAGGCAGCTCGACCTCGCCCGCTGACTGCGCGGCGGCGTTCGCCGGTCAGACGGACACCCGCACGGGCATCGAGACCCCGCTGTTCGATCCGCCGGGTGGCAACGTCTCCGCGGAAAACGTGCGCGACCTGTTGTATCCGGGCAGCGCTACCAAGGTGTTCGTCAACATGATGCTGGGTTTCTGCACCCCGGCCGACGGGACCAGCTCGCCCGGGATACCACGGTGCAACAGCAATGTCCTCACCCAGTACACCTCGGACAACACCGCGACGGTGGACGCGCACCTTGCCGACTTCGTCCGCCGCGGCATCGACGGGGCCGTCATGGACTGGTACGGTCCGGGCAGCCGGGTCAACGATGCGACCCTGAAGTACCAGGCCGAAATCCGCGACCGAGGATACTGCCCCGGCGGCCCGCAACAGTGCCAGGTGATGTATCTCATCATGTATGACGGCTCGACGCTGAAGTATCCGGTGTCCTGGACCGGTATCCCCAACACCACCGGTAGCGGGTGCTCGACGAGCCTGGGCGGTACGGATACGGAGAACTGCATCGTCGCCCGGCTGCGCAACGACATCTGCTACATGAACGGTCTCCACTTCGGCAACGACGCTTACCAGAAGTACAACGGGCGTCCCATGCTGCAGTTCTTCATCAACGAGGGCGGCATGTACCCGAACCTGCCCAAGACCGGGCCGGCACCGTCCTGGGAAGACGTGTGGTTCTGGATCCGGCAGTGGACGGACAACATGCACGTCAACTGCTCGGGAGCACCCGCCGGCTCGCCCAACTACGCCGCCGACAACGGCATGCCGCTGTTGCTGTTCGAGAACGCGGGAGGCTTCACTCATGCGCAGAGCGACGGCGCGTTCGACTGGGTCAACCCCACCCAGAACCAGGACGACCTGCGGATCTCGCCGGCGAGCACCGGCGGCACGGTAGACAACTTCTACGCGACCAGCCTCAACTACCTGTCCAGCAAGGTGGTGTGGGGCGTGGCGTACAAGGGGTTCAACGACGTGCAATCGGCCTGGGGTGCGAACCGGCTGATCGACCAGCGCTGCGGCCAGACCTGGGTACTGTCCCTGGCCAGCGCCCGGAACAACGGATACTCCAGCTCGCGCCAGCTGCCGTTCGTGCAGATCGCCACCTGGAACGACTACAACGAGGGCACGCCGATCGAGACCGGGATCGACAACTGCTACCAGGTCGCGGCGAGCGTGTCCGGATCGACGCTGACCTGGCAGGCCAACGCGGCCAACGGCAACGCCAACCCGGCGACGATCTCGCACTGGCTGGTGTTCGACTCCACCGACGGCGGCTCCTCCTACCAGCAGATCGCGTCGCTGGCGGCGGGTAGCACCTCGTACGACCTGAGCGGGTTGCCGGCCGGTACCCACACCTTGTTCGTGAAGATGGTCGGCCGGGCGGACATCCTCAACCAGGTGTCCGGAACGGTCACCTACGCGAGCAGCGGGCCCTCGCCGAGCTCGTGGATCGACGAGCAGGTGCAGTTCCTCGCCAATCACCAACTACCCGACGGCGCGCTGCTCGGTCCGGGCAACTCCATCAACCCGTACTTCGCCAACCTCGCCGCGGTCGGCCTCGCCCGAGCCGACACCGCTACCGGCAACACCGTGCTCTACAAGTGGATGCAGTGGTACCTGAACCATCTCAACAGCACCGACTCCAAGGGACTGAGCGACACCATCTACGACTACAACTACGACCCGACCACCGGAGCGGAATCCTCGACCGGCCACTACGATTCGGTTGACAGTTACGCCTCCACCGCGCTCAACGTCGCATACACCGGCTACCTGACCGGCGACAGTCGGATCCAGGCGCTGGTGGCGAACAACATCGGTACCTACGAGGCGATCGCCAATCTGGATGACTACAGGGCGCCGAGCGGCGTGCGTGACACCGACAACTTGACCATGGCGGTACCGGGCGGTGCGAAATACACCATGGACAACTCCGAGGTGGCCGGCGGGCTGGCCGACTTCGCGCAACTCGAGGCGGCGCTGGGCCGCACCGATCAGCACAACTACTACCTGGCGTGGCACGACGCGACGGTCAGCGCAATCACCGAGAAGCTGTGGAACGCCACGAAGAACACCTGGGACTGGGCACTCGGTTCCGCGAGCGACCTGACCGGCACGTTCTACCCCAACGCCACCGCGCAGTTGTGGCCGACGCTGTTCGGCGTGGTCCGACCGGACAGCACGGACGCGACGTCGGCCTGGAAGGCGTTCACCGACCGCTGGACCGACTGGTTCGACGACAAGATCGTGGACAGCTACCCGTGGACCGCGATGGCCCGGGCCGGACAGCTCAACGGTAAGCCCGACCAGGCAAGTCACCTGCTGAGCACGCTGCACGACACGTACGCGCCCGACTGGGGCGGCAACTGGTACGACGACGAGGCCGGCTGGTTCATCCTCGGGGCGAAGGGGATGGATCCGTAACGGCGGCGGCGCTCTCCTGGCGGCGCGGACCCCGCCGGGAGAGAACCCGCTCAGTTGTCCGCCGCCGGCCCTGACGGTCAGCAGCCGGCGGCGGTCTGCTGCACGGTGACGCGAGTACGTTGGCGGCTCAGCCGCCTGCCAGTGGTCGGCGGGAGCGGCAAAGCGCGCACCGCCCCGCCGACCATGGTCAGCCGCCACAGCGCGGAAGCCGAGCCGCGAGGTCTACGGGCAGTGCGGTCGGACTCTGTGTCGACCGGCGACCAGCGGGTCCCGGCCGGCCCGCCACGTCGGTAGCGGTCAGGAGGGCAGCCAGCACTCGTCGTCGGCCATTTGTGGAACACCAGCATGCGGCGCAGCCCGTCGCGCGCCCGCGTAACCGCCGCCGCGAGGTCGCCGTGGGCGAACGCGGTCAGCGCGAGGACGTAGAACACCCAGCCGGTGGTCCACCGGTCGCCGTGCTGCTCACAGATGGCCAGGGTCTGCCAGCACGCCCAGGCCCTGGTCGAGTGGATGGCCACCCAACCCCACAAGGTCCTCGCCAACGAACAGATCTGGCCCGCACTGATCACGACCG
>VAWN01000060.1:9218-9657 GCA_005885555.1 Actinomycetota bacterium
GCCAGCCCGACGAGCCGTTCGTCTCCGGCCGCGGCCGCCTGTTGCCAGCTCCGCTCGAGGACGCGGTTGGTGGTGTCGGTATCGCCCTCGGCGACCGCGACCGCGCCGGTGGCCCACAGCGCCTTGGTCCGTTCCGGGCTGGGCTCGGGGCGGCGGCCAGTAGCCGGCCCAGCCAGTGCCGGCCCTCGCGCAGGAATCCGCAGCCGGTGAAGTAGAACCACAGCGTGCCGGCCAGGTGCAGCCCGGTCCGTGCCTGTCTGGGGGTGGCCAGGCAGAAGTCCAGGGCGGCGCGCAGGTTGGGGTGCTCGCGGCGAAGGCCCCGGTAGATGTCTTCCTGGGCGGGGCCTGACCAGCCCGCCTCGCCCTGTTCGGCCAGCCGCAGGTAGTGGTCGCGGTGGCGGCGGCGCAGGGCGTCTTCGGCGCCGGGGTGTTGGCGCAG
>VAWN01000060.1:9715-10182 GCA_005885555.1 Actinomycetota bacterium
TTCCTTGCTGATCGCAGGCAGAAACGCGGTGAACGTCTTCTGCTCGCGCTCGTTGCGGGCACCGCGAGCGCGGAAGGTGTACCCCAGAAACGTGAACGACGTGACCTCATGATCGCCACGCCGGTTGGCGTCCTTGCAGTACACGATCTTCGTCTTGGCCGGGTGCAGTTCCAACCCGACCGCCCGCATCCTGTCCGCGATCGCCTCGACCAGGCGCTGGGCCTGGCCATGGTTCACGCAGTGCACCACAGCGTCGTCGGCGTACCGCTCGAACGACACCTTCGGGTGCTCCCGAGTCATCCAGATGTCGAACGCGCGCGCGATCGAGGCCTCCTGCGACGATCTCCAGCGCATCGCCGCGGAAGTCGAGCAGACCGCCATGAGCATCGGCGAGGCTGAGCGGGAGCGAACGCGCCTGCAGACCGATCTCGGGTCGACCGGACGGGACCTGCAACGGGCGCAGGAAG
>VAWN01000061.1 GCA_005885555.1 Actinomycetota bacterium
ATCGCCGAAGCCCACACCGCAGCCGAAACCGGCCTGCGCCGAGTCGGACGCAGTTACCAGCTGTGCTTCAACTTCCTTGCTCATACCGGCCTTTCCCTCTGACCACCTCACCCAAATACCGAAAGATCTTTAACAAGGCCCTGGCCGCACTGGAGCACGCCAACCCGGAGTCGCTGCAGGGGGTCGTCGAGCACATCGACTTCAACCGGCAGGTCGGCAGTTCCCGCATCCCCGACAAGAAGCTGCGCTACCTGATCGCCCACTTCAGCCGGTACCGGCTACGCACCGAGGTCTTCGAGTTCCCCGACCTGCTCGGCGCCGCCTACAGGCCGAGCAACGGCGGGTCGAGGCCGTGACCGTGTGGTGGCTGCTGTGGATCCTGCTCGGCTACGCCGCGCGAGGGCGGGGCCGGTACCCGATGTGCGTGGTGGCCGGACCGACTACCCCGACTCCTGCGGCACACCAAACGGTCCCTAATCGGGGGTCAGTCGAGCGGCGGTGCGGGTGTGGCCGCGTCAGAGATCCTTGTCCAGCAGAATCGCGTTGCTGGCCATCTCCAGCAGGTACTCCTGCAGCAGCAGTTGGTCCTGAGTCTTGCGGCGTACGACGGGGAAGGTCACGTCGACGACGGCGGGTACGCCGAGGGCGAGGCCGAGCTGCTCGGTGACCGCGTAGCCGGCTATCGCGTCGAGGTTGCTCAGCAGCAGCTCGCGCAGCTTTCGCCAGCTGCCGCTGGTGGCCCCGGCCGCCGCTCCCTCGACATGGCCGAGCGCCTGGCGGGCCTTGCCGAGCAGGCTGGCACCGACCGTCCGCACCGTGCCCGGCTGGGTCGGCTCGCGGGCGAATGCGCGGTGGAGATCGTCGACGCGGCCCTCGTGCTCACGGGCCACGTCCCGCAGTTCGCCGAGATAGCTGCGCAGGTGCGGCTCGGCGATGTCGCCGACGGTGTCGTCCAGAAGCTGCCGGTACCCGGCCTGCAGCAGCCGGGTGGTCGCCAGCCACCGGTCCACCCGGTCGAGCTGGCCGGACCGTGTCTGTTCGTCGATGTCCAGCAGCAATGGCTGGTTGATGGGTGTCATACCGATTCTCCTGCCGTGATCCGCCACAGCACCCCGGTGTGGGCGAAGGCGAACATGCCGGCCTCCTCGACCCGGGCCACGCCGAAGTCCAACAGGTACAGGCTGCGCCCGTCAGGGCTGAAGGCGCAGTCGACCGGCCGTTCCAGGCCGGCGGTACCCAGTGCCGAGGCCGGGCCGGGCCGGTCGTTGTGGGCGAAGTCGATCGCGGTTCCGGTACCCACGTCCACGGCTACCACCTTGAAACCGTGCTCCGGGTCCTCCGGTCGCGGCGAGTTGATCGGGGCGAGCGTGCCCCACTCGCAGGCGAACAGGCGGCCCCGGTGGCCGAAGGCGTCGGACCGGCAGAAGTCCATCTTGGTCATGCAGGAGTGCGGCTTGTCCAGGTAAATAGCTGGTCCGGCCCACGGCGGCGGATCCTGCAACAGCGGCTTGGCCGGGGTACCGCGACGGGGCAGGTGCGACTCGTGCCACACCGGCAGGCCATCGCCACAGATGTCCGGGAAGCCGAACCAGTCCGGCGTGCTGACCGAGCCGTGCGGCAGGTCCGCGGTACGGATCCGCCAGATCCGGTCCGGGTCGTTCGCGATCGCCCGGTCGCCGGTCTCCTCGTAGTCGTTGTCCGAGACGTACAGGCCGCCGTCGTCGCTGAACGCCATGCCGTACGGGTTGCGCACGCCCCAGGCCAGCAACTCCAATCCGGTACCGTCGGGACGGCAGCGCCACACGCCACTGCTGCACTTCAACTCGCCGCGGACCACCTCGCCCGGCGTGGCGGGAACACCGAACGGCTTGAAGGCACCCGTCTCCACGTAGTACGGGTACGGCGAGGTGGGGTCGTAGCTCTGCACGTTGTTACCGGTCAGCGTCACGTCCTGACCCGGTACGTCGTGGGCGTGCGGGTGCTTGGCGAGGTCGACGGTGAAGCCCTGCGGCAGCACCACCCCGTTCTGCGACACCGAGCCCTGGCCGAAGTACATCAGGCCGTCCGGACCGAACACCGGCCCGCCCGGCTCGTGCCAGCCGCCGTCCGGCAGTCCGTCCACGACGACCGACCGCTCACCGGAGGCGAGGTCGTACCGCACGATCCGGCTGGTGTACCCGCCCTTGTCGCTGACGAACAGCCCGCCGTCGTGTACGGCGACGCCGCGCGGCCCACCCAGCGGCTCCTCCCCGATCGCGTCGAGGTGACCGTCGGGGGTCAGGCGCAGCACGCGAGCGGGCAGGTACGGCCGGGTGGGCCAGGTGCTGCCGCCCTCGAGCAGGAAGACCGTGCCGTCCGGCGCGATTCCCATGCCGGTGGGGAACGACAGCCCGACGACCACGACCTCGACCCGGTAACCGTCGGGTACGACCACGTCGTGCGGATCGACCCGGGGCCGGGCCGGAACGGCCAGCGCATCCAGCGCGTCGCGGGCCGCCGGTACCACCGAAAGAGTCATGGCTGCCGTTTTCCCGGTACGCGCGGATCAAACCTGCGCGGCCCGGCCAGATCTCACCCGGACGCGAGGACCTGTGGGCAGGACTCCTTGATCCGGGTGCGTACCCATTTCCCGCGGGCCTCCGCCTCCTCGTGGCATTCGGTGGCGGCCTCGATCAGCTCGGGGTCGCGCACCGCGCGGGCGGCCTGGAGGAGAATGACCCAGGCGATCTCGGCGTTCTGCGCCGCGAGGTACAGGTGGCGCAGGTCCCGCAGGAGGAGCAGACCGGAGGCCTCGGACTTGCCGATCAGCTTGGCGCCGGTGCGGCGCAGGGCCTCGAGCACGCTCGGTGACTGGGTCATGCCGCTGCCGCCGGGCGGTGCGGCACCGTAGCGCTCGGCGAACGGCGCGAGCCGCCGGGCGTGTTCGGCGCACTGCCGGGCCAGGGTGTGCCCGAGGTGGTACAGGTCGGCCTCGCTCGCGTGCCGTTCGCCGACACTACGCAGTTGCGTTGCCAGCTCGCTTTCGGCCTCGTGCACGTCCTCGATGGCCTTGTCCAGCTTCACTGCTCCTCCTGCGCGTCTCGCTCGCGGACGCCCTCGCCGCCGGCGGTCGCCGGTACGCCTTCGATGAGGGGTTCTGAAGCGGTGGTCGTCGGGGCGGACGACGGGGTGCCGCCGGCGTCGGCGAGCTTGGTCACCCGTACCGCCGCCACCTTGAACAGTGGCTGTTTCGACACCGGATCCCACACGGTCATGGTGAGCTCGTTCGCGGCGCGCGTATGTCCGTCGGAGGCGTCCCAGTACCCGTAGTGGAACGGCGCGAAGACGACGCCGTCGCGGATGCCGGTGACCCGCGCCCTCGCCTCCAGGCGGCCCCGGCGTGACTCCACCCGCACCAGATCCCCTTCGCCGATGCCGAGCCGTTCGGCGTCGGCGGGCGACACCTCCGCCCAGGCCTCCGGCGCCGCCGCGTCGAGCTGCCGGACCCGGCCGGTCTTGGTGCGCGTGTGCCAGTGGTAGGCGGTGCGCCCGGTGGTGAGGAGGAACGGGTACTCATCGTCGGGCGGCTCGTTCGGCTCGATGTAGTGCGCCGCGTTGAGGATCGCGCGGCCGGCCGGGTTCAGTTCGGCGTAGTCCTTGCGCTCGTGACCGGCGCCGGTCACCAGGTCGTGGCCGTAGTCCTCGCACAGGTCCGGATCGGTGTTGAAGGTGAAGTCGGTGTAGAGGCGTTCGGTACCCTCCGGCTGCCCGTCGGTGCACGGCCACTGGATGCCGCTGCCGCCACGCAGCTTCGCGTAGGACAGTCCACTGTAGTCACACGGCCGGCCGCGGGTCATCACCTTGAACGCCTCGAAGCACTCCTCCGCGGTACCCCACGGCACCAGCGGATCGCCGTCGATGTTCCTGAGTTCGAGCCGCCGCGCGTAGTCGAGGAAGATGTCCATGTCGGGCCGCGCCTGGCCGGGCGGATCCACCGCCTTCTCGGACAGGTGCACGGTCCGGTCGTGGTTGGTGAAGGTACCGACCTTCTCCCCCCACATCGCGGCGGGCAGCACGACATCGGCGAGCTGTGCCGTCTCGGTGAGAAACGCGTCGCTGACGACGACGAACAGCCGCTCCTGCGCCAGGATCGAGCGGATCCGACCGAGGTCGGGCAGCGACACGGCCGGGTTGGTGGCGACGATCCACAGGAACTTGAGGGCGCCCTCCTCGGCGTACCGGAACATCTGCATCACGTGTGTGGGCGGTGCCCAACTCGGGATCTGCAGCGGGTCGAGCCGCCAGATGCGGGCCAGGTCGGCCACGTGGTCCGGGTTCTGCCAGTTGCGCATGCCGACCAGGTCGCCGTTCGCTCCGGTCTCGCGGGTGTTCTGCGCGGTCGGCTGGCCGTTCATCTGGAACACGGTGCAGCCGGGCCGGCCGATCATTGCGCGCAGCAGGTTGATGTTGTTGACCTGGCAGGCCGCGGCGGTCGCCTGGTGCGACTGGTACACGCCCTGAAGGCACGTCGACACCAGCCGCTCGGCGGTACCGATGACCCGCGCCGCCGCGCGGATCTCGTCGGCCGGCACCCCGCAGATCCCGGCCACCCGCTCCGGCGGGTACCGCATGACGATCCGTTCGAGCCGCTCGAAACACACCGTGTGCGCGTCGACGAAGGCGTGGTCGACCCAACCGTTGGCGATCAGCTCGTGCTGGATCCCGTTCAGCAGCGCCATGTTGGTGCCGTTGCGGATCGGCAGGTGGACGTCCGCCGCGCGGGCGACCCTGGTCGGACGCGGGTCGACCACGACCAGGCGCGGCCGGTCCGGTCCGTGCAGGCGGTCGAGCACCCGCGCCCACAGTACGGTGTGCGTCTCGGCCATGTTGTGGCCGATCGCGAAGATGGTGTCGCAGTGGTCGAAGTCGGTCAGCGACCCCGGCGCACCGTCGGACCCGAACGTCTCCTTGAGGGCGAAGTCGGCGGTCGCCGTACACAAGCGCGTGTTGCCGTCCAGATGCGGCGTACCGATTCCGCCGCGCACGACGAGCGCCAGCGTGTAGTAGTCCTCCAGGAACAGCTGTCCGCTGTTGTAGAAACCCATCCCCAACGGTCCGGCCGAGTTCAGCACCTGCCGGGACTTCTCCACGACCAGGTCCATCGCCTCGTCCCAGCTCGCCGGCTGGAGTTGGCCCTGGCGGCGCACCAGCGGCTCGGTCAACCGGTCCGGCGAGTTGTTCGCCTGCCAGCCGAACAGCCCCTTCGGGCCGAGCCGCCCGCGGTTGACGCGATCCGACGCCCGCCCCCGTACCCCGACGATCCGACCGTCCTGGACGCCGATGTCCATCCCGCAGCCGTTGGAGCACAATACGCAGGCCGACTGAACCCAGTCGATGTCCGCCTCGGCGACCCCCTCGTCGACGTACCGGTCGACCCGGACCGGCCAAGGCGTACCCGCCGCGTGCGGTGTCCGGCCGCCCCAGATGTCAGCGATCCGGTCGGGCATCCTTCACCTCCAGGGCTAGAGCTGCTCGCGGACCCCGGGCTCGGTCGTGACGTCCTTGACCTGCTCCAGCAGGCTCCCCGTCACCGCAACCTTTCCCTTACCGCGGCGGCCGAGCGGCAGAACAGTCCTGCCCGTGGCGGTGCCGCCCGTCAGGTGGTAGCCGCCGGTGAGGAAGAACCGGGTTGACGCCAGGAGGAAGACCACGGCCGGTACCAGCTTGCTCAGCGTCGCGGTCAGGCCGCTCAAACCCATCGCGGTACCCGCGAACAACAGGAACAGGCCGAGGCCCGGACTGGTCGCGCCGGGCGTCGACGTGTACAGGACCAGGCCGACCACCAGCCAGGTCAGCGCGAGCGTCGCCATCGCCGTCGCCGCCGTACCGTCCCGCCCGAGGAAGCCGAAGATGGCCGTCAGCAACTGAGCCGGGAACACGAATCCGATCAGCACGAGCGCCAGGTGTTTCCCCTCGACCTGGGGCACCCACCCGAACTGCAGCCCGGTCAGGGTCAACGAGGCGGCGGCGAGACCGAAGAAGCCGATGGACGTGGGCGCCCCGATCGGACGTAGCGAGATGACCACCCGTTCACGCAACGCATTCCACGCTGCGTCCTCACCAGCCGTTTTCAGTCCTGGACGCTCGGCCACACGCTCGGTCATGACGGCTCCTTGGACTCGATTCCACCCGCCTCCACCAGTAATCACCTCTTACCCGCAAGGCCGGAAAACAATCAAAGCCGGTTGCCGCCGTGCCGGGTCGCCACGTACTGGTCATCGGCACGCCAGCCGGCGGCATCCGTGCGGGTGCGTCTAGCCGTGGAGGTGAAAGATGTCGGGCCGCATCGCTGACATCTGGGGTGGCCGCACACCGGCTCAGGGCGCCCTGCCTGGCTGGGCCGCCCGCCAGGGTCACCCGGGGCCCTTGCGCCGGGGCCGGTCCATGCCGTCGGCGAAGACGGCACCGTCCGGAGTCGATTCGCCGACCTGCAGGCCTTCCGCGACGGCGCTCGCGAGCAGTGCCCGGACAGGTGGGCTGATCCACCCGCGCGGCCAACCGACCGCGCTGGCACCTGTCGGCCCGGTGCAGCATCTGCCCACCGACCCCTGCTCGACATTTGCGGCTACGCCACCACCGACCGCGGCGAAGGTCCTCGCAAGACCGCGGGCGTTCACCGGCTCCGCTCCCGCGACGTGCTCCATCTGCACCAGTCGATCGGGTCTATGACGGTACGGATGCCTCGGCGCGGGTACCGACCACCAGTCCGCAACCCCCCAAGAGGATGGGAGAAACCCGTGAGACTGATCCCCCGCCTAGGCTTGGCCGCCCTGCTGGGGACCGCGGTCTTGGCACTGGCCGTACCGGCGCAGGCCGCGTTCGCACACTCCGCAGCGGCACCCGCGGCGAACCGGTCCGCCACCCACCTGTCCGCCCAGGACCGACACTTCCTGATCGCGGCGCACCAGGGCAACCTGGCCGAGATTGCGGCCGGGCACGTGGCGCTCGCCAAGTCACACAACGCGAAGGTGCGGCAGATCGCCCAGACCCTCATCGCAGACCACCTTCGCCTCGATGCCGGGGTACAACAGGCGGCGGCAGCGCACCACGTCGCCCTACCCACGATGCCGACCCGACAGCAGCGTGAAGAACTCGCTGTCGTGTCCCGCAAGTCCGGCGGCGCGTTCGACCACGCGTGGCTGAAGCTACAGGAGAAGTCGCACCTGCAGACGCTGGCGATCATCCACCGGGAACTCACTCACGGGTGCGCTCCCGACGTCAAAGCCACCGCCCGGACCGCCAAGCCGGTGGTGCGGATGCACCTGGACATGGTCCGCGCCGCGCTCGGCAAGCACTGAGTACCGGCGGCGGGTGGGCGTTTGCTCCACCCGCCGCCGCGGGCGACCGGTTGCCGTATCGGCCCCGAACGGAGGATCGAGGCGGACTGGGTCAGTCAATAGTCGGAAAGCTCGACAGCCACGAAGACGACCCGGGGCGCCGGACGGCCTCGATGGCCGACTGCCGAAACGGTGACCGCCCTTCCGCGACGAGGCGAGCGCAAGGGGCCCGGACCGCTCAGGCTTGGGAGGCGCCGTCCAACGACATCCGGATGCCCGCGTGGGACAGCAGCAACTCCGCTGTCGCCCGCACCGCGGCGTGTCCGGCCGGGCCGCCCGCTCGGTCCGGCAGCGCGGTTACCACCGCCGACACCTAGACGAT
>VAWN01000180.1:0-2012 GCA_005885555.1 Actinomycetota bacterium
CCCGGTACGCCGACCTGGCCGTCACCGCCAGCGGGCTGGGCCTGGTCCGTAGCGGCTGGGGCGAGCTGACGCTGTGGCGGCGGGGCCGGTTCGGCGAGGTACTGGCCGCGGTACAGGTGGCAGCCGACCGGATGGCCACGTCACTGGCGGCCGCCACCGCGCTCATCACCCGGTACGACGCGCTGCCCGCCAACACCCCGGCCGACCAGCGCTTCGCCCTGCTCGCCCAGGCGGAGCGGCTGCTGACCACCACCCCGACCCTGCCGCGACCGAACACCCCGCAGCAGTACCGCACGATCGTCGGCAACCGGCGTACCGCGTTCACCAACCGGCTGAACGGGCTCAAGGCGATCGCGCAGACGACCCGCACGACGCTGAGCGGGCTGCTGTCCAACGTGACCGCGCTGCTGCCGCTGACCCAGTTCGACCCGACCGGCCTGGACCTGACCTCGATCGGGGACGCCGTGGTGGCCTTCTGCGCCGACCTGCTCGCCCGGGCGCAGCACCTGCGCGACGAGGCGACCCAGCGGCGCACCGACACCGACGCGGCCCTGTCCGACTACGACCACGCCACCGGCGGCCCCGGCCGGGTCGCGGCCGCCACCGCCGCCATCCGCGCCGCGCTCGGCCCGGACGCGCTGGCCACCAGCGAGTTCGCCATCGCGGGCGACCTCAGCCAGGCGTGGCAGAAGGTGCTGACGGCGAGCCAGAACGGCAAGCTCACCCAGCACCTCACCCGCGACTTCCCGGTCGACGACTGGCTGCACGGCGTGGCCCGGGTACGCCCGCGGATGGCGCTGTGGGAACGCATCACGCTGCTCGCCACTGCGATCGGTCAGGACGAGCCCGACCTGGTACCGATCCAGCTGCCGTTCCAGACCGGCGACCCGTGGCTGGGCCTGGAGATCCCGTCGTCGTTCCCGCTCGGCGGCGACCGGTTGCTGTACACCGCGCACTACGCGGCGCCGTTCAACCCGGGCGACCAGCAGTGCGCGCTGCTCGTCGACGAGTGGACCGAGACGGTACCGGTGCGCTCCGCCACCACCGCCATCGCCACCCACTACGACCGGCCCGGCTCGCAGCCGCCGCAGACCATGCTGCTGGTCGTACCACCGGCGCGGACCGGTACCTGGAAGGTCGACGACCTGGTCGCCGCGATCCTGGAAACCCTGGACCTGGCCCGTACCCGCGCGGTCGAGCCGGCGCAGATCGACGGCACCGGGTACGCCCAACTGCTGCCCGCAACCGTGCTCGCCGCCGCCGCGCAGCCCATCAGCATCGCCACCGATCTTGCGGTGAACAACGACACGCCGCTGGTCAGCGGCCCGTTCCGACCCCCGAGGGGCTGACATGGCCAGACCGCCCGTCATCGCCGACCTGCGCGCCGCGCTCCTCGCCCGGACCTTCCCGACGGTCACCGTGTGGAACCGGCTGGAGGGGCGCCCGCGCAGCGTCGAGTTCGACCGCGCCCTTTCGGCCGAGGTCCGCGACGCGCTGTGGATGCTCGCCCGGCAGTGGCAGTTCGGCGAGTTCCGCGGCGAGGACGCCGGCTCCCCGGTCACCGCGACCGTGCACCTGAGCACTACCCGGCCCACCCGGTACCGCGCACAGGAGAACCCGCCGGTGGCCCTGCCCGACCGGCAGCCGCTGGAGACCCTCGTGGAAGGCCGGGCGATACCGTTCCGGATCGGCACCGACCTGGTGAGCCTGGACCTGCGGCTGGCGATGGGCCGGCGCTGGATGAAGCTGATGTCGCCGCACCCGCCACCGGTCCGCGACAAGATCATGGCCCGCTGGGCGATCACCCCGCCGGACCCCACCTCGGATGCGGACGTACCCCTGATCGCCCACCCGGACGTCTGGGCCACGCTGCGGGCCGTCGCCGGCAAGGTGCTCGACGGCTACGAGCTGTACGCGCACCTCAAGGCCGGCGGGCACCCCTACGACGGGGTCAGCGGCCTGAACCAGCACCAGAAGCAGGACCTCGACGCGCTGGTACCCCGGTTCGTCCC
>VAWN01000180.1:2091-2404 GCA_005885555.1 Actinomycetota bacterium
GACCACCGGCGAGACGGTACTGGCAGCGGCCGAGTTCCCCGGCGGCACGCTGGACTGGTACGGGTTCTCCTACGACCGGTCCGGCACGTCACTGGGTACCGCCGGCGGGCCGAACACCGCCGCGACGCTGACTCGCACCGTGATACCCGGCGAGGCCCGCTACTCCGGCATGCCGAACCGCCGCTGGTGGACCTTCGAGGACGGGCGCACCGACTTCGGTGCGGTCAGCGCCGATACCACCGACCTGGTGAAGCTGCTGTTCCTCGAGTTCGCGCTGGTGTACAGCAACGACTGGTTCGTGCTGCCGTGCGAC
>VAWN01000009.1:0-7084 GCA_005885555.1 Actinomycetota bacterium
GGGTGGGCTCCAGCGTGTCGGGGTACCGGCCTGCCCAGATGAGTACCTGGCCGTTCTGCGACGACATCCCGCACGCCCGGGAAATCCAGGCTATTTCCAGCGGCTGATCCGCGATGGTCAGGTACAGGGCCCGATGATCGTGACCACCTCCGTCCACGACCGGGCTGTCCGTGAGTTCTATCCGCTCGGCGCTGGCGCCCGCGGCGACGTCTCGTTCGAACCCACCAAGCTTCCGACACCGCGATGACCTACGCCGCCGCCCGGCTCGGCCGCCCGCCTTGCCACACTGTGCGCCTCACAAGTCCCCCCAGTAGTCGGTCAACTGCCAGAAGCCGACATTGAAATCGATCTGCCGTTCGAGATAGGCGACCAGGCCGGGGTGAGCGGCGCGCAGTGACACGAATACCGTTCGGCAGTACTCGATGATGTTCTCGGCCTGCTGGATCACGGCGGTACGGTCGGGGCCGAGCATGAGGATGTTCAGGTCTCCCCATGCGATGTCCCGACGGTATGTGCCGAGATCGTTGAGTAGCCGGATCGCGTGCTGTACCCGCCAACCGGCATCCCGCAGCAGGTCGGCGTCGCGCTGCAGATGCGGATCGTGGGTGAAGCACCGGTGCGACACGTACACGAACGCGAACCCTAGGTTGTCGGCGTTGTCCAGGTACTGCTCGGGAGTGGGGAGTACCGGGACCGCGTCGCCGCTGATCCCGGATCTCCAGTGCCATTCCCGCGCCATCGCGTCGAGTGTCCGGTGAACCTGGTCGCACCAGATGCGCAGGAGCGCCTCCGGCGATGTGGAGTCGACGATATCGGACCGGATGTCGGCGAGAAGTTGGGATATCGGGTCATCCGCCGCGGGTGCGCCGCCGTGCGCGACGGCCAGGCAGCGCCGGACGATGTCGTCAACCTCTTCCGCTGAGGTCGCCAGGTAGTCGATGAGCCAGTCGACGCCGAACGCCCACAGGGCCGCGCGGTTCGCGGTACGCAACTGGTCGCCGGTGAGCCAGTAGGCGGAGAACGCGTTGGACAGCGCGACGGTACTGAAGAAGGTGGGGTCGAACGGGTGACCGGGAAAGGTGGGACCGTAGCGTTCGGCGCAGGCCTGAAGATCCCGTTGTCCGTCTGCGGCCAGGGCACAGATCCGACCGCACTCCCCTGCCGGCAACGCGGCCAGGGTGTCCGGCGAGAGTATGTCCACGACTCTCCTTGAGGGTGGCCGGTGCCGTCAGGTCGCGAGCGCGACGACGGCGGGGCTGCGGTGCGCGAGGTGTAGCGCGCCGAGTGCCGTTGCGCGGACGACGGCCTCCGGGCGGTAGAGGTCCTTGTCGTGCCAGAGCGCTGACTCGTCCGGGCTGTCGATGGTGGCGCGCAGATAGGCGTACCCGCGTGCCGCGGCCCGCCCGACGGTCGGGTCGCCGGGCGCTGCGGTCAGCAACAGGACCTGCAGCGCGTACGCGGTCTCCTCGACGGTCCCGGCCCACCGGCCCCACGAGCCGTCGACGCGCTGCGTCGCCAGCACCCAGTCCACGGCGGCGCGCACCGGGTGCCGGTCGACCGCGGACGCCATAGCGCTGTGGCGCAGACCGTCGATCGCGAGTGCGCAGCACGCCGTTGCGTAGTAGGGCGACGAGTGCCACTTGTCGGTCCAGCTCCCGTCCGGGTGCTGGACGTCGCGCAGCCACCGCGTCACGTCGCGGATCGCGGTGGTGAGCCGGGTCGTGGTACCGCTACCGCCGCGGCCGGCGCAGTCCACGAGCGTTTCCAGGACGTGCGCGTTGACGGTCGGCGACGGGGTGCGTTCGCCAACCCACGCGCAGAAGTGTGTACCGTCCCGGTACGGCCACAGGCAGTCTGGTCGGCGCAGTACGCCCTGCTGCGACAGTGCGAGCAGCACCACGGAGGTCGTGTCGGCATCCGGGGGCAGTCCGGGTCCGCCCGGCGTCCCGTTCTCCGCGAGGCAACGATCGAGGTCGTCGACGAGTTCACGAGGTACGGCCAACGGGATGCCCGCGCGCACCAGCGTGGTCAGTACCCACGATCGTTCGAACGCGGTGATGGGAAGCACGCTGGGGACCGGCCCGCCGTATCGGGTGGCCACCTCGTCGAGATAGCGCAGCGCGGGTTCGGTCCGGTCCCCGGTACCGTCGGACAGCCAGGCGGCGGTGGCCGCTGGCGACGCGCCGACGGTGCCGAGGGGTACCGGGTGTACCCCGGGGGCGCGGCGGGCGGCGTCACCGGCGATCTCCAGCGCGTGCAGGAGCTTGTCCGGCAGCCGGGCGCCGGTTCGTAACGCCGCCCGGATGGCCGCGAGCGTCGCGGTGCACACGTCTTGCGGTAGGCCGAGCCGGGCACTGCCCGACCAGGCGTCCAGGCCGGGCAGCGGGTGCGCGGCGAGCTGGTCGAGTTGCCCGTTCACCGACTCGACGAGGGCGGGAACGATGATCTCGATGCCTGGCGTGTCCGGCAGCTGCACCCGGCGGCCCGACCGCAGCAGGTCGAACAACACACGCAGCCCGCGATCGACCGCGGCTACCAGCCTGGGGTAGCCGCCGATGTGGTGTACGGCGGCCAACTCCGTACCGGACGGTTGGGCACTGACCGCCGCGACCGCCGCTGGATCCGAGGTGCGCCGGAGGGCGTGCAGCAGCCCGTCCACCGCACTCAGGGAGGGTACGAGCAGGTAGCCGTCGGGGCCGCCCCAGCCTCCGTCGGGCCGCTGCGTCGCCATCAGGAAAGCCAACCGGTTGGCATGTCCGCGCAGCCACGGCGCCAACGCGATCAGCCGTCCGGTCTCGTACACCGAGGGCGACATCTGCCCCCAAGGCTCGGCGAGCAGTCCGGCGAGCAGGTCGCGCGCGAGCTTCGCCATGTCGGTACCGATGCTGGCCGTCATGACGCGGCCGCCGGGTCTGGTCCGAGTCGACGGTCGGCGATGCGGATCGCCCGCTCCGGGCAGGAAGCTGCGCCGGCCCGCGCCGCGTCCTCCTGCCCGGAAAGCAGTTCAAGGCTTTCGATGCCGCAGTAGCCGTTGTCGTCAAGGCGGTAGATGTCGGGTGCGGCGGCGGCGCAGCGGCCGTGTCCGCAACACACCGACGTGTCGACCGTTATCCACATGGTCATGCCACCCGCCAGACGAGTGGGACGGCTTCGATGCTTGCCAACGCTCCACCGCCGGTGCGGACGCGGTACCCGTCGGGCAGCCCGTACTCGGGGATGCGGCGGTGGAACTCCTCGAGGATGATCGCCAGTTCTCGGCTGGCCAGGTGGGAGCCGATGCAGCGGTGCGGCCCGGCGCCGTACGCAATGTGCCGGTTGGCTGGCCGGTCGAACCGCACCTCGGTGGCGGCGTCGAACTCCCGCGGATCGCGGTTGGCCAGCGAGGTGGCGGCGAGTATCCGGTCGCCTCGCCGGATCCGTACCCCGCAGAGTTCGGTGTCGCGGGTCGCCGTGCGTGACACGCTGGCGATGGAGTGCACGCGCAGGAGTTCCTCGGCCGCTTGGGGAGCCAGGGCTGGTGACGCGGCGAGTTGTCGGCGGTGTTCGGGGTGCTCGGCGAGGAACCGGAAGCTGAAGCCGGCGACGGTCACCAGCGTGTCCAGGCCCGCCATGAACAGCAGGATCAAGGTGTCCAGTACCTCGTCGCGGGTCAACGGCCGTTCATCCACCCGCGATTCCAGCAGAACCGCGATGACATCCCGTCGGGTTGGTTGTGGTGCTGTCTCGCGCGCGTCGAGTTGTTCTTCGAAGAAGGCGATCAGATCGGCTCCGGCGGCTTTCCTGCGTTCCCGGTCGGCCGCCTGCATCAGACCGCGTTTCCACTTCCGGAACAGGTCGGCCTGGTCCTGCGGCAGCCCGACGATGTCGAGAAACACCTTGTTCTGCAAAGGTTCGGCGAGATCGGTGAGTAGCTCGCACGAGCCGTTGGCGCGGAATCGGTCGATCAGCCGCACGCACTCGTGCCGGATCCGGCTGTCCATCCCGGCGACCGCGTTCGGGGAGAACAGCGGCAGCAGGAGCCGCCGGTACCTGCCGTGCTCGGGCGGGTCCAGCTCGGCCGGGATCATCCGGCGCGGCCACACCGGGGTGGCGGAGATCGAGACGCGGTCGCTGGAGAACAGTTCGGTGTCGCGCAGTACCGCGCGGATGTCGGCCGAGCGGGTGAGCACCCAGTACCCGCCGTCGGCCGGGGTCCAGAAGATGCGGTCGCCGCGTACCCGCTCGAAGGCGCGGAACGGATCGGTACGGAACTGGGGATCGCGATGGAAGTCGAAGTCCCGCACCAGTGCCGGTGGCACATGGTCGGGCCTGGTGGCGACAGTCATCACGCAGCCTCCGGCGCAGCTCGGTTCGGGCGAGGCGTTACCACGGCGGTGACGAACGGGTACATGACCCGTGGTGTGTGGGGTGCGTACAGGGTTTCGAGAACCGACACCTCGAACCCGGCGACGCGAAGGGTGTCGAGGGTCGGCCGGTTGAGCCGGCACCCGCCGGCGAAGCAGTACCACACCGGAATCGCCAGGGTCTGCAGCAGGCGCGGCAGCCTCCCGCGGTCGGTGCGGATGTGTTCGAACAGCAGGATCTGGCCGTCCGGGCGCAGAATCCGGGCCAGCTCCGCAGCCACCGTCGCAGGGTCGTCGACCGAACACATCGTCAGGGTGCTGACGACCGTGTCGACGCTGCCGTCCGGTACCGGCAGCGACTCGGCGGCCGCGTCGACCATCCGTACCGCGACCCGGGCCTCCGGTACCCGTCTGGCCAGCCGCCTACGGTACGCCGGGTCCGGCTCGCAGGCGATGACCTCGTCGATCCCTTGGTAGTACGGCAGGTTCGCGCCGGTACCTGCGCCGATCTCCAGCAGCGTGCCCCGGGCGAGTCCGGCGATGCGCCGGCGGGCGGCACCGAGCCAGGACCGCTCGGCGTACGCATTGAACCGGTCGTAGCAGGCGGCGTAGACCGGGTGGCTGCGCACCGTATTCGACGCCACGTCAGCCGTCCCACCCACGAAGCGCGGCGAGCCACGGGTCGGGCTGGATCGCGGCGTCCAGTGGCAGGCGCTCGTCGTTGCCACATGTCACGATCAACTCGCGCATCCTGGCCAGTACACTGTCCACATAGGATGGTGGGGCGAACGCCTCGTCATACAGGCCGCAGAGCCGGATCGCGCCGTCCTCTTCGCGACCGACGATGGTCAGGTCGGTCGGGATCTGGCAGAGGCGGCCAGCGAAGTCCGGGTCGAAGGGGTCGCTGCGCTGGACGCTACAGTCGGCCAGCGCCAACCCCGCGGGAGGGACCAGCGTCTCGAACACCACCGCCTGGGACTGTCCGTACAGCGCAAGCAGCTCGGGTATCTGTTGGCACAGGGCCAGCAGCGGCAGGCTGTCGTGTCCAAGCGCCTCCCGCAGCTCGTCGCCGACCGCCGGCAGGCTTTCCGCCAGGCCCCGACCGGGCACGAACCGGGTACACATCAGCAGCGGCGAGAGGAACAGCCCGACGGTGCGGTCCAGCTCGTCGGTGGGCCTGGCCGCATCCGCGCAGAACAGCTTGATGTCGGCGTCGCGGGTGTCGGCGTACATGATCGAGCTGAGGATGGTGTACAGCGCGGTGTAGAGGGTGACCCGCGCATCGCGGGCGGCACGCAGGAACGGCTCGGCCTCAGGTGCGGGTACCAGTGTCGTACGGACACGGGTGCGGTGCGCCAGATCGGTACCGCTCAGATGCGAGCGCGGCACCAGCTCCAACGGCTGGACGCCAGTGACCTTGCCGGCCCAGTAGACCAGGTCGGCAGGGTCCGGCGGGCGCTGCCCCTGCGGGTTGGTCGCCTGCGTGATGGCCGAGCGGTAACTGGGCGCTTTGTCCAGTCGCGGCCGGCCACCGGCGCGGATCTCCCGGTAGAGCTGCGTCAGCTCCTGTTCGATCAGGTGCAGCGACCGGTCGTCACACACCATGTGGTGTATCCGCAGGGACAGCAGATGCCGCACCTCGCCGGTACTCACCAGGTCGGCGGCGAACACCCGGCCGGAGCGCGGCTGCAGCGGATGGTCGGTCTGCAGGCGGTCGAGCACAACGGCCGCGTCGGCGTGGGTCGCCGAGGCGGTACGCAACACCGACCGCGGGGGCGGCCCGATCACCTGGTACCCCTCGTCCGGCTGAAGGTACAGGGCGGTACGCAGCGCCTCGTGCCGGCGGACCAACGCATCCACGGCTTCGCCGAGCGCGGCGACGTCCACCGGACCGGTGACGCGGTAGGTCGCCGCGACCGTACACTCGGGTCCGGGTACCACCCCGAGCCCGCGTTGCAGGTCGTGCATCCACACCAGGATCTGGGACGGGGTGAGCGGCAACCGGTCCGGCACGGCGCCGGTACTGTCGCCAGCGCGGTCGTCGACAACCGTGGCCGGCTGTCGCACCGCCGGCCGGGCGGCCCCTTCGGTGGTCAGCCAGGCTGCCAGTTGTGCCACCGAAGGCATAGTGAACACCGATCGCGTCGGTACCTCCACGGCGAACCGCTGGCCCAGCCGCACGGCGGCGCGGACCGCCAACAGCGAGTCACCGCCCAGTTGGACGAAGTCGTCGTGCAGGCCGACCGGGTTCACCCCCAGCAGCTCCGCGAACACCTCGGCCACCTGGTGCTCGACCGTCGTCACCGGCGCCTCGTACGGGTACGGGAGCGGCGGCCGGGACGTCGCCGGCTCCGGCAGCGCCGAGCGGTCCACCTTGCCGTGGGGCGTCAGGGGCAGCCTGGGCAGCACGACGTAGGCGGACGGGCGCTCGGGCTCGGCGAGGTGTTCGGCGGCGTACCGGCGCACCTGCGGTACCAGCTTCCCGGTCGCGGTGGCGATCACGTACCGGCGCACCGGATCGTTGACGAGGGCGCGTGGGGGCGCGGGGTGTTCCGGTCTGATCCAGCGGACCGGCCGGTCGACCTCGTTGGGACGGCAGAAGACGGCGTCGAACTCACCACCGGGCCAGCCGGCCGCCCGGGACATCCGCAGCGCCCATCCGTGCGCGGCGACAAGCTCGGCAAGCTCCTCGGGATCGACCGCCCGACGCTCGGCGTCCAACGCGAGCTGGCGCAGGTCGG
>VAWN01000009.1:7145-7596 GCA_005885555.1 Actinomycetota bacterium
AGGACCAGCGCGCTGCGCAGGGCACAGGCTCCGGCGGTGCGGCGGTTGGGTACCCGCAGCATCCCGAACGGTTCCCGGTCCGCCGAGCCGAGCAGCTCGCGCAGCCTCGCCAGGTCGAGGTCGTCGCCGGTCCAGGACAGCCAGTGCGACACCGCGAGCGGCGGCACCCCGTCGACCCGACGCAGTACCGCGTCGAACCGGAAGTCGTTCATCTCGTTGCGCAGCACCCCCCGGCGCGGGCGTACCTCCACGTCCACCGGCTCATCCCGGGCCAGGGCCGCCTCAGTGAACCAGCGAGGATCGACCAGCAGCTGGTGGTCCCGCTCGGTGCGGCGGCGCCACCGCTCGCGCAGCAGATCGACCGGCACGTCGGCGTCAGCCTGCGCCAGCACCACCGAGGCGTGGAACGCGTCCTGGAGTGTGAGGTCCCGTACATCGCCGAACACCACGC
>VAWN01000009.1:7672-8186 GCA_005885555.1 Actinomycetota bacterium
GAACGCCTGGCCCGCCAGGTCCACGACCGTCCGAGCGTCGCCGTGGCGCAGCTCGACGTTGCTCAACCCCGCGCGTTTCACCCGCGCCGACAACCCGTCGAGCACCGGCTGCGAGACGTCGATGCCGAGGTACCTGTCGCATCCGGGGGCGAGCCTCATCAGCAACAGCCCGGTTCCGCACCCGATGTCGAGCACCGTTCGGGGTGCGGTCTCGCGCAGCAGGTCGACGGTACGAGCGACCCATTCGGTCATGTCGTCGGCAGGCAACGGCCGGCCGGTATAGCTGCTGACCCAACCACTGAAGTCATCCGGTACATCCGGCGGCGCGGCGCTCGTCTCGGTGACGTCGTCAACGGCGGCGGTCCAAGCGTCGCGCAGCTCGTCGGCTGCCTCGGCGGTGTCCCACTCGGGAACCAGATACGCCACCAGGCCGTTGGGCGGCGCACCGCGCGGTACCACGACCGCCTGCCGGACACCCGGATGACGGGCGAGCGTGGACGCGACACCGTCAGGT
>VAWN01000009.1:8254-16471 GCA_005885555.1 Actinomycetota bacterium
CCGTGCGGTAGACGAACCGGTCGGGGTCGAGAGGATGGGCCACAAACCGGGCTCGGGTCAGCTCGGGATTGTCGAGGTATCCATCAGCCAGACCGGCACCCGCGACGCACACCTCACCGAACTGTCCCGGCGGGAGTACCTGACCGTCGGGGTCGAGGACCCACAGCTGCGTGTTGGCCACCGGCGTACCGATGACCACGTCGCCGTCGGGCCGCAACGTCGCCGAGGAGCACCAGACCGCCGCCTCGGTCGGACCGTACTCGTTGACCAGTTCCACCTCGGGCATCCGCCGGTAATGGTCGGCCACCAGCTCCGGCGGGCAGGGCTCACCCGCGACGATCACCTGCCGCAGATATGACGACGGGCGGTCCACAGTGGACAGTATCGTTCGGTAGAGCGACGGGGTCAGCAGCGTGTGCGACACGGTCCCCGCTCGCAGTGCGTGCACGAGTTCGTCGACGAGCATGGCCGGGTCGTTCGGCAGCAGTCNNNGCCCCGGAGTTCAGGCTCCACCAGATGCCTGCGAGGCTCGAATCGAAGGTCAGTGGTGACACGAGTGCGAACTCGGTGACGGCCGCGGCGTACCGGACCATTCTTGCCTGTGTCGAGTTCGCGATCGCCCGATGGGACACCGCCACCGGCTTGGGTGGCCCGCTGCTGCCCGAGGTGTGGATGACGTATGCCAGATCGTCCAGGCCGGGATCGGTGGGCAGCGGACCGGTGCTCTGCCGGGCGATCGCGGCGCGGGTGTCTGGATCGTCGAGGACCACCAGATCGACGTCGGCGAGCCCGCCCGTCACCGGCTGGTGCGCCTGCTCGGCCAGGACGACCCGGACACCGGTGGCGGCGAGCATCTGGCTGACCAGCTTGGCCGGGTACTCGGCGCTGACCGGTACATAGGTCGCGCCGGCTGCGAACACCGCCGCCTGGGCGAGCACGCCCGGGATGCCGCGCGGCACAAACGAAGCGACCATCGCGCCGGACGCGCCGCGCTCGCGGACGTGGTGGGCGAGCTGGTGTACCCGGGCGAGGAACTCGGTGTAAGTGAGTCCGCCGCTGCCGCCGCATATCGCTAGCGCGCCGCCGCTACGTCGGGCCGCGCGTCGCAGCAGAGCCGGCAACGGCAGCTCCGGCAGGTCGGCAGTCGTGTCGTTCCACTGGCGGAGCATCCGTGTCGTCTCGCTGTCCGGAATCGTTGGCAGCTCTGTCATCGACCCTCGCCTCTCGGCGTTGCGATGGATACGTCATTGGTGGTGGGCCGAACGCTGCGGCCGCGCAGCGCCCGGCGGATCCGGCGGGCCCCGATGCCATGTGCCAGCAGGTCGCCACGCAGTGACGGCTCGCCGGTGAGGAACAGGCCCTCAGCACCCGGTAGCGGTGCCGCCCACGCGAGCGGACGTCCGGACGGGTCCAGTACCCCCAGACCTCCGACGAGGTCGACGAACGCCGGCCGGTACCCGGTGGCCACGACGACGATGTCCGGTGTCACCGTGGTCCCGTCGGCCAGCAGTACCCGCTCGCCGGCGAATCCTTCGACCGCGGCGACCACCCGCAGGCGGCCGTTTCGCAGTGCCTCGGCGAATCCCCGCTCCGCGGTCGGAGCCGCGTAGGAGTCCCGGAACCGGCTGAATGCGCCTTCCCCCGGTGGTGCCAAGCCGTGGGCTGCAAGGTCCGCGTAATGGCTGCGATGCGTCCGGAGGGTGGCACTGTCCTTCATCGACTCCGGCAACCACCAGGACACCGAGCCGGCGTACTGCAACGCCGCGCCCAGCCGCCCACTCGGTATCAGCAGCGGCGGCGTCCGGACCGAGATGGTCACCTCCGCCGCGGTGTCGAGAAGCTCGACGGCGATCTCGCTGCCGGAGTTCCCCGATCCCACCACGAGTACCCGCTGCCCGGCGAAGGAGTCGGGCCGGCGGTAGGCGTCGGCATGGACGAGCGGGCGCGGGTAGCTGGCGATGCCCGGCCAGTCGGGGGTGAACGGGCTGGCCGCCCATCCGGTTGCCACGACGACGACGTCGGCGGGCAGCGGCTCGCCAACCGGGCCGTCCACCACGACCGACCACCGCGCACCGGTGCGTGCGTCGCCGCGCTCCACGCATACCACGGTGTGCCCGGTGCGTACCCGCAACCCGTGGTGTTCGGCATAGCGGGACAGGTACTCGGCGAACTCCACGGCCCGTGGCCATGTTCCGGAAGACCGTGGGATCGGCAGTCCCGGAAGGCCGGAGAAGGCGCGTACGGTGTTCAACCGCAAGCTGTCGTAGCGATTGAGCCAGCGGTGTCCCGGCTGCGCACCCTGTTCCAACACGGTGACGTCGAACCCGGCTCCCCGCAGTTGCGCTGCAGCGGCGAGCCCGGCCGAGCCGGCACCGACGACAACCGCGCCTGGAACCGCATCCCGCCCTACCACATGTCCCTCCCACACTCCGGGGCGCCGTGGTGCCTTCGCGCCATCGTGCCGTACGCGGATCGCAGCGGATCACCTTGTCCCGCAACGCTAGGAGTTGCGGGAGTCGACGGGCAGAACGCGTTCCGGACACTGGAACGCCGGGCACGACTACGTCACGTCAACTCCCCTGCCGGCACACCGGGGCGCGGGGTTGTCGCCGACGACGAGCACCAGCTGGGCGTCGGCGGCGATGCGCCACCGCACGGTCGACGCCCGCGCAGCCGCCCCGCGGCGCGGCGCGCAGAACCGTTGCGGTCCTCGTGTCCGTCACGCCTGCCGATCCGTTGCTCGCAGGGCGAGGTCCCGCAGGGCCGCCTGCGCCGCCGCGTCGATGTCCAGACCGTTCAGCGCCGCCAGAGCCTCCTCGGTGCGCTCACCGATCATTTCAGTGACCCGGTCCGGCGCGCCGGTACGCCAGATCGTCTCGCGCAGCGCGGCCGCCTCGTCCTCCCCCAAGGCCGGGTTGCCGTGCCAGCTCTCGATCAGTGCGAGCTGTGCCGCATCGGCGTACCGGCGGGCCAGGGCGATCAGCACGGTGGCCTTCCCGTCGCGCAGGTCGTCCAGGACGGACTTGCCGGTGACCGCGGGATCGCCGAACACACCGAGCAGGTCGTCGCGCAGCTGGAAGGCTTCGCCGATGGGTATCCCGTAGGCGCTGTACCCCTCCTGCACGGCCGCACCGGCGCCGGCGAGAATCCCGCCGAGCTGCAGCGGCCGCTCGACCGTGTACCGGGCGGCCTTGTACCGGATGACCCGTAGCGCGCCGTCCAAGGTACCCCCGGCCACCTGTTCGCTGATGTCGAGGTACTGGCCGGCGCACAGCTCGGTGCGCATCGTGTTCAGCACGGGCCGCGCTTTCGCCAGGCTCGCCGCCGGCAGCCCGCAGCCGTGCAGCATCTCGTCGGACCAGAACGCGCACAGGTCCCCGCACAGCAGCGCGGTGTTCACCCCGAAGCGCTCGGCATCGCCGGACCAGCCGTTGCGCTGGTGCAGTCGGGCCAGCGAACGGTGTACCGTAGGCCGACCCCGCCGGGTGTCGCTCGCGTCCATGATGTCGTCGTGAATGAGCGCGAACGCGTGCAGCAGCTCCAATGACGCCGCAGCGTTGATGATGCGCAGGTCGTCCTCGCCGCCGGCACCCCGCCAACCCCAGTAGCAGAACTGCGGCCGTAGCCGCTTGCCACCGTTCAACACGAAGGCGGCCGTTACCTTGAGCACCGCTGGCCAGTCCATGTTGGGGTACCGGTAGATCTGGTCGTCAAGGAACTCGGCCAAGGCGCGGTCGATCCGCGCAGCCACACCGAGATGCGGAAGGGTTGGGTGGGTGATGGCGTCGGTGTTGATGGCTCTACCGTCCTTTCCCACTCGGCCCGCCGTCGGCGGATCAGCTTGTGGCGCAAGGCTAAAGGCGGCCGAGCGGGCCGTGCAGTGGTCGTTCCGGACGCTGGAACGACCCTTGGCCAACCAACGGTCCGGTCCGTGAGCGTCGCCTGGCCCCGTCCGCGATGAGCGTCTCCGAGGAACCTGGCCGTTGCGTCGGGCCAGCCTCATGCCCACGCCGCAAACATTGCTGACAGAGATCAGCGGCGGTACTCCCGGCCGTGATCGGTACCGCCTGAATGACCGAGGTGAGCGGTTCGGACTCGCTGATGCCGTATCGCTGATGTATCTGACGCAGAGCCGGTGGCGCCCACCAGTTCGCACGCCCGAGCAGTCGCATCGTCGCCGGTACCAGCAGCGCCCGGACGATGGTCGCGTCCACAAGGATCGCGACGATCATTCCGACTCCCACCATCTTGACGAAGGTGATACCGCTGGTCGAAAATCCGCTGACCACAACGATGAGCAGCACAGCTGCTGAGGTGATGATCCGACCGGTGCGGGCCATACCGGCCGTCACGGCGGCGGTGTTTACGCCGGTGCGGTCCCACTCCTCGCGAATCCGGGAGAGTAGGAAAACCTCGTAGTCGGTGGACAGGCCAAACAGGATCGCCAGCATGATGATGGGCTGGGTCGCCTCGAGGTAGCCGGTCGGCGTGAACTGCAGGACGTCCTTCAGGTGTCCCTCCTGGAAGATCCAGACCACGGCTTCGAACGACGCACCGATCGACACGACATTCATCAGAACTGCTTTGACCGGAAGCAGCACCGAGCCGAACGCCAGAAACAACAGGATCATCGTGACACCGACCATGAGCAGTGCCATCCACGGCAACCTCCGGCCGATACTCGCCATGAGGTCGCTGACTTCCGCGGCGGCTCCGCCGACCAGGACATGCCCGCCGCCAGGAGGCGGCTGCGCGCGGATCTGGGCGACGATCCCGCGGGCGATGGGCCCTCCGTAGTCGCCGTCGTACGAGACCGCCACCAACCAGGAGTTCGCATTGTGTGCGACGACTGCTGCCGCGGTGACGTGCGGCAGACCTGCGATTCGTCGCGCGAAGCTCGCGGCGGCCGGGGAATCGGCACTGCTGACCAGAACCGTGATCTGGTCGGCCCCTCCCGCGCGGAACTCGTCGCGTATCCGTTCGGAAACCACCCGGCTCTCGCGTCCGGCGGGCAAGACATTCGCGTCCACGCCGCCGAACCGCACTCGCGCGAACGGTAGGGCAAGCACGACCAGGACGGTGGCGACCACCACCGTCACCATCACCGGCCGGAGCATCACACCGCGGGCGATCCGGTCCCAACCGTCGCCCTCCCTCGGGGCGGCGCGGTGGGCGGCGCGGTCCCGGGCGCCGTGGGACCCGACGTACCGGCGGGACATGCGCACGGGCAGTGCATTGATCCGGGTACCGAGGACGGCCAATAGGGCCGGCAGGACGGTCAGCGAGCTGATCATCGCTATCAGCACGGCCGCCATCCCACCGAACCCCAACGAGCGGAGAAACACCTGCGGAAACAGCAACAGACCGGCGAGGGCGAGGGCCACAACACAGCCCGACACCGCCACGGTTCGTCCGGCCGTCCTGACGGTACGACCGAGCGCCTCCGGTACCGGATGTCCAGCGGCCAACTCCTCACGGAACCGGCTGACCACAAACAGCGAGTAGTCGATCGCCATGCCCAGTCCCAACAGCGTGATCATGTTGAGCGCGAAGACCGAGACCTCGGTCACCCACGTCAGCATCCGGGTGAACGTGAGCGCCCCGAGGATGGCCAGCCCACCCACGAGTAAAGGCGTCAGCGCCGCGATCAGGCCGCGGAACACCACGAGCATGAGGATGAAAAGCACCGGCATGGCGAGGACTTCGGCCCGGGCGGCGTCGGCGGATACCTGCATATTGACATCGGCCAGCACCCCCGTCGCCCCACCCACCTGGGTACGCAGTCCTCGCGCGGCAAGCTTGCCACGGATCAGGTCGAGCTGTTTGGTGCTACCGGGCTCGTTGAGCGCCACCGCCACGTAGGTGGCGCGTCGATCGCTCGAGACGAAATCTGGGTTGTCCGTGTCGTAGTACGACACGACACGAGCCACGTGGGGATCGGTACGCAGCGTGCCAAGCACCGCCGTGACGGCGTTCCGGAACGGGTAGCTGTCCACAGTGGACGACCCCGACGAGTACAACACGACCACATCCGCGTCCTGACGGCCCAGCTCCCCGACGATCCTGACCCGGGCGCGCGCCGACTCGCTGCCGGGAGTGTCAAAGCCTCCCTCACTGAGAGATTCGATGACCATCGACCCCCACAGAGCGCCGACAAGCATCAGGACGGCACCCGTTGCCAGTACCGGCCAACGCATCCGAACCACGGTCCGACTCCACCAGTGGAGCATCACTACCCGGCCTCACCGCGGACCGGCACCATAGCCACGCCGACCCCCCTTCCGTCCAGCACCACGCTCGCCTCGCTCGCCCGCTCAGCTGAATCGGTTGGCCAGCGCCCCTGCCAGGTCGTAGAACTCGACACGCATGTCTGTGATGACCGACGCTGTCGAGCTGGCCGGCCGCGCCATTCCCCTGCGCCTCCGGGCTTTCCGTGTGCCAGGACGCCTACGGCTTGGACAGTCATCACGCCCCCCGACCGGGTCGGCCGTCGGCACCCGCAAGATACGTGACGGTGACTTTACGAGTACCCCGCCCGCCGCCCAACGAGTCCGTTCCGCGAGATGGAACGTCAACTGTCGATCGCCAGGGGCCTGTGCCGGATCGCTACCGACAGGGCGAACGCGGCTCGCCGTAGACGTGGCAGTATGCCGGACAAGCCCACCTGACCAGGTCTGCCGCTGACCGCGATCCCGATCAGCGGCCGCTGCCGGGCACCTGCGCCGACAAACGCGGCCACGCACTCGACACCGTCGACATACTCGCCACGACTGACGGCGAACCCTGCCCGGCGAGCCTCACACAGATGGGCCCACAGCGCGACGGGGTCGGTAACGGTCGCCTCGGTCATAGCCGCCAGTGCCTGGCCGTCTCGGATGCGACGAGGGCTGTCCGGGCAACGCGCGAGCAGGATCTTGCCGATCGCCGTGCAGTGCGCCGGTGCCCGGTCCGATCGATATGAGGGTGTACGCACCGACCGCTGGCCGTAAATCCGGTCCAGATACTGCACTTCGGCGCCCACCAAGACGGCCAGGCTCGACGTCACGCCCCTCGCCTCGTAAAGATCGACCAAGTGCGGCTTGGCAGCTCGTCCGACCGCCGCCAGATACTCGCCGCCTACCCACCCCCGGACCTCGATAAGCCGCCATCCGGGTATATATCGCTCACCATCTTGATCAATCATCTGGTGTGCTAACAAGATCCCGATCAACCGGTGCACCGTGGACTTGGCGAGGCCCGTCTGTCTCGCGACCTCCGTGAGCCGCATCGGCCGGTCGGCCGCAATCAGTGCGGAGAGCACCGCCAGCGCCTTGTCCACCGCGCCCCGAGGCGACCGATCCCCCGGCTCGGTCGCCGCCCCTCCGCCCGTCGGTATGCTGGCTAAACCTGCCATGGACCCTCCTATCAGGGCACACACTTGCCCCGGCAGTAGAACCGTCGTCAGAGAGCCGGATGCTGCACGGCCACGGCCTCCGACTAATCATGGGGCGCAACCAATTTCCACCGACCAAGGACAGGCTGGTCCTCGTGACATAAGCACAACTGGCGTAGGTTTACGTCACGTCTTCAGGACATTGGTATACATCGATTCAATCTTAAGACTCTGCGCCGTCGCGACCACCTCATCCAGCCTTGTAATTCGACTGCCTTGAATTTGGACTAAACCGATGAATTAGAGTTCCAGCTAAGTTGATCCGAGTTTGTCCACTGTGGGCGATGGCTATGATCCGCGGTCGTGCGCACCGGCCAGCAACCGTCGTGGATCGCGCCGGACAGCTGTGGCAGCGCACCGAGCCTGCTGGGCGACCTGAGCGGGTGGTTCGACACCGACCTGCTGATCCGCTCGGGACACCTGATCCGGGTGGAGGACACGCTGACCGACACCGAGTACCTGCTGCGGGCCGAGCTGCCCGGGATGGATGCCGGCAAGGACATCACGGTCACGGTCGAGGACGGCCTGCTGACCATCTCGGCCGAGCGCCGCGAGGAGGAGAAGGTCCACGGCCGCAGCGAGTTCCGGTACGGGACGCTGCAACGGGCGGTCCGGCTGCCGGCCAACGCCGACGCCGAACACATCACCGCCAGGTACGACAAGGGAGTGCTCACGGTCACGGTCCCGCTGACCACGGCCAAGCCCGCCGGACACACCGTCCCGATCACGTCCTAGCAGCCGAACCGGCGGTACCGGCATCCGCCCGGATGCCGGTACCGGCCCAA
>VAWN01000010.1:0-1472 GCA_005885555.1 Actinomycetota bacterium
GTGGCGGCGTGCGGCGCGAGTACCGCCCGCAGCGAGCGGGTCGACCAGGCCACCCAGCCGTAGCCGAGGCCGATCAGCGCGGCACCGGCGAGGATCCCCCACTCAATCCAGCGGACCGCCTCGGCGCTGGCGAAGCGCGCCGCCTTCTCGGCGTCCGGGGCGCTCACCCAGGCAATGTCGGCCTGTTTGTTGGCGATCCCGTCCACCGCCTGCAGGGCGCCGTACAGCGCCAGCGCCACCACCGCCGAGGCGGCGCCGAATCGAGCGGCCCAGCCTGTCGTTGCCGTGTGAGCGTCAAGCTCGGGGCGCAGAGCGAGCAGCCCGGCAAGCAGGATCGCCATGGCCGCGAACTGGCCGACGTGTACCGCGGTCCAGCTTCCGCTTCGGGCGTACTCGGCGAACACGACAGGGTGGTTGTTGGCCGGCCCATCGGCGTGGAACTGGGTGACCACGATGTACAGCAGCTGTCCCGCGAGCAGCAACGTGGCAGACAAGCGCAGCGACGAGTTGACTGTTCTGTTGTTCATGACCATGCTCCTCGTCTGGTTTCCCCGCACGGCATCGAAGTACATCATCATCCCGACTGACCTGCTGTTTGTCTTCCGTCAGGTCGCGAAGTTGCCGCATCCGCACCCAGACCGGCGCTCCGCTTACCGAGCGACGATCTGGGGCACGGCGCCGCCGATCGAACGGAACGCCTCAACGGCTATGCGCCCCGGGGTCGTGATCTCCAAGCCGTGGTCCGTCCCCTGCACTGTCCAGCCCGCCCGGCAATGCACTTTGACAGTGACCTCACTTCAGGGTGCCGGGGTCCTTCGGCCCGGTCGGTCACGACCTTCGTCCATGCCTAGACGTAGTTCGTCAGGAGCAGGGTGAAGGTATCGGCAAGGCAGCCGCGGGACCAGGTGGGGCGTTCATCGCGGTCAACCTGCCGAAGGTCTGCGAGCCGGCAGACCCGTCAGCGACAGCCGGTCCCGATCGACGGAGGAACGCGATGATGTACTGGGGCAACGGGATGGGCGGCTGGGGCATGGCGCTCATGACCGTTAGCAACCTGCTGTTCTGGGGTGTGCTGATCGCCGGGGTCGTCGTGCTGGTCCGCTACCTTAGCCGCGCCGGACAGCCCGACACGCTGACGGGCCATCGGCCAACACCAGAACAGGTACTGGCCAACCGGTTCGCCCGTGGCGAGATCGACGAGGACGAGTACATCCGGCGACTACACGTCCTTGACTCCGCCGGGGCCCACAAGGCGGCAGGCTGACGCGTACGCGACCATTTCGTCCGACCGCTTGACCTAGTTCGTCGGTTCGGGGACCGGCCGGCCGCAAGCCAGGTAGGCACGCTCGGCCGTAGTTTCAGCACACGTGCCGATCCGGCCGCGCCACCCCGTCCCACCGGCCGGCCCGATGCCATGCATGCTTGTCTCCCGCGTGGTCGTGGCCGCGTGTAGCTCACCGGCGTGGTGGTTG
>VAWN01000010.1:1535-1931 GCA_005885555.1 Actinomycetota bacterium
TGGGCAGCGGCCCTGGGTGCCGGACCGAGGCGACGACGTCGAGGATCGCTTGCGTGGTGGCCGCGGCGTACTTCTGGTCTGCGACCAATCCTTCGTGGGTGGCGTCGGCGATGACGCGATGCACGCTGTTGGTCGACAGGCTGGCCAGGTGGTTCTGCGCGGCTGACCAGGTGACGTCATTTCCACTGCCGGCGGTCAGCACAATCAGCGGCTTGTCGGCGAAGTCGGTGAGCGATGCTGCTTGCTTCACCGAGGCGTTGGCCTGAACGTACTCGTCGATCGTGCTGCGCAGGTTGCTTGCGGTCGCGACGTTGGCGCGTACCTCGTCGCGGAACCGGGGCGGCAGGTCGCCAACGCCGAACTGGCCGTACAGGCGGCCCAGACCGAGTCGAGCCG
>VAWN01000047.1 GCA_005885555.1 Actinomycetota bacterium
TCGCCTATTCCGCTGACGGCCACACCCTCGCGGCCGGAGTCACCGACAACACGGTCTGGCTGTGGGACGTCTCCCGTCCCCGCCAACCGACCGTCCTGGCCACGGTACGCGTGGGTCGCCTGCTCCGCGACCGACCGCGGGATCCGCCAGGAACACCAGCACGACGGCCACGGCACGGTCAGGTATGCCACGTCCCAGGCGACGTGCCGCCACTCCGCGCCCTCGAAGTCGATGAGTACCAGGCCGTCACCGGTGAACACGTTGTTGTCCGGGCAGGCGTCCGCGGGCGTCAGCGCCGCCGCCCCGGCACCGTCCAGGCGGACGGCCAGCGCCCGTAGCTGCGCGAAGGCATCGGGTGGGACGTCGATCCCAAGCTCGGCGCAGTGCCGCGCCATGTTCCGCGCGACAGTGTCCAGTCGGGTCACCACTGCCGACTCGGCCACCGGCCGGTACCCGTTGCGGGCGGTCAGCGCCTGTCGGAAGGGCTCCCGCAGTCCCGTCGTGACGCGGTGCATGGTTCCGATCGCGGTGGCCCACGCGACGACCGCCGCGCTCGCCCGTACCGGGTCGTCCCCGAGCAGAGCGTCGGCCACACTGCCGCCCGGCCCGGCATCCGACATCGCCACTGCGGACGGCGTGGCGCGCTCGGCGACCAGGCGTGGCGCCGGCGCGCCGCGGGGCATGACCGACAGTGCCGCGCTCTCCCGTACCCATCCGTCGCCCGGTTGCCGGTACTCCTTGAGGATGAGGGTGCCGGAGCCGACCCGGACCCGGCGCACGACCGACCGCTGGCTGCCGCCGAGGACATCGAGAACCTCCAGTTCCGTCCCGGGCAGCATCGCGTCCTGCATCACCGCACTCTAGGTGCGCCCCGGGGCGGCGCCGGCTCGCCGCCGCGGTCGGCTAGCCGACTGAATCGAAGTCGCCCCGGATGCCTCCGACCGGTCGTCAGCACACGATCGTGCTGGCCGAAGAGAGGAGATCCGAAGCCGATGAGGAAGAAGCTGCAGTTCCGGCCGCGGGTGTGGCTGGGGGTACTGGCGCTGGCGGTTGGTGTCGCGATCGGCGCGACCGGTATCGCGTACGCCGCGATTCCCGATCCGGACGGGGTGATCCACGGCTGTGTCGGCAAGGGCAACGGGGCGATGCGGGTGATCGATCCGTCCACCGGGGCGTCATGCACGAGTCAGGAGACGGCACTGAACTTCAGCCAGCGCGGGCCGGCGGGACCCGCGGGTCCGGCAGGTCCAGTTGGCGCCACCGGGCCGCAGGGTCCGGCGGGTCCGGCCGGCGCCACCGGGCCGCAGGGACCGCAGGGCCCCGCTGGACCCGCGGGTCCCGCCGGCCCGGCCGGCCCGGCCGGGGTCAGCGGCTACGAGATCGTGCGGGCCGCCGGTACCGCCAGCACCGCCAACTTCCAGGTGCAGGTCGCCACCTGCCCCACCGGTAAGAAGGTGGTGTCCGGGGGCGGCTTCCCGGTCTTCGACACCGGTGTCAGCGGGGTCGTCGACCTCGTCGCCATCCACGCGAGTGTGCCCATCTCGCTGTCCAACAGCGACGACACGTGGGACGTCCAGGCGGTCGAAACCGAGCCGGACAACTTCAGCACGTGGCACCTGGTCGTCTGGGCGGTCTGCGCCACGGTCGGCCCGTAGTACCGCTGGGAGGTGGGCCGGCACTCCGGGCCGGCCCACCGGCGTCAGCCGATCAGGCTGCCGACCAACGGCAACAGCCCGCCGACGGTGTGCAGCAACCCGGCAAGAAGATCTGCCAGCATCGATCTCACCCTCCTGTGTCGATCATGACTTGAGCTGACAGTACCCGTCCGGTTCGCCGGAAATTGCCGATTCCCGGATCTTCACGTCGTCGCGCCAGCCGGCGCCAGCCGGCGCGGGCCGGTGTTATCCGGCGCTGGCCGGGCGCACCGGGCCGAGAGCGGCGCGCACCGCGTGGTACAGCTCGGCGATCAAGAATGCGACCGACGGGCGTACCGTCGACTGCTCCAGCGTCGCGCCGCTGGCGAAGCCCGCCGCCGCCGCGATCTCTTCGAGCTGCTGGTGCGCCTTGTGGAGCGCGTCGGCGCTCAGGCCCAGCGTCGGCTCCATGCGCACCGCCGCGACCAGCGCCGCGAGCGCCGCGGTCCACTCGTCGGTTGCCGACTCGCCGGCCAGCGCCGCGGAAAGCCGGCGACGTGCCGCCTCCTCCAGGCTCGAATCGATCATCGGGTACCGGTGCACCCGGAGCACGTCCCAGGCGGTCACGTCCTGGTCGCGGAGCACGCCGTGCGCGACGAGCCGGTCCAGTACGTGCTGGCGGAGGTTGTGCCGCAGCCGCTGCAGCCAGAAGGCCGCCGGCTCCGGCCGCTCGGCGCCGATGCGCCCGAGCACCTCGTCGTTGATGTCGTGACCGGTCGGGCTCGCGTCGACGGGTACGACAAGTCGGTCACTGACCTCGATCCGGCCGTGCAGGACCAGATCGACGAGGATCGCCGCGGCCATGCCGAGGTCGAGGGCGATGACCGGCACCCCGCACCGGCCGGTTTCGTCGTCGTACGCCAGCAGCAACAGCTCCTCGGCGAGCGCAACGGACGTCATAGCCGGTGACGGTACCCCTCGATCGGCTTGCGCGGGTGGGGTCAGATCGTGGCCAGCGTGCCGCCGTCGACGTAGATGATCTGGCCGTTGACGTAGTCGGACGCGGCCGAGACGAGGAACAGCAGCGCGCCCAACAGATCGTCGGTGGTACCCCAGCGGCCGGCCGGTGCCCGCCGGCGTACCCACGCGTCGAACTCGGCGTCGGCGCGCAGGTCGGCGGTCAGCTCGGTGGCGATGTACCCCGGTCCGATGCCGTTGACCTGGATGTTGTGCGGGCCGAGTTCGGCGCACAGCCCGCGGGTGAGCAGCTTCAGGCCGCCCTTCGCCGCCGCGTAGGCCGCGATGCCCGGCCGGGCGACCTCGCTCATCAGCGAGCAGACGTTGACGATCTTCCCGGTGCCGCGGCGTACCATACCGGGCGCGACGGCACGGGCGAGCAGGAACGGGCCGGTGAGGTTCGTGGCCAGGACCCGGTCCCACACCTCGGGCGCCACCGTGAGGACGCTCTCGCGGTGCTGGATGCCGGCGTTGTTGACCAGGATGTCGAGGCCGCCGGCCGCCTCCGCCTCGGCTACCCCGGCAGCCACCGCCGACGGGTCGGTGACGTCGAAGGCGACCGCCGACACCCGGGCCTGCGGGCCGGCCTCGGCGATGACATGCGCGCCGGCCGCGTCAACGGCCGCGCGGTTTCGGCCGTGTACCACGACCGCGCAGCCCGCCCGCGCCAGGCCGACCGCCAGCGCCAGACCGATCCCCCGGCTGGAGCCGGTGACCAGCGCCCGCCGGCCACGCACGTCGAACAGGTCCGATACCGCCACGCCGGGGCCTCCTCGCCGGTCACCTCCGGTTGTGGAGGATAAGCGCCCCGGTACCGGTGCCGCCGACCGCGGTCGTGCCTGCGCTCCGGGCCGCCACGACACCGTCGAGCGTCGTACCGGTGGGCACCGGTACCGGATGCCAGGCGGTACCGGTCCAGTGCGCGCTGACCGGCGTGGTACCGGACCGGCCCACCACCCAGATGTCATTCGCGGCCCGCGCGGACACCGCCGCCCAGCGAACCGTTCCGCCGCCCGGTCCGGTGACGATCCGCCACGCGTGCCCGTCGTAGTGCTCGATGAGTCCGGCCTCGCCGACCGCCCAGACGTTGCCGGCACCCACCGCGGTCACCGCGGTGAGCCCGACGTTCGTCGGGTCGTTCGGGTCCGGCTGCGGCGGCTCGGGTACCGTGACGACCTGCCAGGCGCTGCCGTTCCAGTGCTCGACCAGCGGCTCGTTGAAGTCGTCACCGCGGCTGCCGACCGCCCAGATGTCGTGGGCGTTCACCACGGCCAGGCCGGTCAGCGCGTTGAAGTCGGTCGGCGGCTGCGCGGGCGCGTCGACAACGGACCACTGGTGGCCGTTCCAGTGCTGTACGAGGATGCCGGGGCCGTCGCCGGTCGGTTGCGAACCGACCGCCCAGACGTCGGTCGTGGACACCGCCGCCACCGCGGACAGCCGGCCGCCGGGCGGGGTCGGCACCACGCGCCACCGGGTACCGTCGTAGTGCAGCGCAAGCGGGTTGGGCCCGCTGGCGCCCACGGCCCAGACGTCCTGTGCGGTCACCGCGGCGACTCCGGCCAGGCTGCCACCGGCGGCCCCGACGTTGGGCAGCGACACCCGCCAGCCCGACCCGGTGTTCCGCTCGGTCAGCGGGCGTGAGCCGGTCGGCGTGACCACCGACCCGACCGCCCACCGGGTCGTACCCCGGGCCGCGACCGCCGCGAGGGTTGCACCGGCCCGGTTGCCGGCCGCCTCGACGGTCCACCCGTCGGACCGGCCGGCCGCGGACGCCGGGCCAGCCCCGGTCGCGGCCGATGCGGAGCCGGCCGCGATCACGGCCACGCCGAGGGCCACCGTGGCGGCCGCGGTGCCGGCGCGGAGGAGTCGCACGCGCATCTGGTTCCTCGCAATCACTGGACGCTGGGTGGGGTCACGGGCGGGGGCTCGGTTGGAGGAACTTCTCCCACAGCGCGATCGCGGTGCGGTTGGCGATCAGCGGTTTGTCGCCGAAGGACTCGGCGGTGACGTACCGGCCGTTCACCTGTGCCTGCAGGCTGATGTTGCCGTCCTGGTCATCGATGATGCGGAACCGTTCCCACGTGCTGACGGCGGTCCGGTTGGCGATCAGCGGTCGCGTTCCGGCGGCCTCGGCGGTGACGAAGCGGTTGTTGGCGTGGGAGTACAGCGCGACGTACCCGTTGCCGGCGTCGATCAGGTCGAACGTCTCCCACGCAAGGACGTTGGTGCGGTTGGCGACCAGCGGTTGCGTGCCGCCGGCCTCCGCGGTGACGTACCGGCTGTTCACCCGGGCGAACAGGGACCACGCCGTGTGCGCCGGGTAGAACTTCTCCCACGCCGCGATCTGCAGCCGGTCGGCAGCCAGTGGGGCCGTGCCGTTGTTGCTGCTGACGTACCGGTTGGTGGCCAGCGAGAGCAGGCTGATGCTGCCGTCGGCGTTGTGGATGGGCCGGAACAGCGCCGCCGGAACCAGGTCGACGCTGCTGGCGACGAGGTGGGACGCGGCATCGACGGTGACGTACCGGAAGTTGCCGCGCGCTCGCAGGGCCACGTTCGTACCGTCCACGTCCATGAAGTCAAGCTGCTGGTTGCGGTCGTCGAGCCGGACCTGGTCGGCGACCAGCGGCCCGGTGCCTCCGGCGCTCGCGAGCACGTACCGGTTGTTGCTCGCCGCCATCAACGCGAACGAGTCGAGCCGCCCGACGACCAGTTTCTGCTGGGACGCCGTGCCGGTGAGCCCGAACCGGTCCTTGGCGGTCACCGTCACCGTGTAGGTGCCCCGGTGCGCGTACACGTGGCCGTCGCCCAGCCCGCCCACGGTCTCGGGCGCAGTGCCGTCGCCCCAGTCGTAGGTGAAGCTGGCGAACTGGAACAGGCCCTCCTCCGACGCGGACGCGTCCACGTTGATGGCCAGCGGGACGTCCGAGTCGGTGATGGACATCCGGACGGTCGGCGGCGTGGGTACCACGGTGTTGTACGCGATGCCGGTCGACGGCCAGCCGAAGAACGGGTGCGTGGTCACCGTGTTCGTCGCGACGTCGATCACGGCGCCGAAGTTGCTGCCGCCGTCGCCGACGTGCACCTTGGTCCCGTCCGGCGAGACGGCGATCCCGGTCGGGGCTTCCCCGGCGCCGAGGATCGTGCTGACCGCGTTGGTCGCCGTGTCGATCACGGATACGCCACTCGCGACGCAGGCGACGTAGACGTGCCCGCCGTCGGGGGTGACCGCGACGCCGACCGGGTCGTGGCCGACGGTCACGGTACCGGTGACGGTGTTGGTGGCCGTGTCGATGACCGAGACCGAGCTGTCGGCGCCGTTGGTCACGTACGCGTGCCGGCCGTCCTGCGCGATCGCGACCCGCTGCGGGTGCCGGCCCACCGCGATGGTCGCGGTCACCGTGTTGGTCGCGGTGTCGATCACCGAGACGGTACCGTCGAGGCTCGCCACGTAGGCCCGGCCGCCGTCCGGCGTCAGGGCCAGGCCGGTCGCGTCGACGCCGACCGGAACCGTTGCCGTCACCGTGTTCGTCGCCGTGCTGATGACCGAGACCGTGTTGCCGCTCTGGTTGGTCACGTACACCCGGGTGCCGTCCGGGGTCGCCGCGGCGACCAGTGGCCGGTTCAGGCCGGACACCGTCGCGGTGACCGTGCTCGTCGCGGTATCCAGCACGGACACCGTCAGGCCGGCGCTGTTGGTCACATAGGCGTGGGTACCGTCCGGGGTGACCGCGATCGACGACGGCTCGTTGAAGCCGGTGACGACCTTCAGCGGTGTGCTCGTCGCGACGTCGAGCATCAGCAGGCGGTTGCCCGTCGCGCCGGCGAGATAGGCGATCTGACGCGGCGCCGGCGGCGCGGCGCCGGCCGGGCCGGCCGCGACCAACGGCGCCACCACCGCCGTGGCCGAGCCGAGCATGACGATGGCCAGCAGTTGTCTGCGCACGCTGCACCTCACCGGGGTACCTGAGCAAGTGCGCCTATGATCACGCAATACCCACCGGCGCGGTGCCCCGCTTCGCGAAACATATGAGAACTCATCAATCGCCCGGAACCGCCCGGTCCACAGTGGACCGCCGGGCCGTTCCTCATCCACTTGCCGCTGGTACCCGTGCCGCGCTACTCTTGCCGTCGGTAGCCACCCTTGGTTGCAGGCCCACGCCTCCCAGGGATGCCAGCGGAAATCCCCGACAAGAGTTACGAAGTCCGCCGTACCGGCTGCCCATTCCTGCACCGAGCCGTTTCCGTGCTCGGCCATAGCAGCATGCCTACCAATGCAGACCCAGGGAGGTCGCAGTGTCAGCAACAAGAGATCTTCTGATCCCCGTCACCGGCATCGTCGAGGTGCGGGACAACCACGCTCTGGTCCGCACGTCCGGGTACGCCGCCGGACCGGACGACGTCTACGTGTCGACGGCCCAGCTCAAGCAGTACGGCCTGCGGCCGGGCTGCCTGATGACCGGCGTCGCCAGGGAGGCCGGCAACGGAAAGCGGCACCGGCCACTCGCCCGCGTGGACACCGTCGACGGGATGGACCCGCAGGAGGCGCGGCGGCGGCCGGAGTTCTACAAGTTGACTCCGTTGTACCCGCAGGAGCGGTTGCGGTTGGAGACCGAGGCGCACATTCTGACCACGCGGGTGATCGATCTGGTGATGCCGATCGGTAAGGGTCAGCGGGCGTTGATCGTGTCGCCGCCGAAGGCGGGTAAGACGATGGTGTTGCAGGCCATCGCGAATGCGATCACGCGGAACAATCCGGAGTGCCATCTGATGGTGGTGCTGGTGGATGAGCGGCCTGAAGAGGTGACCGATATGCAGCGGTCGGTCAAGGG
>VAWN01000179.1:0-2298 GCA_005885555.1 Actinomycetota bacterium
CTCAAGCGGCGTGTCGATGCGCTCATGCCCCGCACCGGCCTTCCCATGGTCGTCTTCTACGCGGCCGTCATCGCGCTGCTGAACATCGGCCTCGTCCTCCCGCTCCCGAGGCGGCTCGACCTGTTCGCCGTCGGCCTGGCGAGCCTTGCCGCCGGGGCCTGGTGCGTGGTGAACTTCTGGCGCTGCCGCCACGCGCACTGCGCCGTCACCGGGCCGGGCTGGCTGGCCCTGGCCGTGTTCACCTTCATCGAGACTGGTCTGGGCCGCAGCCTCATCCACGGCGACGAAGCGCTACTGTTCCTCGCCGTGCTCGCTGTTGGGCTGGTGTGGGAGGCCACCTGGTATGCGGCGCACCGCACCCACGCCCTCACGCCACGGTCCACCGGAACACAGATTCAAACGCGTGATACGAGGCCGCAGGTACTGGGGTAACCACCATTGCAGTAGATCCCAGCGGGCATGGGGATCTTCTACTGGCCGCCGTCAGGCGACGCCCGCGCTGACAACGCCTGCGTCACACCGCCCCGACAAACCCGTGCGCCGCACCGTCGCGATCCGGCCTACCCGTCGCCGACCGCAGATGGCGACGCTTCACTCGGGTGGGCACGCGCAGCCGCCTCCGTCGGCGTGCGGCGTCGGGCGGGTGGCCCGGCGGGTGGTGCGCCACCACACCAGCGCCGCCAACGCAACCAAGGACACTGCGATGCCCGGCATCGACTGCCCGGCGAGGGTCCACCCGGCGCCGCTGAGCACCCCGGCGGCCAGTAGCAGCGGGATGAGGCAACATGCCGCGCACGCCGTTCCGGCCAGCCCGGTCAACCCGGCCGACAGCACCCGGCGTGCGGCCGGCGCGACGCGGGTCATCGCCCCTGCCCGGCCTGGTCGCGGTCACCGTCGCGCAGGAGCGGGCCGAAGATGTCGCGACCCAACGCGAGCGCGTCGTCCTGGTCCAGGACGGTCGCGGTCAGGTAGGGATGTGAGGTGATCCACGCCTGGGCGCTGGCCGGGTTGGTGAAGAAGTTGATGGTCGAGCAGCAGGTGTCCACCGACCGGTGACCGGTACCGGTGGCTGCGAACACGACAACTGTCTCGGGCGGGTCGAACACCGCCACCCCACCGGTCACTGTCACGGTAACCGGCTGGCTGGTCTGCGGGTCGGTGGAGGTGATCGTGGCGTCACGGCCGAGCATCGCCGGGATGCCCAGCGCGTCGACCGCGCACATCGCATAGACCCGCGTCCCGCCCACGGTCACCAGGTGCGGGGTGGCGGTGGGGGAGAACGGGTACGCCGCGATCAGCCGCCCCGCCTCGTCGACCGCGACGAGATCGTCGGCGGCCAACCGTCGCAGGGCCGTCAGCGGATCTAGTTTGGCCTCGGCTGCGGAGCGCGCCAGCCAGGCCGGCGTGGGGGCGGTGCCGGTGTCGGCGAAGTGCCGCAGCAGCCCTCCGTACACCGCGCGCACGCCGGGAGGAAGCGCGGCTGCGCGGGGCGGCCGGTCCGTACGGATCGCCCCACCAGGACTCCACCGCTGCTCGCCGGTCAACGCCGCATCGGCGACGTGTCGGCCGGCACGGTCCGAGCCGGTGACACTCGTACCGTCGTCGCCCGAGCCGATGCCGCTTGGGCGCGTCGTTGCTTCGCGGATCGCGGCGCGGATCTGCTCGGCGGTGGGCGGCCGCAGCACGCAAGCGGCCGGGCCGTGCGGGTCGGCGCCGGTGACGTCGCGGCCGTCGATGAGAACCGACGGCGACGGGTACTGCCCGACCCGCTCGACCACCGGCACCTGCAGGCCAGCCTCGGCCAGACAGGCATTCAGCAGATCCCGGGTGGCGTCCAGGTTCGGGCAGTCCGGCACGGCGCGCAGTTCCACGATCACGTCCGCCAGTGTCAACCCTGTAGCGCGCTACAGGTCAACCGTCCTGGCGGCAGACTGGGGTGATGCGTATCGGTGCGGTCGCGGCGGTCAGCGGGGTCAGCGTGGAAACGCTGCGGTTCTACGAACGCCGAGGGCTGCTCGCCGCGCCCGCTCGACGGTCCTCCGGGTATCGCGAGTACCCCGACGACACGGTCCGGGTGGTGCGGTTCGTCAAACACGCCCAGGATCTCGGGTTCACCCTCGACGACATCGCCGGGCTGCTCGCGTTGGCTGGCGGCGGCCCGGAAAGCTGCGATGTGGTACGCGACCGTGCCCTGGCGAAGATCAGCACCGTGACGCAGAAGATCGCCCAGCTCACGGCGATTCGGGACGCGCTGGGACAACTGGTCGCCACCTGCCAGCAGCCGCGCGACGAACGGCA
>VAWN01000179.1:2338-2878 GCA_005885555.1 Actinomycetota bacterium
CTCGCCTGCGACAACTTATGGTTGTCCCATGGATCCGGTGTCGTTCGACCACCTGCTCGCCCAGGTCGAGGCCATCGCGGCCAGCGACGACCCACTCGACCGGGTCGACGCCGCCGTCAGCGTCGCCGCCACCGTGCGCGGCGACGCGGACGCATTGGTCGACCACGTCGTCGCGCAAGCTCGCACTGCTGGCCGGTCCTGGACCGAGATCGGCGCGCGGCTCGGGGTCAGCAAGCAGGCCGCCCGCAAACGTTTCACCGATACCACGGCGGCCTCGCCGTCGCCGGTGCTACCGCCGGAGGTGACCCTGCGGCCCCGGCTGCGCAACTGCCTCGCCCGCGCGCAGGAACTCGCCCAGCACACCGGGGCGGCCCAGGTCGGCGCCGAGTACCTGCTCGCCGGGCTGCTCACCGACGGGGTAGCGGCGACCATCCTCGACAAACTCGGCGTCACCACCGAAGCGATCACCATCTCAGCCGCCCGCCTGTTCGGCGCCGGTGGCCCACCCGCAGGCACCGTGCCCGCGCTGTCCGCCGACGC
>VAWN01000004.1 GCA_005885555.1 Actinomycetota bacterium
CGGCGCGGCGGAGGATGCCGATGGCGAGATTGCGCCGGCGCGATGGGCGCCGGTATCGCCGTTCAGTTCAGGCGACGCTTCCCCCGACACGGGCCGCAGCGACCGGCAATCGTCGGCGAGTTTCGCGGCGTACAGCAGCGCCGTCCACCGGGGGCGCAGCGGCGGCGCCCACCGCTGATCGAGCGGCTCGAACGGTCGAGGCGTAGCCGCGTCCAGCAGCCGGCACACCGGCAGCGGTACCCCCATCCGGAGCAGGTGGCAACAGGACACACCGGTGCTCCGGACACCGAGTAGGTGCGCGGCCATCTGCACGGGTGCGGTCGCCGCCGCATGCGCGTACGAGCTCGGCGACTCGGTTGAGATGGGCCAGAAACGGCTCGCCCCGGTCGTCGACGTCGCCGCGACCATCGCCTCGCAGGGCCGCCACGGCGTCTTCCTGCGCGAGGACGGCCCGTCCGCCGGGATCGATGTCCAAGCCGTGGACCAGCTGCGGCTGCGTAACGGCGGGCCCGTCCTGCAATATCCGCGACCACCTCTTGGTCACCGGTATGGCCGGTTCAGCGGTGAGTCGCCACGGGTGGGACGGGCTCGCGGGGAACGTATTTGAGTTGGGTCAGTGGGGTGTCGGTGGCCCAGGCATTGAAGGCCTTGAGGTACAGGGTGACGTGTTCGCGGGTCTCCCGACGGCGCATGGGCTGTCCGGCCTGTTTGCGGGTGTGCGCGAACATCACCCGGCGGAAGTGCAGTCGGGGATCGCCCTTGACCAGGCCGGTGCTTTCGATGATGCCGTCGAACCAGGGCGACAGGTCGCGCCGGCTGGCCGCGGTGACCAGGTAACTGGCCGCGCCGGCGGCGCTTTTGATCATGCCGGTCGCGGCGGCGATCTGTTCCCCGACACCGATGAAGTCGCGCAGTTTCGGATGCTGCAGCAGGGTCTGCACGATCTGGTGGTTGGACACCCCGGCGTCGCCGCCGGACCAGTTCAGCTCCGGCCGGTTCTCGTACAGCCAGACGGTGCGGACCATCGCGGCGAGCATGACCGCGGACTTCTCGCCCTCGATCGCGAGCACATCGGCGGCGTTGCGGCGTTTACCGGTATCGAGGACGTCAAACGCGCCCTCGGGTACCTCGCTGAACACGGTGACCTCGACGGGTACGTCGGCCTCGACGATCGCGGCAAGCCGGTGCTGCCCGTCGACGAGCGCCCCGGTGGTGTCGAACGCGATGCCCTGGTGGGTGACCCGCCATTCACCGCGGCGCATGGCCTGCGCGAAGTCCCGCACGGTACGCCCGGACAGCGGCCGGTTGGCCGTGTTGTGTTCGAGGTACTCCTGGGCCTTCTTCGGCGTGATCGTCTGAACCGTGCTCCGCATGTGAACCTCAACCCCTCACAAGCGCCGGCCAGTGATCGCCCGGTGGGACCCATCATTACAGCCCTCCGGCCGGGTGCCTACCACCATCCACCACGGGACTTGCGCCCACGCAATGGCCACCCCTGGCGGGCTCGTGACTACGTAGCAGATCGCCGCCGTTGCTGTTGGACGGACCGCGGGAGGAGAACGCGGGCCAGCTCGCGCCGCCGGTTTCCGAGGCGCTGAGAGAGCGCTCTGAGGCTTACCCGGACGAGATTGACAAGCATCGACAGTCATATATATTGACACCAACGTGTTCGATTTGGGGAGGTCAACGTTGCGATCGTCCATTCGGATGGTCCTGGGCGCAGCCCTGGGCCTGGGATTGCTCGTCGCCGGTACGTCGGTCGCCATGGCCGGCACCGCACCGACCATCGCCTCGCAGGGCCGCCACGGCGTCTTCCTGCGCGAGGACGGCCCGTCCGCCGGGATCGATGTCCAAGCCGTGGACCAGCTGCGGCTGCGTAACGGCGGGCCCGGCTCCATCAACCAGAGCCCGCACGTGTTCCTGATCTTCTGGGGCTCGCAGTGGCGCAGCGACCCGATGAACGTCCGCGGCTACCTGCAGAACTTCATGAAGGGCCTCGGCACCAGCGGCGACAAGTGGTCCCGCGTGGCGAGCCAGTACTGCCAGGGCGTCGCGGCCGGGACGATCAACTGCGGCAACCGCGGCGTCCACCCCACCTTCACCGGCGCGGTGTTCGCCGGCACGTGGACCGACACCTCCAGCGCCGCGCCGAACCGAGCGACCGCGGCGCAGATCGCCAACGAGGCGGTGCGCGGCGCGCAGCACTTCGGCAACACCACACAGGCGCCCAACATGAACGCGCAGTACGTGGTGGTCAGCCCGACCGGGACGCATCCGGACGGCTTCAACGCCGGTGCCGGCTTCTGTGCCTACCACAGCTCGACGAACTCGCAGTTCGGCCGGGTCGCCTACACCAACATGCCCTTCGTCTCCGACGCGGGCCGTGGCTGCGCGACCAACAGTGTCAACCCCGGCGCCGCCGGGCGGCTCGACGGCTTCAGCGTCGTCGAGGGCCACGAGTTCATCGAGACCGTCACCGACTTCTTCCCCGCCCGCGGCTGGCTGGACTCGCGGGGCGCGGAGAACGGCGACAAGTGCCAGCGGCCCAAGCAGAACCTCACCCTGCCGACCGGCCGGTTCGCCGTCCAGGCGTCCTGGAGCAACCTGGCCAGCGGCTGCGTGTTCGCGTGACCTGACGGCTACCACGACGGGCGTGGACGATCGTGACCTCGCCCGTCGGGTAGCCGCCGAGGTTGGCCTGCCCGCTCACCACACCACCGGCCACATGACCCGTAAGCTTGATCTTTAAGCTCGGCCGCTGGTTTCTGCTGGTCGCTTGTGGATTCGCGGCGTGTCGGTGCTCGATGCAGGACGGCCACCGTCTGATGATCCTTCGGTTCCCTGGCAGGACGCGAAGGACAAGGACGGTGGCCGTAGCCACGATTGTGGCTGCGTCGGTGGGCTGGTGTGTGACGGTTCTGCCCGGCGGCGTTGGCGCCGGCGGCGATGTTGGCAGGGTACCGCCGCGACTACTACGGTGTCTGACCGCGCGGGCGGATGCGTTGTTCGAGCTGACCGAGGCGGTGTCGTGCGCGAGCCTGATCGTCGCCGACACCGGCTACGACATCACCCGGCTGGCGTTCGTGCTGGCCGATCTGCCGGTGTGTCTGCTCGGCCGGCCGCGCGCCGATCGGGTGCTACGGCTACCGAAACCACCTCGCGCACCGGGGACGAACGGCCGCCCACCCAAACACGGGTCCGAGTTCCGCCTGGACAACGCGTACACGTGGCCGGCGCCGCAGCATCACACCGTACCGCGAGCCCGACCCGGACCGCCCGCCGGGGCAGCCACCGGCACCGGCCGGGACGATGCCGCCGTGGCTGCAGGAGCGGCTGTTCGACCGGCGGATCGTGATGCTGCCCGGCCCGCTGACTATCCCAGTGGCCAGCTACACCGCCGCTGCCCTGCTGAGCTTGGACACGCTCGGCCCAGAGACGGTGCAACTGCACCTGAACGCGTTGGCCGAGCCGCACAGTGCCGGCGCCGCGGGGACCGCGGAGCAGGCCGCGGCGGCGGCCGGTGAGTACCTGAGTGAGCTGGATGAGTTGGTGGTGCGGCTGACCGAGGCCACCGGCCAGCCGCGTAGCCGGATCGAGGACGACTTCGCCGCGGGCTCAGTGCGACGTTCTTTGGGGCCGCCGGGCTGTCCCACCTGGTGGCCGCGGCAACCGGTCGGCTAGCCCTACGTATCGACTCGTCCGGGGTGACCCTGGGTCGCGCGTGGCCGCCGACCCGGCCGGTACTTGTACCCTGGCGCGACATCGAACACTTTGTGCGTTTCGCTGCCGTGAACGGTTCGGGTTCCGCAAAGTTCATCGGAATCCGCCTCAAGCGCGGCGCCACCCGCCCGCCTGGAGTACCGGCGCCCGGCTCGATTGCAGCGAGCCTGCGTCGGTTCGACGCCGGTTTCACCGCGTGGCCGGCAGATCTGTTACGAAACGCCCGCAGCTGGTCGCTGGATGACTCGCAGCTGACCGAGGCGGTACGGCTACCCGCGAGCCAGATCAGCATCGTGGGGGCGGCACCCGCGGCTACCTCGGATAGCGGAACGTCCCGAACGGCTGACGGCATTCGCTGCTACCGCTGCCCCGCGGGCGGCGGCGATGGCCTTGCGCTGGGCCCTTGCTCGCCGTTGGCGCTCGGCGGTGATGTCGATCAGGTGCGCTCATGCCGCGACTCGGGCGCTATACGGGAGCCCGCTCGGGGTACCTGACGGCCTGCCATGTTTCCCGCCAAGCCCGGTGTGTCGGATGTCCGGTGCAGGCGGTATGCGATGTGCCAGAGGTAGCCGAAGCACGCCAGAAGGGCCGGCGCGGACGGGATGCCGTTCCGTCGTACCGGACCGGTCAGATTGACGTGGAGGTCCGCACGCAGTAGCAAGGAAGGATGGGACGCCGGGCTGCCGTTGCGCTTTACGTACTGGCGATGGTGGCGGTCGTGGTCAGTGTGGACCTCGTGTTCTTCAGGCACCGGTTCTGGGAGCGGCTGATGGTGAACGTCGGCATCGTGCTGGTGTTCGCGGCGTTCTACCTGCGGTTGCTGAAGCGTCCGTGATTCGACCGGGGTGACCCGGGCGGGCATGGCTGGTCCTGTTGAGCGGCGGGGTAGAGGGGTCCTGGCGGGAGCTGGACGGTACGCAACCGTCAGCCTGGTCGGCCGGCCGACACCAGCCGCTCCAGGCGGCCCGAACCGCGCTGGCCGGGAGTGGTAGCTGACGGCCCAGATCCGCCGGTCTGGCGCATCGCGGTCACCGACCTGCCAGTTGAGGTGCGGTGGCTTCATCGGCCAAGCCTGCCCGATCACCGTGCGACGAACGCAACGTCGCCGTTGGCGACTGCAGCACGCTGCCGCGCGACGCATCGACGCGCTGCGGCGTCGGATAGTGGTCACCGTGGGTGGGTCGATCCAGCCGTCAGCGGCTGCTATAACGGTTGGACCGTTGCCCGCGTTCCGAAGGAATCCGCGATGGATAACGTCATCCTGGAAACAGTTGTCGGGCTCGTCTTCATCTTTGGAATCTTCGCCGTCGTTGTTTCGTTGTTGACCGAGCTGGTCGCGCGTTTCATCGGTCTGCGCGGCGAGTACCTGTTACGCGGGGTCCGGACGCTGGTTGACGGGCAGGGGCAGTTCCGGCTCTCGCTGGGCGATCTGTTCGCCCGGACGGCGGGGAGGCCGGCACCGAAACCGGGTGAGCCAGAAGATCCTTTCGTGACGCGATTGATGCAGCATCCGCTGATCTGCACCTCAGCCGACAAGGCGCAGATTCCGCCGAACGCCGGGAATGCACGGCTGACCAACGCCCAGCGTCGGAGGCTGCCGTCCTACCTGTCGGCACGGTCCTTCGCGCGCGCCGTGTTGGACACGGTGATTCCCGACGCTGCCGGCACGACGACGATGGACCAGATCCGCAACGCCCTCAACGAACTGCCGGATGGTCACCTGCGCGCTTCGCTGGTCGGACTCGCGAACACGGCGGGCAACGACGTTGCCGGTTTCCGCCGGAGCATCGAGGACTGGTACGACGACCACATGGCGCGGGTGTCGGGATGGTACAAGCGCCACGTACGGTGGATCTCGTTGGTGCTCGGCGCCCTCCTGGTACTGCTGTTCAACCTCAACGTTGTGCAGATCACCCAGTCGCTCTACACCGATCAGGTGCTGCGGGGTTCGGTTGTCACCGAGGCCACCCGGGCGGCACAGTGCGGGACCAAGGACCCGGCGACCTGCCTTCGGGACATGCGCGACCAGATCGACCGGGTACGCGGCGCCGGGCTGCCGATCGGTTGGGCGACGGTACCCGGATGCGCAGCACCGGCCCGATGCACGTGGTGGGAGCAGCGCGGCCTTGCGGCTGCGCACGCCGGCCTCGCGTCCGGGCTACTGTCCTTGCTCCTCGTCCTCGTCGGCTGGGTGCTCATGATCCTGACGCTGCTACCCGGAGCCCGGTTCTGGTTCGACGCGCTGTCGCGGCTGGGAAGCTTGCGGTCGACCGGCCCCAAGCCCAGCCCGGCAGCCGGCAGCCGACCACCCGCGGCGACCTAGATGATCTATTCCAAGGGCTACCCGGGACAGTGAACGAAGACGAGGGCGTCCATGATCGACGTTGCCTAGCATCGAGACCATGGAGGCCGCGTGCACGTCGATCTGGACACCCTCGCCACCGCACTGTACGTGGAGGTCGATGACGAGTTGAAGGCGTCCCGCAGCTCAACCGGTGGAGGCCGCGGGTTGGGATCGCTCCTAGGGTCACCGATGCGGAGCTGATCACGATGGCGGTCATGCAGGAGCTGCTCGACTTCCAGGACGAGAGCCGCTGGATCCGGTATGCCCGCAAGGCGTTGATCCACCTGTTTCGGTACCTGCCCAAGCAGCCCGGCTACAACAAGCGACTGCGCACCCTGGGCAGCCAACTGGCGCACCTGGTCGCCGTCCTGGCCGTCGCCACCGACCTGTGGCGGCACCCGATCCGGCTCGCGGACTCCACCCCGGTGCAGTGTGGGGCCTCCCGCACCACCGCCCAGAACTGCGACCTGGCCGGGTGGGCCGGGTACGGCTACTGCGCCTCACACTCGCGTCGTTTCTGGGGGCTGCGTCTGCATCTGGTGACTACCGTGCACGGTCTGCCGGTCGCGTTCGCGTTGACCAACCCCAAAGTCGATGAGCGTGACGTCCTGGTCGATCTGGTCTCGCTGCACACCGCCATGTTCCGGTACCAGGACGGGCTGATCCTGGTCATGGGCAAGGGCTACCGCGACGCGGCCACGGAAAGGTGGCTGCACGAAGCCGATATCACCGTGGTACGTCCCGCCTACCGTAACGAACCACCCCGCCCCGGCCGCGTGTTGCTTCAGGCCGTGCGGCAGAACATCTAATCAGTCAACGACACACTCAAAGACCAACTCGGCCTCGAACACCACGGCGGAAGGCACCACCGGGGTAGCCGTCCGCGTCCTACAGCGCATCCTCGCCCTGACCGCCTGCGTCTGGCACAACTGGCACACCGGCCAGCCCGTCATGCGCTCGCTGACCGCGTACGACCACTGACCCTGCATGCGATGCTCACCCAGCTCGCCCCCGAGTTGCTAGAGATCAGCGGCTGCGGTACCGACAGCGCAGCACAGTTGCTCATCACCGCCGGCGATAACCCCAGCGGGTCCGCAGCGAGGCGGCCTGGGCGATGCTCGTCGTCGAGGTACAGCGATGCTACGTGCGAACAGCACGTACAGCCGAGTCAAACCGCATCTGGTGCCTGGCGTGACCGGCTCGGTGGCCCGGTGCCGGATGCGGTGATCAGGAGTCGGAGGTGGTCAGGAGGGTGCCGCGGAGCCGGATGTCCCGCGACGAGCTGCCGACCAGCACGGGTACCTGGCCGGCGGGGGCCAGCCACCGGTGGGTGGTGGTGTCCCAGAACGACAGCGACAGGAGGTCGAGTTCGACCGTTACCTGGCGGCTCTGCCCCGGCCGGAGGGTGAGTTGGGCAACTCCGGCGAGTTGCTTGGGCGGGGTCGGTACCGCAGTGGGCAGCTGGCCGGCGTACACCTGCGCCACCTCGGTCCCGGTGCGTGAGCCGGTGTTGGTGACCGTGAACCTGACCCGTGGTGCGTTTCGCCGTGTTCCCGGGATGATCTTGAGGTTGCTGTAGGCGAAGGTCGTGTAGGACAACCCGAATCCGAACGGGAACAGCGGCTGGATCCCCATCGCGTCGTACCAGCGATAGCCGACGTAGATGCCTTCGGAGTAGAACTCCTGGTTGTTCACCCCCGGGTAGCGCAGCGGGGAGGTGGCGGTCGGGGCATCGGCCTCCCGGGCCGGGAACGTCATGGGCAGCTTGCCGCCCGGTACGGCGGCACCGGTCAGCAGGTCCGCGGTCGCCCATCCGCCTTCCTGGCCGGGGTACCACATGTCAAGTACCGACCGGACGTCGTGCAGCCACGGCATCAGGACGGGGTACCCACTGTTGAGCACGACCACGGTCCGCGGGCTTGCCTTGGCCACCGCCGCGATCAGCTGGTCCTGTTCGTTGGGCAGCGCGAGGGTTGGCTGGTCGACGCCCTCGGTACCTTCCATGTAGGCGAAGACCACCGCGGTCCGTGCGTGCCTGGCGGCGGCGACGGCCGCGTCGAAATCGGCCTGCCGCTGCTGCGGGGTGACCCAGGCCAGCCGGATCTGGACCGGGCCGCTGCTCGGTTCGATGAACGGCGGGAATGCCGGGATCGGGCTGGCCGCGACCGAGATCGTGTGCGAACCCGCCGTCAGGTGCAGGTGGACGCTGGCGTTGGTGAGGCCGTCGGTGGTCCGGCGTAGCGAGGTGCCGAGCAGGGCGAGGATGCCGCCGGTGTCGATCGCTGTTCCGTCGACGGTCAGTGCTGCACCGGTACCGGCTGTCTGGACGGCCAGCAGGTAGTCGCCGGTGACCGGCGCGGTGAGGGTACCGGTCCAGCTGGCCTGGGTACCGGCGGGCAGGGCGGTGGCCCCGACGAAGTCCAGCATCGGGTCGATCTGCTGGGCACCGGTCGTGGTGTCGGTGCGGAGCAGGCCGTGTTCACCTGGCGGAGCGTTCGGCGGCGCCAGAACAGCACTGGGCACGGCGACGCCCTGCAGATCGCGACCCACGCGGAACGTGGCGTTCGCGCCCGCCTGCTGGAGCGCGGTGAGTGGACTGACCTCGCGACCGGGTACACCCAGGACGCGCGAACTGCCGCCGCCGCCGACGAGCAGTTGCCGCGCGGTGGGGCCGATCACCGCGAGCGACGAGAGATCGTCCTTTCCGAGCGGCAGCGCGTTCCGCTCGTTGCGGAGCAGGACAGCCCCCTGCTCGGCAATCGCGCGGGCCTGCCGGGCATCGGCATCCAGCGGGAACGGCGGGATCGGACGGTTGACCACGGGGGCGCCATCCGGCGAAGCATGCGCGAGCAGACCGAACCGCTGCATCGTCGTGAGGATGTGGCGGACCGCCCGGTCCAGGGCGGCGACCGGCACGGCACCGCTCTGGATCGCGGCCTTCAGGTCGTGGAAGTGCGTGCCGAAGAACTCGATGTCCAGTCCCGCCTGCAGTGCTGGACCCGCACTGTGGTTGGCGCCATAGTCGGACACCACGAACCCGGTGAAGCCCCACCGGTTGCGCAGGATGTCGGTGAGCAGCGTCGGGTTCTCGCACGCGAACTTGCCGTTGACCGAGTTGTACGAGCACATGACCGAGCCGCTGTGGCCCTGCCTGACCGCGGCCTCGAACCCGCGCAGCTCGATCTCGTGCAGGGTCCGCTCGTCGACGTTGACGTTCACGCCTTGTCGGTTGTTCTCCTGGTTGTTCTCCGCGTAGTGCTTGGCGGTGGCGATCGTCCCGGTCGCCTGGATGCCGTTGATCTCGGGGACGACCAGGTGGCTGACCAGGAAGGGATCCTCACCCAGGGTCTCGAAGTTCCGGCCGGCCTGCGGTACCCGCACGGTGTTGATCATCGGTGCGAAGATGACATCCTGGTCGCGCGCACGGGCGTCCCGGCCGAGTACCGAGCCGTAATTGCGGGCGATCTCGGCGCTGAACGTGGCGGCCAGCGCCACCGGCGCCGGCATCGCGGTCGTGGGCAGGTTCATCCGTACGCCGGCGGGGCCGTCCGTGAAGGTCAAGGCAGGGATTCCCAGTCGAGGTACCCCGGGAATGAACCCCACTCCGATCAGACGGTCCGTCTGCGGCGGCGGTGAGACGCCGTCCGGCCAGCCGTTGACCATGCCCAGCTTCTCGTCCAGTGTCATCGCCGCGATCAGGCGGCCGATCTGTCCGTTGCTTACCGAGTCGGTGTCCCGGCCGACCATCGCAGGTCCGGGTAACGCTGCCGCGGCGGGCGACGGCACGGCTGTGGCCAAGCAGGTCACCGCGGCGGCGACGACCACGATGACCGCACGGTGGTTACCTCGCGAATGGATCCGCATGACGAGCTCCCTACCTGGTAACGGCGTTGAGCCCCTTGACCGCGACCGGCCGCGCGGGTTCGGAGTGGGTCCGCGTTCCGGACAGCCAACTGGCAGTCGTGCTCGGTCAGGCACGTTCCCCGACGACGCGTCCGATCTCCGATGGCTGGACACGAGGGCTACCAGGCAGAGCGGATACCGCCATCATCCCGCCCCGCACGGCCACAGGAAACCAATGCACCCGCGGTGGTTTTTGCGGCCTGCGCAGATCCTGCGCCCAACCGGGCGAAGCAGGGACGCATCGTTGGACTCTTTACCTGGGTTCGCCCGGGGAGAGGGTTCCGCACTCCGCGTTTCTGCTGGTCACGCACTTGCTGTGGTCTCGGGGCAGAGTGTGGCGCCGTGGTTCGGGGTCGGTGGGTTGAATCCGGGAGGTCACACGGTACGCCCGTCGGACCGGCAGTTCTTGGGATCTTGGTTGCCTGACCGGTGAGCGCGACGCGACGCAGATCGAGATCCCGTGTCGATGGACCAGACTGAGATGGGGGCACCGGCGGATCCAGGGCGGACTGGTCGTGAAGGGTGCCAGTTCGCGGTTTTGGTGTCGACGTGCGTGCAACCGCCCGGCGGCCGGCCAGCCGGTTCTCCATCACGCGCCGGCACATCTGCATGTTGAGAAGCTGGTCCAGGCCGGCGGAGGCACCGGATCTCGGCGCCAGTGTCGACCACCGTCGGGTACACTTCACCGCGCGGCCTGATGAGTCCTGCCCCGGGCCGCTTTGTGTGAGCCACTCCGCGTTGCGGCCTTCGGGCCTGCGCCGCGCAGGACGGGGCCCTTCCACGTTCGGAGAATCCATGGCGGCACGCCGCCCGCACACCACATCACCGACCGTTCCAATCGCATCCCCCGGTACATTCGACGACCTCGGCGTGCCGGCCGCGCTGATCGCGGTGCTCCGTGCCAACGGCGTCACCGAGCCGTTCCCGATCCAGACGGCGACCTTTCCCGACGCGCTGGCGGGGCGCGACGTGCTCGGCCGTGGGAGAACCGGGTCGGGCAAGACGTACGCGTTCCTGCTCCCGCTGCTCACCCGGCTCGCGGCCAGTCCGGTGCCGCGCCGCCCGGGCCACCCACGCGCATTGATCCTGGCGCCGACACGCGAGCTCGCGACACAGATCGCCGCGGCGGCCGCTCCCCTGGCCGAGGCGCTCGGACTGCGTACCCTTGCCGTCTTCGGCGGCGTGCCCGCCGGGCCGCAGATCAGGGCGCTGCGGACCGGGGTGGACGTGCTGGTGGCGTGTCCGGGTCGCCTCGCCGACCATCTCGCGGCCGGCCACCTCCGGCTCGATGACGTGCAGACCGCGGTGCTGGACGAGGCCGACCACATGGCCGACCTCGGCTTCTTGCCGGTCGTGCGGCGGCTGCTGGACCTGACGCCGCGTACCGGCCAACGGCTGCTGTTCTCGGCGACCCTCGACGCCGGTGTGGATGTGCTTGTGCGGCGCTACCTTAGGAATCCGGTGACCCATAGCCTCGACTCGGCACGCTCACCGGTGCCCGCAATATCGCACCACCTGTTGCACGTGCGCCGGGACGACCGGCTGCCCGTCCTGGTCGATCTCGCGGCAGCGCCAGGTCGCACGTTGGTGTTCGCCCGGACCAAACGCGGCGCCAGGACGCTGACCCGCCAGCTCGTCGCCGCCGGAGTGGCCGCAAGCGAGCTGCACGGCAACCTCGGCCAGAACGCGCGGACCCGGAGTCTGGCGGCTTTCGCCGAGGGCAGCGTGCGCACCCTCGTGGCGACCGACATCGCCGCCCGCGGTATCCACGTCGACGACGTGGCGTTGGTCGTACACGCCGATCCGCCGGGCGAGCACAAGGCATACCTGCACCGCTCCGGCCGCACGGCCCGCGCCGGCGCGGCCGGGACGGTAGTCACACTCATGACCGACGACCAGATCGCCGATGTACGTGACCTGACCCGCAAGGCCGGCATCACGCCGACGACCACCCGACTGCGCCCCGGCGACCCGCTGCTCGCCGTGCTCGCCCCCGGCGAACGCTCGTTTGTGCCGCCGCCCGCCAGCCAGTCGACGCGTGGTGAGCCGACGCGCGGTGAGCCGACGCGCGGTGACGCGCAACGGCGCGGCCGCTCACGTGCCGCCGCACCTCAACTCGCTGCTGCATCGGGGCGCACCGCCGCCCGGCAGGCTCCCCGGTCGGGCGCCCACCGTGACGTTGGCAACGCACAACCGGCCATTGCCGGCGGCGCGGCGGCCTTCTCCAGCCGCGCCCGCGTGGGAGCGCGTCGGGGCGGCCGCTGACCGGGCCGACTCACGACGACCGGCAGTTGTTGAGGACGCTGCGGATTACCCTGACCGCCCACGGCTACCGGGTCCTGCTCGCCCCGGACGGCGCCACCGGCCTGAGCATGGCCGGGCAGCACCAGCCCGACCTGGTCATCGTCGACCTCGGTCTACCGGACATGGACGGCATCGACGTGGTCACCGGCATCCGCGGCTGGTCCAGCGTCCCGACCGTCGTGCTGTCCGCCCGGGGTACCGAGCATGCAAGGTCAACGCGCGGGCGCCGACGACTACATGACCAAACCTTTCGGCGTGGACGAACTGCTCGCCCGCATCCGCGCAGCGCCCCCGGCGACGACGCGGTCGTGGGCCCTGCCCCCGTACGCCACCTCGTCCCGAGCCCAGGACCGGCCACGGGAGACCGGATATCCCGAACAGTGCGGAAGCCGTCGACACGCCGCGGCGTGTCGACGGCACCGGCGCCAGCTCCGGTCCCGGCTGCCCGGTGCCCGGCCGCCGGCCGCTTGTCCGGCCGTGCTATGACGGGCGGCGTGTTCACGGGACTCGATGCCGTCGCCTGGGACGAGCTGGACCACGCTTACGGCTACGCAACCGACATACCGGGTCAGCTCCGGGACTTCGTCGACGCCGACGACGAGGAGCGTCGCCGGCTCGTCCACGGCTGGTACGGTAACCTGTTCCACCAGGGTTCCCGGTACCGTGCCACGCCGGCGGCGATGCCGTTCCTGGCCGAGCTGGCCGGGTCGACCGGTCCCCGGCGGGGCGCGGTCGTGGTCCTGCTGGTGCATCTGCTCGCCGGCTTTCCGGAGGAGTACACGCCCGCCGGCTTCGACCCCGACCGGGTCGCCGAGGAGCGGGGCGACGACGACGCTCTGCTACCCGCACTCGTGGCGGCGTTCGAGGCGACCGTGGCGGTGCTTCGCCGGTTGCTCGCCGACGACGATCCATGGGTACGCGAGGCGGCCGGGTTCGCGCTCGCCTGGCACCGCGACGACCGGGCACCGAGCGCTGCGGCCCTGATCCGGCGGCTCGCGGTCGAGGAGTTTCCCGCAGCCCGGTTCAGCATGCTGCTCCCACTGTCCTTTGTGGACCCCGACGGGGCGGCGCGGGCGGTGCTGACCGACGCTCTCGGCGCCGACCGGCCGGCGGCCGACCGGCTCGCCGCGGAGCTGGGCGGATCGAGCTGGCACGCCGGCGAGCTGGCCGACCTCGCCGCGCAGGCCCGGCACCTGCTGAGCGACGCGGGCCTGGACCTCGGGCCGACCGTCGCGGAACCCGTCCCGGAAGCTGCCGCGGAACCCGTCCCGGAGCCTGCCACGGAAGCTGCCGCGGGCGAGGCGGCGCGGGAAGAGGCCGCGGCCGAGCCGTTGCCGACGGTACCGGCGGGCTTCGCGGCCACCGTGGTCGACTGCTGGCGCCCGGACGGCAGCCTGGCCGCTGTCGCGTGCTCGCCGGAACGCCTCTACTTCGGCGGCGACTTCACGTCCCTGGCGCCACGCCTGCCGGTACCGGTCCTGCTGGACGCCGACGGGACCGTGGTCGCCGGTATGCAGGAGTTCAACCCGGTGCCGACCGCCGTGGCAGCCGATGCCGACGGCGGGTTCTTCGTGGCCGGGCATCCCCTCGGCCACGGCGGGTACGGCGACATCGTCCGGTTGACGCCGGAGGGCCGCCTCGACCCGGACTTCCGCGCGCCGGTCCGCAGCGCCGCGCACCCATCGCTGCCCCACAAGCCGGACACGATCACCGTGCTCACGGTCGGGACGGCGTGCTCTACGCCTTCGGCCGCTTCGCGCGCATCGGCGACGATCTCACCACGCCGCTGCTCGGAGTCGTCGGGCTGGACCGGCGCACCGGCCGGCCCACCGGGTTCCGGGCGCAGGCGCCGGCAAGGGACATGGTCGCGGTACCCGGCCGGCTGATCGCCGGTGGAGGTGTGGCCGGCAGCGGTGTCCTCGGCGGGGCGCAGACCCCAACCCTGAGCGCGTTCGACGCGCGTACCGGTGCGCTGCTCGACTGGACCGTCGCCGCCAGCTGGACCGAGGATACCGTGGCGAAGCTGGCCGCCGACCGGTCGACCCTCTACGTGCAGGTGTTCCACAAGTGGCCGACCGGCCCCTCGTGCCACGCCTTCGACCTGGAAACCGGCGAGGAACGTTGGCAAACCACCGGTCTGGCCCACCGGTGGGCCAGACTACTGGCCGTCCACAATGGACATCTGTACCTCGGGCCGGGGGAGTCGGCCAAGGGCGACCCGCGGATCCTGGTTCTCGACGCGGCCACCGGCTCCCTGGTCGGTCACGTCGACGTGGACGGCAGTGTCGAGACCGGTGCGGTGCGCGGTACCGGATCCGACGCGCGCCTGGTGATCACCGGTGACTTCAGCACGGTGGCCGGCGTCGCCCGCGACAGCATCGCGGAGCTGCGCCTGGCCGACGGTACCGTCACCGACTTCCAGCCGGCCGTGCGGCGCAACGGCTACGGGCACTGGGCAGCCGGCCCGCGGGGCGTCCTGGTCGCCTCGGAGTACCTGCACCGGCGGCAGGCCACGCCCGCCCGCTTCCTGGCCGCGCTGGACCTGGTGACCGGAACGCCGGTTTCCTGGCCGGTGAATGTCGACGGCAATGTGTCGTACCTGCGGTACACGCCCGACGGGACACTGTGGATGGTCGGCCGGTTCACCGACGTCAACGGCGAGCAACGGCCCGGTACCGCCGCGGTCGACGCGGCAACCGGCGACCTGCGTGCCTGGGCGCCGCGGTTCAACGACAGTGTCGCCAATCTCACCTACGACGCCAAGCGCCACCGTCTGTACGCGTGCGGCCGGTTCACCCGGTTCACCCGGCAGCCACGCCAGTACGTGGCCGCGTTCGACGCCACCACCGGTCGCCTGCTGCCCTGGCAGGTGCAGCCGGACAACGCCGTCATGGACGTCGCGGTCGACGGTGACCGGGTCTGGCTCGGCGGTACCTTCACCCGCCTCGGCGAGCAGCGTTGCCGCCGGCTGGTCGCCGTCGATGCCGACACCGGCGCCGCGCTCGACACGGCGGCGTCGGCCAGCGACGCTGTACGCCGGCTGTGCCTGGCCGGTCCCTGGCTGGTCGCCGGCGGCGACTTCCTGCTGCTCGGTGACGCGCCGCGCGCGCGTGCCTCGGCGCGATCGACCGGGTCAGCGGCGAGGCCGTGCCCTGGGACCCGGCCCTGGTCGCCGAACAGGACCGGCTCCCGGTCGTCTATGCCGTGCGGGCCTGGAACGACACCGTCTGGGCGGTCGGCGACTTCGAGTCCACCGGTGGCCACCCGCGGCCCGGGCTCGCCGCCTTCGCCGTTCCCTCCGGCGCGCTGATCGAGGGGCGCCGCCGGCCGAACTGACTCCCGCGATCGGCCTGCTGCCGGCTGGCGACCACGCGGTGCTGCTCGCCTGCCTGGCGCACGGCTACCACGGTTCGAAGGACATCGCCCCGCGTGGCTACGCGATCCTCACTCCGTCGTGAACCCCTCCCCGGCGGCCCGCTGACCGTCACTCGTCGCCCGCGATCTCGATGTTTCCGCACCGAGACATCAATCTCGCACGATGTGCTACTTCGGTATCGCTTTGCGTGAACGGCGCGGTTCATCCATCACCATCTACGGTTGTCGCCCGCGCGGGTGGCATCTTCGTCAGGTTCGCGGGAGCACTCAATGAGGTCATGGCGGGGTGCGTATCGGTTCGTGGTCCCGGTTGTCGCGGTCCTGGTCGCCGCCGCAGCCGCGCAGGCAGGCGCGATGTCACGCAAGGGGGTGCCGGGGTCGCCGGCCGGCGTCGGGGAAACGCCGCAGCCGGTGTTCGTCGTACTCGACGATCAGCACGACGGCATGCCGGCGACCGCGACCGGCGCCGGGCGGCGGGCTGCCGCGACGCGGGCCGACCAGCGGCCGCTGGTGGACGCGGCGCAGGCCGCCGGAGCACAACACATCAGGCAGTTCAGTCTGGTCAACGGCTTCGCCGCGATCGTGTCGACAGCCGGACGGAACCGCCTGGCCGCCGACCCGCGGGTCCGCGCGGTGCTACCGGACCGGATCGTCCGGCGCCACGCGGCCGGGTCACCGGAAGACGCCGCGGCACCGGTACCCCCGGGACGGCCGGCCCCACCGGTACCTGGAGCCTGCCCGGCCAGCCCGGCCAAGCCGCTGCTCCAACCCGAGGCGCTGCAACTGACCCACACCGCCGCCGCGGACAGCACCGTCGCGCAGGCCCGGCAACTGGCCACCGGCAAGGGGGTCACGGTCGCGTTCATCGCCGACGGCCTGGACATCCACAACCCCGACCTCACCCGCAAGGACGGCAGCTCCGTCGTCGTCGACTACCGCGACTTCACCGGCGATGGCCTCACCGCGGCCAGCGACGGCCGGGAGGCGTTCGGCGACGCCAGCGCGATCGCCGCGCAGGGCCGGCAGACCTACGACCTGGCCGACTACGTCAACCAGAACTCACCCCTGCCGCACGGCTGCACCGTCCAGATCCGCGGTGTCGCGCCGGACGCGTCGCTGGTCGCGCTGAAGGCGTTCGGCGCGGGCGGACTGGGTACCTTCTCCGCGATCGTGCAGAGCGTGGAGTACGCCGTCACGGTCGCCAAGGTGGACGTCATCAACGAGTCACTGGGCAACGACCCGGTGGCCGACAACCACGTCGACCCCCTCTCGCTGGCCAACCGCGCGGCGGTCGCCGCCGGCATCACCGTCGTCGCGGCCAGCGGTGACTCCGGCATCGCCAACACGGTCGGCAATCCGGCCGGTGACCCGCAGGTGATCAGTGTGGGTGCGGCCACGTCGCTGCAACTGTTCGCCCAGGGACAGCCCGGCCTCCCCGGCGTGGCGCACACCCCGGTCAGCGGCAATGTGGCATCGCTGAGCTCCGGCGGGATCACCGAGAACGCCACCGTGGACGACCTGCTCGCCCCCGGCGACGCCGGCTGGGCGCTCTGCTCGACCGACCCCGCCACCTACACCGGATGCGCGAACGGCCGCCGCAAGCCGTCACCGGTCGTGTCGTTCGGCGGGACCAGCCAGGCGGCGCCGTTGACCGCCGGCGCGGCGGCCCTGGTCATCCAGGCCTACGCGGCGGCCCACCAGGGCAAGCGGCCGTCGCCCGCCCTGATCAAGCGGATCCTTGTCAGTACCGCCACCGACGGCGGCGACCCGGCGGACCGGCAGGGCTCGGGCCTCCTCAACGCGCTGGACGCGGTGCGCGCCGCGAAATCCATCCCCGACGCCAACGGCACACCCACCCCGACCGGCGACAACCTGCTCGTCGACCACACCCAGCTGTCCGCCACCGCGCTGCCCGGGACGGCCCAGCACCTTCCGCTGACCGTCACCAACGTGGGCGCCGGCGCACAGACCATCACCGCGCACACCCGCGTGCTGACCAACGTGCTGGCCGACCACCGCGGCAGCGTCACGCTGGACGCGACCAGTTCCACGGCGCCGACCTGGACCAGCGGTCTGAGCGGCACGACGTTCGCGTTCGTCGTCCGTTCCTTCTCGGTACCGGCGGGCACCGACCACCTCGACGCGTCGATCGCCTTCCCGCTGGTATCCGACCGGTCGGTCAGCCTCCGCCTGATCGACCCGCACGGCGCGTTCGTCCAACACACCGACCCGCAGGGCCCCGACGGCTTCGGGCACACCGAGGTGCACGCTCCGGCCGCCGGTACCTGGACCGCGGTGTTCGACAGCCCGGCAGTGCCCGACGGGTTCCACGGCAAGGTCTCCTTCGACTTCGTCGCCGCCCGCTACACCACGCTGGGCAGCGTGTCGCCGGCCAGCGTGACCCTGCAGCCCGGGCAGAAGGGCACCTTCAGGGTCAATGTCAGCACCCCGGGGCAGCCCGGTGACCTCAGCGCGGCCGTCCAACTCGACACCGCGGGTCACCGGCGGCTCGCGGTACCGGTGACTCTGCGCAGCCTCATCCCGACCGCCACCGGCCACGCCACGTTCACCGGTACCCTCACCGGTGGCAACGGCCGCATCGTCGCCCAGACCGTCAACTACCGCTTCGACGTGCCGGCCGGCGTGCACGACTTCGGCCTCGGCCTCACCCTGACCGGCAACCCCGACGAACTCGTGTTCGGCATGCTGGAAAGCCCCGACGGGCAGCTGCTCAGCCAGCAATGCAACGTCACCGGCTTCGACGCGAACGGAGACCCGGTCTTCGGCAACACCATCCAGGAGTTCCGCCGCGACCCCGAAGCCGGCCGGTGGACCCTGGTTGTGTTCGTCTTCAACCCGGTTGCCGGCACGAGCACCAGCCAGCCGTTCACCGGAGACCTGCGGTTCAACGTGGTCGACGCGAGCGCCACCGGCCTGCCCGCGTCGACGGCGACTGTGCTGCCGGCCGGAAAGCCGGTGACCGCGACAGTCACCGTCCGCAACACCGGTACGGCACCGCAGTCCTTCTTCGTCGACCCGCGCAGTTCCTCCCTCGGTGCGCGGCGACTGGTCGCCGACGCGCCGGAGACCGACGTCCCGGTACCCGGTGGGCAGTCGCTGCACTATCTGGTACCGACCGAGACCGTCGCGTTGGCCGCGAGCGCCACCGCCACCGCACCGGTCGAGTTGGACCTCGACGCCATCACCGACTCGCCCGAGGTCATGGCCGCGGCCGGCGCCGGACGTACCGCGACGGCGGCGATCGTCGCGCCACAGGTCCAGCCCGGCCCGTGGCGACTGTCCGCGGTACTGCTCGGTCCGTTCGGTTCGGCCGGTACGCCCGCCGCCACCGCCAACTTCACCACCAGCGTGCTGACCAAGGAGTTCGACGCCGCGGTGACCTCGTCAACCGGTGACGTATGGCTGTCGTCGGTGCGGGCCACGCCACCGCCGTTCACTCCGATGGACCTGTCGCCGGGCGGGACAGGCGTCATCACGGTGACCATCACGCCGAGCGGCAAGGCAGGCACCGCCGTCTCCGGCTTCCTCTACGTCGACGACTTCAACGCCTTCTCCGGTACCGGCGACGAACTCGTCGCGATCCCGTACGCCTACACCGTCGGCGCCAGCGGATAGCCGCTCGACGGATAGCCAGGATTCTCGGGCAGGCCTCTCCGGTCGCTCGCGAACCGGAGAGGCCTATATATGGCCAGGATTCTGCGACACCTGCTGCTGACGGCCCAGAACAGCCCGGCCGACATCCGTACGATCATCGCGATCGCCACAGCGACGGCGCCGAGCCCAGCCGCCGTAGGACACCGACCGCTGTTACCCGCGCCTTGAGGAGCCCGCCGTCGTGCACCGTCACGAGCTGACCACCGGTCGCACCTTCGGAGTCAACTTCGAGCACGGCGAGGACTTCGTCCCACCCTCGCCGAGTTCTGCCGCACCAACGGCATCCGCCACGGCTACATCCCGATGTTCCTGGCCGGGTTCGCCGAGGCTCGTCTTCGGGCGTGACCCCGGTTTGTCGGTGGCGCGGGCGGGGCCTGCGCAGCGGGCGCGGGTGGTGTTGCTTGCCGCGGGGGCCTGTCCACCGCGGAGATCGATCGGAGGGCGGTACGAGGCGGACGGGATCGAGGCGTCGCTGACTTGCCGCGGTCGGGGATGACGTGCTGGCGGCGCGTGTGTCGTCATGAAGGTGGTGGCTTGCGTCGCCGCACCGAAGATCTGCATGACACAGGGGTTGAACGTACCGGAGATAACCTTGATGTCGGCTTCGAACTGAGCCTGGCCCGAGCTGTAGTTGTTGTTGAAGCGCAGTTCGCTGCGCGGCCCGGAGTCGTGGCCTGGAAACGTGCTGGCGTCCGTACTGGAGACCCAGAAGTGGTGCTCGCCACCATTGAGTGAATGGCGTATCTGGCCAGGCGGTTGATCCACGTGGTAGCTCGGGAAGATCTCGGTCCAGCCGGAGCCGATCGGAGAGCCGGACTGTGTCGGCGGGCGAGAACCCGGTAGGGGCTGGCCCGGTGGGCCAGCGTGAGTGGACGGGCTGGGCGTCGCGTTGAGGGATGCACTGGGCGTGCTCGATGGCGTACCGGAGCCGGTCACGTCGGGCTTAACTGATAGCGCGCCGGGTCGCCGCTGTGCTGTGCAGCCGGCGAGCAGGCCGGTCATAGCCGCAGCGAGTAGGACGCGACGACGAGGCATCGAGGGTCCTCCATGGGGGTAGCGCCAAAGCGTCTCAGGTTACCTGATACCTGATGGAGGGAGCCCGAGAAGCCGTCAGCCACCGGATACCGAGTGGGCATCAGCCGCCGGATGCTCGGGCGGCCCGGCTCGACTGCCGGGCAGTGAACGCGCACACGAACGCTCAACTCGCTCGCCACCGGACCGATGGGCCGAGACGAACCACGCCGGCGTGGATGAAGGGGCGTGGCCGCGCGGGAGGGTGTCATGCAGGACGGGAGGACGGGTACCGAGCTGGTGCCGGTGTCCCCCTATGGTCCGTTCCACCGGTTCGTTGATCGAATCCGCGAGCTCAACATCGAGGGCCGCGTGCACGATGCGCTCGCTGAGATCGACCTGTTCGAGTGGATCGCGGAGGCGTTCGGCGATCGCAGGACGGCGGACTTCATGCTCCAACGCCGGATGTACACGTACCTGCACCTGCAACAACATGAACCGGCCCTGTCGATCGGGGCGCAGTTGGTGGCGCGGCACCGGGCTTCCGGAAACCTGCTGGGCGAGGCGCGGACGCTGGCGGACCTGGCCGAGCTGTGCATGTTGACCGGCCGCGATGCGGAGGGCATGAGGTACCTGGCGCGAGCCGGCCTGTTGCTGGAGAGCACCACCCGCCGCAACGACTGTTATGTGCGGGCGCTGGCGTCGTGCGGCGACGCGGCGATCGCCGCCGGCCTCCACGAGATCGCCGCGGCATTCTACGACGCGTACTACGCCGGCAACGGCCCGGACCAGGACGGCTATATCCCGTTCGTGTACAGCGCGCTGCTGGTGTCGTGGGGCCTGTGGCTGGACCACCTCGGCCGCAATCTCGAGGCCGGCCACCGCTGGCGGCGGCTGGCCGCCATCACCGATACCTGGTTGACGTCGTTCGGGCGCGTGGGGCGGGCCAGTCACGTTCAGATCCTCACCGGTACCCGGGCGCTGGCCCTGGCCAAGCTCGGCCGGACCGACGAGGCTCTCGCTCTCGCCCAGCGCTCGATCGCCGGACCAGGTACCGGTTCGTACACCCACCCCGAGCTGTGGACGGCTCACCTCGCTCTCGCGGTGGCGTTGCGCGCCCGCGGCGAGTTCACCGCTGCCCGCCGGGAACTGGTGGCCGCCGAGCACCTGGTCAGCCGGGGCATCCGGGCCGACGACCGGCTGCTGGTGCAGTACGAACTGGCCACGCTGACGGCCGAGGTACTCGGCCAGCACGTCGAGACGGTCGGCGCGGACATCTACGCCGACGTGCTCGGCGCCCTGCAGGGCCAGGCCCAGCAGTTGTGGCGCCAGCGCCGCCAGCGAATGACCATGCTGCGCCAGGCCCGCCAGCGGGAGCAACTCGAGATCGAACACGCCCGGGCGCACGCCGCGCTCCTGCGCGACCCCCTTACCGGACTGGGCAACCGGCGCCACTTCGACCAGCTCATGGCCGACATCTACGCCGGCAACCACCCGTCACCGACGACCCTGCTGCTCGTCGACGTGGACAACTTCAAGAGCATCAACGACACCCACTCGCACAGCGCCGGCGACGAGATCCTGCGCGAACTCGCCCGGATCATCGGTGCGCACTGCCGGCAAGGGATCGACACGCCGATCCGGTACGCCGGCGACGAGTTCACCATCTTCCTTAACAGCGACCCGGTCAACGCGGTCAGCGTCGCGGAACGGATCCGCGCCTCGGTCAGCGCCACCGATTTCAGCGGCACGGCCCCCGGCACGCCGGTCAGCATCAGTACCGGCGTGGCCGCCCTCCGGTGCGGGATGACCCCGACCGAACTGTTCCACACGGCCGACACCAACCTGTACCGCGCTAAACGAGCCGGACGAAACCGCGTCGCAACCTGAGTCCGGCAACCGATGAACCGGATCACCCCAGCAGGAGCGCGACGGTCCAGGCCAGGACGGTAGCGTCCGCGAAGAGCGCAGCGACGACTGGTCGCGGTGGCCGGGAACTGCCGATCACCGCTGCGGTGGATCAGACCGGCCGGGTACTTGGACGAGTACCGCCGGGACGGCAGGCCCGGCGGTGGCGCCCAGCCGGAGTCGACCGCCGGCCGCGGATGTTGCCGGCCCCAAACGATGATGACCACGATTTCGATGAGCTCGACGGCCACGTCGAGGACCGAGGTGGTGGTTCATCGTGAGCGCGTCCGGCGGGGGTTGTCGGTGTGCTTGGGGGAGGCGTCCGCAGGGGGCTGGATGCCGCGCAGGGCCATGTCGACGACGTCGGTGACGAAGCGGTCGCCCAGGGGTGCGTGGCCGTGCAGCAGCCGGTGGTAGAGCGGGCCGTAGAGCAGGTCGAGGGCGACCTCGATGTTGGTGTCCGCGGGGATTTCGCCGCGGTCGATGGCGCGGTGCAGGACGGTTCGGGCCTGCTCGCGGCGTGGTTCGACGACGCGTTGGCGGTACTCGGCGGCGAAGGCCGGGTCGGTGTGTACCTCGGTGAGCAGTGCGGCGATGACCCGGGCGTAGGGGCGGGTGCCGGCGCGTCGGGCCCAGGGGCGCAGGAGGGCGAGCAGGTCGCCGCGTAGGGAGCCGGTGTCGCGGGGGTGGGTGGGGGTGGTGTCCCATTCGGTGTACAGCGCGTCGAGGGCGAGGGTTTCCTTGGTGGGCCACCAGCGGTAGATGGTGGCCTTGCTGACCCCGGCCCGTTTCGCGACCGCGTCCATGCTGACCGCGGTCAGGCCCTGGGCGAGCAGGAGTTCGGCGGCGGCGTCGAGGACGGCTTTGTGTGCCTGCGGGCTGCGGGGCCGGCCGCGTGGCGTGGTCTGCCCGGTCTCGTCCGCGCGGCCCGGCATGGTGGCGGTGGTCGTGGTGTTGGGGGTCATGGTTGTCATGCTGCCTTCGCGCTGGTGCCGTCAGGGCCTCGGCTCGCCGACGGCTGCGCTGCCGTCCCGGCGAGTACCCGGTACAGGCTGGCGATGTCGCGGTGTTCGTAGCCCAGCTGTTCGGCGAGGCTGAGCTCCCGGTCGACGGCGGTGGCGGCGGGCAGCGCCACGTTGGTGGCGCGGGCGGCCTGCAGCGCGAGGCGGATGTCTTTGTGCATGAGCCGTACGTCGAACCATGCCCGGTCGGGTAGGTCGAGGACGAGTGGGGCGCGGGACTGCAGCGTGGGTGACCCGATCGCGGACGCGGTCATGGTCAGGATGGCCAGTTCGGGGTCGATGCCGCCGCGTTCGGCCAGCAGCAGCCCTTCGCTGAAGGCCAGCATCTGCGCGGCGAGGCTGATGTTGATGGCGAGTTTGAGCAGCAGGCCCTGGCCGTTGCCGCCGATGTGGGTGACGCGGCTGCCCAGCCGGCGCAGCAGCGGCTCGGCGGTCCGGAAGGCGTGCTCCGGGCCACCGACCATGACGGTCAGGGTGCCGTTGGTGGCGGCGGGAACACTCCCGGAGACCGGAGCGTCGATCATCGTGGCGCCGAGTGTGTGGGCCTGCTCGGCCAGTTGCCGGCTTGTCTGCGGGCTCACCGTGCTCATGTCGACGTAGACGGTGCCGGGCCGCAGGCCGGCTAGGATGCCGTCCGGACCGCTGGTGATCGCGGTGAGGGCGGCGTCGTCGGTCACCATGCTGAACACGATCTGCGCCTCGGCGGCGATGTCGCGTGGTGTGTCGCGCCAGATGAGTCCCTGTTCGATCAGCGCGCTGGCCTTGGCCCGGGTGCGGTTGGTGCCGTACACCTGGTTGCCGTCCAGCAGGCGCCGGGCCAGCGGCCCGCCCATCGACCCGAGGCCGACGAATCCGATGGTGGTCATGACGTTCTCCTCAGTACTCGGCTTCGATCTCGGTGATGTCCTTGTCGGTAAGCTCCAGGGCCGCCGCGGCGAGGATCGGGTCCACCTGGGCCGGCCGGCGGAAGCCGACGATCGCGGCGTCCACCGCGGAGTTGCGCAGCGTCCAGGCCACCGCCACCGCCCCCGGAGTGGTGTGGTGGCGGTCGGCGACCGCCTGGAGCCGGGCGGCCAGCGCGAGGTGCCGGCGCAGCTGCGGCTCGGTGAATCGCGGGTCGCTCTTGCGCCAGTCGTCGTCGGGCATCGCCGCGATCCGCTCCCGGGTGATCGCCCCGGTCAGCAGCCCGGAGCCCATGGGCGAGTAGACGATCACGCCGATGCCGTCATGTCCGGCGGCCGGCAGGATGTCGGCGTCGGCCGCGCGGTCGATCAGGGAGTAGGGCGGCTGGATGGTCTCCACCGGGGCGATCGACCGGATCCGGCGCAGCTGGCCGGCGGTGAAGTTGGACACGCCGATGTGCCGGACGAGGCCCTGCTCCTTCAGTTCGGCCATGGCCGCCCAGCCCTCCTCGATGTCCTCGTCCGGGATGGGCCAGTGGATCTGGTACAGGTCGATCGCGTCGACACCGAGTCGCGGCCGAAACCGTAGGCGGCGGCCGTGTCGATCCAGTTGACGCCGAGGTCGAGGGCCCGGTGGATCGCGGCGATCGACTCGTCGTCTTGCTGCGGTCCCCACCCGAACTCCCAGCCACCGCCGCCGATGGCCCAGGCCCCGAAGCCGACCCGGCTGATCTGCATGCCGGTACCGCCCAACGGGCTGGTCCGAACCTGTGTCTTCTGCACAACTCCTCCACCTGATCCCAGCCGTCCCAAGGCGGATACGGGCTGATGACAAAACTGTACTACTAGTTTCGTTTACCGTCACTCCCATGCTGGGTGGTGTGAGCCAGCAGACAACGGGGAATGTGTCGGCCGCCGACCCGGTTGCGGCGATATAAGAAACGAGCAGTACAGTATCGAATCGACCAGATTGGAGCGGGACCATGACCGTCCTCACCCTGATCGGCACGTCCGGGCGGCGAACCGACCGGTCGTTCCTGCTGCAGCGCGCACAGCCCGCGATGACCGGCCTGATCGACGGCTCGCTGTCCACGCTCGCGCCGGTGTTCGCCGTGGCGTTGGCTACCCGCCAGCCGCACTACGCGTTCTTCGCCGGGCTGGCCACCGCGATCGGCGCCGGCGTGAGCATGGCCTTCTCCGAGGGCCTGTCTGACACCGGTGACCTGACCGGACGCGGTAGCCCGTACCTACGCGGCTCGATCACCGGCGCCGGCACGTTCCTCGGCGGCGTGCTGCATACCCTGCCGTTCCTGATCCCGGCCTACGGTGCGGCGATGGTCGCGGCCGTGGCTACGATCGCCTTCGAACTGGTCAGCCTGGCCTGGATACGGTGGCGCTTCTTCCACATCGGCTTCCTGCGTTCGTTCGTGTCGATCGCGATCGGCGGCGCGATCATCGCCGGTGTCAGCGCCGCGCTCGGCGCCGTCAGCTGACCGCCCCTGCGAAAGGAGTGAGTGCCGATGGCTGTCCCGTCTCCGCTGAGCCGGCGGCTCACCGTGGCCGCCCTGCTGACCCTCACCGCCGTCACCGGGCTCGTCGACGCCGTCAGCTACCTGCGGCTCGGTCACGTGTTCGTCGCCAACATGACCGGCAACGTCGTGTTCCTCGGCTTCACCGCAGACCCGCACTCCGGCCTGTCCCTCGCCGCTTCACTGACCGCCATCGGCGGCTTCGTC
>VAWN01000048.1 GCA_005885555.1 Actinomycetota bacterium
CGAATCCAAGCCGCAACTCCTCGACGTCCCTGAGCAACTGCAGCACCGCGAACGTCGCCCGCGCATGCGGGACGAGCTCTGACCCGGATCCGCAGATAGTGGAGGCATGATCGAGATACATTACTGATGGTCGATGGGCGGTGCGATGTCTCGACCGTTGGGCAGGCCGGTGTCCCGGGTGGCGCCGGGTTCGCTGGTCTCCTTGGGCTGGGTCGGGGGCCGGGTCCGGGTGGGTCAGGTCCAGATGGGCAGGCGGCGTAGTTGGGCCAGGACTTTGGTGAGCAGGTGTTGGCCTGGGGGCAGCCGCAGGGTGATCTGGCCGGCGTGGCGGACCAGCCGGGCGGGCACGATCAGCAGCCGGTGGCGCAGGGTGCCCAGGTGTGCCCGGCCGCGGCCGTCGCCGCCGTCGAGGCCGGCGAGCTCCTGAAGCCAGGCGGACAGGTTGACGGCCAGCAGCGCGCCCCACATCCAGATGGTGTTGGCTGCCCGGCTGGCGGAGGGCAGGTGCCGCAGCGCGGCGCCGTGCTTGGCATCGCGGATCCGGTCTTCGATGTCGGTGCGCATCCGGTGCCAGGCCTCCACCGCGACCGCCTTCGCCGGGGTGGACACGTCAAGGTCGGTGGCGATGAATGAGTACGCGTACACGTGCTCGACCAGGCCGTCCAGGGCAAGGGCGAGTTGGCCTTTCGGGATGGTGCCCCGGCGGCGGGCGCGCGGGTCGGTCGAGACGTCGGCGGCGCGGACCTTGACCCGCCGGACCACGGTCACGGTGCCCGGTGGCCACCCAGCTGGGGCGTAGTCGCAGACGGCGACTTGGGCGCCGTTCATCCGCTTCGCCTTCCTCCACGCGTCATCGCCGATGGCCGCGGCGGCCCGCCAGACCGCGGGGTTGCGGGTGACACCCAACGAGAAGTCGCAGCCATTGTCGACCGCGGCCCAGGCGATGTCCTTGGCGAAGTAGCCCACATCCCCGCGGACTTTCGGCCGGACGGTGACTCCAGCCGCGGTGAGGGTGGCCACGCTACGTTCGATCAGCGAGCCCGCGCCCGGGCGGGGGTCCTCATCCCCGGCCAGCAAGTCCGCGGCGGTCACCACCCCGGCCTCCGCCCACGTCGCCACGTGCGGGCGCCCGGCCCGGGCGCCCTTGTAGCTGTAGGCGATCCCTTCCTTCTTCGACCCGTACACCTCCACGTCGGTGCCGTCCAAATCGATCGTGGCCGCACCGGCCCGCAGCATCGCCCGCCGCGCGGCCGGCAGCAGTCCCACCACCCGGCAGGTGATCTCCCCGATGCCTTCCTCGACACCGGCCAACTGCGCCGGGCCGAACCGCTCAGCCAGACCCACTGCGGTGGTCGACGCCGGCGTCGCCACCGCCGACAGCGCCTCCCCGGCCACATCGGCGCGGCGGCGGTCCAACCCGGTCCAAAACTGCGCGCCGAACATCTGCGCCTGCGCCACCGCAACCAGGAACTCACCTGCGGACAGGCCCCGATCCCGCTGCTTGATCTCGCCCACCGCGTCGTCCAGCGCGCCAGTCATGCCCACCCGGGCGAGCAGCTCGGCCACCGCCACCACACCCGACGCCGACGTCAACGACTCGTCCGGAGCGCCGACACGCACCCGGCCAGCCAAACCAGGTATCTTCTTCACCGAACGGGTGTCCTTCCCACAGTGACGGATTGGTCCTTCGACAAGCCCAATTGTCGCTGCTGGTAAGGCATCCGTTCGTCTATGCCACGCCGTGTTGCATTCCTATCCACGGATCCGGGTCTGCCGTTTCCTGTCGCTGGTTTGTCGTCGCTCCGCAGGTGCGGTCCTGACGCTTCGGTGAGGCGCCCCGGGGTCTTGTAGAGGCGTTTCCTGCATCCCGGCCTTCCGGGTCGGCCGGTCACCAGGTCACCGGTAAGGCCCGCGGACCGACTGTGACTGTGCCCAGTTTCCAGGTCAGCTCCGTCTGCGGTACCGCGGGTTGCAGGGCGGGAAGGCGCCGCAGCAGGGTCGCGAACGCGATCTGTAGTTCCAGGCGGCCCAACGGCGCCCCGAGGCAGCGGTGGATGCCGTGCCCGAACGCCAGGTGCGGGGTGTGGTTGGTCCGGGTCAGGTCCAGCCGCTCCGGTTCGTCGACGAGCGCGTTGTCGCGGTTGGCGGCGTAGATCAGCGGAACGACGGTGGTGCCGGCGGTAATGAGTACCCCACTGAGCTCCACGTTCTCAAGCGCGACCCGCTCTGGGGCGCACCACGCCATCGGTACGCACCGCAGCAGTTCCTCGACGGCATCGGGAATCAGCTCCGGCATGCGGCGCAGCAGGTCCAGCTGGTCGGGGTGGTGGTAGCCGAGCAGCAGGACGGAGTTGGTCAGGATGCTGGCGGTGGTCTCGTACCCGCCCGCGATGAGGAGGAAGAGTGTACTGAGCAGCTCCGGTTCGGAGAGCCGGTCGTCCTGGTCGCGGGCGGCGATCAGCGTACTCCGCTTGGCGGCGATCAGGCCCGTCAGGTATGCCTGCAAGGAGATCAACGCCGCCTGGATCTCCTCGGGGCTGTACAACCCGGCCGATAGGACGATCTCCAGCCATTCGCGTAGCTGGTGCTGATCCTCGGCGGGTACGCCGAGCAGGTCGGAGATCACGGTCGCGGGGAGGACGGTGGCGAACGAGGTGACGAAGTCGACCGGCGGTCCGTGTCCCTGCATCGCGTCGACCAGGTCATCGGCGAAAGCCTGGATCCGTGGGCGCATTCGTTCCACCGCACCGGTGGTGAACGCGCGGGCGGTGAGTTTGCGCATCCGGGTGTGGTCGGGCGGGTCCATGTTGAGCATGGTGCCTGGGATCCGGCTGGCCGGGATGAGGACTGTCACGTCCTCGCGTTGCAGCGCGACCCGGCTGAACACTGGGTCGGTGAAGACCCGCCGGACATCCTCGTAGCCCGCCACGAGGTAGACGTGACCGCCGGAGGGCACCCGTACCGGTCGCACCGGATCGCGCTCGCGCAGCTGCGCGAACAGCTCGAAGACGTCCAGCCCGGTCATGCCCTCGAACGGAAAGGCGGGAAGGTCGGTCGGTGACATGGGGCTCTCCGGGGGTCAGGCAGTGGTGAGGACACACTTGATCAGGGCCAGCCCGGCGGCGAAGTCGTCGGGCTGGCCGCCCAGTCCGAGGCGCAGCGCGTGCGGCCGCCCGTACCGGGTGCCGGGCACGACGAGGACGCCGTGCTGCTCGGCGAGGATGGTGCAGAGCTTGTCCGCCGGTACCGGGGGCTGGTAGTCGAGGAGGGTCAGCGGTCCCGCACTCGGTGCCGGCCAGCGGACCAGCTCCGGATTGGCATGGGTCCACGCGCTTAGTGCGGCGTGGTTGCTGCGCAGGATCTGCGCGGCGCGGTCGAGCAGCAGCGGTCGGGCGCGGAACGCGGTCAGCGCGAGGTCCTGGCTGAGCCGCGGTGGGCTCAACGAGGTGTAGCCGCGCACGCCCCAGCACCGCGACACCAGGCCGGGCGGGCCGACCAGCCAGCCCAACCGCAACCCCGCCAGGCCCACCGTCGACAGCGAGGCGACGCTGACCCGGCGGCCGCCATCGGCGACCGGAGCGGCGGGGGTGCCGGTGAACGGGTCCCAGTGCGGCAGGTCCCGGTACACCTCGTCGTTGACCACCCACGCGCCGATCCGTTCGGCGTGCGCCAGGATGTGGGCCAGCTCCTCGTCGGACAGCGCCGCACCGGTCGGGTTGTGCGGGCTGTTGAGCAGGATCAGCTTCGTACCCGGTGGGGCGAGCCGGTCCAGTGCGTCAGGATCGAAGCGCCACTGGCCGGCCTCGGCCAGCGGCCATTCGACGATCTGGCAGCCGATCGCGCGGGCCGCACTGACGATCGGCTCATGTAGCGGGGTGGCGACGACGACCCGGTCGCCGGGCTCGAGGAGCACGCTGAGGGCGAGGAAGAGCGCCTCCGTCGCGCCGTTGGTGATGAGCACCTGGTCGGGTGCGCAGCCCGGGTGCATCGTAGCCACCGCCTCGCGGACGTCGACGCGCCCGTTGGTCTGCCCGTGCTCGAGGGGCACGTCCAGGAGCCGGTCGACCTCGTCGGCGACCTCCTCGTGCGCGGCGGCGAGCAGCTGTCGCAGGGTCACCGGACCGACCCCGCCGTCGGCGAGGTCGTACCGCACGGCCACATCCTCGCGGGTCAACCGGTCGTCGAACGGGTAAGCGGGCACTCTCATGGGCTGTCCTTCAGCCGGGGCGCGAGGTGAGGTCCACGGCGTCGCCCTACCGGTCGAGCGGTCCGCAGCAGGCCTCGGCGGCCCGGACATTTTCGCCGTGGCTGCCCGCTAGCGGCCAGCCACACGTACAGACGCGAGGCCAACCGCCTGAGGTTCAACCGGCGCCACCGTGTGACGGTCGCAGGCATGATCGCTTCGGACCGGTACCAGCGGCCCGCCGACGACCGGCGGTACCGGATACGCGCGGCCTCGAGTCTCCGACCGCCGTTGGAGTACGGCGCAGGTCCGGTCGCAGGCATCTCGGACGTCAGCCCTCCCTGCGTTGACGCCGCACGGCGCCGCCTCGCGGTGGCCTCTTGACAAGGATCGCGAGCACCCGCTCGGGCTGTCCTAGGGAGATTCCCTAGTCCTCGCCCCCGCAGAGTGGCGCGACCGGTGGCTAGCACGCACCGCATCCAAGGCGCTACGGTCGTGGTAACGATCTGCATGATCGACGTGGATGCGGACGGCGTGACATGAGTGCCCAGCGCGACATCTTCGTCGGACGTACCGGGCAGTTAGCCGAAATGCACGATGTGGCGTCCAAGGTCGCGGCCGGGGAGCCGTGGCTGGTACTGGTCGAAGGGGAGTCCGGGGTCGGCAAGACAAGCCTGGTCCGGTGTTTCCTGCGGCAGCTGGACCACTTCACCAGGCTCACCGCCGTCGCCGACCCGCACGAGGCGGACTTCCCGTCCGCGGTATTGAGCCAACTGCTGCACCGTGTCGACCCGGCACAACGGTGGCCGTACCCACTGCTGACCGGAGACTCCCCCGGTGCGACACCGTTCGCCGTCGGTGGGCAGCTGATCGGGCTGTTGGGCGAGCTGGCCGCACGGCAGCCCGTCGTCCTCGTCGTCGACGACGCGCAGTGGAGCGACGACCTTTCCCTGCAGACGCTCCTGTTCGCCCAGCGGCGGCTCTGGCACGACCCGGTACTGATGCTGCTGGCCGTACGCCGCGGCGAGATCGAGGCCCGGGAGTCCCAACTGCGCTCCATTGCCCGCAGCTACGAGCGCGCCATGCAGGTACGCCTGGAAGGGCTCGCCCGGTCCGAGATCGCGCAACTGGCCGGGGAGATGCTAGGCCCGGACCGGGTCGACGACGCACTGGTCAACCAGCTCCAGACCCGTACCGGCGGGCGCGTGCTGTACCTGCGCACCCTGCTGGCCGAGGTACCGGTCGACCGGCTCGTCAACGACGGCGCCGTGCTGATCTCGCCATCGCTTTCCGCGGCGATCCGCGACACCCTGCTGGCCCTGCCCCCGGACTCCCGGGCACTGGCCCAAGCGCTGGCTGTCCTTGCCGCGCGGGTCCCGCTGCGGTCCGCGGCCGGACTCGCCGGACTGGGTGAGAACGCCGTCCTCGACGCCCTCGAACCTTTGCTGCGTGCCGGACTGGTCGAATGGTCGCCACACGAGCTGGCCACCCCGATCGCGATCCGCCACGCCATCCAGCTCGACACCATCTACGCGCAGCTGTCGCCGGCCGACCGGCAGCGTCTGCACGCGGGCGCGGCCGGGATCCTCGGCGGTACCGCCGTCTGGGCGCACCGAGTGGCCGCCGCGGCCGGCGCTCCAGACGCCGAGCTGGCGGGCGAGCTGGAGTCCCTCGCCGCCGACGAGTACGCCCACGCGCGGTACGCGATCGCCGCCACGCACCTGCGCTGGGCCGCGGACCTGAGCCCGACCCGGGCGGAATGGGAGCGACTGCTGATCGCCACGTGCCTTTGTCTGCGGGCGTCCGGATCGATGAACCGGGCGATCAGGATGCGTCAGGATCTCGAAAGCTGTCAGCCGGGAATCCTGAGGGACGTCGCGCTGTCAGCGGTGGTGAACACGATGGGCGAGGCGGACACGGCGCTCAAGATCGGCTACCGGGCCTGGCAGGCCATCCAGGCCCACCCTGACCCGACCGGGCTCAGCCGGTCGGTCGGCCACGGGCTGCCGGCGATCTTCTTGATGAACAACGACTCGCCGACCGCGAGCGAGATCTGCCGCTGGCTGCTGGGGACCGGATCGCTGGATCCGGTCGGGCGCAGTGGTGTCCGGGCGGTGCTCGCCTGGGCCACGTTCGTCACGGCGGGCCCACGGGCGGCGTTGCGCAGCCTCGAGGACACCGCCGGGCAGGGCGAGGAGATCGGCCCCGACAACATTCAGGTGATCGCGGTACGCGGCTGTCTGAAGGTGATCGACGGCCAGCTCGGCGCCGGCCTGGCCGACCTGGGTACGGCGTTGGGGTACGCGCGGGAGGGCTGGCCGATCGTCATCGGTCGGCGGGCGTGGGCGTACACCCGGTGGGCCTGGTTCCTGGCGGGACGGTGGGAGGAGTCGGTGCTGTCCCCGGCTGACGCCGGCCGCGACGCCGAGTCGTACGTGGCCTGGTACGACCTGCCGTACGAGTCGCTGTCCCGGATCTGGGTGCTGGCGGCCCGGGGCGACCGGACCGGCGCGCAACGACAGGCTGACCTCATCGACGACTCGGCACGGTCGATCCCGTCCGCCGGTGCGCGGTTCTGCGGAGCCGTCGCCCGTGCCCTGATCGCCCAGGCGCACGGCGACCACGAGCGGATGTACGAGGCCGTGGCGCCGTTGCGGGACGCGTCGGAGGGCGCGTATGACAATGCGCTGACCGCCCGGTGGTGGCTGCCGCTGCTCGCGGAGGCCGAGGTCGGCACCGGCCGCCTGCGCGAGGCCGAGGAAACGTTGCGCCGCATCGGTGCCGTCGACCAGGTGCCCTACCTGCGGGTGCAGGTCGCCCGGCTGTGGGCCGCGATCGCCGAGGCACGCGGCGATGTCCTTGCCGCCCAAGGCATCTACCACGAGGCGGTCAACGTCGAGCCCGGACCTGACGACGCCGCGTTCTACCGGGGACGGCTGCTGCTGGACTACGGGCGCCTGCTGCGCATGACCGGGCGCCGGCGCCAGGCGTCGGAGCACCTGCACGCCGCGCACGATACCTTCGCCGGCCTGAGCGCCGCTCCACTGCTGCGCGAGTGCGCCGAGGAACTGGCCCGGTGCGGCCTGCACGCGCCGCGCCAGCGCACGACCTACACCACCCAGCTCACCGAACGCGAACGGCAGATCGCTCACCAGGTCGCGACCGGCCGGACGAACCGGGAGATCGCCGCCGAGCTGTTCGTGAGCATCAAGACGGTCGAGTACCACCTCGCCAATAGCTTTATGAAGCTCAATGTTTCTAGTCGCCGTGAGCTGCGCGACCTCATCCAAAAGGAGGAGGACCGGGTGGTCGATCTCCAGACGCCGTCGTTGAGGGGAAGATCGGGCAGTGACGCCGGGGTACCGGCACCCCGCGCCGCCCACCCGGTGGACTGACGTCGAAGACCGGCCGTCTCCCCGCCGGTTCCGCAGGACGCGAGCGGGTGACCGTCTGCTGGCGAAGCGTCGGACACCAGGTGGCCGCATGCGCAACATAGACGGCGACGCGACGTTCGGCGTAAAGCTCGTCGGGTCGCTTTCGTGGCTGGCCACGCCGGCCGCGTATCGGTGAGACCTTGTCGATCAGCGGCACCAGTCGGAGCGCCAGGTTCAGCCGCCCGTGACAGCTACCTGTTGGTCATATGGGATCGGCTCAGAGCAGTCACAGTCTGTTGATGAAGTCTTCGATGTTTCCGGTGACCCGGCGCAGCAGTTCCAGCGAGCCCAAAGCGTCGCCGGATAGCTCCACCCAGTGGTCAGCGTCCTGGAACTCCAAGACCTCGTGCCGCAGGCGTCGCGCCGCCGCGCTGTCCCACAGCGTGTCCGCGCTTCCTCCGACTAGGAGCGTGCGGGCGCGGGATCGTTCCAGGGCGTGCAGGACACGATCGTTGTATAGCAGCGGCGTCAGCCATACCGCTGGGATGGTGCGCTCGGCGGCGACCTCGGCCGCCAAACTGCCCAGCGACTTGCCGACGATGAGCTTGCAGGCTTCGCCTTCGGCATCGACTGCGGCGGTCACTCGATCGCACACCCATTCCTCGACCGGCGGGTCGGAGCCACGAAGATCGCTGTCGGCCAGGTCTGCAGGGAGTTGCCACCAAATCTCCTGGACGGTCCAGGCGCGCTGCACGAGCATGCTGCGCGCGAAGTGGAGCAGAGGACGCGCGGGTGAGTAGTCCCCGCCCGGGAACATGACGGCGACGCGCTCGCCGTCTCCGGCGTACCGCGTGCCCGAGGTGATGGCGATGGGATCAGGCATGGCACGAGCGTAGCGTTTGTCATGATCGTAAACGTCCCATGCAACCCCGGCCGTGCACCTGCGGCGGGCCTGGGCAGCCGGGCCGGTGAGGCTGGTAGCCGTGCACCGCGAGCTGATAGGGCCCGGAGACCGGATCCAATGACTGAGCAGACCGCCGGTCGTGTCGCGGCCGTCGATCGTTTCGGGGCAGCGCCGCGGTGGTCGAAGGCGTGGACGAACGGTGCCTGGTTGACCATGCGCGCGTCAGGTGACCGTAGTTACCTGACTTGGCTCACGACCATGGGCTCTGGACCGACCTGTCGTGCTGAGCTGCAGGTTCGTCGCTCGTCCAACTCTCCGGCGGCACCCGGACGGTGAACAGGCATTGGAGGCCAGGGCCCGCGCCGTGGCTGGCCTGAAGGGACACATCACCAACCTGGCCGCCTGCCCCAACAGAACCGCGTGACCGCGCAGTTCGTGATCGGCGCCTACCACCGGCTGTTCCACATCGAAAGTTTTGTTCCGGATGTCCAAGGCACGACGTACAAGCCCGACCGATCTACCACCACCAGCGCGACTCCATCGAAGCCCACCTGACCATCGCGTTCGCTGCCTCGCGGTCAGCCACTCGATCGAGAACACCACCGGCTGGTCGATCAAGAAAGCTTCGTCCGCACCGCCCGCCGCTCCGACACCATCGAAATCCAGGCCGGCGCCCACACCATCACCGCCGCCGACCCCTACCCGAGGACCCCGCGAAGCCCTCGAAGCGGTCACCCAAGCCTTGCCCGGCAAGCCCGCCACCATGCCCCGAAAGGATCACAGTCCCGGCTTCGCCGTGACGCTGCCGCACACGTGGCTGGTGTCCGAGTTTCGTCTCAGCCAGCCGATGCATGGCATCTAATTTGAGCCAGTCGGGTCAGACGCGCTGGCATTGCCTCAGATCAACTGGCAGACGACAGAGAGAGTTTGAACGCGATCAAGTGGCCCACCTTCAGTGAGACGACGTCGAACGTGGCCAACTTCAGTGAGAACTGGCCAGGCTCAACGAGAACGGACAATCAGCTTGGGTTCACGGGCGAGGAAGCATGATCATCCAGGTCCCCTCGTACGTCTAAGTGCCGCCAGGTGAGGCTGGATTCACGGTCAAATGATCTAGAGCCGGCTTCCTGATCACCAGGAAACCGGCTCTGACCTGCGTATTCTTGTCGGGACGGCGGGATTTGAACCCACGACCCCTTGACCCCCAGTAGTCCGGTCGGTCAGCGGCATGCTCACGCACGTTTGCCCAGGTCGCCTCGAGCATAAATCGGCCGAGTAAAGGAATCGTCGACCACCTCGCCGGCTGGACTACGCGGCTGTTTGAACCCGCCGGGCCAACGCCAGGTAGTTGTCGACTGCGCCGGGAAGCACGTCGAGGTGCACGATCGTTCCGTGCGGGTGCTCAACGAGATCAACAACGACCGCCACCGCGGGCGCATCCTCGTCTCCGGCGACGACCAGCGCCCCTGGCGCGACCACCGAGGGGTCCCGCGCCTCATCCAGAAACGCCCACACGTACCCGGTCTGGTCCTCGGCGT
>VAWN01000049.1 GCA_005885555.1 Actinomycetota bacterium
GGCGTGCGCCACCGTGCCGTCCGGGCCGGGGAAGCGCATCCGCTCGCTCGCGCCGAACACTTCGCCGTAGAACTCCAGCGCCTTTGCCGCGCCCCGCACGACCAGGCAGGGCGTGACCCGGCGATAGCTGTCGGGAATCGGGTCGGGTTTGGCTGCGTCTGTCATCGCGATCATCCTCCGTCTTTGCTGGTACCTCTACCAGTCAGACGACCGCCGTACCGGCGGATCCGACACCGGCCGGGAAATTCTTCGGGAGCCAATCTCCAAGCGGCGGCCGCGCCGATCGCGGCCGCGGTGAGCAGAGCGGCGCTTGGTCTACACCGCCCGGCACGGGCTCGTGGCCCAGCCCCGGTGGCGAGTAGCCCCGTCACGGCCGCCGCGGTGGTTTCCGTCTGTTGGCGATCCCGAGAGCGGCTCGGTGTTGACCCTGTAGTGCGGTACAGGGTTCATGCTGAGCGGGTGCGAACGGGTGAGGTTGCCATGCGGGCGCAGGTGAACGCGCCGACGCTGCGGTACTACGAGCGCAGTGGCCTGTGGCCGAGCCGGTCCGCTCGCCGGCCGGGTACCGGTCCTATCCACCGGAGGCGGTGCGGCGGGTGTGGTTCATCAAACGCGCCCAGGAGCTCGGGTTCACCCTGGCGGAGGTGCGCACCTTGTTGCACCTGGCGCAGGGCGGCCCGGAGGGCTGCGATGGGGTGCGTGAGCTGGCTACCGAGAAGGTCGCCGACGTGGGGCGGCGGATCGCCGATCTGCAGAATCTCAGGGTCGGGTTGACCCTGCTGGTGGCGACGTGCGAGCGGCCTGGCCCGGATCGGGACTGCCCGATCCTGCTGGCCCTGGAGGGGGCGGCCGCCGGCATGCCGACCGCCAGCCGGACGAAGGAAAGATCATGACGGTAGGGACGCCCCGGGCGATCGGGGCGTGGGGCACTGCGGTGCGGGTCGCCGTGGGCTCGCTGCTGGTGGGCAGCGTGCTGTACGGGCACTGGTCGCGGGCGTGGCATCCGGTGGCGTGGCTGCTCGGCGGGCTCGTGTTACCGGCGGTGGTGGTCGCCGGGCTGTGGTGGCGGGCTCGCCGCCACCCGCAGCCGCTGCGCGCGACCGGGCCGGTGGGCCACGCCGTTAACCTGGCCGTGTTCCTCGGGCTGTACCTGACCTGTGGTACGCGCCGGCGGTGGGGGTGCTCAGCGACGCCGTCCTGGTCTTCTATGGCGGGTCGATGCTGCTGGCGGCGGTGCGCGGCTACGCGGGGTGCGAGGTGTTCGCGGTGGCCAACTGGCTGCTGGGCCGAGACGATCAGGTGGGCTGCGCGCCGTTCTGGCCGATCGACGCGGTCGAGGCGAGGCTGGCCGCGCGGCATCGCGGTACCCGGTCGACCGAGGTTGGTCATGCTCGTTGAGTTGCTGCTGGCGCCGCAGTGCCCACACGCCGAGGACGCCCGCGTGATGCTTGCCCGGTGCCTGGCCGAGGCCGGGCTGGCCGTTCCGGTGGTGGAACGGGTCGGCGAGTACCCCTCACCCACCATGCTGGTCAACGGGGTGGACGTGATGACCGGCGCGGCCGGAACCCCGACGATGCAGGCGTGCCGGCTCGACCGACCAACGCCACGGCGGGTGTTGGCCGCCCTGCGTGGCCAGGCCGGCACGGTCTAGCCGTTGTTACTCCGTAACGGGTCGAGGTCGTGCGCCAGGCCGGGCCGGGCCGCTCCCTGTCACCTGGTTCGATCCACCGGAGCGGGTGAACTCATCTGTCACCCGCGGTCGCCCTGCGAAGATGGCTGCGGCCGTGGCTGAGCCGAACCGGGCGACGGATCCGTTGGCGTCCTGGCCCGGAGCGCCGGGGAACTTCGGGTCGGAAACATCGGGCCGGGATGTCCAGAAACCGGTGGCCGCTCCGACCAGGGGACGCGCCTGACCGGGCGCCGCGACGGAAGGATCACGCGATGAAGTACATGATCATGATGTTTGGCGGTCTGGGCGCGACGCTGCAGAACCGGACACCTGAGTGGATCACGGGCATGCACGAGTTGATGATGAAGCTCGACACCGAGCTGAAGGAATCCGGTGAGGTGGTCGCCAGTCACGGGCTGGTGGACCCGAGCCAGGCCAAAACGGTCCGTTTCACCGGCGGTGTCCCGGTGCCGACGGACGGGCCGTTCGCCGAGGTCAAGGAGTCCCTGGCCGGCTACTGGATCGTCGAGGTGAGCGAGGAACGCGCGCTGGAGATCGCGTCGCAGGTCGTCGCGTACACCGAGTACCCGATGGAGGTCCGGCGGGTTATGCACGGCGACGACGCCCCGCAGCAGTGATGGCGCGGTGAGCAACGGCCAGCGGGTCGGGGACCTGCTGCGCGAGTGCGCGCCGCAGGTCCTCGGCGCTTTGGTGCGCCGGCACGGGCAGTTCGACGCGTGCGAGGACGCGGTGCAGGAGGCGTTGCTCGCGGCGGCTGTGCAGTGGCCGGTCGACGGGATCCCGGACCGGCCGCGGGCCTGGCTGCTGACCGTTGCTGGCCGGTCGTTGGTCGACGGGTGGCGCAGCGAGCGCGCGCGGCGCAGCCGGGAACGGGCCACGGCGCTCGATCCGGCCGGCCATGCGCCGGCCGCCGATCATCCGGGTGCCGGCGACCGGGACGCCGACGACACGCTCGTCCTGCTGTTCCTGTGCTGCCATCCCGCGCTTTCGCCGCTATCGCAACTGGCGCTCACCCTGCGGGCCGTCGGCGGCCTGACCACGAGTGAGATCGCGGCCGCGTTCCTGGTTCCCGAGGCCACCATCGCCAAGCGCATCAGCCGGGCCAAACAACAGATCCGCAACGCCGGTGCCCGGTTCGAGATGCCGCCCCGAGTGCAGCGGGCCGAGCGGTTGGGCGTGGTGCTGCACGTGCTCTACCTCGTCTTCAACGAGGGCTACACCACCAGTTCGGGGCCGGTGCTGCACCGTGCTGACCTGACCGCCGAGGCCATCCGGCTCACCCGGGTACTGCATCGCCTGCTACCGGGCGAGGGCGAGACCGCCGGACTGCTCGCGCTGATGCTGCTCACCGACGCCCGCCGGGCCGCGCGCACCGATGCCGACGGGTCGATCGTGCCGCTGGCCGAGCAACGCCGCGACCGGTGGGACACCGCGGCGATCGCCGAAGGCCAGGCGCTGCTCACCGCGACCCTGGGTACCGTTCCGGTGGGCCCGTACCAGCTCCAGGCCGCGATCGCCGCGCTCCATGACGAGGCCCCGACCGCCGACGCCACCGACTGGCCGCAGATCCTCGCGCTTTACGAGGTCCTCGCCGAGATGGCGCCGGGACCGGTGGTCACGCTCAGCCGTGCCGTCGCCGTGGCCATGGTGCACGGCCCGACGGCCGGCCTAGCGGTACGCATCGTCTCGAAGCCGTTCGGGCCCATCTGCTCGAACGCGCGGGTGACCCGGTGGCGGCGCGCGAGTCGTACCTGCGGGCGGCGGCGGCGACCGCGAGCCTGCCCGAGCAGCGCTACCTCACGGTGCGCGCCGCCCGGCTGCACCAACTCCCGCCGCCCGCCTGACGCGGCCCCGGCTACCGCTCATGCTTCGAGGCAGGCGCGCAGTCGTTCGAGGTCCGCGGCGATGCTCCGGCGGACCTGGCGGGCCATCAGCGGGGTGGCCCAGCCGAAGAACCGGCCGGGGTTGCCCGTCGCGTGGATCGCCACCTGGGTACCGTCGCGGCGTCCTCCAGTTCGTAGCGGACGAGCATCGGGAACGGTCGATCAACCTTCAGCTCGACGAGGCGGTCGGATTCGTGCCGGGTGACGACGTACCCGTAGGTGAACGTCCGCCCGAGGAACCTGGCGGTGCGTGCAACGGTGGCGCCTGCCACGAGTGGGCCGGGTTGGGCCGGCGTACTGGAGGTGATGCCACCGCTCCAGTTGCCGGGGTCGAACATGAACGCGGCCACGTCGCCTCGCGGCCGGTGGACCAGTACGGCGGGCCTGACGTCAACAGCCATGACTTCTCCACATGCTCATGCGGACGCGGCCGGGAAGAACGGCTCCGGGGTACCGGTGGCGACGTAGCGGGCCAGCCGCTCCATGATCAGCGCCCAGGTCTGCGCGGTGTGCCCCAGATCGATTTCGGCGTACCCGTCTCCGAAGCCGTAGTGCCGGAACAGCACAGAGGTACCGGTCTCGGCGCGGGTGGCCGGGCCCAGCTCCCATTCCCACGTCGAGCCCTCCCAGAACGGGAAGCCCGAGGTCACCCGCATCCGGACCAGCTTGCCGGGTTCGGTGCTCACCTCGGCGAGGAGGTCCACGGGCGCCTGGGCGAACCCGAACCGGGCCCGATCGGCCGATACGTCGCAGTCGGCGGTCCAGAAGGCGCGCTGCCCGTCGGTACTGGACAGGATGTCGCTGACGCGGGTGGGGTCGGCGTCGACGTCGACGGCAAGGGTGATGGCGCGGCTCATGACATCCTCCAGGATCGGGGGGCGGGATGGTTGCGGGCTCATTTTAGATGCATCTAAAATGAGCCCGTCAAGCCCCGAGAGGAGGTGTCGTGGAGCCGTTGCAGGTGATCGCGGCGCCGCGCCGGTTGCGTATCCTCGAACTGGTCTGGGACACCGAACGCTCGGCCGGCGAGATCGCGGCCCAGTTCGAGGTGTCCTGGTCGGCGATCAGCCAGCACCTGACCGTGCTGAAAACGGCCGGGTTCGTGGTCGAACGCCGCGAAGGCCGCGGCCGGTTCTACCGCGCCGACAAGGCCGCCCTCGGATCGCTGCGCGCCGTCGTCGAAGAACACTGGCGCAGCGGCCTGCACCGCCTCAAGGCACTGGCCGAAGCCGAAGAACGCGACGCCGAAGAACGCAAAGCCGAGCAGACAGACAAGGACCGTCCGTGACCGAGCCAGGGCCAGTCGAGGTGAGCGTGCACATCGCGGCGCGACCGGAGACCGTGTTCGCCTACTTCACCGACCCCACCCGCTACGCCCAGTGGATGGGTAACAACGCGACGCTGGAACCGGTCCCCGGCGGCACCTACCGGGTCCACCTGCGCGACGGGGTGCAGGCGGCCGGGGAGTTCGTCGAGATCGACCCGCCGCGCCGGTTGGTGTTCACCTGGGGGTGGACCCACGACCACGCGGTGGCACCCGGATCGACCCGCGTCGTGGTGACCTTCGAGGAGGAAGACGGCGGTACCCAGGTCGTCCTGTACCACCACGACCTGCCCGACCACGAACAGACCGACCACCACCGCAAAGGCTGGGAGCTGTACCTGGCCCGGCTGGGCGTGTGCGCCACCGGCGGCGACCCCGGCCCGGACCCGAATGCATAGCCGGCCGCCGACCCGCCTTAGGATCTCAGCCATGGCCTTTGACGACGCCCTCGCCGAGCGGCTCCGTGACCGCCTGCGCGACGCGGCCGGGGTCCACGAGAAGTAGATGTTCGGCGGGCTGGCGTTCCTGACCGACGGCAACATGACCGTCGGCGTGCACGGCGACGACATGATCGTCCGCATTGCCCCCGACGACACGCCCACCGCGGTGGTCAACTGGCCCGAGGTCGCCTGGTCCGCACTCGGCCGGCTGCGCCAGCAACTCGCCCGGGCACCCCTCGCCGAGGAACTCCACGAGCTGGTCACGCTCGCCGAGACCGCCGTGGCCGACCTAACCCCGCCCGGCCGTACCTGGCGCCGATCCGGTGGTATGTCCCTGGTTCCGGATCGGCGACCGGGTGATCCGCACCATCGGGATGGCCGCCCGATTCGACCCGGTGGCCGACGTGACCCTCGACGAACTACGGATCGAACTGTTCTACCCCCTCGACGAGACCGCCGAGTCCTTCTTCCGCGCCCTGGGTACGCCCGCCGGTTGACGCCCTCGAACGGGTGCCTGCCGCTGCGACGCGTACCCGTCACGCCGACACCGAAGAGGCCGCGGCGGGGATCAGGCCGAGCTGCGCCGCCATGTTCATTCCGGCAACCTCGCCGCCGCATACGCCATGACCGGACGTAGCGCCGACTGCCTCAAGCTGGCCCGGCGGGGGCGGCGCGACCGCGGAGCGGGTCGATCAGGCGCCGATCCTCGCCGGCTGCGAACTCATCGAAGGCATCGCCCACGCGTTCACCGGCGCTCGCCACGTGTCCCGCATCGTCGACTGCGTCGCGGGTGCTCGGCGTGACAGGATTCCCCATGGTCACCGCACCCAAGGATGTGTTGAGGAACTACCTTCAGGGAGCGCGGGACGTGCTGCTGTGGAAGTTGGAGGGCCTCTCCGAGCGCGATCAGCGGTTGCCTCGTACGCCGACCGGCACCAACCTGCTGGGCCTCGTTAAGCACGCTCTGAACACCGAGGTGATCTACTTCGGCCCGACGTTCGGCCGCGAGTGGCCCACACCGGACGAGCTCGTTTCCCCCGACGACCCCGACCCGCTGGCCGGCTGGTACGCCACCGAAACCGAGACCGCTGCGGGGATCGTCGACCTCTACCGTCGCGTGCAGGCATTCGCCGACGAGACCATTGACACCTTCCCGCTGGACGCGATAGGGCACGTCGCCCACTGGGGCGGCGAGGCGGTCACGCTCCACGAGATCATGGTCCACAAGACCGTCGACCTGCAGCGCCACGCGGGCCACGCCGACATCCTCCGCGAGCAGCTCGACGGAGCTGTAGGCCTCCTGCCGCGCCACAGCAACATCCCCGACGCCACCGACTGGCAAACATACACCCAGCGACTGACGGCGATCGCCGATCGATTCGACCGAACTGGATAGACGCCCCTCACAGATAAGGGTGTAGTACCCGGTGGACCGGCACCCGCCTTTGCGATCAAGTCAGCTTGGGCCTCCCGCAGCTAGCGAACGTCCGGATCTGGCCGCGGACCGTGCGCTACGCAGTGTCACGAAGGCCTGACCCATCCCGGCGTCCTGTCGTGCCGAGATCAGTGCACCCGGTCTCTAGGGCGGCGTGGCTTCGGCAGGTGATTGAAGACCTAGAGCCACAGCGGGTTGCCCCGACGGCTGGTTTCCGTCTGCGCCTGCCGTGACGCCTTGACGGCGGCGAAGCCGTAGTCGCGCATTTCTTCCTCGTACCCGCCGATGGCCTCGACGACGTCGCTGCCGCCGGTGAGCGCGGTGCACAGGTTCGCCGCGTCCATCAGCGCCGTGTTCGCGCCGGAGCCGCGGGCCGGGCTCGTCGCGTGGATCGCGTCGCCGAGTAGCGTCACCCGGCTCGCGGGCCACGCCGGAACGCGTTGGCTGCTGCGGACCCGGATGAAGAACGTCTCGTCGACCGCGGCCTTGGCGAGCAGGGCGCGCAGGTCGGGGTGCCACGACCGGATCGCCCGGCACGCGACGGCGTGCAGCGTGGCTGGATGCGCCCCGGCCAACTCGGCGTCGGGCGCCGGGAGTCGGTCATGCTGCGCGGCCCCGCCCCACATCAGGTAATCGGCGGCCGGGCTCAGCCGTACTTCCGGGGCGATCGCGGCAGCCGCGTCGGGAGGGGACTGCCGGCACTCGACGAGCCCGGCCGCCAGGCCGACGTGGCCGCCGACGATTGCGGTGAACCCGTCGTAGATGGCCGGCGGGATCAGCCGCCGCGCCGCGCCGTCGAGCGGAGTCTTGCCGTAGATGCGGCCTGCTGCTCCAGCAGCGGCGGCAGGCCAGAGTCGAGCCGGTCGTGCTGCTGCACGCTCCGGGGAGTACCGGGGGCGGTGTACGCCGAGGAGCTGACGGCCGACCGCGGCTTCGGCGCCATGCCGATCCGGCTGCAACAGCTGAAGATGCAGCTCCGGATGGCGCTCAACGCGGCCATCGACCAGCCCGTGCGCCGCAGGGGACTCAGCGAGGCCGAGGCGATGGAGCTGATGACCCGCCGCGGCTTCCAGGAGGAGGGCCGGGCGGCCGGCACGTGGCGCCGGGCGCTGCTCACCTCGACGCAGCTCTCCACCTATTTCGTCGGGTACACGGAGGTGTTGAACATCGCGCGGGCCCGGTCGGCGCAGCGGTCGGTCCGGGAATGGCACGACGCGATGCTGGCGCACGGCTTCCCGCCGCGGCGGCACCTGCGTACCCTGCTGGGCCTCGACCCTATGTAGAATGGCGACATGGTTGCCCCGCCCCGGATGACCGCCTCGGTCCTGAAGGTCGTCTCGGCGCTGCTCGCCGAGCCGGGCGTGGAGCGTTACGGGATGCAGCTGATGCAGGAGACCGGCCTGGCCAGCGGCACCCTGTACCCGATCCTGGTCCGGCTGGAACGGGCCGGGTGGGTGGCGGCGCGCTGGGAGGACGTCGATCCGGCCGCGGCCGGGCGCCCCGGTCGCCGGTACTACCGGCTGACGCCCGACGGGATCGCCGTCGCGCGCCGGGAGATCGCGGCGATGCACCGCCAACTGACCCGCGCCACCGGCGTGACCAGCCCGGCATGACCGTCGTCGACCGGTTCACGGACGCCTGCCTGGCGCGGGCCGCGCGCCGGTGGCCGGACGACGTGTCCGTCGAGCTGGTCCGCGAGTGGCACGCCGAGCTGTCCGCGCTGCGCGCCGACCGCTCGCTGACCCGGCTCGTGCGGGCGGCGCGGTCGGTCGCGTTCGCCGCCAGTCTGGCCCTGTCGCCGCCGGTGGAGCCGGCCGGCGCGGCGCCGCGCACCTGGCGGGACCGGGCGATCATGGCCGGTCGTCCGCTCCTCGCGCCGGCCGGGGTGACGCTCGCCGCGGGGGCCCTGTTCAACCTGGTCCACCTGGTGTCCCGGTCGGTCCCGGTACCGGCCCGGACGCCGGTCGAGCTCGGTGCCCTCGCGGTCGCCGTGGCCGCCATGGCCCGGCTGGGTCTGGTCGGCGCCGGCTGGTCCGCGCCCCGCCGGCCGGTCGCGGCCACCGTGCTGACTGGCCTTGCCCTGTACGGGTTCCTGCTCGCCGGCAACCCGGACCCGGTGATGCCGGTCATGGGGTGGCGCGACATCGGGCCGGGTGTCGCGGCGTGGATGGCGGTGACCGGTACCGCAGTCGGCGTCTCGGTCCGGTTGCGGGGGTCGGGGCGGCCCCGGGCCGGCCGGCTCACCGGGATTGTCGGCGCGGTCGCCGCGCTGGAGGTCGCCACGGTCTGCGGCGCGCTGCACGCGGCCGGCGTGCTGGGGTTCGGCGCCCGGTCGGCGGCGACCTGGTTCCCGTTGACGCTGCTGCCCGGCTCGGGTGTCCTGCTCGGCAACACCGCGGCGATGGTCGGTCCGATGCTGCTGTGCTCGGCGTGCCTGGTGGCATACGCGGTCGGCGTACCTCGGCCGGTCCGGTGGTTGCCGGTCGGCCTCGGCGCGGCGGTCGTCTTCGCGTCCGGCCACCCGTCCCATGCCGGGGTCACCACGACGCTCGCCCGGCTGGCGGACAACTCCGAAACGTTCGGGTTCGGGTTCGCCGCACCGGTCCTCGGCCGGGCCCTGATCGCCATCGCGGTCGGGGCGGCCGTGCTCGGGTTCCTGACCCGAGCGGCGGAGAGCGACCCTATGTAGAATCTCTACATGGCTGTCGGGTACGCCCTGGACCTCATGCGAGACACCGGCCTGAGCAGCGCGGCGATGTACCGGCACCTGGTGCGGCTGGAGCGTGCCGGCCGTGCCCGCGCGTACTGGCAGGACGGCCGCCGCCTGCACGTCGTGATCGCGCAGCTCCCGGCGGCGGTGCGACCATGCGGCCGGCCGGCCTGGTGGCTGCCCGCGCTCGCCGTCGCCCTCGTCGAGGCGGCCGCCGCGCTGTCCCGCCCGGCCGCCGACCGGCTCCCCGACCTCGCCGTGTACCTGGGCGCCAGCGCCGGGCTGCGGGACGGTACCGGCCTGTACGACTTCGCGGCCGCCAACCACGACCCGTTCACCTACCCGCCGTTCGCCGGACTGCTGTTCCTGCCGCTGACCTACCTCGGGACGGTGCCGGTACAACTGCTGTGGACGGCCGGGACCGTGCTGACCGTGTTCGCGCTGGCCCATCTCGCGGCGGGGCGCGCCGCCCGGTGTGCGCCGCTGGTCGCGCTGGCTCTCGCCGGGTCGGCACCGGTCTCGTCCGATGTGCGGTTCGGGCAGGTGAGCCTGGCGCTCGCTGCCCTTGTCGCCGTCGACGTCCTCGCCGGGGGAGACGGCCGGTACCGCGGTGTGCTGGTCGGTGTCGCGGCGGCCGTCAAGCTGACCCCGCTGGTGTTCGTACCGATGCTGTGGTGCGGCGGGCGGCGCCGCGCCGCGGTCGTGGCCGGCTGGACGTTCGTCGCGTGCGGCGCGCTGGCCGGGGACGTGCTGCCGGCCGACTCGTGGCGCTACTGGGGTGCCGACATGTGGCGGCTCAGCCGGGTCGGCGACCTCGCGTCGACCGGGAACCAGTCGCTCAACGGCGCTCTGATGCGGTTCGGCGTGCCTGGCCCGGTCCGGCCGGCGCTGGTCCTCGTGGTGGGCGGTGCGGTGGCGGTACTCGCGGTGCGTCGGGCGGCGCGACTCGGCCAGGCCGGTGACTGGCTGTCCGCGACCGTCGTCGTCGGCGCGGCCGGGATCGTGCTGTCCCCGGTCTCCTGGACGCACCACCAGGTGTGGACGGTACTGGGGGCGTTGCTGCCCGTGCGCGGACCTGCGCCGGTCCGGTGGGCCTGGTCGGTCGCGGTCCTGGCCGTGATGGTGCTGCCCGTTGCCCTGCTGGGACCGCCGGTGTGGAGCAACGCACGGCTGGTGACGGCGGTCGCGATCGCCTGCCTGGTGCCGCTGAATTCCCGTTGCAGGTAGGAAAGCTTCTTGAGGCGTTGCATCTCCCGGAACTCGTCCACGGTCAGGTTGCACACCACGGCCTCCTCCTTGCCGGGCTCCCAGACATCGCTGCTAGTGGCTGGTTCGGGCGCGGTACTGGCCGGCGGCGCCAGTAGTGATCAGGTGTGCCAAGAGACGCCGCGCGTCGCCGAGAGTACGGGGATGAGGCCATCCCGGTCCGGTCGCCTGGCGGTGCTTGCGGATTGGGCGGTCACGGCGAGGAAGGCATGCGCCCACATCGCGAGGGCGATGTGCCGGTACCAGGCGTCGTAGCGGACTCGGTACTCGCCGAAGCAATGGCCGAACGCCTCGACCAAGGGCGGACCACCGACCGGGACATCGTCCTGAGCCCGACCCTTGTTTCTGTGAGGAACGACCGGTACGCCACGGTCCTGACAGGTCCGCCAGCCGCCGACTGGGCCGCGCTCACGCCGACGCTTCGGACCGGGGACTGGACGTGTGGTGGGCACGGCCGGATCGACCCGTGCACGACGGAATCGTGCCGGCCTGTCCGCACTGCGGCGCGAGCCTGTTCGAGGCCACCGCGAGATCTCAACGCAGATCCCGCTTCGCCAGCTCCTATTCCGCGCAAGCCTGCGCCGCGGATATCCGCTTCTGCCGCCGACCGCGCGTCGCACACCGTGACGGTCGGCGGCAGAAGCGGATATCCGCGGCGCAGGCTTG
>VAWN01000005.1 GCA_005885555.1 Actinomycetota bacterium
TCAGGGCCTCAGCGACACCGCTGCCGACAAGCCCCCAAACCGCCGCAAGCCACCAAACCACAGCGTCACTCTACAGACCGCCAGCGGCGAGCGGACCCGCCCGGCAGGGCGGCGATGATCAGGCCGTGCCCAGGCCGTCAGAGGCACACCAAGATCGACCGATGATGACCACCAGCAGCCGGAGACGCCCAGATCAGAACCGACGAGCCGTCCCCGGCCGCTGGTGGTCGATCCAACGAACTACTTCTTGATGTAGAAGCGCAGCGTGATCCACCCGGTGACACCGCTGACCACCGCCCCGATCCCGACCAGGATCGGCGCCATCCACAGGATCCGACCCCAGCCCACCGGCGTGAGCAGTGAGGTCAGCGGTTTCAGCGTTCCGTCGATCAACCAGACCTTGGCCGCCATCAACCCCAACGAGGCCACTACCGCGCCGATGATGCCGGCGAACATCGCCTCCAGGACGAACGGCGACTGGATGAACCAGTTGGACGCACCGACCAGCTTCATCACCGCCACTTCACGCCGGCGGCTGTACGCGGCGACCTGGATCGTGTTGCCGACCAGCAACAGGGCTGCGATGCCCTGGATGATGGCGACCGCGAGGGCCATGTTCTGCGCCGCACCCAGTACCCCGAACACCTTGGCCAGCAGGCGCTGCTGGTCGAGTACGTCGTCGACACCGTCCCTGCCGCGGTATGTGGCGGCGATCTGGTCGAACTGCTTGGGGTCCTTGAGCTTGACCCGGAAGGAGGCCGGCAGCGAGTCCGGCTTGGTCGCCTTGACCAGATCGGGGGCGTCCTTGAACTGCACCTTGAACTTGTTGTACGCCTCCGTCTTGGTCTCGAACGTGACCGGCTGCTTGACCATCGGATCGTTGCGCAACTGCTCGGCCAGTGCCTGCTGCTGCTGGTCGGTGGCGTCGTTCTTCAAGAAGATCGACACCTCGACCCGCTCGAAGTAGTACCCCTTCATGGCTTCGATCTGCTTGTACAGCACCAGGCTCGCGCCCAGCATGGTGAGCGACACTGCCATTGTGATGATCATGGCGACGGTCATCGTGACGTTGCGCCAGAGGCCGACCATGACCTCCGACAGGACGTACTTGAAGCGCATCGGTTCGGAGAGTCCTCTCAGCCGTAGACGCCACGGGGCTGGTCCCGGACGATCTTGCCGCTCTCGATCTCGATGACCCGGCGGCGCATCTGGTTCACGATGTTGGAGTCGTGGGTGACCATCACCACGGTCGTACCGGTGCGGTTGATCCGGTCCAGGAGTCGCATGATCTCGATCGACGTGTCCGGGTCGAGGTTACCGGTGGGCTCGTCGGCCAGCAGGATCAGCGGGCGGTTCACGAAGGCCCGGGCCACCGCGACCCGCTGCTGCTCGCCGCCGGACAGCTCATGCGGGTACCGGTGCTCCTTGCCGCCCAGGCCGACCAGCTCGAGCACCTCGGGTACCACCCGCCGGGCCACGCCCTGCGACTTGCCGATGACCTCCAGCGCGAACGCGACGTTCTCGTACGCGGTCCGGTTGGGCAGCAGCCGGAAGTCCTGGAAGACGCAGCCGATCTGCCGGCGGAAGCCGGAGATCCGCCAGGACCGCAGCGCGGTGACGTCCTTCTCGTTGACGACCACCTTGCCCTTGGTGGGCTGGATCTCGTGCAGCAGCAGCTTGATGATCGTCGACTTACCCGAGCCGGACGGGCCGATGAAGAAGACGAAGTCGCCCTTCTCGATCGAGGTGGACACGTCGTCGAGCGACGGTCGCGAGGCCTTGGGGTAGGTCTTGGTGACATGCTCGAGCCGAATCACGGGACGTCAGTCTACGCGCCGTGACGAGGACGCCAAACGCGGCGTGGGCGTTACAACCCACTCGGGGACGGTATGCCAGGAAGATCGGCCGCTCAGCGGGGCTTCCACGCCGCACTGTCCGCGATCAGCCGGCGGACGTGGGCGGGCAGCCGGCCCTTGGCCACCTCGGCCAGGCTGACCTCGTCGAGTACCCGCCGGACCGCCGCCCGTACCGCGATCCACAGGTCCTGCAGGTGCGCCGCGCTGCCGTTGTAGCTGGTCTCCTCCGGCCGCATCCCGCGTACCCCGGCCAGCGGCCCGTCCACCGCCCGCAGCACGTCGCCCACGTGGATCTCCGCGGGCGGCCGGGACAGTGCGTAGCCGCCGTCCACGCCGCGGGTGCTCTGCACCAGCCCGGTCCGGCGCAGGTCGGCCAGGATCGTCTCGAGGAACTTGCGCGGCAGCTCCTGCTCGGCGGCCAGCGCCTGGGCGGACACCGTCCGCGGGTATGCCACCGCCAGCGCCACCGCCGCCCGTACCGCGTAGTCGCCGCGTGCCGAGATCTGCACGGCGATCAGCCTGTCCCACGCTCGCGCCGCTTGCGCCAGCGGATGCCGGCCTCGATGAACTTGTCGATCTCGCCGTCGAACACCGCCGACGGGTTGCCGGTCTCGTACTCGGTGCGCAGGTCCTTCACCATCTGGTACGGGTGCAGGACGTAGGAGCGCATCTGATCGCCCCAGGAGCCGGCGACGTCGCCCCGGATCGCGTCCATCTTGGCATGTTCCTCGGCCCGCTTGACGGCCAGCAGCTTGGCCTTGAGGACGGTCATCGCGGTCGCCTTGTTCTGCAGCTGGGAACGCTCGTTCTGGCAGCTGACCACGATCCCGGTGGGCAGGTGGGTGATCCGGACCGCCGAGTCGGTGGTGTTCACGCCCTGGCCGCCCGGGCCGGAGGAGCGGTACACGTCGATGCGCAGGTCGTCCTCGGGGATGTCGATCTGGTCGGTCTGCTCGACGACGGGTACCACCTCGACCGCGGCGAAGCTGGTCTGCCGGCGGCCCTGGTTGTCGAACGGGCTGATCCGCACCAGCCGGTGGGTACCGCCTTCGACGGACAGGGTGCCGTAGGCGTACGGCTGCTTGACCGCGAAGGTCGCTGACTTGATCCCGGCCTCCTCCGCGTAGGAGGTGTCGTAGACCTCGGTCGGGTACCCGTGCCGCTCCGCCCACCGCAGGTACATCCGCATGAGCATCTCGGCGAAGTCGGCGGCGTCCACGCCACCGGCGCCGGAGCGGATCGTGACCAGCGCCTCGCGCGCGTCGTACTCGCCGGACAGCAGCGTCCGGATCTCCAGTTCCTCGATGGCCTTGCTGAGCTCGATGATCTCGGTGCCCACCTCGGCCAGCGAGCCGGCGTCGTCCTCGGACTCGGCCAGTTCCAGCAGGACACCCGCGTCGTCGAGCCGCGAACGCAGCCGTTCCAGCCGGTTGATCTCACCCTGCGCGTACGACAGTCGCGAGGTGACCTGCTGCGCCCGGGCCTGGTCGTCCCACAGGTCCGGCACCGAGGCGGCCCGCTCCAGCTCCTCCTTGTCCTTGCGCAGCCGGTCCACGTCCAGCACCGATTCGATGTTGCGCAGGGTGTTGTCGAGGGTCTTGAGCTGTTCGGCGAAGTCAGCAGCGGTCACGGCAGTCAAGCCTACGCGGAGGCACGCGCGGCACTCAGGCGGTCGGTGCCGCCTTCAGCCAGGCGAGCGCCGCGCGGTGGTACCCGACGGCGAACTCCAGCGCGGCGGCGGCGTGCTCGTCCCCGTCGCGGCGCAGTTCCTTGGCCGCTTCCCGGGCCTCGTTCAGTGCCGCGTTGTGGTAGGCGGTCGCCTGGTCGTACGCCGACTTGAGCTGGGCTGCCGACTGGTGCCTGCCGAACGCGACGCGCAGCGCGACCGGGTTGCGGACCGCGTCGCGACCGGGATCCTCGGACAGCCACCGGGTGAACGCGCGCTTGCCGGCGGGAGTGATCGAGTATGGCTGGCTCGACCGGGGACCGGGCTTGCCCAGCTTGACGTATCCGGCCTGGGCCAGTGCCGGTAACTCGCGGTACACCTGGCTGCGCGTCATCGACCAGTAGGGGCCCAGCCGCTTCTGGGCTGCCGCCATCAACTGCCCGCCCGTCATGGGACCCTCGTGCAGCAGACCCAGTAAGGCAGCCGCGGTTGGGTTGATTCCAGAATCCGCCATGCCCATACGCTGCCACTTCGCGGCCGTCTCGTCCAGGATTTCGGGCAAGTGGCTCCATTGTGCACAGTCGCGGTGCGACAGTCCGCTTAGGACAGTCGCGGCCCGTCGAGTGACAATCATCGATCCCTGTCATCGGCGCCGGGGAACCCGACGGCCGACCCGATCCCCGCCGGACGGGGGTTGACCCACGGGTAGGCCCGTCATAGTGTGGCGAGCATTAGTTAGTCAATTTGTCTAACAGATGGAGTTCGATTGGTTCGCCTGGCCGGCTCAGCCAAGCTGCTGCGCGCGATGAACGAGAGCGCAGCGCTCGGCCACCTGCTTGACGGCGGCTCGCTCACCCGCAATGACCTGCGCGAACTGACCGGGCTCTCCAAGCCCACCACGTCCGAGGTGCTGCGCCGGCTCACCGAGGCGGGCCTCGCCGTGGTGACCGGGCACACCTCCGGCGGTCCCGGTCCGAACGCGGAGATCTACGCGGCCAACCCGGACGCGGCCTACGCGGTCGCGGTTTCGCTGCGCGAGACTGTGGTCACCCCGCGGCCGGCGCTGGCCGTCGCGCTCAGCGATCTCACCGGTACCACGCGGGCGCGCGCCGAGCTGGCCGTGGACCTCGACGGCGGCAGCCTCGCGGAGACCATCCGCGCCGCCATCGTCGGCCAGTGCGCCGATGCGGGGGTACCGGTGCATCGGGTGCGCCAGGTGCAGCTGGCGGTACCGGGGGCCTACAACCCGCGCACCGATCGGATCCACCACGTCCACGTGCCCGGCCTCGACCGGCCCGGCCTGGTCGCCGACCTGCGCCACGCCCTCGGGGTACCGGTGCTCGTGGACAACGATGTCAACCTGGCCGCGGTGGCCGAGCGCCGCCGCGGTGTGGCCGGCACGGCGGACAGCTTCGTCCTGCTCTGGTTCGGCGAGGGCCTGGGGCTCGCCATCGACCTGGGCGGGACCCTGCTGCGCGGGGCCAGCGGCGGGGCCGGGGAGATCGGATACATCACGCTCGGCCTCTCCCCGGCCACCGGCCCGCAACCGGACCTGCACGACGTGATCGGCGGGCATGCGGTACTCGCGCTGGCCAAGGAGCACGGCATCGACGCCGACACGCCCGGCGGGGCGGTCGCGCAGGCCACCCCGGCGATGCTCGCCGAGCTCGCCGCGCGGATCGCCGTCGGGCTGGCCGTGGTCATCGCCGTGCTCGATCCCGCACTCGTCGTCCTGGCCGGCGAGGTCGGCCAGGCCGGCGGCCCGGCGCTACAGGACGCGGTCGCGGCCGCGACCGGTACCGTCGGGTCACCTGGTACCCGGATCGCCGTCACCGGCATAGCCGATGACGCGGTGCTGCTCGGCGCTCTGGACGCCGCGCTGGCCGAGGTCCGCGAAGAGCTCATCCACAACCTGCACAAACTGACCAGTTAGGAGCCCCACTTGTCCCCGTTACGGCGTGGCGCCGCCCTCGCCGCCAGTCTGCTCGTCGCGGCCGCCCTCGCGGCCGGGTGCGTGCCGAGGCCACCCCGGGAGACGATCGCGCCGCCCGGCAGCGTCGCCTCCGGCACGATCGAGTTCTGGCACTTCTTCAGCGACCGGGAAGCCGACGCGATCCAACAGGCGGTCGACCGGTTCGAGGCAAAGTTCCCCCAGGTCAAGGTCGTCGTCAGGGCGGGGCAGGACGACGACAAGACCACCCAGGCGATCGGCGCCGGTCAGGGTCCCGACGTCGCCCTGTCCGGTACCACCGACAACGTCGGCAAATTCTGCTCGACCGGCGCGTGGCGCAACCTGACCCCCTACCTGGAGCGCGACCACGTCGACCTGAGCGACGTCCCGCAACTGGTCCAGCAGTACACCACGTACGAGGACCGGCGGTGCGCGATGCCGCTGCTCGCCGACGCGTACGGGCTGTACTACAACAAGAAGCTGTTCGCCGAGGCGGGCATCGACGCCCCGCCGAGGACCCTCACCCAGCTCGCCTACGACGCGAAGCAGCTGACCAAGCGGGGCACCGACGGCAACCTGGAGCAGGTCGGCTTCGACCCGCTGTCCGGGTTCTACGAGAACTCGGTCGCGCACTTCGCGGTACTGACCGGCGCGCGCTGGATGGACGAGGACGGTCGTTCCATCCTCGGCGCCGACCCGGCCTGGAAGACGCTGCTGAACTGGCAGAAGTCGATGATCGACTTCTACGGGTACGAGAACATCCGCAAGTTCCAGTCCACCTTCGGCGACGAGGGCAGCGCCGACAACGCGTTCGAGAAGGGTCAGGTGGCGATGAACATCGACGGCGAGTGGCGGATCGCGTCGATCGCCGCCGACGAGCCGGCCGATCTCGACTGGGGCGTGGCGCCGCTGCCCGTAGCCGACAACCGGCCGGACCTGTACGGCTCCGGGTTCGTCGTGGGCAACGTCATGGGCGTCGCCCGTAACAGCCACAACCCGGAGGCCGCCTGGCAGTTCGTGAAGTTTCTGAGCACCGACACCGACACCGTCGTGTCGCTGGCCAACGTGATCAAGAACGTGCCCACGCTGACCAGCGCGCTGCGCTCGCCGGCGCTGACCAGCGACGCCAACTTCAAGATCTTCCTGAACATCTCCGGCAACCCGAAGTCGAGCACCTCGCCGCTGTCCGCCAACGGCACCGCATACCAGGACCTCGCGCAGGCCTTCGTCAACGACTGGCAGGCCGGCAAGGTGGGCAACCTGGATCGCGGGCTGCGCAAGCTCGACGACACCATCAACCAGGCATTGGGCGAGTAGCCATGACGACAACCACGACCTCGCACCACGCCGCCACCCGCGAGCTGGCAGTGCAGCCGCGCCGCCGTCCCGCCGCCTTCAGCCGCCGTACCCGGCACGGGTTCACCGTGCTGTCCTTCATGGCGCCGGCGCTGATCGGCATCCTCGCCTTCCTGGTGTACCCGTTGCTGTCCGCGCTGTACTTCTCGTTCACCAGGTTCAACCTGCTGACCCCGCCGACCTGGGTGGGGCTGCGTAACTACGGCGCCATGCTGCACGACGCCAACCTGCTCAAGGCCGTGGAGAACACGCTGTGGCTGGTGGCCATCATGGTGCCGGCGCAGGTGCTGTTCGGCCTCGGCGCCGGCATGCTGGTCGCCAGCGTGCGCCGGGGCACCTCCTTCTACCGGACGGTGTTCTACCTGCCCGCGCTGGTACCGCCGGTGGCCGGCGCGCTGGCCTTCGTGTACATCCTCAAGCCCGGCGCCGGACCGGTGAACCGGATGCTGTCCGCCGTCGGCATCGACGGGCCGCTGTGGTTCAACGACCCAACCTGGGCCAAGCCGTCGCTGACCCTGCTCGCCCTGTGGGGCATCGGCAACACGATGGTCATCTTCCTCGCGGCGCTGCTGGACGTGCCGGCCAACCTGCACGAGGCGGCCGCGCTGGACGGAGCGACGGGGTGGCAACGGTTCCGGCTGGTGACCCTGCCGACGCTGTCTCCGGTCATCGCGTTCTCGGCGATCACCGGAGTCATCGCCGCGCTGCAGTACTTCACCCAGGCGGCGGTCGCGGCGTCCGCGGCCAACGGCGAAGCCAACACCGGCGGCGGCAGCGTGGCCTCGGCGTTCGGCGACCCCGAGGGCTCGACGTTCACGTATCCGCTGTGGCTGTACCTGAAGGGCTTCAAATACAACAAGCTCGGCTATGCCAGCGCGATGGCGATCGTGCTGTTCGTGGTCGCGTTCACCGTCGTGGCGATCGTGATCCGGCGCAGCCGCTCCCTTTCCGGGGAGCAGTCATGACCGAGCCAACTGGCACGAGCTGCGGGCCAACTGGCACGAGCTCCGGCGCCGGGCGCCTTCGCTCCCGGCCGGCTGCGGGAGGCGGCGCATGACCCAACTCGCTCCCCCGCGCGCACACAGCCACCGGCGGGTACCACCGCCCCGCAGCGGGTACGCGGCCCGGCGGCGCCGTCGCGCCCTGCTGCTGTTCATCGCCCAGCACAGCGTCGCGATCGCGCTGTGCATCATGTTCCTCAGCCCGTTCGTGTTCATCGTGCTGACCTCGTTCATGTCCAGCAGCCAGTCGCTGTCCAGCCACTACTGGCCGCACAGCTGGCATCCGGGCAACTACCTCGCGGTGTTCCGCAAGACGGACATGCCGCGGTACCTGTGGAACACCGTCCTCTACGCCGGACTGGGCACGATCTTCACGATCGCGTCCAGCGTGCCGGCGGCGTATGCGCTGGCGAAGCTGCGCTGGCCCGGCCGGAAGGTGGCGTTCCTCGCGGTCATCTGCATGATGCTGCTGCCGCCGCAGATCACCGCGGTACCGCTGTACTCCATGTGGGCCTACTACGGCCTGACCGGTACGTTGTGGCCGCTGATCCTGCCGTCGCTGTTCGGCGACGCGTTCTCCATCTTCCTGCTGCGCCAGTTCATGCTCACCATCCCGGACGAGTACCTGGACACGGCGCGGGTGGACGGCTGCGGCGAGTGGCGGACGCTGTTCAAGGTGGTGTGGCCGATGGCCCGGCCGGGCATCGCGGCGACCGCGATGTTCCAGTTCTTCTACGCCTGGAACGACTACTACGGGCCGTTCCTGTACGCCAGCGAGAACCAGGCGAACTGGACGGTCTCCCTGGGGATCGCGTCATTCCGGAGCCTCCACGCGGTCGCGTGGAACCTGGTCACCGCGGCGACGGTGTTCGCCATCGTCCCGGTGGTCGTCGTCTTCTTCTTCGCGCAGAAGGCGTTTGTCCAAGGTGTCACCCTGACTGGAGTAAAGGGATGAAGATCGCGGTTGTCGGCGGCGGCTCGACGTACACGCCCGAGCTGGTGGACGGGTTCGCCCGGCTGTTTCCTGACGTCGGAGAACTGGTCCTCGTCGACCCCGCACGCGAGCGGCTGGACGTGGTAGGAGCGTTCGCCGCGCGCATCTTCAACCACTACGGCCATTCCGGGAAGGTGACGTGGACCGACGAACTGGACGCCGGGCTCTCCGACGCCTCGATGGTCATCGTGCAACTGCGGGTCGGCGGCCAGCGGGCCCGCATCTCCGACGAGACCTTTCCGCTGGAGTACGGGCGGATCGGCCAGGAGACCACCGGCGCCGGTGGGCTCGCGAAGGCGCTGCGGACGGTACCGGTCGTGCTGAAAGTAGCCGACCGGGCCGCCCGGCTCGCCGCACCGGGCGCGTGGATCATCGACTTCACCAACCCGGTCGGCATCGTCACCCGGGCGCTGCTGGACGCCGGGCACCGCGCGATCGGGCTGTGCAACGTGGCGATCGGGTTCCAGCGACGGTTCGCCGGCATGCTCCGGGTACCCCCGGAGGCCGTCACCCTGGACCACGTCGGGCTCAACCACCTCACCTGGGAACGGGCCGCCTACGTCGACGGGGTGGACCGGTTACCCGAGCTGCTCTCCTCCCACCTGGCGGAACTGGCCGAGGAGATGGTACTGCCGGCGCCCGTACTGTCCACTTTGGACTGTGTACCGTCGTATTATCTGCGTTACTTCTACTGCCACGACGAGGTGGTCCGCGCGGAGAAGGGCGCACAGACCCGGGGGCAGAAGGTGGCGGAGATCGAAGCGCAGCTGCTGGCGATGTACGCCGACCCGACCCTCGACACCAAGCCGGAGCTGCTCGGGCAGCGGGGCGGCGCGTTCTACTCGGAGGCCGCCGTCGGGCTGATCGGCTCGCTGCGCGCCGGCGACGGGCAGGTCCACTCGGCCAACGTGCGCAACCACGGGCACCTGCCGTTCCTGCCCGACGACGCGGTCATCGAGGTGAGCTGCAAGGTCGACCGGGACGGGCCGGCGCCGGTACCGATCACCCCGGTCGGGCCGCTGCAGTCCGGGCTCATCGCGCACGTGGCCGGGTACGAGGAACTGGCCGTCGCCGCGGCTGTCCACGGTGGACGGTCCCGGGTGTACCGCGCCCTGCTGGCCCACCCGCTCGTCGGCCAGCACGACGTCGCCGAGGCACTGACCGACCGGCTCATCGCCGCCAACACCGCACATCTTGCGTGGGCCCGATGACTGCCCCACCGACCTACGTCGCGATCGACGGCGGGAACTCCAAGACCCACGTCGTGCTCGGCGACGGCCGGGGTCGGGTGCTCGCCTTCGTGCGCGGGCCGGGGTCGTCGCCGCACTACCTCGGGGTACCGGGGTCGATCGAGCTGCTGGACGGGCTGGTACGCCGGGCAATGGCCGATGCCGGCCTCGCCCGGGACTCGGTTCTCGACCGCGCCGAGGTCTACATCGCCGGAGCCGACCTGCCGGTCGAGGTCGACGTGCTGTCCAAGGCGGTCGGCGAGGCCGGCTGGGCCCGCGAGCACCGGGTGGACAACGATCTGTTCGCGCTGCTGCGCGCGGGTACCTCCAATCCGGACGCGGTGGCCGTGGTGTGCGGCGCCGGCATCAACTGCGTCGGCCGCTCGGCCGACGGGCGGACCGCGCGCTTCCCGTCGCTCGGGCCGATCTCCGGCGACTGGGGCGGCGGCCACCACCTCGCGGAGCTGACCCTCTGGCACGCCGCCCGCGGCGAGGACGGCCGCGGACCGGCCACCGCGCTGTCCGCCGCGGTGGCCGCGCACTTCGGCCGGGCCACCGTCGAGGAGGTCAGCGCCGGGCTGCACCTGGGCGAACTGAACCGGCAGCGGGTCCGCGACCTGGCGCCGGTGCTGTTCGCGGTGGCGGCGGCCGGCGATCCGGCGGCCCGCGGCGTGGTGGCCAAGCAGGCACGCGAGGTGGTGGCGCTGGCCACCATCGCGGCGCGCCGGCTGGGCATGCTCGACAAGCCACATGCGGTGGTACTCGGCGGCGGTGTGCTCGCCGCCCGGCACCCGCTGCTGCACGAGGCCGTGCTGAGCGGCATCCAGGCCGCCGCGCCGAAGGCCACCATCGGCATCGTCGCCGACCCGCCGGTCGCCGGCGCGGCACTGCTCGCGCTGGACGCCTTCGGCCCGGGTACCCCCGAGGTCGAGTCGGCCGTCCGGGCCGCCCTCGGTATCGCGGCCGCCGCCTGAGCCCTCAGCGGCCCCGCTGAGCCCTCAGCGGCCCGGCCCGATCACCCCGATCGTTCCCGGGGTCGGCGACGGGTCGTACCCCGGCTTCGCCGGTGGCGACGCCGGCCGGGCGGGCGGCTGGTTCCCGGTCACCGCGCCGGTCGTGTCCGGCCCGGAGGTCGGCGTCGTGCTCGATGAGGGCGGCCCCGAGGGCGGCTCCGACGGCGGCCCGGATGGTTGCGTCGAGGTCACCGCGACCGGGTGGCCCGACCCGCCGGACGCTCCCGGAGAACCCAGCAGCGCGATCGCGCCGAGCGCCGCCAGTACGACCACCAGAGCCGCGGCACCGAGCAGTGCGGCGACGAGGCGCGAACGCTGCCGGAAGCCGGGCACCGGCCCGGCCGGCTGCGCCGGGGCCGGCAGCGCCGGGGCCGGCCACGCCGGCGCGGGCGACACCGGTACCGGAACCGACCGCACGGCCGGTCCCATCGGCACCGGCAGGTCCGAACCGGTACCCCGCGGCGTCTCCGCGGTCACCCACTCCTCCCGCCGCGGGGCGACGACCGGAGCGGGCTGCTCGGCGGAGCGCGGCCACCAGGTCACCATGTCGGGGCCGAGCGCGGGCAGCGGCGCGAGGCCGTCCAGCGCGGCGTGCAGGCCGCGCAGCCGGGTCGCGAGCGCAGCCGGTGCCGGCCGCTCGTCGGGGTCCGGCGCGAGGCAGTCCAGGATGGCCCGCCACAGCGGTTCGGGCAGGCCGGCCGGGCGTACCGGTACGCAGGTCGCGTGCCGCCACAGCACCTCGGAGACCCCGCCGCCGCGGTACGGCGACCGGCCGCACAGCAGCTCGTACAGCACGATGCCCAGGGCGTACACGTCGGTGGCCGGGCGCGGTGGCTGGCCGGTGATGACCTCGGGCGCCACGTACTCCGGCGTGGCATGAGTCGCGCGCGACCCAGGCAGGCCGGGGCCGACCCGCTGGGCGACGCCGAAGTCGGTCAACCGGACCGGGCCGCCGTCGACGGGTACCAGGATGTTGCCCGGCTTGACGTCGCCGTGCACGATGCCGAGGCCGTGCAGGTAGGCCAGCGCGTCGGCGACCTGGGCCGCCACGTCCGCGGCGACGGCCGGCGGCAGCGGGCCGTCGGTGCGCAGCCGGCGCCGCAGGTCCTGGCCGTTCACCAGGTCCAGCACGAGAGCGTAGGTGTCGCCGCCGCGGACCAGTTCGCGGGCGCGGACGACGCACGGGTGGTCCAGGTCGGCCAGGATCCGCCACTCCGCGAGGAACGCCTCGACGAGCTCGGGCTGGGTGGCCGCCTCAGGACGCAGCTGCTTGACCGCGACCCGCAGGCCGGTTGCCGTGTCGCGGCCGCGCCAGACGGTACCGATCGCCCCCTTGGCGATCTCCGCCTCAAGCTCGTACCGGCCACTGCCGACGGTCCGCATCTGCGCCACTCCTCACACCTGTCGCCACCCAAGCGTGGGGGGCGTACCAGGGGTTCGGAGCGCGGCCGGCGGCCGGATGGCACGAACTGGTGGCTCAGCTTCCGCGCCGCGGGCAGGCGGCTGAGCCGCCAACGCGTTACCGCGTGTGGTCCAGGACCAGCTTGCCGAACACCTCGCCGGACTCCAGCCGCTCGAAGGCGGCGCGCGCCTCGGCGAACGCGAACGTCGAGTCGACCAGCGGCCGCAGGTCCTTCGCGACGCAGAACGCCAGCAGCTCGGCCAGCTCGTCGCGGGTACCCATGGTGGAGCCGACGATCTCCAGCTGGAGGAAGTACACCCGGCGCAGGTCGACCGTTGCCAGGTGCCCGGCGGTGGCCCCGGACACCACGATCCGGCCGCCCGGCTTCGCGCACTTGAGCGAGTGCTCGAACGTGGCCGCGCCGACGGTCTCGATGACCACGTCGACCCGCTCCGGCAGCCGCGCGCCCGGCTCCAGCGCGGTGGCGCCCAGCGTGGCGATGCGGTCCCGCTTGGCCGGGTCGCGGCTGGTCGCATACACCCGGGCACCGAGCGCCCGGCCGATCGCGACCGCGGCGGTGGCGACCCCGCCCCCGGCGCCCTGCACGAGTACCGCGCCGTCGTCGGGCAGCCGGCCGCGGGTGCGCAGCATGCGGTATGCGGTGAGCCACGCGGTGGGCAGGCAGGCGGCCTCGGCGAAGGACAGCTCACCGGGCTTGGGCACCAGGCTGCGCCGCGGTGCCCGGACCCGCTCGGCGAAGGTACCCGGCCACTTCTCCGACAGCAGCGTCCGCTTCGGGTCCACGGTCTCGTCACCGGTACCCGGGTCGCCGATCACCGGATACACGACGACCTCGGTGCCGTCGTCGGCGACACCGGCCGCGTCGCAGCCGAGGATCATCGGCAGCTGGTCGGCGCCCAGCCCCACCCCGCGCAGCGACCACAGGTCGTGGTGGTTGAGCGAGCTGGCGCGTACCTCGACGGTGGCCCAGTCGTCCGGCGTCTGCGGCGGGTCGAGCTCGCCCACCGCCAGCCCGTCGAGCGGGTTGTCCGGGTTGATCGCCCTCGCGTATGCGGCCAGCACTAGCGGACCACCCCGTCCCGGACGGCGGCCATCCGCACCGCGTCCGCGACCGCCGGCGCCACCCGCGGGTCCAGCGGGCTCGGCACGATCGCGTCCGGCCGCAGCTCGTCGGCCACCACACCGGCGATCGCCTCGGCGGCGGCCACCTTCATCCCCTGGGTCACCGTGGTCGCCCGCGCCGCGAGAGCGCCGCGGAACACGCCCGGGAAGGCCAGCACGTTGTTGATCTGGTTGGGGTAGTCGCTGCGGCCGGTCGCCACCACGGCCGCATACCGGGCCGCGATCGCCGGGGGTACCTCCGGGGTCGGGTTGGCCAGGGCGAACACGATCGCGTCGGGCGCCATGCCGGCCACCGCCTCCGCCGCGATGACACCGCCGGACACCCCGATCAGCACGTCGGCGCCGCGCAACGCCTCGGCGATGCCGCCGGTCCGGCCCGCGGCGTTGGTACCGGCAGCCAGCGCCGCCTTCTCCCCCACCAGCTCCGACCGTCCACTGTGGAGGATGCCGCGCGAGTCGCAGACGACCACGTCGTCGGCGCGTACCCCACCGGCGATGAGCATGTTCGTCACCGCCACCCCGGCCGCCCCGGCACCGCTGACCGCGACCCGCAGGTCGCACAGCTTGCGGTCGAGCAGTTGGGCGGCGTTGCGCAGCGCGGCGAGCACCACGATCGCCGTACCGTGCTGGTCGTCGTGGAACACCGGGATCGGCAGCGCCGCGTCGAGCCGGCGCTCGACCTCGAAGCACCGCGGCGCCGAGATGTCCTCCAGGTTGATGCCGCCGAACGAGGGCGCGATCGCGGTGACCGCCGCCACGATCTCGTCGACGTCCTGCGTGGCGAGGCAGACCGGTACCGCGTCGACGCCACCGAACCGCTTGAACAGCACCGCCTTGCCCTCCATCACCGGCAGGGCGGCGCGGGGTCCGATGTTGCCCAGTCCGAGCACCGCCGACCCGTCGGTGACCACCGCGACCGCGTGCGACACCCAGGTGTACTCCTCGGCCAGCGACTCGTCGGCCGCGATGGCCCGGCACACCTCGGCGACCCCGGGGGTGTACGCGAGCGACAGGTCCTCCCGGGTGTTCAGCGGCACGGTCGAGGCGACCTCCAGCTTGCCGCGGCGGTGCAGTTCGAAGACGGGATCGGAATGCATTCTCGCTACGCCCCCCAGAGCGTCGGTGCGCGGACGGTCGGGCGCGTCCCGCGGCACCGGCGACGGTCGGCCGGGCGCCGGGTGCGCGCGTCAACGGGGGTCACCCGGGAGTACCCGTCGAGCATAGTGCACGGCGCGAACGATCAACGGACCCGGGACAGCCGGGGCCACCAGCGCACCAGTACCCGGCCGACGACCTGGGCCGGGCCGAGTTCACGGGAGTCGGTGGAGCCGTACGGGTTGTCGCCGAGCACCCACCAGCCGTCACCGGCCGGCCGGACCGCCCGTTTCACCGACAGCCCGGGTACCCCGGCGAACCGCACCACCACGACCTGGCCGGGCCGCACCCGCGCGGTACGCCGGACGAGCACCGCGTCGCCGTCGCGCAGTACGGGTACCATCGACGGCCCTCGAACGAGCGCCGTGAACAGCCGGTCCACCTCGCTGCGACTCCAAGCCAGGAGTAGGGTTTCGGTTGAGAGCGATCATCGCAGCATCTCCAGGAGGATCCTGATGCGACTGCCACGCGCACTGGCCCCGCGGACCGTCGTCAGTGCCCACTGCGACCTGCCGTGCGGCATCTACGACCCCGCGCAGGCCAGGATTGAGGCCGAGTCGGTCAAGGCGATCAGCGAGAAGTACCAGGCCAATCCGGACCCCGAGTTCCGCACCCGCGCACTGGTCATCAAGGAGCAGCGGGCCGAGCTGGTCAAGCACCACCTCTGGGTACTGTGGACGGACTACTTCAAGCCGCCGCACTTCGAGAAGTACCCGCACCTGCACCAGCTCTTCAACGAGGCGACCAAGCTGGCCGGGGCCAGCGGCGCCAAGGGCTCGGTGGACCCGTCCGTCGCCGAACAGCTGCTCGGCAAGATCGAAGAGATCTCGAAAATCTTCTGGGAGACCAAGCAGGCGTGAGCGTCGCGCCCACCTGCCGCGGGCCGGTACGTCCAGAGGGCGTGCCGGCCCGTGTAGCGCGCACCCACTAGAGTCGTCGCGAGGGGACGGCATCCGGTGACTCAACTCGCGCCCAACGCATCGACGACGAGCAAAGACGACGTCGTCGTTCTCGTCGTCCCCGCCGACGGCAGCTACCTCGCCGTCCTGCGCACCGCGACCGCCGGCCTCGCCGCCCGGCTCCAGTTCACCCTCGACGAGATCGAGGACCTGCGCATCGCCGTCGACGAGGCGTGCGCGATCCTGCTGTCCGTCGCCCCCGCGGACACCGAGGTCACCAGCCAGTTCGAGGTCACCGACTCGGCGCTGTCGATCGACGTCTCGGTACCGGTGTCCGGCCACGCCACGCTGCCCGGCGGAAACTCGTTCTCCTGGCAGGTCCTCACCGCACTGGCCGGCGAGGTCAGCGCATACACCGACAACGGCCGCGCGGCCATCCGCCTCACCAAGCGGCGCAACCCGAACGCCGGGTGAACTAGTCCGGCGGCCAGTGGCTGCGCAGGTTCACCAGATGCCGCCGGGCCGCCCGCTCGGCCGCCGCGACGTCCCGGGCTGCCACCGCACGCAGGATCGCCCGGTGGTCGGCGTCAACCGAACGCCACAGCCGCTCCGACGCCCGCTCGGCGATCTCCGTCTCGTTCGCGACCGTGTACAGCGGCCGCGCGAGCAGCTCGAACACCGGGTTACCGGTGGCCGCCGCGAGCCGCTCGTGGAAGGTCCGCTGCGCGGCGCACCGGGTACCCAGGTCGTCGCGTACCGGATCGAACATCGTCTCGGCCAACCCGGCCAGGTCGGCGTCGGTGTGCCGGCGGGCGACCAGCCCGGCAGCGGGTACCTCCAGCATCTCCCGGACCTCCATCAGCTCGGCCAGCCCGACCGGGGTCGCGGAGACGAGCAGGCTCATCCCGCGGGACAGGCTGTCGGCGAGGGTCGCGGCGTCCGGCTTGGCCACATAACTGCCACCGGTGACGCCCCGGGTGGTGACGATGAGGTGCTGGCTGGCGAGCAGCCGCAGGGCCTCCCGCACGGTGCTGCGGCTGACCCCGGTGCGCAGGCATAACTCCGGCTCGGTCGGCAGGCGCTGCCCGGGCCGCAGCCGACCGGACGTGATCTGCTCGCGGAGCTCGTCCGCGAGCTGCTGGTACGCGGGCGAGCGCCCCGGCATCATGGTCACGATCGATCAGCCTACGACGCCGGCACCACTAACGGATACCGAGCGCCTGCCGCGATGCGGGTGCCACCAACAAGCCCGTACAGGCCAAACCGGCCACCATCGCGGGTATCCCCAGCCAGGCGATGCCGCCGGTGACCATCGGGTACGCCACCGGGAGCAGCAGCAGTTCCAGGGTGATCGCCGGCCCGCGGGCCCAGGAGCGCAGCCGGACCAGTTGCCAGCCCAGCGCCGCCAGGACAACCGCGAACATGGCCAGGAGTACCGCGACGGCGACGGCGCGTCCGACGGCGAACAGCGCGGCGACCGCGGCTACTCCGGCGGCCTCGGCGAACAGCAGGAGGACCGCGATGCGCAGGGTGGTCGGGAGGGCACGCACCCCGTCAACGCTAGACGGTCCGGGTACAGTGCCAGCCATGCGGGCGCTGCTGGTGGTGAACCACAAGGCGACCACCACGAGCGGACGGGTACGCGACGTGCTGGTCCAGGCGTTGCGCAGCGTCGTGAACCTGGAGGTCGAGCACACCCGCCAGCGCGGGCACGCGGCCGGGCTCGCCGAACAGGCCGCGGCCGACGGGATCGACGTCGTGGTCGCGCTGGGCGGCGACGGTACCGTCAACGAGGTCGTCAACGGCCTGCTGGCGCGCGGCGTCCCCGGCCACGGACCGGCGCTGGCGGTGGTACCGGGCGGCTCCACCAACGTCTTCGCCCGCGCTCTCGGCCTGCCCGGCGACTGGGTGGAGGCGACCGGGGTACTGCTGGAGGCGATCCGGGAAGGCCGGCAGCGCACCATCGGGCTGGGCCGTGCCGACGACAGGTTTTTCACCTTCTGCGCAGGGTTCGGGCTGGACGCCGAGGTCATCGCGCGGGTCGAGCGGGCCCGCCACCGGGGCGGCAACCACGGCTCGCTGCTGTACCTGCGCGCGCTGGCCGGCCAGTACCTGCTGGACACCCAGCGCTCCGCCGCGCGGATCACGCTGGAGCTCGACGGCGAGGCCGACGAGAACCTGGCCACGGTCGTCGTGCAGAACACCAGCCCATGGACGTATCTGGGCAACCGGCGGATCGACGCGTGCCTGGAGGCGTCCTTCGACACCGGCCTCGACGTGATGGGCATGCGCGCGCTGCGGATCCCGGGTACCGCGCGGACCATGACGCAGTTGCTGTTCCCGGGCGGGCGGCGGGGCCGGCCGGGCGGGCCGCACGGGCGGCGGGTACTGCGCCTGCACGATCTGGCCGAGTTCGGGCTGCGAGCCAACGAACCACTGGCTTTCCAGCTTGACGGGGATTACCTTGGCGCTCGGGAGAAGGTACGCTTCACCGCTGTACCAAGCGCTCTTCGTGTCTTCTGCTGAGTTCGCCAGTTATGCCAGGTATGCAACACATACCGGAAATGCTGGCGAACGGCCGCTGGCAAGTACTACATTGACTACTGGTTGTTACTTGCCCGCGTGTCGATGGGATACCCAGAAAAGCGGACAAAAGGTGCGTGAGTTCCCTCACGGGCCGGAGTTTTTCTGAGGTCCCCCTTGACATCGCGGGGGTTCGTGAAAGTATTCACAAGCGGAATGAGTTACGGCCACATTGCCTGATCACGCGCTGCTGAATACTCAGCGTCTTGCTGGGTAGGGGCACTGCGAGACGGATAGCAAAAAACCCATCACACCCAACCAAGGAGTGTTGTCGCCATGGACTGGCGCCACCGTGCTGCCTGCCGCGATGAGGACCCGGAGCTGTTCTTCCCCATCGGGACGTCCGGTCCGGCCCTGCTGCAAGTCGAGCAGGCCAAGGCGGTCTGCCGGCGCTGCTCCGTGACCGACGAGTGCCTGCAGTGGGCGCTCGACTCCGGTCAGGACGCCGGCGTCTGGGGTGGGATGAGCGAAGAGGAGCGCCGCGCCGTCAAGCGTCGCGGTGGAATTCGCGTCCGCGCCTCTCTCTGAGACTTCCACCACCGACCGCATCACCGAACCATACCGACACCCCGGGACGAGAATTCCCCGGGGTGTCGGTGTGTGTACGCCAGGTGTGTATATGCCAGGTCAGGCGGCGGTGTCGGCACGGGTAACGGTGTCGGCGCGGCGCAGCACCAGTTCGGCGATCTCCGGCGCGTCGCCCATCGGCGCGGCCGCGACCTGCGCACCGGCCGCCCGCGCGTCGGCGACCACGCGGTCGTAGAGCAGGCCGGGGGCGAGGAAGTACGCGGACAGCGCGATCCGGTGCGCGCCGCGCTGCCGCAGGGCGGCCACCGCCGCCCCGGTGCCGCGGCCGGCTCCCGAGGCGTAGCCGGCGAGGCACGGTACCCCCAGGGCGGCGCCGAGCGCGTCGGCGACAAGGTCCACGGTGCCCAGGGCGGACACCTGACGGGTACCGGCAGCGGCCAGCACCACGCCGTCCACGGGAGAGTCCAGCACCTCGTCCAGGCGCCGGCGCAGCGCCCGTACCAGCAGATCCAGCGCGACCGCGTCGGCCCGTGCCCCGGCCACCGGCCCCAGTACCGGCGCCAGCCCGATGGACAGGCCGAGACCGCCCGCCTTCTCGATCTCCCCCGGCACGTCGACCCGGCCGTGATAGGCCGCGGTCAGCAGCAGCGGTACCACCGTCGCCGCGCGCTGGCCCCGCGCGGCCTCGCGGGTCAGCGCGGCGGCCAGCCCCGGCCCCTCGAAGTCCAGGAACGCGGTCTCCACCCGGGCGTCCGGACAGGCCGCACCGACCGCCCGGGCCAGCGCCCGGGTAGACGGCGCGGCCCGCGGATCCCGGCTGCCGTGCGCGACGAGTACCAGCGGCCGCCCGGCGGCCCGGCGGGGCCGACCTGACCGGTCAGGCGGCATGGATGCCGCACTCCGTCTTGTCGAACAGCGGCCAGCGCCCGGCCCGCGGGTCCTCACCCGGCGCGGTCCGGCGCGTGCACGGCCAGCAGCCCACCGACGCGTACCCGCGCTCGATGAGCGCGTTCACCGGCACGTCGTGCCGGGCGATGTAGGCCTGCACGTCGGCCTCGGTCCAGTACGCCAGCGGTGCGACCTTCACCTTGCCGCGGCTGGCGTCGAACCCGACGACCGGCGTGTTGGCGCGGGTCGGACCCTCGTCGCGGCGCAGCCCGGTGGCCCATGCGTCATAGTCGCGCAGCGCCCGGTTCAGCGGCTCCACCTTGCGGATCGCGCAGCACTCGTCGGGCGCGCGGGAGAACAGCCGCGGACCGTACTCGGCGTCCTGCCGGCCGACCGACATCCGCGGCTCGACGGACTTGACGATCACCGGCAGCGTGCGCTGCACCGTGTCCCGCACCCGCAGGGTCTCCGCGAAGTGCAGGCCGGTATCCAGGAAGATCACTTCGATGCCTGGTGCGACGGACGCGACGAGATGCACCAGTACCGCGTCGGCGAACGAGCTCGTCACGCAGAACCGCTCGCCGAAGGTGTCGACCGCCCACTCCACGATCTGCTCGGCGGGGGCGCGGTCGAGTTCGACCGCCGCGCGCGCCGTGATCTCCCGCAGTTCCCCTGTCGTGTACCGGACCGCCGTGCTCATGCCGCCTCCTCGCTTCGCTGCGGGCCGGCATGAGGCACGAAAGCGCTGAGCCCAATGATTCGCTCGCTTCGCTCGCTCATTGATGCCTCACCACCAGACCGACGAAAGTGACCGTGAACACCCGGGTGCACGAGCGGCACTCCCAGGCGCCGTGCACCGCCGGCCCCTGGTCGGCGCCGGCCGGCTGCGCCTCGTGCGGACGCAGGTCCTCACCGGCGCAGTACGGGCAGTACAGCGGAGCCACCCGCTCGCTCATGGCTCCCGCTGTTCTTCGCTCCGCGGGCGCTCTGGTCCGCCGCGCTCGCTCATCGCAGCTCCTCCTCTTGCGCTCGGGTCACCCAGTGGGCGAAGCTCTCGCCCTCGGTGCGGCCGGCCGCGTACCGGCGGGCCAGCCGTTCCACGTAGTCGACGAGACCGGCGCTCGTGGTCTTCAGGCCACGCAGCTTGCGGCCCAGGCTGGCGCTCTGGTCGGCGGCCATGGTCAACCCGCCGCCGAGGTGCACCTGGAAACCCTCCACCAGCTCACCATCCGGGCCGGGGACGAGTTGGCCTTTCAGCCCGATGTCGGCGACCTGGGTACGGGCACAGGCGTTCGGGCAACCGTTGACGTTGATGGATATCTCGACGTCGAGGCCGGCCAGGCGCCGCTCCAGCTCGGTGATCACCGTGGCGGCCAGCGCCTTGGTCTCGACGATCGCGAGCTTGCAGAACTCGATGCCGGTGCAGGCCATGGTGCCCTGGCGCCAGCTCGACGGGTATGCCTCCAGGCCGACGACGCGCAGCGCCTCGACCAGGCTGTCCACCCGGTCCGGCGGCACGTCGAGGACGACCAGCTTCTGGTACGGCGTGGTGCGGACCCGGCCGCTGCCGTGTGCCTCGACGATGTCGGCCAGCTCCGACAGCAGCTTCCCGCTGACCCGGCCGGCCACCGGCGCCACGCCGACGTACCGCCGGCCGTCCTGCTGGTCGTGCACGCCGATGTGGTCGTACGGGCGTTCGGGCAGGGCCGGCGGCGGCCCGTCGACGAGCTTGCGGTACAGGTACTCGGTTTCGAGCACCTCGCGGAACCGCTCCACACCCCAGTCGGCGAGCAGGAACTTCAGCCGCGCCCGGCTGCGCAGGCGCCGGTACCCGTAGTCACGGAAGATGCTGATCACGCCGAGCCAGACGTCGGGTACCTCGGCCAGCGGTACCCACACGCCCAGGCGCTTGGCCAGCATCGGGTTGGTGGACAGTCCGCCGCCGACCCACAGGTCGAAGCCCGGCCCGTGCTCGGGATGCACCACGCCGATGAACGCGACGTCGTTGGCCTCGTACGGCACGTCGGCCAGCCAGCCGATCGACGTCTTGAACTTGCGCGGCAGGTTGGCCAGGGTCGGGTCGCCGAGGTACCGCTGGGTGATCTCGCGGATGGCCGGGGTGGCGTCGACGGCCTCCTCGGCGGCGATGCCGGCCAGCGGGCTGCCCAGGATGACCCGCGGCGAGTCGCCGCAGGCCTCGGTGGTGGTCAGCCCGACCGCCTCCAGCTCGCGCCAGATCTGCGGCACGTCCTCGATCCGCACCCAGTGCAGCTGCACGTTCTGCCGGTCGGTCAGGTCGGCGGTGTCCCGGGCGAACCGCTGCGAGATGCTGCCGATCGTGCGCAGCTGGGCCAGATCGAGCTGCCCGCTGTCGACCCGGATGCGCAGCATGAAGTACTCGTCGTCGAGTTCCTCGGGTTCGAGCACCGCCGTGCGGCCGCCGTCGATGCCGGGCCGGCGCTGCGTGTACAGCCCGTACCAGCGGAACCGGCCGCGCAGGTCGGCCGGGTCGATGCTGGCGAACCCGCGGTGGGCGTAGATGTTCTCGATCCGCGCCCGGACGTTGAGCGGGTTGTCGTCCTTCTTGGACCGCTCGTTCGGGTTGAGCGGCTCTCGGTGCCCGAGCGCCCACTGCCCCTCGCCGCGGGGCCTGCGGGCGGCTCGCACGGGTACCGTCATGGCGTTCGCGTCTCCTTGGGAGGGGGACGCGCGAGGCGGTGCCGACCACCTCCGGGAACTCCCGGGAGGGGCTGACCACGACGTCAGAAATAGTCCGGCACGTTACGCGCGGCCCCGCGTCAGCGGGTCGTTGGGCGACGTCAGAAAGCCGGACACATAGCACTGCGAACACGGCCGTAGTCGACGTGGCGACGGGCCGTGAGCATGAGGAGGCGCAGGCGTGGCGTGGCCTCACTCGACATGCGACTAGAATCCCACAGCCGGCGGGGTACGACCAGGGTGGTGACCGCCACTCCCGAGGGGTGGGATCTTTGATCAAGGCGCTGGCCCGGTACTACTGGGCGTGGCCGGCGGCGCTGACCCTCGTGCTCTGCGCGTACCAGATCACCCGTCCCGCGCTGTGGGCGGACGAGCTGGCCACGTGGGGCGCGGTCCGGCTGAGTTGGCGGGAGCTGTTCCGGCTGCTGGGCAACGTCGATGCCGTGGTCGGGCCGTACTACGCGCTGATGAAGCTGTGGACGGGGGTCGCCGGTACCTCGACGCTGGCGCTGCGGCTGCCGTCGCTGCTGGCGATGACCGGGGCGGCCGCCCTGCTCGCCGTGCTGGGCGCCCGGGTGGCCTGCCGCCGGGCCGGGTTGCTCGCCGGGCTCGCCTTCGCCCTGGTACCGACGACGTCGCGGTACGCGCAGGAGGCCCGGCCGTACGCCTTCACGATCCTGTTCGCGATCCTCGCCACGCTGGTGCTGACCTGGCTGCTCGACCGGCCGGGCCGGCTGTCCGGCGCGGCCTACGCGGGCTCGGTCGCACTGCTCGGCGCGGCGCACCTGGTCGCGGTACTGCTGCTGGTCGCGCACGGGATCGTGGTGCTGCTCCGGCGCGACCGGGCGCGGCTGGTCACCTGGGCGGTGGCGGCCGCGGTCGGGGTACTGCCGCTGCTGCCGCTGGCCTGGCTGGGGCACCGGCAGAGCGCGCAGATCTCCTGGCTGACCCCGGCGGACTGGCGGACGCTTTTCGCGGTACCCGACACGATCTTCGCCGCCGGCGTGGTCGGCGGCGTCATCATCGGGCTCGGCATGCTGTCGGTGTCCCGCAGGCCGGCCGCTGTCCTCGCGCTCACCTGGGCGGTCGCGCCGATCCTCGCGCTGTTTGTCGCCAGCGAGCTCAGCACCCTGTTCTGGGCGCGGTACCTGCTGTTCACGCTGCCCGGGTTCGTGCTGCTCGCGGCGCTGACGCTGGACCGGTACGGCGTGCCCATCGCGGCCGGCGGCCTGCTCGTCCTCGCCCCCGCCATCCGTACCCCCGACGGGCACAACCACGCGACCACCGCCGCCGCCGGTGTCATCGCCGCCAACGAGCAACCCGGCGACGGCATCGCCTACGCGCTGAACGAACCCGTGGTGCCGTGGGAGGCGCGCGACATCGTGGCCCGCTACGTACCGGCGGGCAAGCGGCCGCGCGACGTCTTCGCGCTCACCCCGCAGCGGGTCGACGGGCACCTGACCGCGACCGAATGCGCCGACCTCCCCGGCTGCCTCGACGACATGGCACGGCTGTGGGTGCTGCGGTACCAGAACCTGGCCGACCCGCTCGCCGGCATCGGACAGCCCAAGGAGGACCTGCTCCGCCAGCGGTACCGGCTGGACCGGCTGTGGCTGCTGCGCGGCCTGACCGTCGCGCTGTACGTGCGCGCCTGACGGTCAGCGCTTGGTTACCGGTATCGACAGCACCGCCTCGGTACCGGTGATCGGTCGCGGGTGCAGCACGATGGTGCCGCGCAGTTCGCCGGCCACGAGGGTGCGGACGATCTGCAGCCCGAGCCGCTCGCTGCTGTCCAGGTCGAAGTCCTGCGGCAGGCCCTTGCCGGTGTCGGCGACGGTGACGTGCAGTTCCTTGCCCTGCCGGCTGGCGGTCACCGCGACCTCGCCGCCGTCGCCCTCGGCGAAGCCGTGCCCGACGGCGTTGACCAGCAGCTCGTTGAGCACCATGACCAGCGGCGTGGCGATCTCCGCCGGGAGTACCCCGAACCGGCCCTCCCGCCGGATCGTCACCTTGGCGTCGGAGGCGGCCACCTCCGCGGCCGCGGAGGCGACCCGGTCGACGATGCCGTCGAACTCCACCACCTCGTCGGAGGTCATCGCCAGGGTCTCGTGGACGAGGGCGATCGACGCCACCCGCCGTACCGACTCCTCCAGCGCGACCCGCGCGGCCGGTGCCCGGCGGGCCTGCAGCCGCAACAGCGCGGCGACCGTCTGCAGGTTGTTCTTCACCCGGTGGTGGATCTCCCGGATGGTCGCGTCCTTGGTCATCAGCGCGAGGTCGCGCCGCCGTACCTCGGTGAGGTCGCGGATCAGGACCAGCGCGCCGATCGGTACCCCGCCGGGCTTCAGCGGAATCGCGCGCATGAGCACCGAGGCGCCGCGGGCGCTCATCTCCTTGCGGCCCGGCTGAACACCGCCCACCGCGGTCCGGATCCGGCGGCTGAGCTCGGTGCCCTCCAGCGGGTCGTCGGCCAGGCGGGCGACCACCGCGGCCAGGTCTTCGCCCACCAGATGGGCGGGCAGTCCCAGCCGGCGGAACGCGGACTGCGCGTTCGGACTGGCGTAGCTGACGCTGCCGGAGGCGTCGAGCCGGATCAACCCGTCGCCGACCCGCGGGGCGGCGGCCGGTTCGCTGGCCTTGCTCGGCGGCGGCGGGAAGGCGCCGTCGGCCACCATCTGGGCGAGGTCGTCCGCGGTGGTGAGGTAGTTGAGTTCCAGCTGGCTCGGGGTACGCGCGGTGGACAGGTTGGTGTCCCGCCCGACGACCGCGATGACGGCCGGGCTGCCCTTGCGCCGCACCGGGATCGCCTCGTGCCGGGCCGGGGTGTCGCCGTACCAGACCGGGTCACCCTCGCGCCAGATCCGGCCCTGGCTGCGCGCGATGTGCAGGTGCGCCACCTCGGCACCGCCGGACACCCGGCCCACCTGGTCGTCCTGGTACGCCGTCGGGGCGGTCACCGGCCGGACCTGCGCGACGCACAGGTACTCCTCGCCGGACCCGACCGGTACCCACAGCAGCAGGTCGGCGAAGGACAGGTCGGAGATCAGCTGCCAGTCACCGGCGAGCCGGTGCAGGTGCTCGACGTCGTCGCCGGCGAGGGACGTGTGCTCCAGGACGAGATCGCGGAGGGTGGACACGTGCCAAGCCTGCCATGCCGATCGGGTACCGCGCGGAGTAGCCTCCGACTCGTGTTCCGAGCAGCCCGCGCATTCCTGGTGACCGCGCTGGTGCTCGCCGTCGCGGCGGGTTGCGGGTGGATCGCCGCCTCGGGTAGGCCGGCCGGGAAGCCGGACGCCTTCGTCCTGCGCGGCCACGTCGCGGTACCGGTGGCGGCCGGCGACACCCGGCCGGACGGCGCGGCGTGCGCCGCGACGGTACCCGGTGTCGTGGCGGGCGCGCCGGTGCGGGTCACCGGGCCGGACGGCAAGCTCATGGGTACCGGCAGCCTCGGCAACGGTGTCATCGCGCACGGCGCCGACGGATCCAGCTGCGACTTCCCGTTCCAGATCGCCGGGGTACACGGCGGGGTGGACAACTACGACATCGCGGTCGCCGACCAGCCGCCGCAGCGGTTCCCGGCCAAGGACCTGCGCGAGAACGCCGACGCGATCATCCGGATCAGCGGGTGAGCTCCCGGATCACCGGGTGACGGTCACCTTGGACAGTCCGCGTGGCGCGTCCGGGTCCTCGCCGCGGGCCAGCGCGAGGGCCAGCGCCAGCCGTTGCAGCGGCAGGATGTCCAGCAGCGGCGCGTAGCGCTCGTCGACGGCCGGGGTACCGATCCGCAGCGCCGCACCGTCCACATCGGACGCTCCGACGGTCACCACGTCGGCCCGGCGCTCGCCGAGCCGGGCCACCACTTCGCGCATCGAGGCGCCGCCCGGCCCTTCGCCGACGACCGCGAGCACCGGCACGTCCGGGTCGGTCATCGCCAGCGGACCGTGCAGCAGGTCGGCGCCGGAGAACGCGAGGCCGGCGAGGTACGAGGTCTCCATGAGCTTGAGCGCGGTCTCCCGGGCGGTCGGGTACGCGTACCCCCGGCCGGTGGTCAGCACGCGGGCGGCGAACCGGTACCGCGGCGCCAGCTGCACCGCCGTCCCGTCCGCCAGTACCGCGGCGGCCAGGTCCGGCAGCTCGGACAGCGCGGCCCGTTCGGCTTCGGGCAGCCGACCGTTTCCGGCGCGTACGCCCTCCACCAGCATCAGCAGCGCGAGCAGTTCGGCGGTGTAGGTCTTGGTCGCGGCGACCGCCCGCTCGTGCCCGGCGGCCACGTCGATGTGCAGCTCGGCCGCCCCGGCCAGCGGCGACTGCGGGTTGTTCGTGACAGCCAGGGTCAGCGCGCCGGACCCGCGCGCGGCGGCGAGCACCTGTACCAGGTCGGACGAGCCGCCGCTCTGCGACACTCCGACGACCAGCGCGTCGCGCAGGTCCGGCCGGGCGCCGTACAGGGTGACCGCGGACGGGCTGGCCAACCCGGCCGGAATGCCCAGCCGGATCTCGGTCAGGTAAGCGGCGTAGAGGGCCGCATGGTCGGAGGTACCCCGGGCGGTGAAGACGACGTGCCGCGGTGCGCGCTCCGCGACCCGGGCCGCGACCTGGGCAATCGCGTCCGTAGGTGCGGCGGACAGCAGCCGCGCATAGCATTCCGGCTGCTCAGCGATGTCCAATGCCATTCCGTTGCCACGCTCGGCCACGGCGCCTCCGATCAGATTCCGCGCGAAGTGTGCGCAGTGTTGCACATTTGACTGATCGAGATCAATGATACCGCGCACAAACGCGCAACCCTGCGGAGCGGGTGACTCAGTGCCTTCGTAGTCGGAGGGGTGACCGCAAGCGCGCCGCTCGTCGTCGGCCGCCGTTCGCAGCGCGCCGCTACGAAGCGGCCGGTGCGAACTCCTCCGCCGCCTCCGCCGCCGCGGCCGGTTGCTCGGCGCGGGCCGCGGCGCCCGGGCCGCCACGCAGCGGTACGTGCCGGATGAACACCGCCAGCACCGGCACCAGTACCGCGACGAACGTCGCCCAGAAGAACACCGCCGCGGTACCCGAGGCGATGCCGTGCAGCAGCGCCGTCACCCGGTCGGCCGGCAGGTTCCGGAGCTGGGCGGCGGTCAGGCCGGACACGCCGCCGCCGGAGGACAGCCGACCGGCCGCCGCGGCGCCGAGCCGGGTGGTCAGGTCGTCGGTCAGCACCCGGTTGAAGACCGCACCGGCGAGCGCGACGCCGAACGAGCCGCCGATCGAGCGGAAGAACGCCGAGGCGCTGCTGGCCACGCCCAGGTCCCTGGGCTCCACGCTGTTCTGCGAGATCAGCATCGTGGTCTGCATCAGGAAGCCCATGCCCAGACCGAGTACCGCCATGAACAGCGCGGTGCGCGCCTTGCCGGTGTCCATGTCCAAGGTGGACAGCAGCACCATGCCGACGACCATGATCAGCCCGCCGAGCACGGGGAAGATCCGGTACCGGCCGGTACGCGTGATCAACTGGCCGGCGAGGAGCGAGGTCACCAGTACCCCGCCCATCATCGGCAGCAGCAACAGGCCCGAGTTCGTCGCCGAGGCGCCCTGTACCACCTGCTGGTACAGGGGCAGGTAGCTGATCGCGCCGAACATCGCGAAGCCGAGCAGGAACCCGATCACCACGCTCAGCGTGAAGTTGCGGTTGCGGAACAGCCCGAGCGACAGTACCGGTTCCGCCGCGCCGCGCTCGACGGCGACGAACGCGGCCAGCGACACCAGGGCCAGGCCGGCCAGTCCCAGTACCTGCCAGGACAGCCAGGCGTATTGGTGGCCGCCCCAGGTGGTGATCAGTACCAGCGCGGTGATGCCGACCGCGAGCAGGCCCGCGCCCAGCCAGTCGATGCGGTGCTCGGTGCGGTGCCTGGGCAGGCGCAGCCGGACCGCCAGCAGGACCAGCGCGACGGCACCGACCGGCAGGTTGACGTAGAACGCCCACCGCCAGCTCAGGTGGTCGGTGATGTACCCGCCGACCAGCGGCCCGGCCACCGTCGCCACGGCCATCACCGCGGCGATGTACCCCTGGTACCGGCCGCGCTCGCGGGGCGGTACCAGGTCGCCGATGATCGCCATCGCGCCGACCAGCAGGCCGCCGGCGCCGAGCCCCTGCAGCGCACGGAAGCCGATCAGCTGCGCCATGCTGTGTGCCGCTCCGGACAGCGCCGAGCCGATCAGGAAGATCACGATCGAGGTCAGGAAGATGCTCTTGCGCCCGTACAGGTCGCTGATCTTGCCCCACAGCGGGGTGGAGACGCTGGTACCCAGCACGTAGGCGGTGATCACCCACGGCAGGTGGGCGAGGCCGTGCAGCTCGCCGACGATGCGCGGCATCGCGGTGCTGACGATCATGTTGTCGAGCATCGCGAGCAGGATCGCCGTGAGCAGGCCGGGCAGTACCGCCAGCACATCCCGGCGCGACACAGGCATGGCCTGGGTATCGGACACAGTAGGCTCCCCCGGTATCCTGGAAACACTTACTTGCCGTACGGTAAGCTAGTTACTTGCCGGCCGTCAAGTAGGTGGCGGTGGACAGCGACGCGAGGCAGAGACGATCATGAGAGAACAGGGCGACACCCGGTCCCGCATCCAGCAGGTGGCCCTGGAGCTGTTCACCGAGCACGGGTACGAGGCGACCTCACTGCGGGAGATCGCCGAGCGGCTCGGCGTCACCAAGGCGGCGCTGTACTACCACTTCAAGACCAAGGAGGACATCGTCGCGTCCTTCATGGAGGACCGGGCGGCCGCGCTGCAGGAGATCGTCACCTGGGCCCAGGGGCAGCCGCGGACGGTGGAGACCCGGCGGGAGGTGCTGCGCCGGTACGCCGCCCTGATGACCAGCAGCCGGCACCACCAGGTGATGCGGTTCCTCGAACGCAACCAGACCGCGCTGCGCAGCCATCCGAAGAGCGAGCGCATGCGGGAGATCATGTACACGGTCATGGACCTGTTGAGCTCGCCCGGCGATCCGCTGCCGGTACGGGTGAAGTGTTCGGTGGCCCTGTTCGCCATGCACGCGACCTGGTTCATCGACCAGGACGGCGGCTACACCGACGACGAGCGCACCGACGCCGCGCTGGCCGTCGCGCTCGAACTGGTGGAGTCGGCCGCCGCCGAGGCGGAACGGTCTGTTACCCGATGACCGCGATTACTCGATGACCGCGATCAGGTCGCCCTCCTGGACGACGTCGCCCTCGTTGACGGCCAGCTGCTGGACGACTCCGTCGGACTCCGCGAGGACCGGGATCTCCATCTTCATCGACTCCAGGATGACCAGGGTGTCGCCCTCGGTCACCTCGTCCCCGGTGCTGGCGACCACCTTCCACACGTTGGCCACCATCTCGGCGCGGATCTCCTCGGCCATGCGTCCAGCCTCTCTGACTCACCTCGGCGTGCGATCAGTATCCAACCACGGATCGGCCGCCGCAGGGCCGGTAAGATGCCCAGGTTGATTCGCCGACGTTTGCCAGAGAGGTTCGGCCATGGCCAAGAAGTCCCGAAAGAAGAAGGCACGCAGGAAGAGCGCGGCCAACCACGGCAAGCGCCCCAACTCCTGAGGCGTACCGCCCGTTCCGGCGCGTCGCCGGGGCGGGCGGCTCACTCGGCCAGGTACTCGTGCGCCTCGGCCTCGACCACGAACTCCATCAGCTTGGCGCGCAGCCGCTCGCGCAGCCCGTCGGGTGCCCGCTCGGCACCGCAGCAGCGGGCGACCAGTATCTTGACCTCCTGCTCGATGCCGTATTCCCGAAGGCACGGCGAGCACTCGTCCAGATGCTCGCGGATGAGCTCGCGCCGGTCGTCGTCGCACTCCAGATCGAGGTACAGGTAGACCTCGGCGAGCACGTCGCGGCAGTCGGTCTTGTGCGGTTCGCCACAGCTCATTTTTCCTACGCCTCCAGGCCGGCCGAGGCATCCGCGGGCAGGTCGGCACCGCCCCGGGTCAGTCCCCGCTCGGCAGCGTAACCCTCCAGCAGCCGGCGGAGGTTGCGCCGGCCGCGGTGCAGGCGCGACATCACGGTACCGATGGGGGTACCCATGATGTCCGCGATCTCCTTGTACGAGAACCCCTCGACGTCGGCGAGGTAGACGGCCAGCCGGAAGTCCTCGGGAAGCGCCTGCAACGCCTCCTTGATGTCGGAGTCCGGCAACCGGTCCAGCGCCTCGGTCTCGGCCGACCGCAGCCCGCTGGACGTGTGCGACTCCGCCGAGGCGAGCTGCCAGTCGGTGATCTCCTCGGTCGGCGACTGGATCGGCTGGCGCTGGCGTCGCCGGTACGAGTTGATGTAGGTGTTGGTCAGGATCCGGTACAGCCAGGCTTTGAGGTTGGTGCCCTCTTCGAACTGGTGAAAGGCGGCGAAGGCCTTGAGGAACGTCTCCTGCACGAGGTCTTCGGCGTCGGCCGGGTTACGGGTCATCCGCAGGGCGGCGGCGAACAGCTGATCCACAAAGGGCAACGCGTCCCGCTCGAACCGGGCGCGCCGCTGATCGGTCCGTTCGGCCTGAGCCAATCGATTCGCCCTCCTCGGCTGTTCCGCAGAGGATACGCCGGGCGCGTGTTGGAGTGGCTGAGAACCCAGCGCGCTGTCGCGGTCCACCGGCCACTCCGGTGCATACAGCAACTGGCGTACCAGTCGCTGTGGATCTGCCTGGCTGGGCCTCATCTGGGTGGCCACGCTGCCCCTTCCGCTCGGGTCGTCCGGCGGGTGTAACAGCGTGGTACCGGGGATCATTCCACCCGGCCCCGGCGGACGCCGGGTGCGCCGCCGGGGCCGGGATGGGCCTGGGAGGTTGGCGGACCTGAGGTACCGGGTCCACGAGCTACAACGACGGCACCGCCCAGCCGTGACGGACCAGCCAGGCCAGCACTGCGGTACCCACGGCGGCCGGATCGCGGCGCAGGTCGTGGCGCTCGCCGGGCCGCACGCAGAGGTCGATGCCGGGACCCGGCTCGGGCATGCCGAAGGGATCGCGGTCGCCGTTGACCACGAGCGTGGGTACCCCGGTGTCCAGCTCGTCCGCCCGGGACCGGTCCGGCCGGCCGGGCGGATGCAGCGGGAACGCCAGTGCCACCACGCCGGCCGCGCCGAGCGCGCGGGCGGTCCGGCAGGCGACCCGGGCGCCGCTGGAGCGGCCGCCGAGTATCAGGTGCGGGGCTTCGGCGCTCAGTGTGGAGACGACGGTGGTCCAGGCCTCGTCGAGCTGGCCGGCCGGGGCCGGTGCCCGGCGCCCGCGCACCCGGTACGGCTGGGTGACGCGGGCGACCGTGACCGAGGCGGCGAGCACCGCCGCACGGACCGCCAACAGGTCCGGCGCGTCCACCCCGCCCCCGGCACCATGGCCGAGAACGAGCAGGCTGCGCGCCGGACCTGCGGGCCGGTCCAGGGCGACCAGTGCAGGGCCGAAAGGTGTGGGTACCTCGGCTTGCCCCTTCAGGAAGCGACGCGGTCGACCAGGTCGACCATCGTGCGCTGCTTCGGAATCAGTTGCAGCACCATGCGACTTTCCGCCGCGGGTGCCTCCTCCACGTTCTCCGCGCGCCATGCGACCAGCATCGCTCGTCGCTCACGCGGTGTCGTGGCGCCCCACACGCCATGACAGTCCCCGACATCCAGCGCCCAGGCCAGGCAGGCGCCCTGTACCTCACAGGTGCGGCACAGTGCGACGGCCGCGTCGGCCGGTTCGCTGGGTGCAGGGAAGAACGTCTCCGGATCTACCGTTTGACATACCCCTCGGGTACGCCACCCTGCGTCGTCTTGCCGCTCACTGAAGGCACGCAACAATCGCGGATCTTTTCGTGCAGCGGCGACTTCGTGCGGGCGTGGCATTCGCGCCCGAGTCATTACCCACCTCCCCCGTGGGTCCGGACTGTTCAGCGACGCGGTGGATTTGATGCGGCGCTGCCGGCAGCGTGTTCTACCGCATTTGACGGTACAACGACAAGTCACCCCTGCCGGGTTGTGGAAAACTCCAGGGACAAATAGGAAGCATGCCCCTAGAACAGCGTCAGGTCTGTCGGCTGTACGTCATTAGGTGGCAACGCTGTCACAACGATTTTCCGCACCAGTTCCGGCCCGTCGTTGCGCACGTCGCCGACCGCCGGGCCGACCGGGCGGACCTCGACGGAATCCAGGAATTCGGCCGGGGGTACCGCCAGCAGCGCCCCCGGATCCGCTGGCCCGCAAAGCCATCCGGCCCACCGGTCCGGCGGAAGCATTAACGGCATGCGATCGTGCACCGACTGCAAGTGACCAACCGCCGCGGTGGTCACAATTGCACACGTCATCAATCCGACCGCCGACACGCTCCAGAGACCGGCGAATGCCAGGCCGCCCGGTGTGGTGAGGAAATAGGCCTGCTTCCGGCCGCTTTCCCGGGGGCGCCACTCGTACCAGCCGTCCGCCGGTACCAGACAGCGGCGCTGGCGGAAGGACGGTGCGAACGCGTTGGCGCTCATCACTGTCTCGGCGCGCGCGTTGATCATCCGTACGCCGATGCGCGCGTCGTTCGCCCACGGCGGTACCAGTCCCCAGCGGGCCACCCGGAGCACCCGGCCGCCGCAGGCCGCGGTCACGACCGGTACCGGATCGGTCGGCGCCACGTTGTAGTCCGGCACGAGCGCCCCGCCGGTCTCGTCCGCCGCGTCGAAGAGCGTGGCCAGGTCGACCGAGCTGCGCGTCGTCGCGTACCGCCCGCACACGACCCCAACCTACCGGGCCGATCGCCCGGGGGAAGCGGAGACGGCAGACTGTACCCGTGGCCACCGTACCCGTCCCCTGGACCGCGCCGACCGCGTCCGGACCAGTCAACGCGACCGTCCGGCTGCCCGGCTCGAAGTCGATGACGGCGCGGGCGCTGGTGCTCGCCGCGATCTCGGTCGGCACGTCGACGCTGTACCACCCGCTGCGGGCGCGCGACACCGAGCTGATGGCCGGCGGGCTGCGCGCGCTGGGTACCCACGTGAGCACCGTCGACGACGCGCGCTGGCTGGTCCGGCCGCGGCCGCTGGCCGGCCCCGCCCACGTGGACGCCGGCCTCGCCGGTACCGTCATGCGGTTCCTGCCGGCGGTGGCCGGCCTCGCCGACGGGCCGGTCTCCTTCGACGGCGACACCCGGGCCCGCGCCCGGCCACTGCTGCCGCTGGTGTCGGCGCTGCGCAAGGTCGGGGTACGCATCGACGCGGCGCCCAGCGGCGGGCTGCCGATCACCGTGCACGGCGCGGGCCGGGTGGCCGGTGGCGAGGTGACGATCGACGCGTCGGCGTCCAGTCAGTTGATCTCCGGTCTGCTGCTGGCCGCGGCGGACTTCGACCACGGGATGGTGGTGCGGCACGAGGGGCCTCCGGTACCGGCGGGGCAGCAGCTACGGATGACGGTGCGGATGCTGCGCTCGGCCGGGGCGGCCGTGGACAACTCGACGCCCAACGTGTGGACCGTCGCGCCCGGCCGGCTGTCCGGCCGCGGCTGGGACATCGAGCCGGACCTGTCGGCGGCCGCCCCGTTCCTGGCCGCCGCGCTGGTCGCCGGCGGATCGGTGACGATACCCGGCTGGCCGGTCGCCACCGCGCAGCCCGGTGCCAAGCTGCGCCGCCTGCTGACCGAGATGGGCGGCCGGTCCACGCTGAGCACCGAGGGGCTGACCGTCCGGGGTACCGGCCAGATCCACGGGCTGGACGCCGACCTGTCCGACGTCACCGAGCTGACCATGGTGCTCGCCGCGCTCGCGGCGCTGGCCGACTCGCCGTCGCGGTTCACCGGCATCGCGCACGTCTGGGGGCACGAGACCGACCGCCTCGGCGCGCTCGCGCGGGAGCTGAACGGGCTCGGCGCGGAGGTCAGCGAGCTGCCCGACGGGCTGGCGATCAAGCCGGGCCGGCTGCGTGGGGGTACCTTCCAGACCTACGACGACCACCGGCTGGCGCACGCCGCCGCGGTGCTCGGGTTGGCAGTGCCGGGGCTGCGGCTGACCGACGTGGCGTGCACCGCGAAGACGATGCCCTCCTTCCGGGCGCTGTGGGAGTCGATGGTCGGTCGGCCGGGAACGCAGCCGGAGCCGGGTTTTGACCCAGGCGAGCACGGCCGAGGTGATCGCCGCTGAGCGGTAAGCGCCGCCGGGAGTACGACGAGGACGACGTGCGGATCCGACCGGGTCCGGCGTCGCGCCCGCGTACCCGCATCCGCCCGCGGCACGACCAGGCCGAGGACGGCTTCGTGGTGGCGGTCGACCGGGGCCGGTACACCCTCGACCTGGACGGCCGGCAGGTGCTCGCGATGCGGGCCCGGGAGCTGGGCCGGCGCGGCGTCGTCGTGGGCGACCGGGTGGCGGTGGTCGGCGACCTGTCCGGGGTACCCGGATCGCTGGGCCGCATCGTGCGCATCGCCGAACGGGAGTCGGTGCTGATGCGCACCGCCGACGACGACGAGAACACGCCCGAGGGCCGGGTGGAACGGGTCGTGGTGGCCAACGCCGACCAGCTCGTCATCGTCAGCGCGCTGGCCGACCCGCCGTCGCGGACCGGGTTCATCGACCGGTGCCTGGTGGCCGCGTACGACGCGGAGATCGATCCGCTGCTCTGCCTGACCAAGGCCGACCTCGCCGCGCCCGACGAGATCCTCGACTACTACGCCGACCTGGACCTGCCGCACGTGCTGACCCGGCCGGACACCGGCCTGGCGGCGCTGGTGGATGAGCTGGCCGGGCGGATCTCGGTACTCGTCGGGCACTCCGGGGTCGGCAAGTCCACGCTGGTCAACCGGCTGGTACCGGACGCGGACCGGCGGGTCGGCGAGGTCAGCGCGATCGGCAAGGGGCGGCACACCTCGACCAGCGCGGTCGCCCTGCCGCTGCCCGGCGTGGCCGGCTGGATCATCGACACGCCCGGGATCAGCTCGTTCGGGCTGGCCCACGTGTCGGCGGACAGCCTGCTGCACGGGTTCCCGGACCTGGTACAGGCGTCGGTGACCTGCCCGCCGAACTGCGACCACACCGGCTCCGCCGGGGACTGCGGGCTGGACGCGTGGGTGGCGGCGGGCCGGGCCGACCCGCGCCGGCTCGCCTCGTTCCGCCGCCTGCTCGCCTCGCAGACCGGGGCGACGGAGGACTACGACACGTCGACGTAGCCGCCGGCCCGCCAGTACAGGCCGTGGTCGCGGGCGAGGAGGTCCTCGTCGATGAGGTACCGGCGCAGCGTGACGTAGTCGTCGTACCAGGCGCGCAGGACCGCGTCCACGGCCCGCTCCGGGTACCGGACGCCGGGCTCGAAGCAGGCGGCGATGTGTTCGAGCACGACGCGCCGCTTCGACCGGGCCGACGGCAACTGCACCAGCCGGCCGTCGCGGACGAACGCGCGCAGCACCGCCGCCCGCTGCCGGTCCGGATCCAGCGGCTCCTCGGCCGGGTCCGGGCTGAACTCCCGTACCGCGTCCTTGAACGCGCCGGTGTCCGCCACCAGCCGGCCGTCCACCATGCTGACCAGCCCGCCCTGTTCCAGCCGGCGCAGCGCGCTGACCACCTCCCGGGCCGGCAGTCCGCTCCCGGCCGCGACCTCGCTCGGGGTACCCGCGCCGAGCACGACGGCGGCGTACACCCGCAGCCTCTCCTCCTCGGCCAGCAAGCCGCACAGTACTTCCGGTCGCACGTCTGGAACGTTAGCTGAGCCGCCCGCGCTTCTCCGATACGCTCACCGGGCAATGCCGACCACCGCCCCCGCCCCGCCGCGTGTCGCGCCCGCCGCCCCTCCCCGGCGGCGGCGCGGCTGGCCGCTCGGCGCCGCGGCCGCGGTATGCCTGTTCGGTGCCGCCGCGATCCTGGCCGGGCTGCGGCTGACCGGGCCGGCACCGGCCACACCGGTACCGGCGGCGGCGCCGCGGCTGTCGATGCCGGCCGCGTTCACCGTCGCGGGTACCCCGGTGCAGCTGCCCTGGCCGGCACAGGGCCAGGCGGCCGTGGAGGTACCCGGGGTCGGCAGCTTCGGCACGTCCGGCGCGGTCCGGCCGGTACCCATCGCCAGCGTCGCCAAGGTGATGACCGCCTACGTCGTGCTGGCCGACCATCCGCTCACCGGCGACGAGGGCGGCCCGACGCTGACCGTGTCCCCCGCCGAGGCCGCGGCCTACCCGGCCCAGACGGCGGCCAACCAGTCCCTGGTCCGGGTCGCGGCCGGCGAGGTGCTGACCGAGCGGCAGGCGCTGACCGCCCTGCTGCTGCCCTCGGCGGACAACATCGCGCAGATCCTGGCCCGGTGGGACGCCGGTACCCCGGCGGCGTTCGTCGCGCGGATGAACGCGGCGGCGGCGAAGCTCGGCATGGCGGACACCCGGTACACCGACCCGTCCGGGCTGGACAAGGGTACCGTCAGCACCGCCGTCGACCAGGTCAAGCTGGCCGGGCGGGCGATGGCGGTGCCGGCATTCGCGCAGCTGGTCGGGCAGTCCCAGGCGAGCATTCCGGTGGCCGGCGTGGTGACCAACTACAACACGCTGCTCGGGCACGACGGCATCGTCGGGATCAAGACCGGCTCGACCATAGCGGCCGGCGGCTGCCTGCTGTTCGCCGCCCGGTTCCGGGCCGGCGGGCGGGACCTGATGCTGCTCGGTGCGGTACTCGGGCAGACCGGGCCACTGCCCAAGCTGCTGCCGATGGTGCTCGGGGCCAGCCAGCGACTGGTCCAGGCGGGGACCGCCGCCGTGGGGCCACGGGTGCTGGTACACGCCGGGGACGTGGTCGCGACCGTGGGCGACCGGCGACTGGTCGCGGCGGCCGACCTCACCGTGGTCGGCTGGCCGGGCCTTTCCGTCCCGGCGGCCGCGCAGGTCACGGTACCGGCGAACGCGCCCGACGGTACCGCCGTGGGTACCGTGACCGCCGGCGGCGCCAGCGTGCCGGTAAGGACCGGTGCGCGGACCTGAGCCTCCGTCGGCTAGGTTTCCGGCATGGCCGGATATGCGGACGACCTCGCGCTGTCCCACGTGCTCGCCGACGCCGCGGATGCGGTGTCGATGGCCCGGTTCCGGGCGCTGGACCTGCGGGTGGACGCCAAGCCCGACCTGACCCCGGTCTCCGACGCGGACACGGCGGTGGAGCGGGCGCTGCGCGGGACGCTGTCCCGGGCCCGGCCCCGCGACGGCGTGCTCGGCGAGGAGTTCGGCGCCACCGACGCGCCGGCCGGGCCGGGCAGCCGGGTGTGGGTGATCGACCCGATCGACGGCACCAAGAACTACATCCGCGGGGTGCCGATCTGGGGCACCCTGATCGCGCTGATGGAGGGCGACCAGGCGATGGTCGGCATGGTGTCCGCACCGGCGCTGGGCCGGCGCTGGTGGGCGGCGCGCGGGCACGGCGCGTTCGCCGGCCGGCACCGGGCCGGGGCCACGCCGATCAAGGTGTCCGGGGTGTCCCGGCTGTCCGACGCGTCGTTCTGCTACTCCGACGTGCGGTACTGGGAGCAGGCCGGCCGGCTGGACGGCATGCTCGACATCATGCGGCGCACCTGGCGCAACCGGGCGTACGGCGACTTCTACGGGTACATGCTGGTCGCCGAGGGCGCGGTCGAGGTGATGGTGGAGCCGGAGCTGTCGCTGTGGGACATGGCGGCGCTGGTGCCGATCGTGACCGAGGCCGGCGGTACCTTCACCGACCTCGCCGGGCAGCCCGGTCCGGCCGGGGGCAGCGCGGTGGCCAGCAACGGCAAACTGCACGCCGACATCCTCGACCGGCTCGGCCACCCGCTGTGACGGGCCCGCGCGCAGCGGGGCACCGACGCACCGAAGCGTTCCGCGAAGCGACCCGGCTGGCCCGGAGCGCAGCGGGGCGCGGCGTCATCTGGACCGAGGAACGCAGCGACGAGGGAAGAGGACGCACCAAAGCGTTCCGCGAAGCGACCCGGCTGGCGCGGGCTATCCTCCTCGGGTGTTCTCCGCAGGGTGGCTGTACCTCGCCGCGATGATCGTCGCTTACGGGGTGGCCAACCTTCTGCAGTCCATGGCCGCCGCCCGTACCAGTCACGAGCGGCGCTTCCATCCCAGCCTGCTGCTGCGGCTCGCCGGGCACCGCGCCTACCTGTTCGGCATCGGCTGCCAGCTGGTCGCGTTCGTGCTGGCCTTCTTCGCCCGCCGGGAGCTGCCGCTGTTCCTGGTCCAGGCGGCGGTCGCGGCCGGGCTCGGGGTCACCGCGCTACTGGGCGTCGTGGTGCTCAAGTGGCGGCTGCCGGCGGCCGAGGTGGCCCTGCTCGGCGGGCTCGGCCTGGGCATCGCCGCGCTGATCGTCGCGGCGCGGCCGGCACCGTCGCGCCAGCTGGGGCTCGTCGACGAGGTGGCACTGGCGGTCGCCCTCGGGGTGGTGGCGCTGTCCGGCTTCTTCGCGGTACGGCTGCGCGGGGCGCCCGGCTCGGTGGCGCTCGGCGCCCTCGCCGGGGTCGCGTTCGGTGCGGCGGCGGTGGCCTCACGGCCGCTGGCGAACATCGACGAGCCGCACCGGTTCGTCACGCATCCGTTGCTGTACCTGGTGATCGCCCACTCCCTCGTCGGCCAGCTGCTGCTGGGCCTGGCGATGCAGCGGGGCTCCACGACCGCGGCGGTGGCCGCGATGGACGCGGCGTCGGCGGTACCGGCCGCGGTCATCGGCCTGGTGCTGCTCGGCGACCGGATCTGGCCCGGCCGGGAATGGCTGGCCGGGTTGGGTTTCCTGGTGACGCTCGCGGCGGTACTGGGACTGACCCGCTACGCCGAACCGCAGCACCACCACGAGACCGACCGGGTACCGGTGGGCGCACGCGCCTCGTGAAGCTGCTGGTCATCTCCGATACCCACGTGCCGGCGCGGGCCCGGGACCTGCCCGCCGAACTGTGGCGCGCGGTCGACGCCGCCGACCTGGTGATCCACGCCGGGGACTGGGTGGACGTGGCACTGCTCGACACGCTGTCCGCGCGGTCGGCCGCCCTGCTCGGGGTGTACGGCAACAACGACGGACCGGCCCTGCGCGCCCGGCTGCCCGAGGTGGCCCGGCTGAGCGTCCAGGGGGTACGGCTGGCCGTGGTGCACGAGACCGGGCCGGCGGCCCGGCGGGAGGAGCGCTGCGCCGCCCGGTACCCGGGGGTGGACGTGCTCGTCTTCGGACACAGCCACATTCCGTGGGACTCCGTTGCCGCGAACGGGATGCGGCTGCTCAATCCGGGCTCCCCCACCGACCGGCGCCGCCAGCCGGCCGGTACCTACCTGACCGCCGCCATCGACGACGGCGCGCTGGTCGACGTGGAGCTGCGTCCGCTCTGAACCGGGTCTCCTGTCGGGCCGTGTAGCTCGCGGCGAGGATGGGAGTGGGCGAATGACGATCACCATGTTCCGCCAGGAGCTGGATGGCTGGCGGTTATCCCGGTACGGGCGGCCGGTGCGCTGGAGCTCGCAGTGCCTGTCGCTGGCCGGCCCGGCCGGTCTGTGGCTGGTGGCCGAGGGAGAACTGGACCTGTTCGCGTACGGGCACCGCCGCTGGCATCCGCTGGGCAGGCTCGGACCGGGTGCGCTGGTGCCGGCGTCGGTACCGGGTCCCACATACGTTCTCGTCGCGCGGCCGCTGGCCGGCTGCGTGGTACGCCGCCTGGTGTGGGGCGCGCCGGGAAGCGTGGCGCCGTCCGGGGAGGACCTGGACGCGTTCGCCCGCGGCGTCGACAGCGGGCTCGGCCCGTTGCTGTCCGCGGTGGCCGGTGCGCCGGTGGCCGGTACCCCGACGCTGCTGCCCGGGTACCAGGTGGAGCTGCGGCCCGGTGACGCGGCCCGGCCGGTGCACGGGATCGTGTGGTTACGGGTGCTGCACGGTCGCGTCGGCGGGCTCGGCGCCGGCGCGGTACTGGCGACCGACGACACGGTCAGTTCGGAGACCGGTGCGGTCGTCGGCGTGGACACGACCGGGGATCTCCTGCGCAGCGGCGTGCTCTGGCCGCACCTGGCGGCCGAGGAACTCCGGCTGCGCCACGCCCTCGGTCGCCGCATCGACGGCCCGGCACATCTGCGCTGAGCTGTCGGCGCCCGGCTGCGCAGGCGCGGCGCGCCGTCAGCCCGGCAGGCTGAAGCTGGCCACCACCAGGCGCCAGTTGGCGAGATTCGTGGTCCAGTCGAACTCGGTGGTGCACCACGCGATCGTGTACCCGCGACCGGGCGACACCGTGAAGTCGCGCACCAGGCCGTGCATGCGTGCCCCGGACCGGTTGGTGAAGCCGAACTCCCAGTCGGCGCCGCCGCGGTAGTACGGCACGGTACCGCCGCCGATGAACTGGTACCCGGCCGGCTGCCCGCCAGCGATCTGCCGCTGCTCCTGCGCCAGGTGCGCGGCCGCGTCGCCGCCCGTGGTCCAGGTGGTCACGCCGAGCCAGCGCGTGTCGTCGGCGTCGCGGAAGCAGATCCCGGTGCCGCCGGTGTAGGCCTGCCAGTCGCCCGGTACGGCGATGCGGAAGCCGCTCGGGTCCCGGTACCACACCCAGCCGGCGATCAACGCGTTCCAGGTCGGCTGGCGACTGGCCGGTTGCAGCGGCACGTGGTTCGCGGTGGGGCACACCGGACCGCCGAGGAAGGCGTCCGCCGGTGCGCTCACCGCCGGCCTCGACGGGACGAGCGTTTCGAGCCGGGTACCCCGGGCGGTCGTGGCGACCACGATGGTGACCGCGCCGATCGCGGCGGCCGCCGCGGCGGTGCCGAGCCACACCAGCCACGGCCGGCGGCGTCGCGGCGCGGCGCGCTGCGGCGCGGCCGCGCCGTTGCCGGTGGGCGGGTTGGTCCCGTGGCCGGTCAGCACGACCGTCGGCGCCTTGGCCGGCTCGCCGGTCACGAGCGGCGCGACCGTCGGTACCCGCTGGGCCGGAATGAGCCGGCGCCGGGCCCGCGGCACGTCCGCGGCCGCGGCGCGCTGCAGCAGCCGGCGGGCCTGGGGCACGGCCAGCCGGTACCGCGGATCGCGGCGCAGCAACCCGCGCAGCAGCGGCTTGAGCGGCCCGGCCCGGCGCGGCGGATCGGGCAGCGACGTGGCCAGCGCGGTCAGCGTCTCCATGGCGGTCTGCCGGGCGTACGGCGACTGCCCCTCCACGGCGGCGTACAGCGTCGCGCCCAGCGCCCACAGGTCGGCCTCCGCCGAGGAGGTACCGTCCCGGGCGCGCTCGGGCGCCACGAACCGCACCGAGCCGAACACCAGTCCGGGCAGTGTCAGCGCGCTCTCCCCCGTGTCGAACGTGGCCAGCCCGAAGTCGGTCAGCACCACCCGGTCGTCCGGCGTCAGCAGCACGTTGCCCGGCTTGACGTCGCGGTGCAGTACCCCGGCCTGGTGCGCGGCCTCCAGCGCGTCGAGCACGGCCAGCCCGATCCGGGCGACCTGGGCCGGGTCCAGCGGCCCGTCCTCGTTGATGACCTCGTGCAGCGACCGTACTCCATGACGATCCACGGCTGCTCGTCGGTCTCCACCACGTCGTAGATCTTCACGACCGACGGGTGGTTGAGCTGCGCGGCGGTCCGCGCCTCGCGCATCGTGCGCTCGCGCGCCTCGATGGTCTCGTCGGCGGACAGTCCGGGCGGGAGCACGACCTGCTTGATCGCGACATGCCGGTCGAGCATCTCGTCGTGCGCCAGCCACACCTGTCCCATGCCGCCGGCGCCCAGTTGCCGCAGCAGCCGGTACCGGCCGGCCACCACGGTCGGCGTAGTAGACATCCCGGTGCCCCAACCTAGGATTACGTCGCCACCGCATATACCACGGTGTTGTCCACATACGATCGTTGCGCACTGTTGAAGTCACCGCTACAGGTGATGAGCCTCAGCTGTGGATCCGGTGTCGGTCCGTAGACCCGCGTGGTGGGGAATGCGTCCTTCGGGTACCGCTGCACGGCCACCACCGCGAAGCTCACCCAGGCGCCGCCGGCCCGCTGCACCTCGACCAGGTCGCGCGGGCGCAGCTGGCCGAGGCGGTTGAACACGGCCGGTCCGGTGGTGGAGTCGACGTGGCCGGCGATCACGGCCGGGCCGGTGTCACCGGGTACCGCGCCCTCGGCGAACCAGCCGGCATGCGACCAGTCCCCCGGTGCGCCGAGCGCGCCGGACGCGTCGAGGTGCAGCACCTCCAGCGACGTGTCGACCTGGATCGCCGGGATGCGCAGCCGGGTCGGCGGCGCGGTGCCCGGGTCGGCGGGATCGGCCGGGACGAAACCGGCCGGCCCCTTGCCGGGCGAGGCGACGAGGTGCGTGACGACCCGCCCGGCGGCCACCGGATGTGGCGGCGCGGCCGGCGCCTGCGCGGCCGGTATCAGCAAGGCACAGACCGCGGCGAACACGGCCGCGGGCCCGCGCGGGTTCACGCCACCTCGATCCTCCGCCGCCGGTACCGGTGCACGCCGAGCGCGCCCACCCCGGCCAGCAGGACGAGGGCGACCACAGGGAGCGTCACCGGCCGCGGACGGGTACCGCCGCCACCGGTCTGCACGCCGCCGCTCGGCGGTACGCCCATGCCGCCCGCGTCCAGCCGCAGCTGGGCGCTGAGGCCGCCGGTGGCCGCGTCGAGCACCAGGACCGAGTAGACGTTGCCGGCGTCGAGGTGGACCGGCAGGGTACCGGTCGGGCCGCCGTTGGCACCGCTGGCCCGCAGCGTCCACCGGCCCGGGGGTACCTGGAAGTAGTCCGTGGTCGAGGCGAAGGCGACGTTGTCCGCGATCGGGGCGCCGCCGGCGATCGACAGGTCGAGCACCGGCGCGCGTACCGACGCCTGGATGACCCGCACCTTGGCCCGGCCCGAGGACGGTGGGGAGAGATCGTCGTTGATGACCTTGAGCCCGAGGTCGGCGTGCTTGCCGACACCGGCGACGAGGTACGCCTTGCCGGGCGCCACGGTCACGGTGGTGGTCAGCACCGGCGGGTCGGTCACCGGGGCACCGGCCAGCCGCATCGACACCGCGTAGCTGCCCGGCGGTACCGCGAGGTACTTGGACACCACCCCGTACCCGACGCCCTTGAACACCTGCGGCGACCCGCCGCCGACCGTGCTGAGGTAGACGTCGACGTCCGGGGTGTCCGGCGACAGGTGCGCGAGGCGGACGTAGCCGACCTGGTCGGCGGCTCCGGCGGGAGTGGCAGCTATGACGCCGGCCAGGAGCGCAACGGACGCAACCGCCACGACCCGGCCGAGGACCTGCGAGATGGGACGTCGTGACATAGGTGCCTCCGAACCTGGGTCAGACATCAGTGCCGGCCTGAATCCGACACGGGCCAGGCTGTCCGAGTCGCGCCAATATCACCATTGCCCGTCCAGCCACGGCCGGCCGAACGTCGGTCAACGTAGGGTGGGACTCCAGGCCGATGTCGGGGAGCTGATCGATGTCCAGTCAGACGATCCTGCGGCCGTCCACGCCCATTGACACGACCCGGTTCCGGCTCCGGCCGCTGACGATGGCCGACTTCGACGACGTGCACGCCTACTACTGCCGGGCAGACGTCGCCCGGTACCTGTACTGGAACGCCTGCACCCCGGAGGAGACGCGCGCCTACCTCGCCCGCAACGTGGCCCGCACCGCCATCGAGAACGACGACGACGGCCTGGTGTACGCCGTGGTACCGCACGACACCGGCCGCGTCGTCGGCCAGGTCACGCTGCGGCTGGCCAGCCGGGAGCACCGGCAGGGCGAGGTCGGCTTCATCCTGCACCCCGACCACCACGGCCGCGGCTACGCCACCGAAGCCGCCACCGTCATGCTCGACCTGGGCTTCGGCGAGCTGGGGCTGCACCGGATCGAGGGCCGCTGCGACGCCCGCAACACCGGCTCGGCACGGGTACTGGAACGGCTGGGCATGCGCCGCGAAGCGCACCTGCGGGAGAACGAGATCTTCAAGGGCGTGTGGGGCGACGAGCTGGTCTACGCGATCCTCGAACGCGAGTGGCGGGACCGCCGCCGGTGAACCCGGCCCGGTACGCGGTCATCGGGCGCGGCTGGCGGGCGAAGTTCTTCGTGCGGCTGGCCAGGCTGATGCCGGAACGGTTCTGCGTCACCGGCAACGTCACCCGCGCGGCCGACCTGGCGGAGCTGGTCCGGGTGGGCCGGCCGGAGTTCGTCGTCACCGCGGTGCCCTGGGCGGCGAACCCGGGGTATGTCGAGGAACTTGTCGGGCGCGGCGTCGCGGTGCTGTCCGAGACGCCGCCCGCGCCGGACCTGGCCGGGTTGCGGGCGCTGTGGTCGCGGGTCGGCGCGAGCGGGCTGGTGCAGGTCGCCGAGCAGTACCTGCTGCTGCCCGGGCACGCGGCCCGGCTCAGCCTGGTCAGCGGCGGCATCATCGGTACCCCGACGTCGGCGCAGCTCTCCTCGACGCACGGGTACCACGCGGTGTCGGTACTGCGTGGCATGCTCGCGGTCGGCTTCGCGGACGCGACGGTGCAGGCGCGCGCCTTCACCGCGCCGCTCGCCGATCCGCTGACCCGGGACGGGTGGCGGGGAGCCGAGACCGTGCGCGACGCGGCGACGACGATCGCGACGCTGGACTTCGGTACCGCGACGGGCCTCTACGACTTCACCGACAACCAGTGGTGGAACCCGTTGCGCGCCAGGCGCATCGTGGTCCGCGGCAGCCACGGCGAACTGGTCGACGACCGGGTGGTCCGGCTGGCCGACCCGCGCAGCCCGGTCGAGTCGGTTCTGCTACGGCGGCAGACCGGCCGGGATCTCAACCTGGAGGGCGCCGACCTGGACCACATCAGCTTCGACGGCGAGGTGGTGTACCGCAACCCGTTCGCCGGTGCCCGCCTGTCCGACGAGGACATCGCGATCGCCACCATGCTGGAGCGCACCGTGCGCTGGCGCCGCGGCGAGGGACCGGCGCCGTACCCGCTCGCCGAAGCCTGCCAGGACCACCTCATCGCGCTGGCCATCGAGGAGTCCGCCGCGACCGGCGAGGCGGTGACGACGGGCCGGGAAGGCTGGGCCGGCGCGGCGCGATGACCACCCGACCGACGACCCGACCGACCCGGGCGGAGCTGGCCGCCGCGGCGGGTCGCACCATCCCGGACGTGCTCGCCCCGGAACTGCGCGTGCTGTTCTGCGGCATCAATCCGGGGCTGTGGTCGGCAGCGACCGGGTACCACTTCGCCCGGCCGGGCAACCGGTTCTGGCCGGCGCTGCACCGCGGCGGCTTCACCGCCCGGCAACTGCGCCCCGACGAGCAACGGGACCTGCTCGCCGACCGGTTGGGCATCACCAACCTGCTACCCCGCGCGACCGCCCGGGCCGACGAGCTGACCGCGGACGAGCTGCGGGCCGGCGGCCGGGTACTGGCCGGCAAGCTGCGCCGGTACCGGCCGGGTTGGCTGGCCGTGCTCGGCGTCGGCGCGTACCGGACCGCCTTCGGCGGGGCCGGCGCGACGGTCGGCCCGCAGCCGGACCGCGTGGCCGGGGTACCGGTCTGGGTGCTGCCCAACCCCAGCGGCCTGAACGCCTCGTGGCCCATACCTCGCCTGGCCGAGGCGTTCCGGGAGCTTCACCGGGCCGCGGTTGATTGACGTCGTGGTGCGAACCACCATCGACCTCCCGACGACCTGCACAGGCAGGGGGGAAGTCGCGCGCAGTGCCGTGACCGGCATGGACCAGCTCGCCGACTACTCGTAGCCGCAGAGGCAGCGTAATACGTCGGGTTATGCTCTTCATGCGCCGGCCACGCTGAGGATGGACAACCGCGTGCCTTCGGCGAGGCCGACTTTTCTCGCCGTCTGCGCGCCCACCGCTGAACAGCGGCTCATCCTCGTGGTTTGCACCCGGGTCGAGGACGGCGAGACCTGGACCATCGTCGGCGCGCGTGAGGCGGGCATGAACGAGCGGCAGATGTGGAGGAAGCACACGTCATGACCAGGAAGCGTGAAGATCTCGCTGGCCTGCCGGCGGCCGAGGCGGCCCAGTTCGCCCTCGACAACGACCTCGGTGCCCTGTTCGACAAGGCGGACGTGGTACGGGAGCGGCGGCCGGCCAAGATGGTCACCACCCTACGTCTCGATCTGGACATCCAGGCTGAACTCGAAGCAGCCGCCCACGCCCGGGGAATCGGATCGTCCACGCTGATGCGACAGATCATCGAGGAATGGGTGGCTGCCCATCGGGACGTCCCCGCCCCCGACCAGCTCGGTGAACTGGTACGGCACCTCGACGCCGCGCGACAGGCCGCGGCGTCGCTGACGCACGATGCCGCAGCCTGACCGAATTCAGGTGTCTCCACCCGTGATCGAGGCGCCGGAGGCGGACTGCTGGCTGCATCCCGACGTGGTGGTACGGCCGTCGCCGATCGCCGGTCGCGGACTGTTCGCCCGCGCCGCGATCCCGGCCGGCACCGTCGTGTCGCGGCTGGGCGGCCGGCTGGTCCCCGAGGCCGAACTGCGCCGGCTCATCGCGACGACGGACGGCTACGTCGACACCATCGCGGTGACCGAGGAGTTGCACCTGGTCCTGCCACCGCGGCGGGACAGGCGGCGGGACAACGGGTACGGCAACCACGGCTGCGCGCCGAACCTGTGGTGGGTCGGCCCGTACGCGCTGGCCGCCCGGCGCGAGATCGCGGCCGGCGAGGAGCTGACCAACGACTACGCGACCAGTACCGGCGACCCGGGGTTCACGATGCCGTGCCGCTGCGGGGCAACGGAGTGCCGGGGAACCGTCACCGGCGAGGACTGGCGGCTGCCGCAACTGCAGGAACGGTACGGCGGGCACTGGGTACCGGTGCTGCTCGCCAGGATCCGCGCGCACGGGGGCAACCGCGCGGCCGGCTGATCCGTCATAAGAATGCGGCGGGCCGTTGCCGTGCTGCCGGCCCGCCGTCCACCACCGGCCCACCGCACACGACCGGCCCACCGCCCACCGGCCCGCGGCTACCATGACCGCGTGCGGCCACAGACCGGTACCCCGCAGGTCGAGCTGCGGGTCACCCGCCGGCACCCGGTGCCGTGGTCGGTGCTCGCAGCCATCTCGGCCGGCGGAGTGCTGGGGGCGCTGGGCCGGTACGGGCTGGCGACCGCGTGGCCACACCGGCCGGGCCGGTTCCCGTGGGCCACGTTCGTCACCAACGTCTCGGGGTGCCTGCTCATCGGCGTGCTGATGGTGCTGATCACCGAGGTGTGGGCGGCGCACCGGCTGCTGCGGCCGTTCCTCGGCGTGGGCGTGCTCGGCGGGTACACCACGTTCTCCACGTACAGCGTGGACATCCAGCAACTGGTCGCCGCCGGTGCGGCCCGGGCCGCGCTGGCCTACCTGGCCGGTACCCTCGTCGCCGCGCTCGCCGCTGGGTACGCCGGTATCGCCCTGACCCGGCTGGCCACCCGGGCCCATCCCGGACGCAGGAGGAGACGATGAAGCTCGAAGGGCCCGCCATCCGGCTGACCATCTTCGTCGGCGAGGACGACCAGTGGCACCACAAGCCGCTGTACCACGAGATCGTGCACCGGGCGCACCGCGCGGGCCTGGCCGGGGCGTCGGTCCTGCGCGGCGTGGAAGGCTACGGCGCCTCCTCCCGCATCCACACCACCCGGCTGCTGTCGCTGTCCGCGGACCTGCCGATCGCGATCATCATCGTCGACCAGGAGGACCGGATCCGCGCGTTCCTGCCGGAGCTGGACGAGCTGGTCGCCGAGGGGCTGGTCATCCTCGACCCGGTCGAGGTCATCCGCTACGTCGGCCGGGCACGGTGACGCTCCTGCTGGTGGCGCTCGGCGCGGCGGTCGGGGCGCCGCTGCGGTACCTGGTGGACCGTGCCGTGCAGAGCCGGCACGACTCGGTCTTCCCGTGGGGTACCTTCGCGGTCAACGTCGCCGGGTCGTACCTGCTCGGCCTGCTGGTCCGCGGCGCGGCCGGCCATGCGGTGCCGGGCAGCCTGATCGCGCTGCTCGGTACCGGGCTGTGCGGCGCGCTGACGACGTACTCCACGTTCGGGTACGAGACGATCCGGCTGCTGGAGGAGCGGTCCCGGCAGTATGCGGTGCTCAACGCCGTGGCCAGCGTGGTCGCCGGCCTGGGCGCGGCGTTCTGCGGGATCGCGACCGCGCAGGCGATCTGGCGTTGAGGCCCGGCGGCACAGCCGGAGCCACCCGAACGGGACTTCCTGGTCGAAAGTCCTTGCCCCCGGGAGCAAGGCGGCGCACCGTGAGCCTATGTACGCAAGTGGTCCGGTGGTGGTCGGGGTGGACGGGTCGCCGGAGTCCCGCGCGGCGGTCGACCTGGCCGGGTGGGAGGCACATCGGCGCCGGTCGCCGCTGTACCTCGTCCAGGCAGCGGCGGACCCGCAACGGGCCCGGGAGCGGCTGGAGGGTCACGCTTGGCGGCTGCACGACCGGTACCCCGAGCTGTGCACGACCACGACCGTGGGGCCGGGCGATCCGGGTACCGTCCTGGTCGACCGCTCGCGGACCGCGGCGCTGGTGGTCGTCGGTGCCCGGGGACTGGGCAGCTTCCACAGCATGCTGCCCGGCTCGGTGGCGGTGCACCTGGCCCGGCACAGCCAGGCGCCGGTGGTCCTGGTGCGCCGGCCGGTGTGGTACGCCACGCGGGCCCGGTCGGGTGTCGTCGTGTGGATCGACGAGTCGGCGGGTACCTCGTCGGCCGTGGAGTTCGCGTACGACGAGGCGGCGGCCCACGGCACCGACCTGACCGCGGTCTGCGCCTGGACCCCCGGCCCCGGTGACCCGCACGGGGCGGCCGACCGGCTGCTCGGCAGCGCGCTGGGCGGCTGGCCGGACAAGTACCCGCAGGTCGAGCTGTTCCGCCGGATCGAGCCGGACCGCAACCCGCTGCGCGCGGTGCTGGAGGCTGCCGCCGATGCCGACCTCGTCGTGTGCGGCGACGGGCCGGTGGCCGCCGGCCTCGTCGAGCACGCGGAGACGTCGGTCGCCGTGGTCCGATGAGCGAACCGGAACCCGTGGAACCCGGTCGCCGCTTCGAGGCGGTCGTCTTCGGCTGGTCGGGTACCGCCGTCGCCGACCCGGCCGAAGACGCCGGCCGGCTGCGCAAGCTCGTCGAGGAGCTGTGCGCGCACGGCCTGGACCTGTACCTGGTGACCGGCGCGCGGCTGCCCGAGGTCGACGGCCGGTTGCAGGCCCGCCCGGTCGGCCCCGGCCGGCTGTACCTGTGCGTCGACGAGGGCTCGGAGGTGCACCGGGTCGGCGTGGACGGTACCCGGCTCGTCCACCGCCGCACCGCGACGCCGGCCGAGGAGGCGGCGCTGGACCGGGCCGCGCGGGTGACCGTCGACGCGCTCGCCCGCCGCGACGTGCCCGCCGCCGTGGTACCCCGGCTGAACCGGCGCGCGATCGACCTGGCACCCGGCACGGAGGAGCCGGCCGCCGCGGTACGCAAGCGCCTGCGCGCGTCGGGCCGGCTCAGCCTGTACGGCATCGTGGAGCTCGCGACCGACGCGGCGCTGCGGGCCGGGCTGCCCGATCCGCGGGTGACCAGCGACGGCCGGTACGTCCAGATCGGGCTGACCGACCGGGCCGATGCCGCCCGCTGGGTGCTCGACGACCTGCGCCGCCGCGGTATCGCGCCGCGCCTGGTGCTGTTCGCCGGTGCCGCGTTCGGCCGGATCCGCGGGGTACCCGGTGCCGACGCGCCGCTGCTGGTACCGGAGGCCAGCCGGTCGGTGGCGGTGTCGGTCGGGGCGGAGCCGGCCGGCGTCCCGGCCGGGGTGACCGTGCTCGGCGGCGGGCCGGCCCGGTTCCTCGCGCTGCTGGCCGACCAGCTGGAACGGCGGCGCCGCGGCGACGTACCCGACGTCGACGACACCCCCGACTGGACGCTGACCGTCGACGGGCTCGACCCGGATCTGGAGCGGGTGCACGAGACGCTGCTCGCGATCGCGGACGGCCGGCTCGGTACCCGCGGCACTCCGCTGCTCGCCCACCCGGCCACCGATCCCGGCGTGCGGGCGGCCGGCGTCTATGCCGGTACCGGCGCCGACAGTGAGCTGGCCGGGTGCCCGGACTGGACGACGCTGCCCGGTACCGTGAGCGACCCGACCCTGCTGCGCCGCCGCCTCGACCTGCGCACCGGGGTGCTGCGCCAGGACGGTCCGGTCGCGGCGCTGCAGTTCAGCTCGCTGGCCCGCCCGGCCACGGTGGTGCTGCGGGCCGAGGGACCGCCCGGACGGCTGCCGGGAACCGACCGGTACACCTTGCCGGGACCGTTCGCGGCGGCGCTCAGTGACCTGTGCCGCGACGGCCGGCTGGACCGCCTCGGCGGGTATGCGCCCGACGAAGCCGACGCCCGGGCCGCCCGAGCCACCGCCGAGGAGCTGGGCTTCGACCGCCTGCTGGCCGAGCACCGCGCCGCCTGGGCCGCCCGGTGGGACGCGGCCGACGTGGTGGTGCTCGACGGCGATCCGGAGCTGCAGCTGGCGATCCGGTTCGCGCTGTTCCACATGATGGCCTCGGTCGCCGACGAGGGCGAGGCGGCGGTCGGCGCGCGGGGCCTGGTCGGCGGCGGGTACCGCGGCCACGTCTTCTGGGACAGCGACGTGTTCGTGCTGCCGTTCCTCGCCGCCACCCATCCCGCCGCGGCCCGCGCCATGCTGGAGTACCGCATCCGCCGCCTGGACGCGGCCCGTGCGGGCGCCCTGCGGCGCGGCAACCGGGGCGCCCGGTTCCCGTGGGAGTCCGCGGTCGACGGGTTCGACGTGACCCCGTCGTTCGGCCGGCTGCCGAGCGGCGAGATCGCCCGGATCCGCACCGGCGAGGCGGAGGAGCACATCACCGCCGACGTCGCCTGGGCCGCCTCCTGCTACCTGGACTGGACCGGCGACACCGAGTTCGCCGAAGGGCCCGGACGCGAACTGGTCCTGGAGACCGCGCGGTACTGGGCGTCGCGGATCCGCCTGGATAGCGAGGGCCGCGGGCACATCTACGGCGTGATCGGGCCGGACGAGTACCACGAGCCGGTCGACGACAACACGTTCACCAACGTGATGGCGCGGTGGAACCTCAAGCGGGCGGCCGCGCTGGACGGTGCCGAAGGCGCCTGCTGGCGGCGCCTGGCCGACGCGCTCGTCGACGGGTTCGACCCGATGAGCCGGCTCTACGAGCAGTTCGCCGGCTTCTTCGACCTGGAGCCGTTGCTCATCGCCGACGTGGCGCCGCGCCGGCCGATCGCGGCCGAGCTGCTGCTCGGGGTACCCCGCACCCGCGCGTCCCAGGTCGTCAAGCAGCCGGACGTGCTGATGCTGCACCATCTGGTACCCGACGAGATGGCGCCCGACTCGCTCGGCGCCAACCTCGACTTCTACGAGCCGCGCACCGCGCACGGCAGCTCCCTGTCCCCGGCCGTGCACGCCAGCCTGCTGGCCCGCGCGGGCCGGTTCCGCGACGCGCTCGCCGCGCTGCGCATCGCCGCCCGCATCGACCTCGACGACATCAGCGGCAGCACGGCGAGCGGGCTGCACGTGGCGACCATGGGCGGGCTGTGGCAGGCGCTGGTGTTCGGGTTCGCCGGGGTGCGGCCGCGCGGCGACACGCTCGTCGTCGATCCGCGCATCCCGCCGCAGTGGGGCGGACTGCAGATACGGCTGCGGTTCCGGGGAAAGCCGTTCGTCCTGCGCATCGACCATCAGTCCGTCGAGCTGGACGCGGCCGGCGCCCTGGCGCTGACCCGGCGCGACGGTCACTGGGAGGTACACGCGCCATGACCCGCGTACTTGCCGCGATAGACAACAGCCTCGCCGCGAGCCCCGTGCTGGCCATCGCCCGCGCGCTCGCGCCGCTGCTGGACAGCGACGTCGAGGTGCTGCACCTGGTGGAGAACGGTGACCGGATGGCCACGCAGGCGGCCCTGGCGGCGGGGCTCACCCTGACCAGCCGCCGCGGTCCGGTGATCAAGAGCATCATCGAGGCCGGGCGCTGCGCCGACGTCGCGGTACTGGTGGTCGGCGCCCGCGGTACCCCGGCCGGGCCGCGGCCGTTGGGGGGTACCGCACTCGCGGTCGCGACCGGGCTGCCGAAGCCGATCGTCGTGGTACCGCCGGACGCGCACATCACCGGTGTCATCCGCCGGGTGCTGGTACCGGTCGAGGGCGCGCCGGCCGGCACCGCCCCGATCCTCGACGTGGTCGAGGACGCCGAGCTGGACATGATCGTGCTGCACGTGTACGAGGAGGACTCGCTGCCCGCGTTCACCGACCAACCGCAGCACTGGCAGGAGACGTGGGCGCGGGAGTTCGTCCGCCGGTACTGCCCGTGGCACACCGGTCCCCTCCGCCTGGAGACCCGGGTCGGGCGGGCCGAGGACCTGATACCGCGGGTGGCCGAGGAGGTCAACGCCGACATCATCGCGCTGGGCTGGACGCTGGACCTGGGGCCGGGGCGGGCGCCGACGGTACACGGCGTGCTGGACCGTTCCCGGCGGCCGGTGCTGCTCGTCCCGGTGGCCATCGGGCACCCGTACTGAAATCCCGGCAGCGGCGGGTCCTTCGCCCCGGTCGCTTTCCGGGCCGGTCGGGCATGATCGGACCATGCCGGCCACCCCGACGACCGCCACGCATGGACTCTCGTCGGCGGGGCTGTCATCGGTCGAGGCGGCCGCCCGCCTCGACCGGGTCGGGCCGAACCGCCTGCCGGCGCAGCCGCGGGTACCGCTGTGGCGCCGGGTGGCGATGCAGCTGCGCGACCCGCTGGTGGTCGTGCTGCTGGCCGCCGCGGCACTGACCGTCGGCACCGGCGACTGGACCGACGCGGCCGTCATCGCGCTGGTGATCGCGGTCAACACGTCGGTCGGGGTGGCCCAGGAGGTCAAGGCGGACCGGGCCATCACCGCCCTCGCCGCGCTCGCGACACCGACGGCACGGGTCGTGCGCGACGGCGTGCAGCACCCGGTACCGGCGGCCGACGTGGTACCCGGCGACCTGCTCGTGCTCGCCGAGGGCGACATCGTGCCGGCCGACGCGACGGTGGTGCAGGCGGCCGCCCTGCTCGTCGACGAGTCGGCGCTGACCGGCGAGTCGGTACCCGTGGACAAGGCGACCGACACGACCGTCTCCGCCGGTACCGTCGTGGTCCGCGGCCGCGGCCGCGCGGTGGTGACCGCGACCGGCACCGCCAGCGCGATGGGCCGCATCGCCGCGCTGATGGTCACCGGATCCGGCCTGACCCCGTTGCAGCGGCGGCTGGTCGGCGTCGGCCGGGCGCTCGCCGTGGCGGCCGTCGTGCTGTGCGCGGTGGTCCTGGTGCTCGGGCTGGTGCGCGGCCAACCGGTGCAGCTGATGGTGATCACCGCGATCAGCCTGGTGGTCGCCGCGGTACCCGAGTCGCTGCCGGCCGTGGTGACGCTCGCCCTGGCGCTGGGCGCCCGGCGGATGGCCGCGCGCAACGCGCTGGTCCGCCGGCTGCCCGCGGTCGAGACGCTCGGGTCGGTGACGGTCATCGCGACCGACAAGACCGGCACGCTCACCGAGGGCCGGATGGCCGTGCGCGAGGTGTGGGCCGCGGACGGGGCGACCGGCACCGACGTGCTCGCCGCCGCGGCGCTGTGCAACGACGCGGTGCTGCGGCCTTCCGGCGACGGTACCGGTGACGTCGCGCTCGGCGACCCGACGGAGACCGCGCTGCTGGCCGCGGCCCGCGCGCACGGCCTGGATCCGGCGGCCCGGCTCCCGCGCCTTTCGGAGGTACCGTTCGACAGCGCGCGCAAGCGGATGACCACCGTGCACCGCCGGCCCGACGGCGGGGTACGCGTGGTCTGCAAGGGCGCGCCGGAAGCGGTGCTCCCCTTGACCGGCCACACCGACGTGCTGGCCCGGGCCGAGGCGATGGCCCGCCGCGGGTACCGTGTCCTCGCCGTCGCTGCGGCCGACCTGGCGGAAGTCCCCGACGACCCGGACCGGGAACTGCGCCTGCTGGGCCTCGTCGGCATGCACGACCCGGCCCGCCCCTCGGCGGCCGCGACGATCGCGGCGTGCCGCGAGGCCGGCATCACCCCGGTGCTCATCACCGGCGACCACCCGGTCACCGCCCACGCGATCGCCGCCGAGGTCGGCATCAGTGCCGATCAGGTCTTCGCCCGGGCCACCCCCGAGCAGAAGCTGGACATCATCCAGGCCCGCCGCGCCGCCGGTGACGTGGTGGCGATGACCGGCGACGGCGTCAACGACGGCCCGGCGCTGCGCCGCGCGGACATCGGGGTGGCGATGGGCCGGCGCGGTACCGAGGTCGCCCGGCAGGCCGCCGACCTGGTACTCGCCGACGACGAACTGGCCACGGTCGTGCACGCGGTCGAGGAGGGCCGGCGGGTTTACGCGAACATCCGGCGGTTCCTGCTGTACGCGCTGGCCGGCGGTACCGCCGAGATCGCGGTGATGCTCGGCGGACCGTTCCTGGGCCTGGCGCTGCCGCTGTTGCCGGCGCAGATCCTGTGGGTGAACCTGTTGACGCACGGGCTGCCGGGTGTGGCGCTGGGCAGCGAACCGGCCCCGCCCGGCGTGATGCGCCAGCCGCCGCGCCCGCCCGCGGAAAGCGTGCTCGGTGCCGGGCTGTGGCAGCGGATCCTGCGGGTCGGCGTGGTCATCGCCGGGGTCACGCTGGCGGTCGGGGTGTGGGGGCATGCGACCGGCCGGCCGTGGCAGAGCATGGCCTTCTTCTCACTCGGCGCGACCCAGCTCGCGGTCGCGATCGGGTCGCGCGCCCGTCCGGGTACCCGGGCCAACCCGCTGCTGCTCGTCGCCGTGGCCGGTGCCCTGGCGCTGCAGTTCGCCGGGCTGTACCTGCCGCTGCTGCGCGACCTGCTCGGTACCCGACCGGTGGCGCTGCCGGACCTGCTGGTGATCTGTGTGCTGTCCAGCCTCGGGTACGCCGCGGTCCGGCTGGACCGGGTCGTGCACCGCGACCGTCCAGCGGCGCCGACGGGGCCTACGGCTGGTGCGGCGGGGCCTACGGCTGGTCGAGCAGGGCCGCGCACGCGTCGACCGCGCGGTCGGCGAAGCCGGTGAGGGAAAGGTCGAGCCGCCGGCCGGCCCGCTCGGCGACCACGCCACCGTCGGGGGCGTCGCGCAGCCGGGCGCCGCGGCCGAGGGTACGGCGGGCGGCCAGGGTCAGCGCCTCGTGCAGTTGCGGGTACCGCGGGTCGTCGCGCAGTCGCAGCACCGCCTCGTAGGCCGCGGCGCGCAGCGTCTCGTACCCTTCCCGGTGCGCGGCGAGCACCGTGGCCCGCGCCTCCCGGCGGGCCCGCGTGGCGTTCGGTTGAGTCATGACCGCTCCCAGGTGGGCAGCGGGATGTCCGCGTCGCCGGCCACCGCCGACAGCTCCACGCGGACATGCGCTATGACGAGGTCGAGAACCATCGGCAGGCGCTGTGCCGCCCGCGTACGGATCGCTTCGGCCTCCTGCGCGGCGCGGGCCCCCAGCGCGGCAACCTCATCCTCGACCACCGGTTCCATGCCTCAACGGTCCCCCGCGCCGGTGCTGCCGGGCAGGGAGGAAGTCCCCGCCACCGCCGGCCGGAAGCCCTGACCCGCGCGCCGCGGGGCAGCAGGCGCGTGTCAGTGGCCCGGGGCGCGGACGAGCCCCGCGGCGCCGTACCCGCTCAGCGACAGGCTCACCACGTCGCAGCACCGTGCGGTTCTCCCAGCGGCGCGCCGCCCGGACACCGGCCGGGTGCCGTCGACCGGTACCGTCGCAAAGCCGCGCGCCTCGGCGAGGCTGACCACGCGCTCGCCGTAGAGCCGGTCCTTCTCGATCCGGTTGGCCAGTGCCTGCCGGGCATCCGCGGTGGGTGGCAGCGGGCGGCGCTCCAGGACCGAGCGCTGGAACCGTGGCGTGGCAACGAGAAACACGGCCGCGTCACCACGCGGTACCAGATCCGGCGGGCCAGCGCCTCGAACTCGGCCGCCTGCGCTGCGGGTGTCTGCCCGAGCCACTGGTCGTCCGGGCTGCGCTCCGGCTCCGGGAGCCGCGCCTCGTGGCTGTACCAGAACGCGTCCAGCGGAAAGACCGGCAATCCGTGCCGGCCGGCGAGCATCCGGGTCACCGTCGTCTTGCCCGAGCCGGTACCCCCGCCGACCCAGACGGTGACTCCGGACATGGCGTGACGGTACCGGTTACGCTGTCGCCGTGCGGGTCCGCATCGAAGGGTACGACCTTCCCGGGCGGGACTGCGGCGCCGCCGGCGACTTCCCCGGGTACCGCAACATCCACGTCGGCGTGCAGCGCCGCGACCGGCCGACCGAGTGGCTCGACCTGCAGCCGGCCGACGCGTCGGCGGTGGCCTGGGACCTGGACTGCCGCGACGCCACGGTGACCGGCGGCGCCCTGGACCTGCGCGGCTCGCACATCCAGGGCGGCCCCGGCCGGCGCTTCATCTACCTCTCGTGGGGCGAGGTCGACCGGGCCGGCACGTTCACCATGTTCCGGCGCGCCAAGCTCTGGCTCGACGGCGTGGAGCCGGACACCGCACAGGCCGCGCTCGCGGCCGGCCGGCTCACCGCGCGGCTCGCGCTCACCGACACCAAAGGCCATCCGCTGTGCGCGGCGGTACGGCCACCGAAGGTCACCTGGATGGCTAACTGATGGACGTCTATGTAGCGCCCGAGGTCGCGGCAGTTGCCGACCTGTACGAGGGCCTGCTCGGTACCGACGCGGTGCAGCGCACCGCCGTCGAACAGCTGCGGCTGCAGGCCGAGCGGCTCGCCGACGGGCACCGCCGCCGTCATCGCGGCGCGTTCGTGGAACTGTCCAACTGGTACCCGCGCCTCGCGGCCTCGCCGGCGGAAGAGATCTGGTCGGCGGCGCTGGGCGACGAGGACTACCTGGGCACCGTCGCGCGCGGCCACGGGTACCCCGACTGGACGTCCGTGCGGCCCGCCCGACCCGCACCCCGCTTCGAGCGGTGCGTCGACGCCCTGCTGGCCGGGGACCGCCCCGCGGTCGCCGAGTTGTTGACCACCGACCCCGACCTCGCCAGCGCGCGCTCCCACTGGGGACACCGCGCCACCCTGCTGCACTACCTGGCCGCGAACGGCGTGGAGATCCACCGCCAGCGGGTACCCCGCAACGCGCCCGACCTCGCCCGGCTGCTCCTCGACAGCGGCGCGGACGTCGCCGCGC
>VAWN01000006.1:0-23176 GCA_005885555.1 Actinomycetota bacterium
CACCAACACCATCCGCGACATCGCGACCTTCCACTCCCAACTCACCAAGCAGAGCGAGCTGATCAAGGACCGGATCGACACCATCAACGGCTCGCTCGTGGACATCGACTACAACCCCGGCCGGTACATCCGGCTTGAAGGCAGCCGCAACCCGAGCACCGATATCCGCGACTTCACCGCCGACCTGCGCGCCTGCACCGACGACTCGCTGTCCGCCGACGACTCCGAGCAGTACTCCGAGCAGAAGTTCCTGCAGGTCAAACGGCTCGTCGAGCGGTTCAAGGGGCGGGAGGGACACACCGACGTCGACCGGCAGTAGGCGCGGCGTGTCACCGACGTGCGCAACTGGTTCGTCTTCGCCGCCTCGGAGCGGTGGCGCGAGGACGACTCCGAGTACGAGACGTACGCCGACTCCGGTGGCAAGTCCGGCGGCCAGAAGGAGAAACTCGCCTACACCATCCTCGCCGGGTCCCTGGCCTACCAGTTCCGGCTGGACGGATCGGCCGCAGCGACGCGGACGTTCCGGTTCGTCGTCATCGACGAGGCGTTCGGCCGCGGCTCGGAAGACTCGGCCCGCTTCGCCTTGCGGCTGTTCCACCGCCTCGGCCTGCAACTGCTGATCGTCACCCCGCTGCAAAAGATCCACGTCATCGAACCGTTCGTTTCCGCCGTGGGGTTCGTGGACAACCCGGCCGGCAACTTCTCCCGACTGCAGAGCCTGACCATCGAGGAGTACCGGGCACGCCGGCAGATCCACCTGTACCAGCGCGTTGCCCTCAGCGAGCCGAGCGCGACCTGACATGGCCGTACGCAACACCGGCCACGGACCGTGGACCACACCGGCTGACATCATCGGCGCCGTGCGCCGACGCTGGGAACGCGGCGACTTCCTGACCGCGCTCGCCACCGACGCGCCGTGGGAGCCCGTCGCACTACCCATCCGAGGCCCGTCAGCCGGCGAAATCGCCGCCGACTTCGCCGCCGTCCGGGACTGGACCGACCGGTGGAGAAGCGGCCAGGCGCGCCTGCTTCGCCTCGAATACCGCACCGTGGGCGGGAGGCACTTGGGCACCAACCAGATCCCGTGCCGGGCCTGGATCGACGACGCGACACGGCTATGGAGCCTGATCAACGCGACGCATCAGGCGCGACGCTTCACCGACCTGGTCCGCTACACCCGCCAGCACGGTCCCCGCCCTGGTCGAGTGGATGGCCACCCAACCCCACAAGGTCCTCGCCAACGAACAGATCTGGCCCGCACTGATCACGACCGTGCTGTGGATCGACGCCAACGCCAGCCCGCACACCTACCTGCGGCAGATCGACGTGCCGGGAGTCGACACCAAGTTCGTCGAGGAGCACCGGACAATCCTGGCCAGCCTCCTGGACCACCAGCTGCCCGACGGGCGCGTCGACCGCGGCCGGCCGCCCTCGGACTTCGCCGGACGGTACCGGTTCCGCCGGAAACCCAGCTACGTACGGCTACGCCGGCTCGACCCGGCCGGGCACGTGCACGGTCCCTACAGCGAACTGACAGTCCGCGTTGACGAACTCGCCGAGAACCCGCCCCGGCTACGCACTGTCCGCCCTGCAACCGCTGCGGTGGCTACGCGACCGGCCACTGATCTACTGGGGCGACATCGACACGCACGGCTTCACCATCCTCAATCGGCTGCGGCAGGCCTCCCGCACACCCGTTCCATGCTCATGGACCGGGCCACCCTGCTCGCGCACGAAGCACAGTGGGTCCGCGAACCGACCCCCACAACCGCCCCGCTTCCCGCGCTCGACCCTCAGGAGGCCGCGCTCTACCGGGATCTCGTCGAAGACGCCCTCGGACCCTCGGTACGCCTGGAACAGGAGCGAGTCTCCTATCGCGCCACAACCCAGGCGACAGCCCCCAGCGGGTTCGCGCGGGGCATCGCCGCGGCCATCACCGGCCCGGCCACCGCCGCGAAGCCGCCGGGCTCACCCTGGTTACGCAGCGTCATCCGGGTCCGTTCGGCGTCCTCGGGCTGCCAGGTGTAGGTGGTCTGCATCGGGAACGGCCCCTGCGCGGTGCGCATCACCAGTCGCTGGCCCGGGCTCGAAGACCACCACCTCGTATGTGTAGGCCAACCGCCGGCCCAGAAGCCGCGCCACGAAATCCATCCGCGACCGCCAGCCCCACCGGCGGCGGGGTCATCCACGCCACCGACTCGATGTTCGCGTACCACCGCGGCGCATCGGACGGATCGGCGGCATAGGAGGCCACCTGCGCGCACAGCCGGTCGATCACGATCTCGGTCAGCACGTCGACGGGCATCCGACCATCACCGCGGACCAGGCCCCGGACGGCTACGGAAACCGGCGCCGACCACCCGGCGGTGGGACGCCGCACCTCCGCCACCGACCGGCGCGGCGCCACCTACCGGCAGATCCTCACCCGACCCGGCGGGCCGGCCCCCGGACGCACCACCGTCACCCTTCACCCTCGACCTGACGCCGCGGGATCTGATGCGCCTGATGAACGGCATGATCAGCAAGCAGATGCGGGCCGAGGTCGGGCACCTGGACCAGCTCAAACGCACCCTGGAACAATGACCAACCGGACCGGCCCGGTTGCGTGAGACGTCCGCCGGGAGCGAACGCAGACGGCACCCGGTGAAGCTACTCGGATTCCGAACGCTCCAGATCCGGGTTCTCCCGGTAGTCGCTAGGCACGTCGACCATTTCGGTTTCCGGCCGGAACCCGGGGTAGAGCCGCACCAGGTCCCACTCGTTGATCCAGGCGCGGACGTACTGGCGCATCCGGGTGGCGCCGAGCCGCTCCAACCCAACCACGTCAGGAGGTTGCCAGCCGAACGCCCGGCCGTGCAGTTCACGCAGGCGGTTGTATGCGTGCTTGAGCTCGACGTCGTCCGGCGGGGTGAGCAGGTGCGTCTCCCGGTCGATGATCCGCATGCCGACTTCGGCGGCGGCCGCGAGCGCGGTCCCCTCCGGGGTGTCCCTGGCGCGAAGCTTCGCCGGCACCAGCTCGCGGTCGTTGCGGCTACTGATGACCTCGGCCTCGAAGTCGTCGGTCATCGCGAACACGGCGGCGATCGGCACCCCGTGGCCGTGCTCGCCGCGCATCCATCGGGCCAGCTCCGCGTAGGACTTGGCGCGCTGCAGCAGCGAGTACCGCCCGATGAGCTCGACCTCGTCGAAGAGCACCAGCCAGCCGGGCGAGCCGGCGGCGGTGAGCAGTCGGGCGGCGAAGCGCAGCCGTTGCCGGGCCAGCTCCACGGCGGCGACCGGCGGTAGCGTAGGTCGCTGCTCGCCGATCTCCTTCAATCGCCGCCGCAGCTCGGGAACGGCGATCGGATCGCCGGACCAGAACCGCAGAATGGTCTCCGCGAATGCCGCGTCACGCTCCCGCACCTGGGCGAACAGCGCGAGCGTCGCCGAGAACCGCTCGTTGAGTCCGGAGCCGCTTGAGGCGGCCCAGCGCAGCAGGTCGGCGTAGGCCCGGCCGTCCAGATCCAGCGCCATCGCCGCCTCGACGATCGCCGGGCGGGCCTGCCCGGCCCGCAGCGCCGAGTCGGCCGCCGCCCGGAACACCTTGGCCGGGTCGTACAGCGGCGTCTCCTTGCTGATCACCACCCGGCTGACCGTCCAACCGGCGTCGAGGGCGAGCCGGGCGAGATGCTCCAGCAGATGGCTCTTTCCAGACCCGAATCCGCCGCCGAGCAGCAAACCGCTCGACGTACCACCGGCGACGCCCGCGCACAGGGCCTGGAACCGGTCCTCGATGGCAGCCTGCCCGCTGCCCAACGCCGCGACGGCGTCCCGGCTGGGCACACCGGACCGCAGCGCCTCGATCGCCCGGCGGGCCGCTACCGCAGGGTCCACGCTGACATCCAATGTGGTCACTCCGTCTCCTGTCCACGAAGGCCGATGCGGACCAGGGCCGCGTACGGGTTGGGCCGTTGCCGGTCCCGCACTTCATCGGCCACCCGCAACTGCAGGGCGGTGTACGCGGCCAGCCCGCGCGCCTCGTCGTTGACGAGCACAGGCGGCAGCTGGACCGCGACGAACAGCCCTTCGGACTCGTCGGTCGCGTCGATCATCTGGCGCACCAGCTCGTACGCGTCCAGGGTCGCCGCCTTGGAGTAGTAGAACCCGTCGCGCAGCCCCACCGGCGGGCGTCGGGCCACCGCGAGCCGGTCGAGGTCCAGGTGCAGCACCAGCCCGCACCGGCCGGCGATGCGCAGCCAACGGATCAGCGACAGCAGCAGCGGCCTGGCGGTGTACCGGTTGATCCTGGTGCGCAGCCCCACCCTGCGGAGATCCGCCGCCGGGAGCCGCTCACCCAGCAGCCAGCCGATGACCGTCTCCCGCTCGGTCGCGCTCACCTCGCCCCGCCCCAGGCGCTCCTGACACAAGCGCAGCATCGCCACCCGGAACTCGTGGCTCAGCTCGGTGTCCCGCAGCACGATCTGCTCGATCGCCCGGCGGACGCTGCGGTACAGCTCGGCCGCGTCGACCTCGTGATGGCGGGCGATCGCGGCCAGGTCGATGCCCCCGTGCTCCTCCGGTGCGGGAAACGCCGCCCGCTCCAGAGCCGTACGCACCACCGCCGCGGCCAGCGCGACCCAGTCGAGCTGGCGGGCGATGGCGGCGAACACCTGGTCCATCAGGTGGACGCGAGTGGTCGCGGCGTCCACCACCGCATGCGCGAAACGGTCACCGAACCCGGCAAGCCCGCTGGCGAGCCGGAGCCGCTGCGCATCGTCCCCGACCGACAGCACCTTGACCGCGGCACCTCCGCGCCCGATGTAGCTGGCGAGGTACTCCCGCTCGACGAACTCGAGGTAGTCGTCGGCCCCGACCGCCGCGACCGTCACGGCCGCTTCCCGGCCGCCGGGTCAGGGCTGAACGACACACCCCAGTACCGCTGCTGCTGGCCGTTGCGGGCCACCGTGACCAGGGCACCGGAGCCCTTGGTGCCGGTGCTCGCCGCCCACCTCAGCGCCCGCGGGCTGCGCGCGGTGTGCGTCACGCCGCTCTGGTCGAGCAGGTACAGATCCCGGGCGAACTCCTGCTTGGAGTACTGACCGCGCTGGCCGGGCAGCATCGTCAACACCGACCAGATGTCGACCAGCCGGACCACCGCGTCGACGCGCTTGCCCGTGCTCGACACGAGCAGTTCGTAGGCCGAACGAAGGCTGTCGAGGAACGCCTCGGCCTTGAACCGTGGCCCCCGTTCCTGTGCCCGGGCGAGCGCGGCGACCAGCACCGACGGCCGCAGCCGGCGGTCCCGCGCCTTGTCCACCTCGACCGCGGCGTCGCCCGGCACGATGCGCAGCAGCGACGGGTAGCACAGCAGCCGGTCATCGTCCTCCACGATCGACAACCCCCGCGCCTCCGCCTCGGCCAGCAATTCCTTCACGTACCCGCCGGACGAGAGATACGCCTGATCGTCGAAGTCGAAGCCGTTGGCCAGGGCACCTGCGCCGTCGGCCAGCTCACCAGCGGCGTCACGCGCGGCGCTCAACGACTTCCGCAGATCGCGGATGTGGCCGCTGCGCGCCGCGCCCAGCGCCCGCTTCAGCTCCCGTACGGTGGCGGTCGCTCTGCGCAGCGCGGCATCCACCTCACGCTCGGTCGCCGCGAGCGTCGCCTCCATCGTCCCCAGATCTTTCGCGTCGTTGTTCAGTTCGCTCGAGTCTGCCAGTGGCACCGAAGGCTTCCCCCAATGGGCTCATACGCCCGGTCGATACAGTTGGGCCGTGCTTGACGGACCGGACTCCGCAGCGGGGCGGTGGATGCCGCCCGGGCAACCGGCCGCAGTCGGCGCCCATGTTATCCCCGACGGATTCGTCTATCTAGGCCGACACCTGCGGTCGTCATCCGGAGGTGTCGAGCCCGCGCTGGTCAACCCCGACCTGCCTGTCGCGGCGCCGGTAAGCCCGGCGACAGACCCCGGTTCAGGGCCGGAGCTGGCGTATCACCTGCTCCCGCCGAGGACTCGGGGGGTGTACCTGGACTGGCTGGCGGGCGGCCGGCGCGGCGACGTTCCGGCGGGCTTGGTCCTACTGTTCTGCTTCGGATTGGAGCGCCGGGTACTCCTCGACGCCGGCCACGACCCGGCGGTACGAGGGGAGCTGCGCGCGATCACGACCGAGGTGCGCCGGTTGCGGGTCCGGTACGGCGTGCAGCGGGCCGGGGAGGTGGGTGGCGGGCCGACCCTGCGCCGGACGCTCGACAACCTTCTCGACCTGCTCGAACTGCTCGCCGCACCGCGGGCCAACCCGGGACGCCGGGCTGAGCCGGCCGCCGCCCCGCCGCACGGGGACGGTCCCACACCCGTCGGGGTGCGGGTGGCGCTGGCTCGCTTCGCGGCCGCTTGCGCCCCGGTGCCCGCGGACTGGGCGCGCGCCTGGGTCCGGCACCACCCGTCGCTGACCAGGCGCCGCGCGGAGGTCGACTGCCCGGACGAGTTCGACCGGCTGTTCGCGCTGCGATACCGCGACCGGCACGGCCCCGGCCTGGTGCCACCGGGTGACGTGCCGGGCGTCCGCCTGCGGTACCAGCCGGCCAGCCCCACCCTCACCACGACCCTGGTGTGCCGGGAGGACCTGCCGGACGTCCTGGCCGAGCCGCGCAGCACGCGGGCGCTCGGCAGCCTGGTCGACGGCGTCACCGCGGCGCTCGACCCGTACCGCCGGTGGTCCGCCGGATTCCCCCACGCGCGTGGCTCGCTCGCCGCCGCGGCGCTCCTGCCCCGCGAACTGGTGGACGCCGGCCACGGCCCGCTCGGCGCGCTGCGGGTGTGGGCGGAACAGCAACTCGACGGCCGGCCACAGGCAGTCATCGACGGCGCCGGGTTCTGGGCGTTCTGGTCGACGGCGGCGCCGGAACGCATGGCACGGGACGAGGCCGCGGCGCTGCTCACCGTACTGGCGCTGCTGGACTTCGGCGTCGAGCCCGACGTGCGCTTCGGCGGCCCGACCCTGACGCGGGGGCAGGCCGTGCTGTTCCGCCTCGGCCGGCCGGCGTCCGACCGCCCGAGCGCCCGCTTTCCCGCCGCGGCGGCGATCGTACGATGCGCCGCCGCGGTGGCCACCGCGGCGCGACCGGTCGACCCGCGGAACCCGCTCGGTGAGGCGGTACTCGCCATCGCCCGCGAAGTCGCGGCGCACCTGCGCCTCGATCCGGGCGAGGACCTCCGGCTGGCGGCGCGGCTGGGTTGGCTGCTGACCACCCGCGTCGACATCGACCGGCTGGGCCGGCAGACCACCATGCTGACGGCCGCCGAACGGGAGACCGCCGCCCACTACCTGATCGCGGTGGCCCTGGCGGCGGATCCGGCGGCCGGCCCCGCCACCGTGGCCGCGCTGACCCGGGTTTACCGGGTCCTCGGGCTGGAGCCGGACCTGGTTTTCCACCGGCTGCACGAGCGCAGCGTCGGCGCGGCACCCACCCTCCCCCGCCCGCTGCCGGTCGCCCGATACGGTGACCACACCGCCACCGCACAGGTCGGCGCGAGCGTCCACGAGCCGGACGAGCCGGTCGCCGTGCAGGTCCCTGACGCCGTCCCGAGCGGATACGCGCTGCCGTGGGCGGGTGACCGGGCCTTGTCCGCAGCGGTGCAACTCGACCAGGCCGCGATCAGGCGCACGATCGCCGACAGCGCCGCCGTCACCACCCTGCTCAACACGATCTTCAACAATGGGGACCTCCTGGAGCAGGCGCCCACGGCCGTCCAGTCCGTCGCCAACGGAGCGGACCTGATCGCGAGCCTCGACCCCGCGCACAGCGCGCTGCTTCGCGCCCTGGCGACCCGACCATCCTGGAGCCGGGAGGAGTTCGCGTCGCTCGCCGCCGCACACGGCGTGCTGCCGGACGGTGCGCTCGATGTGTTGAACGAGGTCGCGATCGACGCCACCGGTGTGCCCGTCATCGAGGGCGACGATACGCTCGCGGTCGACAACGACGTACTCCTGGAGCTGCTCGCATGACGAACCAGAGCGTGTCGATCCAACCTGGCCGGATCCGGCGGCGCGAGCGGGACGCGATCGTCGCCTCGCTGCGCGCCGGCATGGTCCCGCGCGTCGGGCAGCAGCACATCCAGGTTGGCCGGGCCGCCGAGGTCCAGGCGGCGGCGCAGGACATCGACCGGATCGCCGGCGGCGGCGCGGGCTGCCGGTTCGTCATCGGCGAGTACGGCTCCGGGAAGACGTTCTTCCTGAACCTGGTCCGTTCCGTAGCACTGGAGAAGCGGCTCGTCACCGTCCACGCCGACCTGTCACCGGACCGGCGGCTGTACGCCGGGTCCGGGCAGGCGCGCAGCCTTTACGCGGAGCTGATGCGCAACCTCGCCACCCGGGCACGACCCGACGGCGGAGCCCTCGCAAGCGTCGTGGAACGCTTCGTGACCAGGGCGCTCGACGAGGCCAACGCGAGCGGCGACGACCCGGCCGACACCATCAGGTCCCGGCTCGCGGCGCTCGCCGAGTTGACCGGTGGCTACGACTTCGCCGCGGTGGTGGGCACCTACTGGCGTGGCTACGACAGCGGCGACGAACGGCTGCGGGCCGACGCGGTGCGCTGGCTGCGCGGGGAGTTCACCAGCCGGGTCGACGCCCGGGCCGCGCTCGGCGTGCGGACGATCATCGACGACGCGACCTTCTACGACCACCTCAAGCTGATGGCGCGCTTCGTGCGGCTGGCCGGCTTCACCGGGCTGCTGGTCTGCCTGGACGAGATGGTCAACCTGTACAAGATCACCGGATCGGCGGTCCGCAGCGCCAACTACGAGCAGGTGCTGCGGATCGTCAACGACACCACGCAGGGCAGCGCGGAGCACATCGGCTTCCTGTTCGGCGGCACGCCCGAGTTCCTGATGGATCCGCGGCGCGGGCTGTTCTCGTACCCGGCGCTGGCCTCGCGGCTCGCGCCGAACCGGTTCGCCTCGGCCGACCGGGTGGACCACTCCGGTCCGGTGGTCCGGCTGGGCAACCTCATGCCGGAGGACATCTTCGTCCTGCTCACCAGGCTCCGGCACGTGTACGCCGACGGCGACCCGGCGCGATACCTCGTACCGGACGAGACGCTCACCGCGTACATGGCGCACTGCGCGGCGCGACTCGGCGACGCCTACTTCCGGACCCCCCGCGAGACCATCCGCGGCTTCCTCGACCTGCTCGCACTGCTGGAACAGCACCCCGATCTGCACTGGTCCGAACTGGTTCGGGCCGTCGATCTCGCCGCCCCCGCCGGCCCGGAGCCAACCACGATCGACGATGACGAGCTCACCCGGTTCCGGCTCTGAACTGCCGGCTCCACCGCCGCCGGTGCAGCCCTCGCGGGCATATGCGCGGTACCACCCGGCGATCCAGCGGTGGATCTACAACCGTGGCTGGGATCGGCTCCGCGACGTGCAGGAGCGCGCCGCCGAGCTGATCATCACCGGCGAGCGCGACGTGATCATCGCGTCGGCCACCGCAAGCGGCAAGACCGAGGCGGCGCTGCTGCCCATCTGCTCGGTACTCGGCCGCCAGCACGAACTGGGCGTCGACGCCGGCGTCGCGGGACTGTACGTGAGCCCGCTCAAGGCCCTGATCAACGACCAGTACGACCGCATCCTCGAGCTGGCCGAGCCGCTGGGCCTGCGGGTGCACCGCTGGCATGGCGACGCACCGGCGGCTGGCAAGGCCCACGTCCTGCGCGCACCGGCCGGGCTGCTTCTGATCACCCCGGAGTCGCTGGAGGCGCTGTTCGTCCGGCATGCCGATCGGGTCCGCCGGGTCTTCGGCGGGCTGCGTTATGTGGTCATCGACGAGCTGCACTCCTTCATCGGCACCGAGCGCGGTGCGCAACTGCAGGCCCTGCTGCACCGGGTCGAACGGGCGGCGGGTCGACGGGTGCCGAGGGTGGCACTGTCCGCGACGCTCGGCGACTTCGCCGGCGCGGCGGAGTTCCTGCGGCCGCGGCACGGGACCGAGGTGGCGGTGGTCGCCTCCACTGAGCCGGGCGGCGAGATCCGGCTCCAGATCCGGGCCTGTCTCGACCCGGCCGCCCCGACTGCGCCGGGGCAGGAGCCCGCGGACCGGGCAGCGATAGCGGACCACCTGTTCCAGACCCTGCGCGGCACCGACAACCTCGTTTTCGCCAACTCCCGCGCGGCCGTGGAAACCTACGCCGACATGCTCACCCAGCGCGCCGCGCGGGCCGGGGTACCGGCGAGCTTCCTCGCCCACCACGGCAGCCTCTCCCGGGAGGTCCGCGAGCACGTCGAAGAGCGACTCAAGGACCCGGTCACGACGGTGACCGCTGTCTGTACCTCCACCCTGGAGCTGGGCATCGACGTCGGCTCGGTGGACTCGGTCGCCCAGGTCGGTGCCCCACCGACCGTCGCCGGTCTGCGCCAGCGGCTCGGCCGCTCCGGTCGCCGGCCGGGCCGGCCCGCCGTCCTGCGGGTGTACGTCTCCGAGCCCGAACTCGCGCCGGGCCTCAGCCCGACAGACGCGCTGCGGGCCGAGCTGTTCCAGTCGGTAGCGATGATCGAACTGCTGACCGCAAGCTGGTACGAGCCGCCGGACACGACCGGCATACATCTGTCCACCCTCATCCAGCAGGTGCTGTCGATAGCTGCGCAACACGGCGGTACGACCGCCCGTCAGCTCTTCGAAGTGCTGTGCGCGAGCGGCCCGTTCCACCGCGTCGACCAGAGCACCTTCGCCGCCGTCCTGCGCGACCTGGGCCGGCGCGACCTGCTCCAGCAACAAGCCGACGGCCTGCTGCTGCCCGGCCGCGAAGGCGAACGGCTACTCAGCCACTACAGCTTCTACGCCTCGTTCCGGACCTCCCTGGACTACCGGCTGGTCGCGGACGGCTACACGCTGGGCTCACTCCCGGTGGACCGCCCGATCCTGCCCGGCACGTTCCTGATCTTCAGCGGCGCGCGCTGGCGCGTCATCTCGGTGGACACCGCCCAGCGGGTGATCGAGCTGACCGCTGCCGAAACCGGGCGGCCACCGGTCTTCCCGGGTACCGGCGGCGAGGTCGCCGACGAGGTACGGCGCGCGATGCGCCGGCTGTACCGGTCGAGCGAGACCCCCCGCTACCTCGACGCGACCGCGCGCACGCTACTGGCCGAGGGGCGGGCCGCGTTCCACGCGTACGGCCACGCCACGCACCGGATCTTCCCCTGGGGCGCGGAGACCGTCGTCTTCCCGTGGCGGGGCGATCGGATCATGAACACCCTCGCCGTCGTCCTCGCCACACACGGCCTGGAGGTCGGGCAGGACGGACTGGCTATCACCATCGGCAACTGCTCGCCGGCTCGGCTTCTCGACGTGGTCCGCAAGCTCGCCGCAGGACCAGCACCGGCGCCGGTGGCGCTCGCCGCCACGGTCCGAGCCAAGATCCACGACAAGTACGACCGCTACCTCAGCGAGGAGCTGCTGAATCTGGCGTATGCCGCACGCGCGCTCGACGTAGCGGGCGCGTGGGCGAGCCTGACCGAACTCGCCGCCCTTCCCACGCCCGCAGCGGTGGGCGAATCCCCATTCGTTGTCGAACCAGCCGAGCACGCTGACCTGTTCGCCGATGGCCCGGGTCCAGGTACCACGTCGGCGGACACGATCGGCTTTTCGGTGTAGATCATGCCGCGCAGGGGTCGCGGTGCGCAGCGGCTGATGCCTGGTTGATCTGCGCCATGGTGCGGGGTCGGCTGACCGCAGGGTCACGATGACCGCGCAGCCGATGGCGACGGGCACCCGCAGGTAGGTGCCGGCGACGCTTCGGGTCGAGTCGCGGCGAGGAACCGCCCGGTGGCCTCCAGCACCAGGTCGACGCCCAAGCGTCCCCCTGGCACGGCGTCTGGTTCGGAATGGGAGGAGACCTCCGTCGGTACGCCGTCGACCACCGGGCCGCCGTGTTGGGCGAGCACGGGGACGGGCGGCCGGCCGTAGACCGAGTCGCGGATCGCGTCGTGTGCCAGCAGGTGCGCCAGTGTCGTGGGTGCCGTCAGGTCGGTGACCGCGACGACAGTGATGCCGCGACGGGTGACGGTAACCCCTCCGGGACCCCGTATCTGATGGCTTGACAAAAATGTGCGACTGATGGATGACGTGGTGACGCCGGGTGGGGGGTGCGGGTGAGCCGGCCGCTGTACCAGGCGAAGGCGGAGCTGTTCAAGACGCTGGGACACTCCGCCCGGATCCGGATCCTGGAGCTGCTTTCCCGAGTGGGCGGTCGGCGAGATGCTGCCCGAGGTGGGTATCGAGGCGACCAACCTGTCCCAGCACCTGGCGGTGCTGCGCCGCTCGGGTCTGGTGAGCTTCCGCAAGGAAGGCTCCACGGTTCACTACGCGCTGACCAGCCCGCAGGTCGCCGAGCTGCTGGCCGTCGCCCGGCGGCGGATGCTGAGCGAGATGCTGGCCGGTCAGGTGGGACTCCTGGCGGATCTGCGTGCCGCCTCGCCCGTTCCACCACGTCCCCAGGAGTGAGGCAAGACGATTGGTCGTGGTCAACCTGTTACGCAAGATCCGCCAGGTGGGGCGGGTGGCTGAGCCCGCCCCGCGGCGGCCGGCGGCGCTGTCCTGCCCGAAGGCGGCGGCGCTGCGCGGATCGCTGCAGGTGAGGCATGTGGACGCGGGGTCGTGCAACGGGTGTGCGATCGAGATCGGCTCGGTGTTCGGGCCGGTGTATGACGCGGAGCGCTACGGTACCGGCTGGTTGCCTCGCCGCGGCATGCCGACGCGTTGCTGGTGACCGGGCCGGTGACGCGCAACATGGCGGTGCCGCTGCGGCGCACGTTCGAGCCTGTGAGCCAACCGCGGATTGTGGTGGCGATCGGCGACTGCGCGATCAACTGCGGTAAGTTCGCCGGCGCACCATCCCCAAGGACCAGCTGGCCCTGGCGCTGGCGCTGGACGGGCTGGTCGAGCGCGTGTACGCGTACTCGTTCATCGCCACCAACCTGGACGTGTCCACCCCGGCTAGGGCGGTCGCGGCCGAGGCATGGCACCGGGTGCGCACCGATATTGAGGACAGGATCCGCGATGCCAAGCACGGCGCCGCGCTGCGGCACCTGCCAGCGGCCACCCGGGCGGCCAACAGCGCGTGGATGTGGGGTGCACTGCTGGCGGTCAACCTGTCCGCCTGGCTACAGGAACTGGCCGGACTCGACCGTGGTGACGGACACGGCCGCAATCATCTGGGCACCCTACCTCACCGGCTGCTGGCGGTCCGGGCCCGCCTGGTCCGCCACGCCGGGCACATCACCCTGCGGCTACCCCCAGGCCAGCAGCTACTGGCCCAGGTCCTGGCCCGGCTACGCCGCCTGTCTATCTGGACCTGACCCCGGGCCCGCCAGCCACCGACACGACTCCACGGAGACCAGCGAACCCGGCGCCACCCGGCCCACCGGCACACCCAACCGGCGAAACACCACACCACCCCATCGGACCCTGACGCCATTCGCGATCTACAGCCTCGTCGTCGGGATCATCTGCATCCTCAGGTTCGCCTGACCCTCTCCGGTCACGTTGCCCCGGGCCGTCAGCGGGTGCGGCAGTCGGTCAAGGAGGACGGCAACAGCAATGTGTTCAAGCGGTGCGGCTGCCGGCGACCCGATGACGGGTCGGCGGTTGGACCGGGCTTGTGCCCGGTTGGCTGAGCCCCACGCATGGGTCGAGGTACTTCCCGCGTTTGGCGCCGAACGTGTTCGGCCGGGCCGAGCCGATCGGTCGGGGCGGGCACCGCTCGCGCTCGGCGGCGCTGCGGGCGAGGGACTCCTGGCTGACGGCGTCGCGGGAGACGCGGGCCGGTCGGGCGTGAACGGTGCAGCGGTGGTTGCGGTACCGGCTGTCCACCCGGGCATCGATCCGGCCGACCACCCGACTGTCCCACGCCGGGTACATCGAGCAGTTCCTCATCCCACACCTGGGTCACCTCCGGTTGGTCGAGCTGGCCACCGGCCAGCGCGCCGCCGCGATGACCAACCGGTCCGGCCAGCCCCGCACCCCGTCGACCTTGCACCAGATCCGCACCCGCCCTGCGGGCCGCGCTCACCACCGCCGTCGGGGAAGGGCTAGGTACTGACAACGCAGCCCGCCGGGTTGAGTTGCCTAGCGCCCCCGGCCGTGGGCCGTGGTGTGGACCAAGCGCGCGTCGCGTGTCCGCAGGCCACGGGCATCCGACCCGCCATGGGCGTCTGGACCCCATACCAGCTCGCGAAGGCTTCCTGCGTACCGTCACGGGCGACCGGTTGTACGCGGCGTGGTATCTGATCGCCCTGCGCGGACTGCGCCGCGAGCGGAACGCCGTACGGTCGGCCGCTGGCGTTACATCGCCGGCGCGCTGCCTGGGATCAGCCGGGCGACCGCCCGGGTTGGCGGGGCCGGGATCGCCTTGCCCCGCGCGTGGTGACCCCTGCCCGGACACGTTCACCTTCGGCAATACGATCGTGGCTGGGTTCCAGATCGGGCGGGTCTTCGGCGTGGCTCCTCCGACGTCGGGTTCGCCACCTCGAAAGACGGTGGCGCGACGTGGACGCACTGGTCGCTGCCCGGGCTGACCACCAACACCGGAGGCAAGTACGGGCAGGCCAGCGACGCCTCGGTCGCCTTCGACGCCAAGCACAACGTCTGGCTGATCTCCTCGCTGGGGATCTCCTCCAGCGCGGTCGACGTGCTCACCAGCCGGTCCACCAACGGAGGCACCACCTGGTCGGCGCCGGTGCTCACCGCGCCCAGCTCGAACGACAAGAACTGGATCGCCTGCGACAACACCCCGTCCAGCCCGCACTAGGGCAACTGCTACACCGAGTACGACAACACCGGCGCGGGCAACCTGATGCAGATGCGCACCTCCACCAACGGCGGCACCAGCTGGGCCGCCAGCGTGCTGGTCTCCACAATCCGCCACCACACCGACGCCGGTGGCCTACGCTCGGGTGCGCTGCCCTCGGCCGAGATCGACGCCGCCGGCGCCACCTACGTGGTGTGGTCGGACTGCCGGTTCCGGTCCGGCTGCCCGGCCAACGACATCGTCCTGTCCACGTCGGCCACCGGCAGCGCCTGGAGTTCACCGGTGCGGGTACCGATCGACGCGACGTCCAGCACCGTCGACCACTTCGAGCCCGGTATCGGCGTGGACCGATCCACCGCAGGTAGCACCGCGCGGGTCGGGCTGACCTACTACTTCTACCCGACCAGCAGCTGCACCGCCTCGACCTGCCGGCTGGACGTCGGGTTCATCTCCTCGGTCAACGGCGGCACGAGCTGGAGCGTGGCCACGCAGGTGGCCGGACCGATGAACCTGTCCTGGTTGCCCAACACGAGCCAGGGCCGCATGTTCGGCGACTACATCTCCACCTCGGTCCGGCCCGGCGGCAACGCCTTCCCGGTCATCCCGATCGGTCACGCCCCGACCGGTTCCACCTTCAACCTGGCCATGTACGTGCCCACCGGCGGTCTGCCGGTCGCTGGCGGGGGCGCACCGGGCCGACACCCAGACACCAGCATCGCGGGCTCAACGCCGCTGACAGTGCCGCAGACGCTGCACTGACCCGACCCGAACCCGTTGACAGCGCTCCCGCCACATCCAGGTATGACCGGGTGTGGCGGGGGCTGCGGGAGCGGGCCGACCTCACCTCGGGTCGCTGACAACCCAGGGTGTGACCGCGTGTGCGGGGGCGACGGCGTCCGGGGTCGCCGACCCCTGAGTCGGCGCGCCCCGGCGCGACCTCGCGTGGCCAGTCGGCAGCAGCTCGCGGGGCGCGGGCACCAGAACTCTGGCGGTTTGGTCGAGATTTGTCGCTAGGTTCCGTCCCATCGCGCAGGGGCTTGGCCGCGTTTGGTGCGGGTGCAGGCATGCCGTTCCCATCGTGCCCGGCTTCGACGGGCGGACGGGCCGGCGACGTCACGGGGCGGTCACGTGCTTCTCGGCTTGCCTGGCCGCCGGCCACCCGGCATGGCTGACGGTGCGGGTGGAGAGTCAGTCGGTCACAGTGATCGATTGCCGCCAGGTGATGGCCGGGTCTGCGGGTTCGGTTCGGCTGGTGGCTGTCGCGGTGACCACAGCGATGCCGGCGCGCATCGCGTGGATCGTTGAGTGGGCGGCGCCTTCCTGATCCTGGCCGGTTTCGCCGGCTGCGGCGACCTGCGGGTCGGAGCTGGTCAGCGGCGCCCACTGGTAGTGGATGCGGCCGAGCAGGATGACGGTGATCTCGGTGCCTGTGTGTACGCAGATCGGTGTCGGGGGCGGGCTGTCGGGCTGCCATGTCAGGGTGGTGGTGCCGCTCCGGCAGCCGCCGGCCGGCGGTGCGCTGGCTGGTCCGCTTGGCGGGGGCTGAGCTGCCGCGGTGGCACCCGCCGGCGGCGTGAGTCGGGTGGGCCGGTGGTTGCCGCAACCGGCGAGGCTGAGCAGTACAGCGATCAGGGCGACCGGTACGGCCGCCACGGCGGGGCGTGGTTCGCGCATGGCCGCCTCCCCGATGTGTTGGTGGGCGCCGCATGCAGGTGGTGGGCGCGGCGGTGCTGCCCGGTGTCGTGTACCACCAGGCTGTCACACGGGTCAATGTCGCCCGGCGTTCTCGTTCAGAACGGCTGGCTGGCCGTCGTCACGGCCGTGGCAGGGTCGAGTCGGCCGAGGGTCGCCGGATCGACGCGGCCAACAGCCCGGCGGCGAGGACCGCGGCGGCGGGGGTCAGGCCGGAGATCAGCAGCGGGACTGTGCCGTCGGCGCCCCAGGCCAGCCCGGCCCACACCCCGGCGGCGAGCACGCCGAGGCCGGACAGGCCCTGGAAGACGCCCTGCCCGCTGCCCTGCACGGCGGCCGGCAGCCGTCCGGAGATCCACGCTTTGCCGACCCCGTCGGTGAGCGCGGTGAACCCGCCGTAGCCGGCGATGAGCAGCCACGCGGCCAGATGGCTGCGGGTGGACGACCGCCGGGAACGCAGCTCCACTGCGCGGCGACCAGCGCAGCCCGATTCCGATCCGCAAACGGGTCGAAGCCGCAGCTGCGGCCGGATTCCACGGCATCGGGCTCCTGCACGCCGACCTCATGCCCGCACTCGACCAATACGGCGTGCGCGGCCTGCGGGCGCTGCTCGACGACAACGCAATGGTCGACCTCGAACTCGAACTGCTCACCGACTGGTGGACCGATGGGTCGGCCGGGCATCCCTCCAACGAGATCCGCCGCGACCTGCTCGACGCAGCCGAGGCACTTGGCGCGCACCACGTCAAAATCAGCGGCGACCCGTGGAACCCCGACCGATGGATCACCGAGTTCGGCGCGCTCGCGACCGACGCCGCGGACGCGGGTACCCGCGTCGCCCTCGAATTCCTACCCTGGTCCAACATCAGAACCGTCCACGACGGGCTGCGGCTTGTCGAGGCCGCCGACAGTCCCGCTGGTGGCCTGCTGATCGACTGGCCGTAGGCCATCCCGAAGGGGGCTTGGCGTTGATCCCGGCAAGGATCGACGGATACTCGTCCGGGAGTGGGGTCTGGTCTGTCCGATGTGGATACGGCTGGGGTGTCCGCGGGCGCCCAGGCTTATCTGGGTGCTCGGGCCGCGTCATGGGCCCGGCGACATGATGATCGATGGGGTGTCTCGCGGAGACGGGGTGTGGCCGCTCGTACTTTCGCCGGCCGTCCAGCAAGGGTGCTGGCGGACAGTGCCTACGCGGGAGCTGGCCACACGCGCATCAGCGATGGGCGGGCAGAGCGCGGGCACGGCAGCCGTGCCGATGCCGGTGGTCTGGAACGGGTCAGGTCGGCGCGAGGGCGGTGTCGCCGAGCGCCCGCAGCCGGTGATGGCAACGCCGGGCCAGCTTACGCGCCACCGACATCGCCGCCCGGAGCCTGGATCTGCGGCCGCCGCGTGCGGCCTGCCGGCTGACGCTTGTCCAGCCGGACGCTGACGAGTCGACCGTGAAGCGGGTCGACGTGCTGGGCGGGCTGATCCACGGGTACCGCCGCGCTGCTTGAGTTCACGACGTGCTGCCCCTGGCCTGGCATCAGGCGTCGTGCCGCTCGCCGGTACGACCGGCGCACACCGGGCGCTGACCCTCAGCGGCAGGTCCCGAGGCGCTGGCCAGGCTTGGCACGAGATTAACTAACACTGTAAGTTGATGCCCAGCAACGCTAGCTGTGCACCGTTGCCGGATCGAGCGTGATGTCGATGGCCGTGGAGCGAGGGTCCGGGTCCGCCAGCCTGCCGTCTGACGGCCAGAGCCTCGCCCTTCGGGGTATCAGTGTTCGTTTCGGCGGTCTGGTCGCCCTGGACAAGGTGTCGCTGACCGTGCCTGAGCGGGGCGTGGTGGGGATCATCGGACCCAACGGTGCCGGCAAGACGACCCTGTTCAACGTCATCTGCGGCTTCGTCCGGCCCCGCGGTGGCTCGATGAGCTGGGCGGGTGCGCGGTTGCGCCCCCGACCGGACCGGTTGTCCCGGCTCGGTATTGCCCGCACGCTGCAGGGTGTGGGCCTCTTCGCCGGCCTGACCGTCGTCGAGAACGTGATGGTCGGGGCCGCAACGTCGGCGCGATCGCATTTCGCTCAGGCCCTGCTGGCCCTGCCTGGCAGTGACCGGGACGAGCGGGCGCTGCGCCGTGCCGCCTTGGACCGCCTTGACGAGCTGGGGGTGGCCGGGTACGCCGACCGCTCGCCGGAGAGCCTGCCGTACCCGGTACGCAAGCGCGTCGCGTTGGCCCGTGCGCTGGCGTCCGGTCCTCGGCTGCTGCTGCTCGACGAGCCCGCTGGCGGACTCGGCGCCGACGACATCGACGAACTTGCCCGGGTGATCGAGGGACTGCCGACCCGGTCCGGTGGTGGTTGTGCGGTGGCCCTTGTGGAGCACCACATGGACCTGGTGATGCGGGTCTGCGCGCAGGTGGTGGTGCTCGATTTCGGTCGGGTCATCGCGGCCGGCACGCCGGACCAGGTACGCAGCGACCAGCGGGTCGCCGACGCGTACCTCGGTACCGACGCGGACAGCGGGGCGTTCCAGTGACCGGGTTGCTGGAGGTCAGCGGGCTGACCGGGGGGTACGACGGGGTACCCGTGCTGCACGGTGTCGACCTCGCGGTACGGGCCGGCACGATCTGCGCGGTGCTGGGGGCCAACGGGGCCGGGAAGACCACACTGCTGCGGACGCTGTCGGGTCTGGTACGGCCGAGCGCCGGGCGGATCGTCTTTGCCGGCCGGGAACTGCGCGACGTGAGCGTGCAGCATCTGGTCCGGCGCGGGCTGGTACACGTCCCGGAGGGGCGGGGAGTCATCGCCGAGCTGACGGTGGAGGAGAACCTGCGGCTGGGTGGACTGTGGCGGCGCGACCGGCGGGCGCTGCGGCGGGCCGTGGCCGACGTGTACGACCTTTTCGAGCCGCTCGCCGCCCGGCGCCGGTACCTCGGCCACCAGCTCTCCGGCGGCGAGGCGCAGATGCTGGCGCTGGGCCGGGCGCTGGTGGCCGGACCCCGGCTGCTCCTGCTCGACGAGCCGTCGCTGGGGTTGGCGCCACGGGTGGTCGCCCAGATCATGGGGCTGTTGCGGCGGTTGCGCGACGAAACCGGGCTGACCGTGCTGCTGGTTGAGCAGAACGTGCGCAGCGCGCTGTCCGTCGCCGACGATGGCGTCGTGATGTCGCTGGGCCGGGTGGTGGCGGCGGCGCAGGCGGGCCGGCTGGCTGGCGACGCCGGACTCCGGCACGCGTATCTGGGGTTCTGATGGACCGGTTCCTGTTCCTCTCCGTTGACGGGCTGTCCCGTGGCGCGGTGTACGCCGCCTTCGCGCTCGCGCTGGTGCTGATCTGGCGGGGTACCCGCATCGTGAACTTCGCGCAGGGTGTGATGGCGGTGGCCACCGCGTACCTCGCGTACAGCGTGGCCGGCGCCACCGGGTCGTACTGGACGGGATTCGTCGCCGCGCTGCTGGGTGGCCTGGTACTCGGAGCCGTGGTGGAGCGGGTGGTGATGCGCCGGGTCGAGCAGGCACCCCCGCTGAACGCCGTCATCGTGGCGCTCGGACTGGTCCTGATCGGACAGGGCGTACTCGGGATGATCTATGGCAACCAGTTCCTGCCCTTCCCGGCCCCGTTCAGCCGGGCGGCGATGACCGTGGCGGGGGTACCGCTGGTGTCCCGGTACGACCTGTTCGTGTTCGGTACCGTGCTCACGCTGATGCTCGCGCTGGCGGTGCTGTTCACCCGTACCGCGACGGGGCTGCGGATGCGCGCCGCCGCGTTCGCGCCCCAGGTGTCCCGGCTGCTCGGGGTCAACGTCGGCGGCATGCTCACCCTCGGCTGGGCGCTGGCGGCACTGGTCGGCGCACTGGCCGGGATGCTGGTGATCCCGACCGGACTGGGACTGCATCCCACCGCGATGGATCTGGTATTCGTGTCCGCGTTCACGGCCGCGGTCGTGGGCGGGCTGGACAGTCCGGTCGGTGCGGTGGTGGGCGGCCTGGTGGTCGGGTTGGTTCTGTCGTATGTGGGCGGGTACCTCGGGAGCAGTACCACGCCGTTGGCCGTGCTTGCCCTGCTGGTCGTGGTCCTGCTGGTGCGGCCGAGCGGGCTGTTCTCGGGTGCGCAGACGAGGCGGGTATGAGGCACTGGACGCTGCTGCGGCACCTGGGGGCCACGGCGTTGGCCGCCGCGGTACTGCTCGGGGTCACGTCCGTGCTGGACCCGTTCCGCGACTACCAGCTCGCCACCGCCGCGGCGTACCTGTGTGCGGCAGCCGGGCTGACCGTCCTCACCGGGCTGAACGGCCAGCTCTCCCTCGGGCACGGTGCGCTGATGGCAGTCGGCGCGTATACGGTCGCGTTGGTGCAGAACGGGTTCGGCGCGCACGACGTCGGTACACAGTGGACAGTTCCGGTGTCCCTCGCGGCCGGAGTGGGTGCGGCGGCGGCGTCCGGCGCGGTGATCGGGGTGGCTGCGGCCCGGCTGCGCGGCCCGTACCTCGCCGGGCTCACGCTCGTGGTGGCGGTCGCGGTACCGGCGGTGACCACCGTCTTCGGCGGTGTGTTCCATGGAGACCAGGGCCTTTCGGTGTACCTGCCGCCGACGCCCGCGGCACTGGGGGAGGATTTTCCCGTCGAGCGCTGGCAGGCCTGGCTGGCACTGTGCGCCGCGCTGCTCACGCTGTTGTTGCTGGCCAACCTGATCCGCAGTCGTTTCGGACGCACGCTGCGCGCGGTACGAGACGACGAGGTGGCCGCGCGGCTGGCCGGCATCCCGGTCGCGCGTACCCAGGTGCTCGCGTTCGTGGTGAGCGCGGCCTGCGCGGGACTGGGCGGCGGCATGTTCGCGGTCCTGGCCCAGAGCGTCTCGCCCGGCGCGTTCGCGCTCACCCTGTCGCTGAACCTGCTGCTGGCCGTCGTGGTCGGTGGCCTGGGCAGCCTCGCCGGCGCGGTGTGGGGCAGCCTGCTGCTGGTGTTGCTGCCGTACCTGACCGACACGCTGACGAGCAGCCTTGCGCTGTCACCGGCGCTCACCCAGCGGTTGGCCGGCAACCTGCCGCTGGCCGTGTTCGGACTGCTGCTCGTCATCGTCATGATCGCCGCCCCCGGCGGCATACAGGGCCTGCTGAACCGAGCCGGCCGATGGGCGCGCGGCAGACGGCACAACCGTCCAGTGCGCCGGGTGGACCCGTCCGCCCATGACGCGGAGTCACCTCCTCCGGTGGCTACGCACACCTGATGTCCAACCCCGACGAAGGGGGTGCTGGAACATGGATCGCATCGCGCGGATCGGCGCGGCGGTGCTCGGCGCGGTCCTCCTGGCGAGCGCCACTGCGTGCGGTGGCTCCGGGAAGCCCACGACCGCATCCGTTCCCGGTGTCACGGCCACCGAGATCGTGGTCGGTACGCACCAGCCACTGACCGGACCCGCGGCGGCGGGCTACAGCAAGATATCCGCGGCCACGAAGGCGTACTTCGACTACGTCAACGCCAACGGTGGCGTCTTCGGGCGGAAGATCACCTACAAGATCATGGATGACGGGTACAACCCGGCGAACACCCAACAGGTGGTACGCCAACTCGTCCTGCAGGACAAGGTGTTCGCGATCCTCAACGGTCTCGGTACCCCGACGCACACCGGCGTCCTGGACTTCCTCAACACCAACAAGGTGCCCGACCTGTTCGTGGCGTCGGGCAGCCTGAGCTGGAACCAGCCGACGAAGTACCCGTACACCTTCGGGTACAACCCGAACTACACCATCGAAGGGAAGATTATCGCCGACTACGTGAAGGCGAACTTCGCCGGCCAGAAGGTGTGCGTGTTCGGCCAGCACGACGACTTCGGGGCCGACGGGCTCAAGGGGGTACAGCAGGTGCTCGGCGCGGGTGGGGTGGCGCACAGCGAGACCTACGACGTCACAAACACCAACGTGGCACCGGCCATCGGTGCGTTAAAGCAGGCCGGTTGCCAGGTCACGGTCAGCTTCTCGGTACCCGGCTTCACCGCACTGGCCGTCGGTACCGCGGCCCGGACCGGTTTCCGGACCCAATGGGTGGTCTCCAACGTCGGCGCGGACTACACCACCCTGTCGGGTCTGCTGAAGGCGGCCGGCACGCCGCTGCTCGAAGGCCTACTGAGTACCAGTTACCTGCCGGCGGTCGACGACACCGCGAACCCGTGGATAGCCGAGTTCCGCAAGCTCAATGACCAGTACAACAACAGCGCGCCGTTCGACGGCAATGTCGAGTACGGGTTCTCGGTCGGCTACCTGTTCGTGCAGGCGCTCAAGGCGGCCGGCAAGAACCTGACCCGGCAGGGCATCGTGCAGGCGGTGGAGAAGGGCGGCTTCACCGGTCCGGGCCTGGCCCCGTTCCGGTACTCCAAGACCGACCACTCCGGCTACCGCGGGCTGCAGATGGGCAAGGTACAGGGCGGCAAGCAGTTGCTCTTCGGCCCGGTGTACACCACCGACGACGCCGGTGGACCGGTCGAGCAGTCGTCCACCGCGCAGCCGGTACCACCGGAGAACGGCATCCCGGCCTGAGTCCGTTGCGGGGCGCCCGGTCCAGGGTGCCCCGCATGCCGTCCACTGTGGACGGTCAATCGGGCGCCGTGGCGACCTCGGCGTACAGCGCCGCGAAGCCGTCCACCAGGGTGGCCAGACCCAGTTCGAACGCGCCCTCGTCGACCTGTTGGCGGTGCTCGCGCAGCCGGTGCGCGTCGCACAGGT
>VAWN01000006.1:23311-32643 GCA_005885555.1 Actinomycetota bacterium
AGTGCGGCGGGTCGCCGGGCCGGACCATGGGCCAGATACGGTACCGCGTTCGGGTGCGCGGTCAGGGCCTTGCGGTAAGCCCGGGCCCACGCGGTGAGCGCACCGGCCCAGTCCCGCCCGGACATCGTCACGTCCACCTGCGCCATGATCTCGTCGCCGACGGCGTCGAGGATCTCATCCTTGGTGGCGAAGTGGTTGTACAGCGAGGGCGCGCGCACTCCGAGTTCGTGGGCGAGGCGTCGGGTCGACAGTGCATGGATGCCTTCGCTGTCGAGGATCGAGGTCGCGACCTCCACGATCCGCTGTCGTGTCAGGATCGATTGGCGGGGTCGGGCCACCGGGTATCCGTCCTTCCATGTTCGGAGGGGATCGGTTAACGTGGCTCAAACTAACGCTGATAGTTTAGTCGGGTCGCCCGGGGCACGAGGTGAACATCGATGATCAGCACCAGCCTCCGCGTCCTCCTCACGTCGCTCACGATGGTGACCGGGCTGCTGTCGGCTCCCGTGACGGCGGCAGCCGCGGCCCCGGTCAGCTGCGCGCCGCCGGTACCCAGTACCACCCAGCCCGGCTACACCGTCGCCGATCCGCACTGCGACATCGGCACGTCGACGCCGTTCGCTCCGCTCACCGATCCGGCCGGGCGAGTCCTGTCCACGGTCTACGCCGCGATCGTCGATGGCGCGGCGTACCGGATCGAGGTGCCCCGGCGCTGGAACGGCGACCTCGTGATCTACGCGCACGGATACCGGGGTACCGGCCGGACGGTTTGGGTCGACAGTCCCAGCCTGCGCGCCTTCTACATCCGCCAGGGGTTCGCCTGGGCGGCGTCGAGCTACCAGACCAACGGGTACGACGTCGGCCAGGGCGTACGCGACTCGCACGCGATGATCGCCCAGTTCCGCCGGACCGTCGGCCACCGGCCCGACGACGTCTTCATGACCGGCGTGTCCATGGGCGGGCACATCACAGCGGTCGCGATCGAACACTTCCCGGAGGCCTTCGACGGGGCCATGCCGGCATGCGGCGTACTCGGCGACGCCAAGCTGTTCGACTACTTCCTCGACGCGAACGTGACGGCCGCCGCCCTGACGGGTACCCCGATCACGTTCCCGTTGCAGCCACCGGCCGACTACGCGGCGGTGTACGGGCAACAGGTCGCGGCCGAACTGCCTTTGCTGGGCAGCGGCCTGGGCAGCGGGTCGACACCGGTATTCACCCCGCTCGGACGGCAATGGGAGGCCACCGTCGAGCAGCGTAGCGGCGGCACCAGGCCCGGCTTCGACGGCGCCTTCGCCTTCTGGAACGCGGCGAGCTCAGGTCCACCGCTGACCGGTGCACCGTTCCTGTTCGGGCTCTACCCGGGATTGAGCGGCGGCACCATCGGCATCGCGAACGGCAACGTCACATCGAACGTGCGAACCGTGTACCAACTCGACGGCGACCCCCGGTTGTCCGCAGACGAACGCCGGCTCAACGCAGCCGTGCTGCGGGTCCGCAGCACCGCGTCGCCCAGCCGGCACCTGTCCGGGGTACCGGCCGTGCAGGGACGCCCGCGCATCCCCGTGCTGTCCCTGCACGGGCTGGGCGACCTGTTCGTACCGTTCTCGATGGAGCAGGAGTACGGCCGGCGCGCCGCCGCGGCCGGCCGTTCGAGGTTGTTCGTCTCACGGGCGATCCGGTCGGTCGGGCACTGCGACTTCACGCCCGCCGAAATGCAACGCGGCTTCACGGATCTGGTGCGTTGGGTGCACACCGGCCACCGGCCGGCCGGCGACGACATCCTGAACCCGGCCCAGGTGGCCGAGCCCACCTTCGGCTGCCGCTTCACGGACGGCGCACACGCGTTCTTCCTTGGTACCCCGTGCCCCGCCCGCCGGGGTGCTGACATGTGACTCTCGACCCCTGTCCGATGAGTCAGCTGTCGGGATTGGGCTGGCCGCGCTGGATTGCAGAGTCGCTCCCCGGGCCCGTCCCGGTCGTCTCGGCATCCTTGACCATCTGTCTGTCGGCCTCGTCGGACAGTCGTCGGTTCAGGGCGCGCATGGCTTCTATCCGAACCGCACCGGCGAGGACGACCGCGCGACCAGCGGCTTCTAGTTCCATTGACCGTGGATCGGGCCTTGGCCAAGGTTCGGTTCAGGTGGTCGGGGTGGTCGCTCTTTCGCGGCTGTCCAGGTGCGTCGTGTGACTCTCATTTGGCATGCGCTGCCCCGGCCGCCGCCGGGCGGGAGAGGCTGAAGAAGGGAATGTTCTGCTGGTAGAAGCGGTGCCCTCCTGCGCCACATCACACTATCGAGGCGAGCACGGGAGGACGCATGGGCGATACCAGTCGTGTGGTGATCGGGATGGATCCGCACAAGCGGTCGGCGACGATCAAGGCGATGGCCGAGGACGAGACCGTGCTCGGCAAGGGTCGCTACGAGACCGACCAGACCGCCTTCGAGGCCATGCTCGCGGCCCTGTCAGCAATGGCCTGACCGGGTCTGGGCGGTCGAGGGCTGCGAGGGCATCGGCAAGCACATCGTGCTGCGATTGCTGGACCGTGGCGAGCAGGTGGTAGACGTCCCGGCCAAGCTGTCGGCGCGGATGTGGGTCTATGCCACCCGGCGGGGCCGCAAGACCGACGACACCGACGCCCACTGCATTGCCCTGGTCGGGGTCCGCATGAGCGGCCTTCGCCAGGTCGTCAACGACCAGGCGCTGGAGGTGCTGCGGCTGCTGGTCGACCGACGACGCCGGATCGGTGAGGACCACACCCGGATGGTCTGCCAGCTCCACGTTCTCCTACTCGTGCTCATCCCCGCAGGCGCCAAGAAGGACCTCTCCGCCGCGCAGGCCCGCAAGCTGCTCGCCACCGTCAGGCCCAAGGACGTGGCGGGGAAGACCCGCAAACTAGTCGCCCTGGAGTTGGTAGTCGATCTCGAACGCCTCTACGCCCGGAAGAAGGCCGCGAACAAGGAACTCGTCGACCTGCTGAAGCAGACCCGGACCAGCCTGCTCGGCCTGCACGGCATCGGCCCGTCCGGCGCGGCCCGGCTGCTAGTGTCCTGCGCCTGAGGTTCGTTTGTGAAGTCTAGGCTGTGGGGATGGCGCGTACTGGTCGTCCGAAGACGTTGTTGACGGTCACCGATGAGCAGCGGGCGCAGTTGATGCGTGGGGCGAGGGCGGCATCGTCGACGCAGGCGTTTGCGTTGCGGTGCCGGATCGTGCTGGCGTGCGCCGATCCGGCAGTTGCGAATGCGCATGTCGCTGCCGAGTTGGGTGTGTCAGTGCCGACGATTGCCAAGTGGCGCAACCGTTTCATCGCGCATGGGATGGCTGGGCTGGCCGACGAGCCTCGTGTCGGCCGGCCACCGTCGATCCTGCTCGATCGGGTGGAGGAGGTGGTGGCGTTGACCCTGGAGACGTTGCCGCGCAACGCCACCCACTGGTCGCGGGCGTCGATGGCCGAACGCAGCGGCCTGTCGAGGTCGACGATCGGGCGGATCTGGCGGCGTTTCGACCTCAAGCCACATCTGGTCGACGGGTTCAAACTGTCCACCGATCCGCAGTTCGTGGCCAAGGTCGTCGACGTGGTCGGGCTGTACCACAACCCGCCCGAGCGGGCGGTTGTCTTGTGCGTGGACGAGAAATCGCAGATGCAGGCCCTGGACCGATCCCAGCCGGTGCTACCGATGATGCCGGGCATGCCCGAACGGCGCACCCACGACTACACCCGGCACGGCACCACCAGCCTGTTCGCCGCGTTCAACATCGCCGACGGCACCGTCATCAGCGAACTGCACCGCAAGCACCGGGCCGTGGAATACCGCAAATTCCTCATCGCCATCGACAAGGCCGTACCCGCCGAGCTGGACGTCCATGTCGTCTGCGACAACCTGGCCACCCACAAGACCGCCCTCGTCCACGACTGGCTGGCCCGGCATCCCCGCTTCCACGTGCACTTCACCCCGACCGGATCATCGTGGATCAACCAGGTCGAACGCTGGTTCGGTCACCTCACCGACCAGGTCACCCGCCGAGGCGTCCACAAAAGCGTCCAAGCGCTCGAAGCCGACGTACGCGCCTGGATCGAGGACTGGAACAACAACCCGAAACCATTCGTATGGAAGAAGACTGCCGAGTTTCTCGGTAAGGCCGAAGTCGATCGGCAGCAGCGGCTGCGTGCGGTCCAACGCTTGGATCTGGGTCTTCTCGTCGAACGAGAGCACCACCGCGCCGCCGGGCGGGTCCAGGTACAAGCCGACAACGTCGGCGACCTTCTGCGCGAACGCCGGGTCCTTTGACACCTTGAACGTGCCGGACCGGTGCGGCTTCAGTTCGTTGTCCCGCCACAGCCTGGCCACCTAGTGCCAAGACACCGACACGCCCTCGGTGCGCCTGAGGTAGCCGGCCATCTGTCGGCTAGACCAGTGCGACAACCCCGTCTGCGCCGGCGGTGTGGTGCGGGTCAGCGCCAGGATCCGCGCCGCTACCCAGGCCGGCACCTGCGCCCGCGGCGCGGCCCGCGACAGGTCATCCAGCCCGGCCAGACCATCCGCGGCGTACCGGTCAACCCAACGGTCCACAGTGGGTAGTGACACCCCGGCCCACTCGGCCACGTCCTTACGTCGCCTGCCTTCGGCCATCCACAACACGATCCGCGCCCGTGTCGCAACCACCGCCGGCACATCCCGGCTGCTCACCAGCGCCCGCAGCTCCGCTGCTTGCCCATCAGTCAGCACCACATCCAGATCATCCAGCCAGCAACGAAGTAACGCAAGCAGAATCACGGGACACTAGCCGAAGCGATCAGGCAAGCACCGGACATGCTGCCCGGCTTCACCACCGACCTCGACGACGTCGATGAGGCGTTGTGCGACAACGGAATGTGCTTCACCTGAGCTGTCCCCGACGGCGTTTCCGTGTGGGCACACGCCCCGAAGAGCAACGCGGTGAGCGCGAACGCGACCAAACGGACTCGGCTCATGCCTGAGCGGCCGCCGCTGGCTGAACGGCGGCTCGCGGTCCGCTGCCACCGACTGTTGGCGCCGGCCCGGCCGGACCTTGCCATGCCGGCGGTGTACTTCTAGCGTGACGATCAGCCGAATTCGCATATCTCGACGGAGGTGACCACAGCATGCGACTTACAAGGTCAAGGCTGATCCTCGCGCTCACCGCGACGGGTAGCCTGGCGGTGCCAGCGGGGTTCGCGCTCGCTGGCGGTGCGGCGACCGCCGCGCCCACCACCATCACAGGCGGATCGCCGGTGTTCTCCAACGCGGTGGCGTTCGACGTCTCTAAGCCCTTCTCTGAACTCGCGACCATGCCCGGGCCAGCGCGCGACGCGGAAACCGGAGACGATGGCGAACCGGGCGACGGCCCGTACGTCCCGGACGCCGGTCATACCGACGACGGAGCGCTTCAGGCGACTACCGGCAGCGCGGCTATCTCGAGCCCGGCCACAAGCTTCGATGGCCTCAGCAGCCTGGACAACTTCAACACGTTCGGCTTCCGTGTGAATCCGCCCGACCCGAACTCCGCGGTCGGCCCGAACAACATCGTCGAGACAGTCAACCTCAATTGGGCCGCCTACACCAAGACCGGCACCAAGCTTGTCTCCGCATCGCTGGGCTCGCTGTGGGCTGGTTTCGCGGTGAACGACTGCACTGACGAATCCGGCGACCCAGTCGCGATGTACGACCAAGTGGCGGATCGGTGGATCCTGAGCCAATTCACGACAGCCGGCCCCGAGTTCTTCAACTGCATCGCCGTCTCCACCACGCCCGACCCGACTGGCACCTACTTCCGGTACGCGTTCTCGACGGGCGTGAACTTCCCCGATTATCCGAAGTACGGGATCTTCAAGGACTCGTACGTGATCACCACCCGCGAGTTTGGCCCGACGACCGAGTACGGTATCGGCGTATACGCCCTCGATCGCAACAAGATACTCAACGGCGATGTGGGCGCTCGGGACGTGCGGTTCTTCATTGACTCGGCCGTGGTGCCGATCAACTTGATGGGCGATGGGCTGCTGCCGGCAATGGTCGACGGCAAGACCAAGCCCAAGCAGGACGCGAAGATACCGATCATCGGCACCCAGGATGATGGCGGGCCCTACGGCGCGACCTTCGATGCCCTCAACATCTGGGATCTCGACGTGAAGTGGCGCGCGACCCCGACAGCCTCGTTGGTCCTCAACACGCAGCTGCCGGTCGCGCCATTCGACTCCGTCTTCCCCTGCGCGCCAACCGCGCGAGACTGCCTGCCACAACCAGGCATCGTTAATCCGGCGCAGTACCTCGATATCCTGTCCTACCGGCAGCGACCCACCTGGCGTCTCGCCTACCGAAACAACGGCACCTACGAGACGATGGTGACTGCCCAGTCGGTCGAGGCATTGCCCGGCATCGCCGGCATGCGCTGGTACGAAATCCGGCGGGTCGGCAACACGTACAGCCTTTTCCAGCAAGGAACCTACGCGCCGAATGATGGGGTAGACCGCTGGATGGGCAGTGTCGCCCAGGACAAGTTCGGAAACACAGCGCTCGGGTTCAGCGTGGTCAATGGCACCACAGTTTTCCCCGGGATCCGCTACACCGGCCGGCTCGCCGGCGATCCGCTCGGCACAATGTCGCTCGGCGAGGGCACGATCATCAATGGCACCGGTGTACAGACCACCGCCAACTCACGTTGGGGTGACTACACCTCACTAAACGTCGACCCGGTTGACGACTGCACCTTCTGGTACACCAACGAGTACTACACCGCCGCCGGCCAGGCCTCGTCGCCGGCGGGCTGGCAGACCCGGATCGCCAGCTTCAAGCTGCCTGGCTGCTAGTTCTGCAATCAGCAAACGGCAAGGGGGGCGGCCCGACATCCACCCCCCTTGCCATGACTGCTCCGCCACACGTCGTGGGCAGTGCTCGGCACCTCGCCGTGGCCAGTTGTCGCCACGCCGGGGCCCGTTCGATCGTTCGTGCAATCGAAGGGTCCGGGCGGGGGTGACCTTCCCGGAAACCGTATGGGAGGGTAGGAGGATGACCACGGCAATGCGAGCGGAAGTCGCGGGCGTCGGGTACGAGGGCCAGACGATCGAGGCGTTCGTGTCCGCGTTGGAGCGGCAAGGCGTCCAGCGTCTGGTGGATGTTCGGCTGACCCCGTTGTCGCGCAAGCGGGGGTTCAGCAAGAGCGCGTTGATCCAGGCGCTGGCCACCGCCGGTATCGCCTACGAGCACCGGCGTGAGTTGGGCAATCCCAAACACAATCGGGCCGGTTTCGCCGGATCGGACGCCGACCGCAGCCAGGCGCGCGCCGTGTTCGCCGAGCTGCTGCGCCGACCCGAGGCGGTTGAGGCGATTGACGCGGTGGCCGCCGCCGCGGCCCGTGAGCAGGTTGTGGTGTTGTGTTTCGAGGCCGACCAGCACCGCTGCCACCGCGACCTCGTACTTGCCGAGCTGACCCAGCGGGCGGTCACCGGCCGGGGTAGTAGACGCCGAGCACGCTGAACACCCGCACCCGTTTGGCCTGGTTGCCCACGTAGAACGCGAGGTCATGTCGCGGGTTGCACATCATGGTGAGGAACTTGGCCCGCAACTGGCGGCACGTCTCCTCATCCGATAGGCCGGTCAGCCGGCGTTGCAGCGCCACGAACTCCCAATCCAGTAACCCCTGGTCATGCCCCCGGCAGCCCGGTTCGTAGCACCGATAGCGGTAGGAGGCCTTGAACCGTGGCGCCTCCAATGGTGTCCGGTCCTGGTTGTTGAGCATGTCGAGCTGGTTGACGTAGGCGTCGATCTTCCGCTGTTCGTCTTTCGACCACCCGGGGTGCCGCGTCAGGGTCAGGTCGATGACTTCCCTTGGCCGCACCAGCGCAAGTGAGTGCGCATCGGCACGCTCGGTCGCGGCCCGGTTGATCCGGCACATCGAGTCCTCAACGTTGTACCTGCCGAGAAAGGCATCCGTGCAGGCCGCAGGCCCTGTTGACGTCCGGGTACCATAGTTTGGTCTGATCGCGGGCGTCGCCGTACCCATCGTCACCAATGACTACGCGATGATGCCGCCTCATGCTGCTGCGACTGGCGTTGCTGGGCATCACGAACGCATTTGCGTTGCTACGACTGCTGCCCGGCGGCGACCGCGACAAGGACATCGAGATCCTGTCGCTGCGCCACCAACTCGCGGTGTTGCAGCGCCAACTCGACGGGCAACAGGTCCGGTTCGCGCTGGTCGATCGGGCGTGGCTGGCCGGGCTGCTGCACCCGCTGCCAAGGCCGACCCTGCGGCGCCTGCGGCTGCTGGTCCGGCCCGACACGGTCCTCAAATGGCACCGCGACCTGATCGCGCGCCGCCACGCCGCAGTGTCGCGGCCCCGGCGGCGCGGCCGACCCCGAACGCTGCGGTCGATCCGGGCCCTGGTGCTACGCCTGGCCAACGAGAACAGCAGCTGGGGGTATCGGCGGGTGCACGGCGAACTGCTCACGCTCGGGATCAGGGTCGCCCCGTCCACCGTCTGGGAGGTCCTGCGTCAGGCCGGGGTCAACCCGGCGCCCGACCGGGCCGCCAGCACCTGGACGGACTTTCTGCGTTCCCAAGCCCACGCGCTGCTGGCCGCGGACTTCATCGAGACCGTGACGCTGACCGGGGCGCGGATGTACATCCTGACGGTGATCGAGCATGCCAGCCGCCGGGTACGCGTCCTGGGCGTTACGGCGCACCCGACCGCCGCCTGGGTCGGCCAGGCCGCACGTAACCTCGTGATGGATCTCGAAGACGCCGGCTGTAAAGCCAAGTACCTGATCCGCGACCGCGACGGGAAGTACCCGGCGCTGTTCGACGCGATCCTGGCCGACGCGGGAATCAAGGTCGTGCTCAGCGGTATCCAGGTGCCTCGGATGAACGCGATCATGGAACGCTGGGTACGGACCTGCCGCCGCGAGCTGCTGGACCGCACGTTGGTGTGGAACCAACGCCACCTGCTGCACGTGCTGCGCCAGTTCGAGATCTTCTACAACGAGCACCGTCCGCATCAAGGCATCGCGAACGTCCGGCCGCTGAAGCCGCTGCCCGAACCGATCACCGACCCGGGCCAACTCGCCCGGCTGAACATCCACCGGCGTGACCGCCTCGGTGGTGTCCTTCACGAATACGAGCACGCCGCGTGAGCTGCCCGGATGGCATTCTCGGCAGGTACAGGCGCGACGACGCCCGCGAGGTTCTTAAGCTTTGGCCGTCCTCACGCGCTGGGTCACCGGTACTCCGCCGCCGCGCTCGCGGACGCCACGCGCTCTCGGACGACGACCCACGGGCTTCACCGTAGTGCCAGCAGGCGTTGCGACTGGACTGCG
>VAWN01000181.1 GCA_005885555.1 Actinomycetota bacterium
CTGCGGGAGCGCATCGGCGAGCTGGTGCGGCAGGTGAGCGGTCGGCTGCTGGTGTGGCTGGTGGCCGGCGGGCCGTACCAGGCGGCGGATGTGCAGGAGTACCTGCATCGGCACCTGACCCGGGTCCTGGAGCTGCCCGCCGACGCGGTGCAGGTGCGGGAGCTGCTGCCCTACGACGAGCGGACGGCGGCGGTGCTGGAGGGCAGCCGCAAGGCCGGGCGGCGGTGGCGGCGCCGCCCCCTGATGCGTGGCCTGTCGCAGCTCGCTGCAGAGCTGCCCACCGCCGGCGCATCGAGCCCGACGGCCGCGGCCTTCCGTTCCGGCGTGGAGGTGCGTTGATGGCCTACCCGGGGCGGCGCCGTGAATGGCGCCCGCGCCAACGGCACTCGGGTCAACGGCCGCCACGCGGCCGAGGTCGCGATCGGCACCGGAACGTCCGGCGAGCCGGTGGCCGAGTCGGCGGTGGTGCGCGTGATCCGCCGCCAGGTCGCCGAACGCCTGACCGATGCGACCAGGGCCGCCGACAACGCGTTCGGCACGCCGATGCCGGACGCGCAGCGGGAACAGTTGATCCGCCAGTTCATCACCGAGGCCCTGGACGCCTACGCGGCAGACGGGATGCGGGCAG
>VAWN01000063.1 GCA_005885555.1 Actinomycetota bacterium
GGTGATCGCCGCGTACTGCTCGCACACCTCGGTGAACACCTGGGCCAGGCTCCAGCCGTCGAGCATGACGTGGTGCGAGCTCCACACCAGCAGTACCCGGTCGTCGGACAGCCGGGCGACGGCCAGCCGCAGCAACGGGGCGGTACCGGGATCGAGGCCTCTCGCGCGGTCCTCGGCCAGCAGCCGGTCCAGCTCCCCGGCACGGTCCACATCGGACAGTCCGCGCCAGTCGTGCTGCGCCACCGGTACCGGCACCGCGCGGTGCACCACCTGCACCGGCTCGTCCACGCCCTGCCGGTCCACCACCCGCTGCCAGGCCGCCGCGAACGCCTGCGGGTCCGCCACCCCGTCCAGGGTCAGCCGGGCCTGGTCGACGTAGACGCCGGCGCCGTCGTCGACGAGGCTGTGGAACAGCATGCCGGCCTGCAACGGCGTCAACGGGTACACGTCGTCGACGTCGCGGCCGTCGCCGACGATCGCGTCGACCTGTTCCTGGGTCAGCCGGGCGAGCGGGAAGTCCGACGGCGTGCGGCCACCCGCGTCCGGGTCCGCGCAGTGCGCCACGATGTCCCGCAGCGCTTCGGTCATGCCCTCGGCCAGCCGGCGCACGGTCGCCTCGTCGTACACCTGCCGCGCGTAGTGCCAGGTCAGTTCCAGCTCGCCGCCGGTCACGATGCCGGCGACGTCGAGCGGATACGTGGTGTCGGCGTCGGGCGCCAGGTCGGCCCCAGCGCCGGCGTGCCGGGTTCCGAAGAGCCCGTCGCCGTCCGGCGCGGAGTCCCACTGGCCGTGGTAGTTGAAGCAGATCGCCGGCAGGGGTTGGGATCGCAGCGGCGCCCCGGCCTCGGTGAGGTAGCGCAGCGCCTCGTAGCTCAGCCCGCGGTGCGGTACCGCACGCAGCTGTTCCTTGACCGACTTGAGGACGGTCCCCCAGCCCGCCGCCGGTACCCGCAGCGCCACCGGGAACTGGGTGGTGAACCAGCCGACGGTACGGGACAGGTCGACGCCGTCCACGACGTCCTCGCGGCCGTGGCCCTCCAGCGCGATCTGCACGGCGTCGCGCCCGGCCCACCGGCACAGCACCGTACCGAGCGCGCTGAGGAGGACGTCGTTGACCTGGGTGCGGTACGCCGCCGGTACCTGGCGCAGCAGCGCGGCGGTGTGCTCGCGGTCCAGCCGCACCGAGACCGTGCCGGTGGTACCGGCGGTCGCCGCTCCGTCCCGGTCCACCGGAAGCCCCGCCGGTGCCCGGTCGGGCGTGCCCGTCCAGTACGGCAGGGCGTCGTCGAACGCGCCGGACCGCACGTGCGCGGTCAGCTGCCGTACCCAGGCCCGGAAGTCCATGGTCCTGGCGCCCAGCACCACGGGCGCGCCGGAAACGGCCTGGCGGTACCCGGTCTCCAGGTCCTCAAGCAGGATCCGCCACGACACGCCGTCGACCACGAGATGGTGCGCGGCGAGGAACAGCCACGGCCGGCGTCCCGGCCCGAACCGGAACAGCGCGGCTCCGAACACCCGTGCGGCCCGCGGGTCGAGGTCCGCCCGGACCTTCTCCGCGACCTCGGGTACCTCGTCCACAGTGGACAGTTCGTGGGTGCGGAACACCGGATCCGCCGCCGCCTGCGTCACGTCCTGCAGCCACCCGTCTCCCGCGGCGGTGAACCGGGTCCGCAGCGCGTCGTGGTGGGCCACGACGGCGGCCACGGCGGTGCGCAGCGCGGCCTCGTCGACATCCTCGGCGACGTCGACGAGCATCGACATGGTGAAGTGCCGCAGGGGCCCGTGGGTGGCGAAGAACCAGTGCTGGATCGGGCTCAGGCCGGTCGGCCCCGGCATCAGCGCCGCCGCGGCCGGCTCGGGCACCCGCGCGCCGTCGACGACGGGAGCCAGCTCGGCGACGGTCTGGTGCAGGAAGATGTCCCTGGTGGCCAACGGAAGCCCGGCGCGCCGCGCCCGGGATACCACCTGGATGCTCAGGATCGAATCGCCGCCCAGGCCGAAGAAGTTGTCCTCCACGCCGACCCGCTCGACCCCGAGCACCTCGGCCCAGATTTCAGCCAGGGTGCGCTCGGTGCCGGTACGCGGTGGGACGTAGGCCGACTCCGGCCCGGCCGCCGGCTCCGGCTCGGGCAGCGCCCGCCGGTCCAGCTTCCCGCTGACCGTCTGCGGCAACCGGTCCAGCGTCACGAACGCCGCCGGCACCATGTACTCGGGCAGCCGCTCCTTGAGCCAGGACCGCAGCTCGCCGGCCGTGGGCGGCGCTCCGGCCGGTACCACGTAGGCGGCGAGCCGCTGGTGCCCGCCCGCGTCCCAGGCGACCACGGCGGCCGCGCCGACGCCCGGGTGGGCCAGCAGCGCGGACTCGATCTCACCCGGTTCGATCCGGAAGCCACGGATCTTCACCTGCTCGTCGGTGCGGCCCAGGTACTCCAGCGCGCCGTCGGCGGTCCACCGCATCCGGTCGCCGGTGCGGTACATCCGTTCCCCGGGCGGGCCGAACGGGTCGGCCACGAACCGCTGCGCGGTCAGCCCCGATCGGTTCAGGTACCCGCGGGCGAGCTGTGGCCCGGCCAGGTGAAGCTCACCGGGTACCCCGACCGGTACCGGGCGCAGCCGGTCGTCGAGCACGTACGCGCGCAGGTTCGCGAGCGGCCGCCCGACCACCGGCCGGCCGGCGCCCTCGATCCGGCCGGCCAGCGCGTCGACCGTGCACTCGGTCGGGCCGTAGAAGTTGTAGCTGGCGGTACCGGGCGCGGCGGCCAGGTCCCGCCACAGCGCGGGACCGAGCGGCTCGCCGCCGAGCATCAGCACCCTCGGGTGGTGTCGGCCGTCGGTGAGTAGCCCGGCCGGGAGCAGTTGCCCGACGTAGGACGGAGTTACGTCGAGGAAGTCGATCCGGTGCGCGGCGACGTAGTCGACCAGGGCCGCCGGATCCCGCCGTACCGCGTCACCGATCACGTGCAGCTCGTGCCCGTCGGCCATCAGCAGCGGCCCCTCCCACGACGTGTCGAAGGAGAACGCCGCCGTCAGCGCCACCCGCAGCGGACCGCCACCGGCCGCGGCGACGAAACCGTCGCGGTGGCTGGCGAGGAGGTTGGCCAGGCTGCGGTGGGCGACCACCACGCCCTTGGGCCGGCCGGTCGAGCCGGACGTGTAGATGACGTACGCCGCGTGGTCCGGGGTCAGCGTGCCGGTCCGGTCGCGGTCAGTGGGGTCGATCGCGGGCGCCGCCGCGAGCGCGGCCACGGTACCCGGATCGTCCAGCGCCAGGCACGGTACCCGATCCACGGCCGGACCGTCCATAGTGGACAGAACGAGCGCCGGGCCGGCGTCATCGAGGAGGAAGCCGATCCGGTCGGCCGGCAGGTCGGGATCGACGGGCAGGTACCCGCCGCCCGCCTTGAGTACGGCCAGGATCGCCAGCACCGCGCGCGCGGAGCGGGGCAGGGCCAGCGCCACCACCCGCTCCGGCCCGACACCGGCGCGGATCAGCAGGTGGGCCAGCCGGTTCGCGTGCGCGTTCAGCTCGGCGAAGCTCAGCGTCTCGTCCTGGTACACCAGCGCGGTCGCGTCGGGCGTGCGCCGGACCTGCGCCTCGAACAGTTCCGGGAACGTGCGCCCGTCCAGCGGCCGCGCCGTGTCGTTCCACCCGACGAGCACCCGGTCGCGTTCGGCCGTGGTCGACAGCGGAAGGTCGCCGACCGGCCGGTCGGGGTCGGTGGCGATGCCCTCCAGCAGTACGACCAGATGCTCGGCGAGGCGCCGGATGGTAGCGGCGTCGAACAGGTCGGTGTTGTACTCCAGCCCGGCAGCGAGGGTACCCTCGCGCTCCAGGAACTCGACGGTGAGGTCGAAGTTGGCCGACCGGCGCGCCACAGCCACGTCGGCGACCTCCAGCCCGGCGAACTGCGGCGCCTGCCGGCCGCCGCTGTGCAGCAGCACCATCACGTCGAACAGCGGGGTGCGGCTCGGATCGCGCTGCGCCGCGACCGCCTCGACCAGCCGCTCGAACGGCGCCTCGTCGTGGGCGAAGGCGTCCAGCACGGTGTCCTTCACGGCGCCGAGGAGGTCGCGGAAGGTGCGTCGTCCGTCCACTGTGGAGCGCAGCACGACGGTGTTGACGAAGAACCCGACCAGCCGGTCCAGCTCGGGCCGGTTGCGGCCGGAGGTGACGGTACCGACGGCGATGTCCTCCTGACCGGTGTACCGGGCGAGCAGCGCCTGGCACGCGGCCACCAGGAGGGTGAACAGCGTGGTCTCCATGGTGCGGGCGAGGTCGGCCAGCCGCCCGGCGATTGCGGCGGGGATCGTGAACTCGTGCACCGCACCGGCCGAGGTCCGCACCGCCGGGCGCGGCCGGTCGGTCGCCAGCTCCACCGGCGGTACCCCGGAAAGCCGCCGCCTCCAGTAGCTCACCTGCTCGTCAAGCCGGGCACCGGAGAGCCGCTCGCGTTGCCAGACCGCGTAGTCCGGGTACTGCACCGGCAGCGGGGCGATCTGCGCACCCGCGTACCCCCGGCTCAACTCCTCCACCACGAGCCCCATGGACCAGCCGTCGATGACGATGTGGTGCGCGGTCAGCAGGAGGACGTGCTCCTGCGCGCCGAGCCGGTACAGGTGTGCCCGGAACAGCGGCCCACGGCGCAGGTCGAACGGGCGGGCGTACTCCACCGCCAGGACCTCGTCCAGCTCGTCCGGCCGTACCGGAACCACCGGTACCGCAAGGTCGACCGCATCGTGCACCACCTGCACCGGGGTACCGTCGGCGTCCTCGAACGTCGTGCGCAGCGCCTCGTGGCGCGCCACCAGTGCGGCCAGCGCGCCGGTCAGGGTCGGCACGTCCAGCGGACCGGTCAGCCGCAGCGCAAGCCCGCTGTTGTACTCGGCGTCGCCCGGCCGCAGCTGGTCGAGGAACCACAGGCGCTGCTGCGCGAACGACAGCGGCAGCGGGCCGCCGCGGGAGGCCAGGGGGATCCGGTCGGCCGGCCGGGTCCGCCCGGCGAGCCGGTGGCGCAGTCGCTCCTGAAGCTCGGCCGGCAGAGCGGAGACGCGGTCGGATCGCGATGACGGCATCGGTCGGCTCCTCACAGTTCCTCGTCGTTGCCGCCGCCGGAGGCGACGCGTTCCAGCTCGCTCAGGATCCGCTCCTCGACCAGATCCACGACCCCGCCGACGGTGCGCGCGGTCAGCACGTCGCGCGGGGTCAACGCCACGTCGAACGCGGCCTTGACCCGGGAGGCGATGTGCAGGCTCCGGATGGAGTCGCCGCCCAGCTCGAAGAAGTTGTCGGTCAGGCCGACGCGGTCCACCCCCAGCACCTCGGCCCAGATGCCGGCCACGATCCGCTCGCTGTCGGTCTCCGGCGCGACGTAGCCGGTACCGGCGTCCGCCGTGCCATCCGGCGCGGGCAGCGCCCGCCGGTCCAGCTTTCCGTTGGGGCTCAACGGAAGCCGGTCCAGCGTGACGAACGTCGCGGGCACCATGTACTCGGGCAGCGTCCGGGCGACCGACGCCCGCAGCGCAGCCGCGGTCGGGCGTTGCGCACCGGCGGGTACCACATAGGCCACCAGCCGTCGCCCGCCCGGCTCGTCCTCGCGGGCGACGACCACGGCCTCGGCGACGCCGGTCTGCTTGCGCAGCAACGCTTCGATCTCGCCCGGCTCGATCCGGAAGCCGCGGATCTTCACCTGGTCGTCGACGCGGCCGCCGAACTCCAGCACCCCGTCCGCGGTCCACTTCACCACGTCGCCGGTGCGGTACATGCGGGAGCCGGGTGGGCCGAACGGGTCGGCCACGAACCGCTGCGCGGTCAACCCCGGGCGGTCCAGGTACCCGCGCGCGATGCCGGTTCCGGCGACGTACAGCTCACCGGGCACGCCTACGGGTACCGGCCGCAGCGCCGGGTCGAGGACGTAGGCCCGGGTGTTCCAGATGGGCCGGCCGATCGGCGGCGTGCGGCCGGGTACCAGCGGATCGCTCCACGTGGCCACCACCGTGGACTCGGTGGGTCCGTAGGAATTGATCATGTACCGGCCGGGTGCCCACGTGTCGACCAGCTCGGCCGTGCACGCGTCGCCGCCGACGATGACGGTACGGAAGTCGGGCAGCCCGGACTCCGCTGCCTCCTTCGGTACCGTCGCCAGCGCGGCCGGCGGGATCAGCGCGTGCGTGACGCGCCCCTCGGTCAGCACCCGCACCAGATGCTCGCCCAGCAGCGGCCCGGGTGGGGGTACCACCAGTGCCGCGCCGGCTGGCAGCGACATGCACAGCTCCAGCACCGAAGCGTCGAAGCTGGGCGAGGAGAACTGGAGCACCCGGTCCCCGGGCCGGACCGCGTACCGCTCGACCTCGGCGCCCGAGAAGCTCGCCAGGCCCGCGTGCGGGACGACCACGCCCTTGGGACGCCCGGTGGATCCGGAGGTGTAGATGACGTACGCCGGCTGGTCGACGTGTACCGGCGCGGTCCGGTCCTCGTCCGTCGGTGCCCGGTCCGACATGCCGTCCACTGTGGACAGTGTCGCCGGGTCGTCGAGCACGAGCACCGTCGGGTCGGACGCGGGAAGGCCGGGTGCGAGGTCCACGAGGGTCAGCACCAGCACGGGTTGCGCGTCGGAGACCATGAAGGCGATCCGCTCGGGCGGGTACGCCGGGTCGACGGGTAGGAACGCCGCACCGGCCTTGGCGACGGCGAGCTGCGCGACGATGATGTCGAGCGAGCGGGGCAGGGCCAGCGCCACGATCCGCTCGGGCCCGGCGCCACGTCGGATCAGCAGCCGCGCCAACCGGTTCGCCCGGGTCTCCAGCTCCGCATACGTGAGCCGGCGGTCGGCGCAGACGACGGCGGTGGCGTCCGGGGTCCGGGCGACCTGCGCCTCGAACAGCTCGGCCAGCGTGGCCGGTGCGACGGTACGGGCGGTGTCGTTCCACCGGACCAGAAGCTGGTCGTGTTCGGCCGGCGTCAGCGCGTCCAGCCGGCCCACCGGTGTCGCGGGTCCGGCCGCGGCGGCGTCCAGCAGCCGCGTCAGGTGTCCGGCGATCCGCTCGATCGTGGCCGCGTCGAACAGGTCCGGGTCGTACCCGACGTCGACGGTCAGCCGCTCGCCCGGCGAGACCACCACGGTCAGCGGATAGTTGGTGCTCTCCACCGCGTGCAGGTCGCGCAGCCGCAACCCGTGCTCGGCGGCGGCCGCCGCGTTGATCGGGTAGTTCTCGAACACCACCAGGCTGTCGAACAGGTTCACCCCGCCCGGCAGTTCGCTGCACGCCTGCAGCTGGGCCAGCGACGCGAAGTCGTACCGCCGCGCCTCGGCCTGAGCCGACTGCAGGTCACGCAGCCAGCCGGCGACATCGGCACCGCCGTCCACAGTGACCCGTACCGGCAGGGTGTTGATGAAGATGCCGGTGACCGCGTCCGCGCCGGGCAGGTCGGCCGGGCGGCCGGACACCGTCGCGCCGAAGCACACGTCGCGCCGCCCGCTGTACCGGGACAGCAGCACCGCCCAAGCGCCCTGGAGGATCGTGTTGAGCGTCAGCCGGTGTGCCCGCGCGAACTCGTCGAGCCGGGCCGACTGCGCCCCGGTCAACACGACCGAGTGCCAGCGCGCCGACCGGGTCGCCTGGTCGCGCTCGGGTACCCGGTCGTACGGCAGCGGGGTCGGCGACTCGAACCCGGCGAGGATCGCGCGCCAGTACCCTTCGGCGTCGCGCTGGTCCTGAGCGGCGAGCCAGCGCAGGTACTCCCGGAACGGTGGCCGGGCCGGCAGCTGCGGCTCCCGGCCGGCGGCGAGCGCGGCGTGAGCGGTGAACACGTCGGTGAGTACCTGGAACACGCTCCACCCGTCGAGCAGCACGTGGTGGAACGTCCACACGACCCGTACCTCGGTGTCCGACAGGCGGGCCAGCGCTACCCGGGCCAGCGGTGCGATCCGGAGGTCCAGACCCCGCTCCCGATCCCGGGTGAGCAACCGGTCCAGCTCTGCTCGGGCGTCCACATCGGACAGTCCGCGCCAGTCGAGGTGGGTGACCGGCAGCGTCACCTCGCGCTGTACCACCTGGAGCGGCTGCGGCAGGCCCTCCCAGGCGATCCGGCTGCGTAGGATCGGCGTGCGGTCGACGACCCGCTGCCACGCGGCCGCCAGCGTGTCCGGGTCCGGTACCCCGTCGAGGACGAAGGTGGCCTGCTCGAAGTACAGGCCGTCCGCCGCCTGCGACAGGCCGTGGAAGACCATGCCGGCCTGCATGGGGGTCAGCGGGTACATGTCCTCGACGGTGCGGCCGTCGCCGACGAGCCGGTCGACGGTGGCCTGGTCGAGGTTGGCGAGCGGGAAGTCCGAGGGGGTACGGCCACCGGCATCGGGCCGGGCGCAGTGCGCGATGATCGCGCGCAGTTCGGCGACCAGTTCGTCGGCGAGCACGGCGATGGTCTGCGCGTCGTGCCGGTTGGCGGAGTACTCCCAGGTGAACTCGAGGCACCTGCGCCCGACCCGGCCGACGACGTCGAGCAGGTGCGCCCGGTTGGCCGCGGGGCTCAGGTCCCCGTCGAGCCCGGCGGGCGTACCCCGCACCAGCCCGCCGCTCCCGGTCGGCCCGTTGTCGAACTGGCCGAGGTAGTTGAAGCTCACCTCGGGGTGCTGGGCCAGCCCGGGAATGTCGGCGAGGTAGCGCAGGGCGCCGTAGCCGATGCCCCGACCAGGCACCGCCCGCAGTTGTTCCTTGACCGACTTGAGCAGCATCCCGGGGTCTGCGTCGGGCGTGATGTCCAAAGCGATCGGGAACAGGGTGGTGAACCAACCGACCGTGCGGGACAGGTCCACGCCGTCGAACAGGTCCTCCCGGCCGTGCCCCTCCAGGTCCACCACCACCCGGTCGCAGTTGCTCCACCGGGCCAGCACCCGACCCAACGCGGCCAGCAACACATCGTTGACCTGGGTCCGGTACACGCCGGGCACATCCTGCAGGAGCGCGCGCGTCTCGTCGGGGCCGAGCCGGACGGTCACCGACCCGGCCGACGCGACGGTGTTCGGACCGTCCCGGTCCACCGGCAACCGGCCACCCTCGGGAATTGCCGTCCAGTACGCAATCTCCCCGGCGAAGCCACCCTGTTGCGTGTACTCGACCAGCCGCCGCGCCCACTGCTGGAACGAGGTCGTCTTGGGGCTCAGCGCGACCGGTTGGCCGGCCACCGCCTGCCGGTACGCGGTGTCCAGATCCTCCAGCAGGATCCGCCAGGACGCTCCGTCCACCACCAGATGGTGCGCCGCCAACCGCAACACCCCGTCGGCACGGAACAGCACCGCCCGCACCAACGGCCCGGCCGTCAGATCGAACTCCGCGACCCAGCCGTCGGACGCCCCGTCCACAATGGACAGCACATCCGCCGGCTCCACCGGCTCCCCGGTCTGCCGCCACCCGGTTTCCACCCGGTGGTACCGCATCCGTAGCGCGTCGTGGTGTGCGAGCACCGCGTCCAGCGCGGCCCGTACCGCCAGCTCGTCGACGTCGTCAGAGAGTTCCAGCAGTACCGACTGGTCGAACCGCTCCGGCGTGTCCGGCACGGTCTCGAAGAACCACCGCTGGATCGGGGTAAGCGGCACCGGGCCGGTCACCGGCCCCTGCTCGGCCACCCGGGTCACGTCGGTGACGTTCGCGGCGAGCGCGGCGACGGTCTGGTGCGCGAAGAGGTCGCGCGGCATCAGGCCCAGTCCGGCGCGCCGGGCGCGGGACACCACCTGGATGGTCAGGATTGAGTCGCCGCCGAGTTCGAAGAAGTTGTCCTCGACGCCGACCCGCTCCACGCCCAGTACCGCGGCCCAGATCCCGGCCAGGGTGCACTCGGTGTCGGTACGCGGTGCGACGTGGCCCGCCCCGGCCGGCCCGCCCAGCTCCGGTTCGGGCAGCGCCCGCCGGTCCAGCTTTCCGTTGCGGGTCAACGGAAGCGCGTCGAGCGCGACGAACACCGACGGCACCATGTAGTCCGGCAGCGACCGGCCGAGGAAGCTGCGGAGCGCGGCCGGATCGACGGTCGCGCCGGGCTGCGGTACGACGTAGGCGACCAGCCGCTTGGCACCGGGCTGGTCCTGCCGGGCGAGTACCGCGACGGCGGCCAGCGTGGGGTGCGCGGCCAGGGCCGCCTCGATCTCGCCCAGCTCGATGCGGAAGCCCCGGATCTTCACCTGCTCGTCGGCACGGCCGACGAACTCCACCACGCCGTCGTCGGTCCAGCGGACCACGTCGCCGGTGCGGTACATCCGCGCGCCGGGCGGGCCGAACGGGTTGGCCAGGAACCGTTGCGCGGTCAGGCCCGGCCGGTCCAGGTACCCGCGGGCCAGGCCGGCGCCGGCGATGAACAGCTCGCCGGGCGCGCCCGGCGGCACCGGACGGAGTTCCCCGTCGAGGATGTAGACGCGCATGTTGTCGATCGGCCGGCCGATCGGTACCACGTCCGGTACCGAGTCGACGTCGGCCATCCGGTAACAGGTGGCGAACGTGGTCGTCTCGGTCGGCCCGTACCCGTCGACCACCACCAGGTCCGGGCACTCGTCGAGGACCCGGCGCACGGCCGCCGCCGGTACGACATCGCCGCCGGTCCACACCTCGCGGACCCGGGCGAGCACGTCGGGCGCGTCCTGCACGACGACGCGGAACAGGCCGGAGGTCAACCACAGGCCGGTCACCCCGTGCTGGTCGACCATCCGCCGCAACGTGTCCACGTCCAGGTCCCCGGCCGGAGCGACGACAGCCCGGCCGCCGCGCAGCAGCGGTACCCACAGCTCGTACGTCGACGCGTCGAACGCCAACGGCGAATGCACCAGTACCCGCTCGTGCGCACCGCCCCCGAACCGCCGATCGAACACCAGACCCACCACGTCCCGATGCCGCACCGCGACACCCTTCGGCACCCCCGTCGACCCCGACGTGTACTCCACGTACGCCAGGTTCTCCGGACCCACCGCCACCACCGGTGGATCGGCCGGCTCCGCCACCAGCGACGCCTCGCCGCCCATCACGATCGACGGTCCACTGTGGACCTCCACGGCGGTCGGCGCCCACCGGTGGTCGGTCACCACGACCGACGCCCGGGCCTGGGCGAGCACCAGCCGCATCCGCTCGGCCGGCGCGCGCACGTCCACCGGGAGGTACGCGCCGCCCGCCTTGAGGATGGCCAGGACGGCGACCACCATCTCGACGGACCGCTCCATCAGCACGCCGACCCGGTCCTCCGGCCGCACGCCCAGCCGGCGGAGCCGGTGCGCCAACCGGTTGGCCCACGCGTCCAGCTTGGCGAAGCTCAGCGTCGTTCCGTCGCCGACGACGGCGAGGGCGTGCGGGGTCCGCCGTACCTGCGCGGCGAACAGCTCGCCGACCGTGCCGTCCGGTACCGGATGGGTCGTCGCGTTCCACTCGCACAGCACCCGGTCCCGCTGCGCCGGGCCGAGCAGCGGCAGCCGGCCGAGCCGGCGGTCGGGGTCGGCCGCGATCCCGGCGAGCACGGTCTCCAGGTGCCCGGCCAGCCGTTCGACGGTGGCGGGGTCGAAGAGCGCCGGGTCGTAGTCGAACGACGCGGCCAACTGGTCTCCCGGTGACACCACGACCGTCAGCGGGTAGTTCGTCGGTTCCAGATCCTGCACGAGGTGCATCCGCAGGCCATGCGCCGCCAGCGCGTCGTCGTCGAACGGGTAGTTCTCGAACACCAGGATGCTGTCGAACAGGGTGACCGCCGCGGAGACCTCGCTCCAGCCTTGCAGTTCGGCGAGGGAGACGAAGTCGAAGCGCCGGGACTCGGACTGCTCGGCCTGCAGCGCCTGCAGCCACCGGGCCACCGGCTGTCCACTGTGGACCGTCACCCGCGTCGGCACCGTGTTGATGAACATGCCGACCATCGACTCCACGCCGGGCAGGTCCGCCGGGCGGCCGGAGACGGTGGTACCGAACACCACGTCCCGCTCGCCGCTGAAGTGCGCCAGCACCAGGCCCCAAGCGCCCTGCACGACCGTGTTCAGGGTCAGTCCGTTGCGCTGAGCCATGTCACGCAGGCGCGCGGACGCTTCCGGGCTGAGCGTCAGCCGTACCCGTTGGCTGGACGCGGCCCGGTGCGCCTCGACGGGCGGGCGGTCGAACGGCAGCGGGGTCGGCGACTCGAACCCGGCGAGGATCCCGCGCCAGTACTCCTCGGCCTCCGCCTTGTCGCGCTCGGCCAGCCAGCGCAGGAAGTCCTTGAACGGACGCCGCGGCGCCGGCGTCAGGGTACGGCCGCCGGCCAGCGCCGCGTACTGCTCGCAGATCTCGCCGAACACCTGCGCCGCGCTCCACCCGTCGAGCAGCACGTGGTGGAACGTCCAGACCAGCAGCACCTCGTCGTCGTGGGCCGGCACTTGGGCCGGACCAGCAAGGCGGCGCTCGTCCGGGAGCCGCGCGATGGCGAGCCGCATCAGCGGGGCGGTACCCAGGTCCAGGCCCGCCGCGCGGTCGCGGACCAGCAGCAACCGCAGCTCGTCCGCGCGCTGCTCCTCGGTCAGTCCGCGCCAGTCGTGGTGGGTGACCGGTAGTGTGACGTGTCGCTGTACCAGCTGGAGCGGCTGGTCGACGCCTTCCCATACCACGCGGCTGCG
>VAWN01000182.1 GCA_005885555.1 Actinomycetota bacterium
GTCCATCCAATTGGCACTGATCGTATCGGCGTGGTTCCGGATCGTCATAGGCCTGATCTGGGCCGATGACCCGGCGGTGGTGACGCTACGTTGCGGCGCTCGGGAATCCGCAGCTTGCCCTTCGCTGCATCGTTGGGCGTCGATGCAGGTGGCGAGAAATGGAACATTGGTGACGACTGGCGCCTACCACCTAGACGGTGATGAATGGCTGGCTCAGCCGGTATCCATTCAGGCTTGTGGTTGATCGGCAGGTCGGATTCGTGGTGGGCGCGCCTGTTTCTGGTTGATCACGTGTGCGGCGGCCTGGCTCTACTGTGGCGGGGTGTCCGATGTGGACGGTCTGAGCCATGAGGAGCTGCTGGCCGCTGTTGCCGAGCGGGACGCGGTGATCGCGGTGCTGCGGGCTGAGATCGAGGCACTCAAGCGGCGGGTGGGGATGGACTCGTCGAACTCGTCGCTGCCGCCGGGCTCGGACCCTCCGGCGGCGCGGGCGCGGCGCGGCAAGCAGCGCAAGGCCAAGCCCTCGCCGCGGCCTCGCGGTGGTCAGGCCGGCCATGAGGGTCGCGGCCTGCAGCGGGTGGCGGTGCCCGACCGGGTGCAGGTGCTCGCCCCGGCCGGCTGTGGCGGTTGCGGGTCCGACCTGTCCGGGGTGGCGGGCCGGATCGGTACGCGGATCCAGGTGTTTGACACTCCGCCGGTCAAGTTGCAGGTCACCGAGTACCAGCTGTTGGCGGTGGTCTGCCCGGGCTGCACGGTGGTGTCTCGGGCGGTGGCCCCGGACGGGGTGGCCGGGCCGTGCTGCTACGGCCCGAATGTGCGCGCTGCGACCGCGCTGTTGGCCTGCAACGGGCACATGAGCATCGCGCGGGCCGCCGAGCTGATGGGCGTGCTGCTTGACGCCCCGGTCTCGACCGGGTTCGCCGGTGGGCTCATCGCCCGGGTCGCCGCCCGGCTGGCCGGGTTCGAGACCACGCTCAAGGACCGGCTAGGACAGACCAGCGTGCTGCATCACGACGAGACCCCGGCCCGGGTCGCCGGCGACGACGCCGATCGGCTGCTCTACATCTACACCGCCCGGGCCGCCAAGCTGGTCTGGTTCGGTGCCGCCGACAACCGCGGCCACACCGCCCTGGACGCGTTCGGCATCCTCCCCGGCTACCGCGGCACCCTGGTCCGCGACGACTACCGCGCCTACGCCAAGTACGACAAGCACCTCAGGGCGGTCCAACTGTGCTGCGCGCACCTGCTGCGCGCGCTACGCGGCATCGGCGATCTCGACGCAGAAGGCTACGAGCGCGTGCAGCGCTGCTGGACCGAACCGGCCACCCAGGCGCTGCTGGACGCCAAGGCCGCCGCGGCCAAAGCCCGCACCGACGGCGCCACCGCCCTGGACCCGGACCTGCTGGCCAGCCTGCGCACCCGCTACGACCAGGCCGTCACCTGGGGGGTGCTGACCAACCGCGACCGCGACTGGCCCACCGGCCGCCACCCCGGCTACCTGCTGGCCCGCCGCCTCCAGACCCGCGCCGCGCAGGTCTGGCACTTCGCCGTCGACCTCACCGTCCCGTTCACCAACAACCCAGCCGAACAGCCCCAACGCATGGTCAAACTGCAGATGAAGATCGGCGGTTGCTGGCGCAGCGTGCGCACCGCGGCCCGCTACTGCCTGGTCCGCTCCTACCTGGCCACCGCCCGCAACCACGGCATCCACCCACTCGACGCCCTCCGCGACGCCCTAGCCGGCAACCCCTGGACGCCACCGCAAACCGCCTGACCAATCACAGGCCTGAATGGATACCGTTCCGCACCCACGATGAAAAACCTTCACTAGTGTCGGGACTACCCGGACACCCCGGAACCCTGTCACACCAACCGATCCCCATCGATCAAGACACGCCGAGAACTCAAGCTGAACACGTACGATCGTACGTGTTCAGCTTGAGATGGCGGCCGGGTCGGGTGGAAGCCACGGACCGGTAGTGAATAGCTGCTGGAGCACGTCGAGGAGGTCCATGCCGTGTTTGGTGGCGGTGGACAGGTAGGACCGTAGGGCGGCGAAGTCCGCCAAGCCTTGTAGCGTCCGCCAGGTTCCGCTGATTTTCAATTGGAGCTTGGTGGGGCGCAGATCTCTCTCGCTCTGGTTGTTGCTGAACCAGACCGCGGTGTCAGTAGTGAACCTCAGGACGTCGGCGGCGTCACAGGCGAAGCGTTCCACCAGCTTCGCGGCCTTGGCACCGGGCTGGCCGGCGTTGGCCTGACGCCCGGCGGAGATCGCCCCGGCGTAGGCGGACCGGATGAACCCGGTCTGCTCTTCGGACAGCCGGGTGTGACCCGCCTCGGCGGCCTGCCGCATCATCTGCTTGGCGATCAGCAGGGTGTTGGCCATGTACTCGGCCCACACCTGCCCGACCGGGTCGCCGTCGTGCACGCCCTTGAGCGCGCGCAGCAGGTGAGCGCCGCATTCGGCGTGTACGGCGCTCTGGATGTGGTCGTAGCCGACGTAGCCGTCACGCACCAGCACCCCGGCGAAGCCTGCGAGGACCCCACCGGCGTCGATGTCGTCTTTGGTGCGCCGCCCGGCGTGCAGCAGGGTGAGTTTCTCGGTACACGCGACGTGCACGTACTTCCAGCCACCGTCGACCCAGGCCGGGGTCTCATCCGCCCCGAGTACCGGCGCGGCGCGCAGCAGCAGGCGAACCCGGTCGGTGAACGGGCCCAACCGCGACGCCGCCTCCCCGATCACGGTGGCGATCGTGCCGGTGGAGGGCCGCAACCGGCACAGGTCGCCAAGAGTGGCGGCGGCCCGCCCGAACGGCAGGAACTGCGCCGCCCGCAGATACACCAGCCGGGCCTTGACACCCGGCCCGTACTGCACCCGGCCGGTCACACCCGCAGGGGCGTCCCCGGCGGTCACCGCCGCGCAGCACGGGCACACCAGCGCCACCATCCGGTACTCGGTGACTTTCGCCTTCGGTGGCGGTGGCAGCTCGATGACCTGCCGGCGCTGCCGGGAGAACTCTGCCGCACCAGCCAGATCGGCCGCGCATCCACCACAACGCGCCGGCAGGCAATCGATGCTGTCATCCGGATCATCGACCAGCCGCATCGTCATACCAGGCGCCCCGAACGGCTTGCCCCGCTTGCCACCCGAGCCACCCGACGACCGTTTCGACTTGCCCAACCCGTCCTGCGACGGCGGCTTCGAACTGTTGGAGGAGTCCGCCCCCAGCCGGCGTCTCAACTCCACCACTTCGCTGGTCAGCTCCGCGATCCTCGCCTCAAGCTCCACGATCTTCGCGGCTTGAGCCACGACCAGCAACGCCAGCTCGTCATACGACGGACGCTGCGGCTCGGCCCCGGACACCCCGGAACCCTGTCACACCAACCGATCCCCATCGATCAAGACACGCCGAGAACTCAAGCTGAACACGTACGCCAGGTCGCCTCCTGCTCCGGGCTCGACGGTCGCGAACTAACGAGGGGGAAGCCCAGGCGTAGGAGCACCTGGTTCGCGCCCGCTTCGCCCCCATCGAACTTGTCATGCGGGACGGGTCCTTGATCGGGAT
>VAWN01000064.1 GCA_005885555.1 Actinomycetota bacterium
TGGTCGACGAGTACGGCGGCACCGCGGGCCTGGTCACCATCGAGGACATCCTGGAGGAGATCGTCGGCGAGATCACCGACGAGTACGACGTCGAGCGGCCGCCGGTCGAGCAGCTGGCCGACGGGTCGGTACGGATCAGCGCGCGGTACTCCGTGGAGGACCTGGAGGAGCTGTTCGGCGTCGAGCTGCCCGACGACGAGGTGGAGACCGTGGCAGGATTACTCGCCCAGGCGCTGGGCCGGGTACCGATCCCGGGTGCGCAGGCCCGCGTCGACGGGCTGCGCCTGGTCGCCGAGGGCACCACCGGCCGCCGGAACCGGATCGATACCGTACTGGTGAGCCGGGTGGAGGACGAGCCCGAGCCGGCCGAGACCGAGGAGAGGCAGCCCGCGGATGCCTGAGCTGAGCGCCGAGGACCAGAAGCTGGTCACCCTGGCCCGGGCGGCGCGCGTCCGGGCCGGTGCGGTGGAGGGGGCGGCGGTGCGCGACGGCGACGGGCGTACCTACGCGGGCGCCAGCGTGGCGCTGCCGTCGCTCACGCTGACCGCGCTGCAGTACGCGGTGGCGTCCGCGGCGGCGGCCGGCGCGACGGTACTGGAGGCGGCCGGCGTGGTCACCGAAGGGTCCACAGTGGACGGTGCCGGGCAGGCCGCCTTCCGCGACCTCGCCGCCGACGCGCCGATCCACCTCGCCGCGCCGGACGGCACGCTGCTCGGTACGGTCACCGGGTGAGCGCCGACGATCACCTGGTGCGGGCCGGGTTCGCCTGCTTCGTCGGCCGCCCGAACGCGGGCAAGTCGACGCTGACCAACGCGCTGGTCGGGCAGAAGATCGCGATCACCTCGACCCGGCCGCAGACCACCCGGCACGTGATCCGCGGGGTGCTGCACCGGCCCGACGCCCAGCTCGTGCTCGTCGACACGCCCGGCCTGCACCGTCCCCGTACGCTGCTCGGGCAGCGGCTCAACGACCTGGTACGGGACACCTGGAGCGAGGTCGACGTGATCGGCCTGTGCATCCCCGCCGACGAGCAGGTCGGTCGTGGCGACCGGTTCATCGCCGGCGAGCTGGGCGGGTTGAAGGCGCGCGTGGTGGCCGTGGTGACCAAGACCGACCTGGTGTCGCGCGCCGACCTCGCCGCGCAACTGGTCGCGGTCAGCGAGCTGGCCGCGTTCGCCGACGTGGTACCGGCCAGCGCGGTCACCGGCGACGGGCTCGACACGCTGACCGATGTGCTGGTGTCCCACCTGCCCGAGTCGCCCCGGTTGTACCCGGACGACATGCTCACCGACGAGCCCGAACAGGTACTCATCGGCGAGCTGGTCCGGGAGGCGGCGCTGGAAGGGGTACGCGACGAGCTGCCGCACTCGATCGCGGTACTGGTCGAGGAGATGTTCGTCGAGGGCGCGCTGACCAAGATCTACGCGGATGTCTACGTGGAGCGGCAGAGCCAGAAGGCGATCGTGATCGGGGCCCGGGGCTCGCGGCTGAAGGAGGTCGGGACGAAGGCACGCCAGGCGATCGAGGAACTGCTCGGTACCAAGGTGTACCTCGACCTGCACGTCCGGGTCGCCAAGGACTGGCAGCGCGACCCGAAGCAACTGCGCAAGCTCGGCTTCTGATGATCTGCGGCTAGGCAAGGCACAATCGACCGGTGACCGGGTTCCGCACGAAGCTGTACCGCGACGACGCGGTCGTGCTGCGCTGCCAGAAGCTCGGCGAGTCCGACCGGATCATCACGCTGTTCACCCGGCGGCACGGTCGGGTACGCGCGGTGGCCAAGGGGGTACGCCGCACCACGTCGAAGTTCGGTGCGCGGCTGGAACCGTTCGGGCACGTCGACGTGCAGATCGTGGAGGGGCGCACGCTGCACGTGATCGGTCAGGTGGAGGGGATCGACCTGTTCGGCAAGCGGTTCATCGAGGACTATCCGCGGTACACGGCGGCGAGCGCGATCGCGGAGACCGCCGAGCGGCTGACTCCGGTGGAGGAGGAGCCGGCGCTGCGGCTGTACCTGCTGACCCTGGGCGCGTTGCGGGCACTGGCCGGTGGCGAGCACGCGGGGACGCTGGTACTGGATTCGTATCTGCTGCGGGCGATGGGCTACGCGGGGTGGGCGCCGGCACTGTCGGCCTGTGCGGTGTGCGGGACGGACGGTAGGCACCGGGCTTTCTCGGTACCGGCTGGGGGTTGTGTGTGCCCGGACTGCCGGCCACCCGGCGCGGCCCATCCGGCGCCGGCCACCCTCGACCTGATGGCCGCCCTCGCGGAGGGGGACTGGCGCGTCGCGGACGCGTCCGACCACAGCGCCCGGCGCGAGGCCTCCGGACTGGTCGCCGCGCACCTGCAGTGGCACCTGGAGCGCGCGCTGCGCTCGCTGCCACTGGTGGACCGGTCATGAGTCGCTACCAGCCGCCGTCGCCGCACCCGTCCGGAGCCCGGCCGCCGGACCTGCCGCGCGAGGTGGTCCCGAACCACGTCGCGATCATCATGGACGGCAACGGCCGCTGGGCCAAGGAGCGCGGGCTGCCCCGCATCGAGGGGCACAAGCGCGGTGAGGGCGCGCTGTTCGACGTCATCGAGGGCGCGATCGAGCTGGGCATCAGACACCTGTCGGCGTACGCGTTCTCGACGGAGAACTGGAAGCGCTCGCCGGACGAGGTGCGCTGGCTGATGGGGTTCAACCGGGACGTCATCCACCGGCGGCGCGACCAGTTCGTGGCGATGGGGGTACGGGTGCGGTGGGCCGGGCGGCGGCCGCGGCTGTGGCGCTCGGTCATCCACGAGCTGGAGATCGCCGAGCGGATGAGCCGGCACAACGACCTCATCACGCTGCAGTTCTGCGTGAACTACGGCGGGCGGGCGGAGCTGGCCGACGCGTTCGCCGCGATGGGCCGGGACGTGGCCGCGGGGCGGCTGTCGCCGGACAAGATCAGTGAGCGCACGGTGCACCGGTACCTCTACTGCCCGGACGTGCCCGACGTCGACCTGGTGCTGCGCTCGTCGGGCGAGCAGCGGCTGTCCAACTACCTGATCTGGCAGGCGGCGTACGCGGAGTTCGTCGCGCTGGACACGCTCTGGCCGGACTTCGACCGGCGGCACCTGTGGTACGGCTGCGAGCTGTACGCCAAGCGGGACCGCCGCTACGGCGGCGCGGTGCCGAACCCGGTCGCGCCGGCGCTGTAGCGGCGAGCTGGCCGTGCTCGCGGAGCTATCCCAACGCCGGCCGGAACACGCCGAGCGCGACGGTGAGCAGGGGCAGCCCGACGGCGAGCGCAACGCTTGCGAGCATCAGCGCCACGTCGGCGGGCCGGATGAGTTGCTGGCGCGCGAAGGTACGCGGGACGCCCGCGGCGAAGCCGCGCGCGTCCATGGCGGTGGCCAGGCGGGTACCCCGCCGGATCGCCCCGACCAGCAGGGCGAAGGTGAGCGCGCCGAACGCGCGTAGGTGCGCGAGCGGGTTGCGACCGGCGTCCAGTCCGCGGGCGCGCCGGGCCAGGGTCAGCAGCCGCCACTCCTCGCCCAGCAGGGGTACCAGCCGGAAGGCGGCCAGCGCGCCGATGGCGAAGCGGGCCGGCAGGCGGGCGTTCTGCACCAGGGCGTCGGCCAGGTCGGTCGGGTCGGTGGTGGCGAAGACGACGATCCCGGGTACCGCGACGGCGAGGATCCGCAGCGCCAGCCCGATCGAGGCCGGCCAGCCGCCGGTACCGAACAGTTGCTGGGCGACCGCGACCCCGGCCGCGCTGACCAGCAGCGGCCAGCCGCGCTTCACGAGGGTCGTGAGGCTGATCCCGAACAGCGGCAGCACCGCCAGTTCCACGGCGAGGAACAGCGCCGGGGTCACCGGGTCGAGCGTGGTGAGCAGCGCGAGTGTGGGTACCAGCGCGGCGACCAGCTTCGCGACCGGGTTGCGGGCGGCCAGCGGCGCGGTCACAGCCGGACCGTCCGGTCCGCGAGGGCGTCCACGAAGTCCTCGTCGTGCGTCGCGGCCACCACGCCGGCCCCGTCGTCACGCAGCTTCGCGAGCAGGTCGACCAGTTCGGTCCAGGTGCGGCGGTCCTGGCCGAAGGTGGGCTCGTCGAGGACCAGTACCCGCGGCGCTGTGGCGAGCGCGGTGGCCACCGAGAGCCGGCGCTGCTCGCCACCGGACAGCGTGTACGGGTTCGCCTCGGCGAGCCGGTCCAGCCGCAGCCGGGTGAGCAGATCGTCCACAGTGGACCGTACCGATTCCGGTGCGGCACCGGCCCTTCGCGGCCCGAGGGCCAGCTCGTCGCGTACCCGGCCGGTGACGAACTGGTGCTCCGGGTTCTGGAACACCGAACCGATCCGGGTCGCGAGCGCGGCGGCCCGCCAGGCGTGGGGCGGGCGGGCGGCGGCGTCGGCGCCGGCCAGCGCGGGGGTGGCGCGGACGGTTCCGGAACCCGGCCGGAGCAGGCCGCCGAGGGCCAGCGCGAGGGTCGACTTGCCGGCACCGTTGGGTCCGGTCACCGCGACCGCCGCGCCGGCGCAGACATCGAGGTCGGTCGGCGCGAGCCGGCCCGGTACCGCGACGGAGCGGGCGGTCAGCAGCGGTGCACCGGCCGGCGCCGCCGCGCGCCGTGGCAGTACCGGATGGTCGGGTACCCACACGCCGCCGTCGGCCAGTTCGTCGCCGTACCGGGCGAAGACGTCCGCCGGGGTACCGTCGGCGCGGATGCCGTCCGGGGTCAGCACCACGACCCGGTCCACCAGCGGTAGCGCCTCGGCGACCCGGTGCTCGACCAGCACCACGGTCGTGTCGAGCCGGGCGAGCACCTGCCGTACCAGGGCCGCGCCGGGCGGGTCGAGGTTGGCGGTCGGCTCGTCGAGCAGCAGTACCGACGGCTGCACCGCCAGCACTCCGGCCAACGCCAGCCGTTGCTGCTCGCCTCCGGACAGGGCATGGGTGGACCGGTCGAGCGGGTACCCGAACCCGACCGCGTCGACCGCCGCGCGGACGCGGGGCCAGATCGCGGCTGCCGGTACCCCCAGATTCTCCGGGCCGAAAGCCACGTCGTCGCCGCACCGGGCCATGACCAGTTGGGTCTGCGGGTCCTGGAACAGGACCCCGGCCCGGCCGTCGACCGCGATCGTGCCCGCCCGCTCGCCGGACTCGTCGGTGAGCAGCCCGGCCAGCGCGGCGAGCAGGGTGCTCTTGCCGGCCCCGGACAGGCCCAGCAGGAGCACCCGCTCGCCGCGCTCGATCCGCAGGTCGACGTCGCGGACCGCCCAGGCCCGCCGGCCCGCGTACCGCCAGCCGAAGCCGGTCAGCTCGATCAATCTGTGTCCGCTTTCGCTCGCTCCCGCGGGGCGCCTTGGTGCGCCGCCTTCCGTCCTCGCTGCGCTCGTCAGTCCAGGCCTTGGTGCGCCGCCTTCCCTCCTCGCTGCGCTCGTCAGTCCAGGCGACGCCGCGCCCCGCGTCCGCTCAGACCGCGACCCGCTCCCGGCCGGACGGGAAGCGGTCGAGGACGCCGGTGCGGGCCAGGGCGCGGGTGAGCAGCCAGCCGCCGCCGCCCGCGATGACCAGCCCGCTGCCCGCGGAGATCAGCACCTGCGCGGTCTTCCAGCCGGCCGACCAGGTCGGGTAGTAGAGCACGATGTCCAGGTACCCGGCCGCGGCACCGGCCAGCGCGCCGCCGACCAGCGCGGTGGCCAGCCGGCTGTTGCGGTACCCGGTCGCCGCGAACGGCGCCTCGCCACCGACCCCCTGCAGCAGCCCGTAGAGGATGGTGACCAGGCCCCACTGCGCACCGAGGAGCGCGGAGACGGCGGCGGCCACGGTCTCGGTGAACACGCCGGCGCCCGGCTTGCGGATGACCAGCGGCCCGAGGATGGCCGGCAGGAACCAGACGCCCGCGATGGCCGCGCGGGCCGGCCCGAACCCGGCGAAGAGGTTGTCGGTACCGGCCCAGAGCCGGTCCCATGCGTAGAAGACGACGCCGAAGGCGATGGCGAGGATGGCGGCGACAACGATGTCAACGGTCCGCCAGCGGTTGCTGTTCATGGCTGGGCCTCCCGGTGGGGTACCAGGAGAAGACGCACGCCACGCCCGGAATCGGACATGGCGCGGCTGGAGGTCCCGAGCTCCCTGCGCTGGCATTACCCAGATCAGGTTCGAGGGTCAGCGGCCGCCGCCCCGCCCCGGATCTTGGACGCCGGTGCCCCTCCGCGGGGGGACGAACGTCCAAGATCTCCGGCGCGGGAGCCGCACTCTCAGCGCTGTGCGCTCCCCTGTCGGATGTGTACTTGTGTGATCCAAGCTAGCATCTCCACTCGGAGCTACCTTCGGGTAACAACGCCGGGTAGCCTTGGCGCCATGACGACGACCGACGTTCCGCCGCCCGACACCACCCATGTTCCCGCCGGCGCGAGCGTCGACGAGAAGCAGGCCCGGCAGGTTGCCGAGGCCGCCCGCGAGGCCGAGTGGCGCAAGCCGAGCTTCGGCAAGGAGCTGTTCCTGGGCCGGCTGCGGATGGAGCTGATCGACCCGTGGCCCACGCCGGACGCCGCGGCCACCGCCAAGGCCGACGACTTCCTCGCCAAGCTCGGCGACTTCGCCAAGACGATCGACGGCGCGCAGATCGAGCGCGACGCGCGCATCCCCGACGAGGTGTTCCGCGGGCTCGCCGGGCTCGGCGCGTTCGGCATGAAGATCG
>VAWN01000183.1 GCA_005885555.1 Actinomycetota bacterium
TCGTCGTCGTTGGCTGGGATGACGCTGCTGCGGGCCTGGGGGATGGTGGCGGTCAGCGCCTTGGCGGTCAGCCCTCGTTGGGTGGTCCAGCGCAGGAAGTAGCGGATTTCGCGTCGGCGGGTGCTTCCGGAGGCCATCCATAGGTCGACGTCGGCCTGGGTCAGGTCGGGCAGCTTGCGGTGGTGGTCGTCGAGCCAGCTGAGGAAGTCCAGTACGACGAGGATCCGCTGTCTGGCTGATCTGGCGCTGTTGTCGGTGAAGCGACCGGTGCGGGCGCGGTGGCGGAAGCGGCGCAGCACCGACCAGGTGGCGTAGGTGCGCACCAGCCGGGCGTGGTTGGGTGGTGCGTGTTCGAGGCGCTGCTCGAGCCAGGCGGGCAGCCGGTCGAGGTGCTCTTCCCGGTCGGGCAGTACACCGGTGGCGACCATCAGCCCGCGCAGGTAGTGCAGTTCCCGCGTCTGTGGGAGTTGGTCGAGCAGTTCGTGAGCAAGCGGCTGGCCGGAATCGACGAGAGTGGCCAGGACGGTGGCGCCGTGGCTGTCGGACAGCCACTTCAGCCGTGCCTTGGGATGCTCGGCGGTCACGAACGCGTGGTGCAGCGGGCGAAGCTGGGCCGGTATCTCGTCGTCCGGCCCGGCGAGTATGCCGGTGAGGCGCCGGTCGAGTTCACAGCGGGCGCACCGACCTTCAATGTATGGCCGGCACGGCTGGCAGCAGCCGGTGCAGGCGTAGGAGCGGGGATCGCCCGCGCACGGGCCGCAGACGGGCGCCTGCTCGGTGCCACCGATCAGCGGCCGTCGTGTGCCGCACCGGGCGCACGCCCGTGGCGTTTCGAGGACGTTGTCGTAGCAGGAGGCGCAGACCGGTCCCCGCGGCCAGATGGTCTTCACCGGGCGCGAGCGTCGACAGATCACGCAGTCGTGGTGTGGTCGGGGTGCGTTGCGGGCCCGCAGCCGGCGCAGCTCCGCATCGGTGAGAGCGATCGGGCTCCTGCCTTCGGCGAGCAGGAGAACGGAGTCGTGTTCGCACCGCTGCCGGCTGGCGCATTCCCGGCAGCCCGGGACCGGTCGTGCGTAGCAGGAGGCGCACAGATCCCCGTGGTCGTCCGTGGCGCGTTGGCTGATGCGTCGGACCTGCCCACATCCGGCGCAGCGACGCTGCGGATCCCGGTAACAGCGGCGGCAGACCGGGCCGGCCGGGGTGTTGCTGTTGGCCGGGCGCAGTTGCCCGCACCGGATGCACTCGTGCAGCGGGCGCGGCGCGCAGTGCTGGCATAGCGCGGCCCCGTCCGGGCGGCGGGTGACCGGGCGTCGGGTGCGCCCGCACCCGGCGCATGGCGCGTGGGTCGCGGGGTCCGCCGCGTAGCAGCGCGAGCACACCGGGCCGGTGCTGTCGCGTCGGTAGACCCGGGCCACGCGGTCACAGCGGCTGCACCGGTCCCGATTGCGGGTCGCGGCGCAGGATCGGCAGACCCGGCCGCCGTCGATGGTGCATGGCAGCTCCCTTGCCCGGCCGCAGTCGGCGCAGACCGGCAGTCGCACGGTGGCGACACCGTGGTCGGCCAGCCAGTGCGCCAGCCGGACCACCGACGGCGGCGCCGTCGACGCACCCGAGGTCAACGCGTCGGGATGCGAGGTGAGGTGCCCGTCCAGCTGGCGCAGCGCGATCGGGTTGGCTGCGGCGTGGTGTACACCCTCGGCGGCCAGGTGCGGGTCGAGGCCGCCGAGCATGTCAGCGACACGTTGACCGGCCGCGCGGCGTAACCCGGCCAGGGCAGTACTGTCGCTGGTCACGCCCANNNNCTCGGGTCCGCAGCGGCGCCACCGATCCGGGCACCGTAGCGGCGCTGGCGGCGGCCTTCTTCCGGACCTGCGTGTTGACGACCTGAACCTCGATCAGGTCCTGAGCGCCGCAGTCGAGGATGTCGCACAAGGCGGCCAGCACATCCAGCGACAGCCGCTGCGGCGTCTGGGTGACCAGCCGGAACACCTGCTCGCGGGACAGTTCGATGCCCCGCTCGGCCAGCAACGGCACCAGGTCGGTGGTCTTGAACATGCTCCGCGTGGCCATGATCTGCCGCAGGTGCCAGACGTAGCCCATCTTCTTGTTCACAGCGTGAGCCCTCCGTCATCCATCTGACGGCGCAGCGAGCCCTGCAGCAGGCGGTTGCGGAACTCGTCGCTGACCGACGAGTAGATCGCCGTGGTCGAGGCGTAGGCGTGGCCGACCTGCTTCTGCACGAACAACTCCGGATAGCCGTACTCCAACAGGTGGGTGACGTAGCTGTGCCGCAGGCAGTGCAGATCCAGGTCCTCGTCGAGGCCGGCCAGTTCCCGGACCGTCTGGAAGATCTCGTCCAGACGCTGCACCCGCAGACCCACAAAGCCGCAAGACTGCCGACCCGAAAGCACGGACGTACCTCGTCGATCCACTGCCGCAACGAGTCGACCGCCCAGTCCATCTCCGGCACCGTCAACACCGTGCGCCGCCGGGGCGGCCCGCCCCCGGCGGACTTGCCGTAACGCACCTGCACCGCACCCAGTGACCCGTACCGGGGCATCTTCGGGTTGCGGCGCAAATCCACCAGGTCCAACCACACGGTCTCGGCCCGACGCAGCCCGTAGGCGTAGACACACCGCAGCATCGCCGAATCCCGAAACGCGGCCATCGCGCCCTTACGACCCGACGCCGCGATCGCCTCGACCCGCAGATCGGCCGCCTCGAACAGCGCGTCAAGTTCGTCGTAGGTCAACGCCCGCCGCTCCGGTCGCCCTTCGTACTCGTCGCGGTGCGCGACCGTGTTCCACTCATCGCAGATCTGCACCGGGAACTGGCCGAACTGCTCCTCACACCGGGCTACCCAGCCGTAGCGCGGGTCGGTGACGTAGTCCAGGAACAGCCGGATGTCGCCCTGATAGCTCCTCAACGTGGTGAACCTGGCGTCCAACGACGCGCTGAACGCCTCCAGTTCCTGCGGCGTCCACTGCCACGGATACAGGTCGGCGTACTCCATGAACCGCTCGATCAGCCTGACCCGACCTTTGATCGTCAACCTCTTCAGCATCCGGCTGCGTTGCTGGATCTCCCAACCCTCCAGCATCGCCCGGTACATCGCGGTCGCCGGGTCGAGATACGCCACCCCGTCCGCGAGGACCAGGTGCGCCGCGCCCGCCAGATCACCCCTGTGCGCCATCGAAACCTCCGATGCACCCAACGCAACCGCGTTGAATCGGTTTCGGTGCCGAGGTCAAATCCCCAACCCACACAGCGCAACCAGGGGCGCCGGCCACCGGCCGACACCCCCCGCTACCTGCGCTCTTACCGCTCTACC
>VAWN01000028.1:0-38396 GCA_005885555.1 Actinomycetota bacterium
TATTCCGGAGTGAACGACCGGCGCTTGTGAGACATGGACACCCTCTCTTCCGAGAAAGAAACCTTAGTGGATTCCCTGTCCGGAAGATCCCTGGCCCCTCAGGTTGCTGGTGGCGGCCCGGCCGTATCTGGAGGAGTTGGTGGCCGTGGCCCGGGAGCAGGTGCCGGTGCGGGCGGTGCGGTTGGCCGCCGGCGGGTATCGGATGGAGGTGCGTGGGCAGGCGGTGGTGCTCAATGACGAGTTGATCCCGGTGCCGCCGGGCCCGATCGCGGTGTTGCGTGCGTTGGCCCGCAACCCGGGCCGGGTGTTGTCCTGCGCGGAGATCCGCCGGGCCACCCCGAACTGGGCCGCGGTCGATGACCACGCCATCGAACAGGCCGTGTCCCGGCTGCGCCGCACCCTGCACCACGGCGACCTGATCCAGGCCGTCATGCGCCGCGGATACCGCTCGTCGGCTGGTGCGCAGCCGCGGCAACCGAGAAGGTCGGCTCCTGACCCGGATCGAAGTACGGTTTCTCCCTCCCGTTTCTGGTGTCGCCGGCAGCGGGTCACTACGGTGCCTCTATGCGACATCTCGCGACCCTGATCGCCGCGATCGTCATCGCTCCGCTCGCCTGGATCCTGATCGCCTTCGGGCAGGACCGTTCGGCTGCCGCGTTCACCGCGCAGCACGCCGGCGGGCTGCACGGCGCCGACTTCGTGCGACCGTTGCAGTACCTGGCCGCGGCCGGTCTCCTTCTCGGCCTCATCGCGACCCTGCGTTTCTCCCCACTGGGTGCGCTCGCCACCGGGGTGGTGTACACGTCGAGCTTCGCCCTGCTGCTGGTCGCGCCGAACAACGTGATGGACCTGTTCCGGCACACCCTGTCCGTGGCCGGCCATCAGGCCGATCCCGCCACACCGATCCGGACCGGTACCACGCCGCTGCTGGGGGTACTGCTGATGGTCGCGGCGCTCAGCGTCGGCCGGTGGCGGCGCTGGCCGCGGTCCTCCGGTTGGTCGTCCGGGGCGGCCGCGGAGGAGGACCGGCCGGTGGGTATCGACGGGCTGGGCCTGACGGCGCCCAGCCGCGCCGCCGAGCCGGAGTTCGCCGCCCGTTTCGTGAGCAGCCCGGACTCGGCCGCGTCCCGCGGTTCCGAGCCGTCGTGGGCCATGTCGTTGCGGGGTCAGGCGCAGGAGCCGCCGTGGTAGCCGACGGGGGCTGCCTGCGATGATGGATCTCGGCCCAGCTACGGTCGGCGGCAATCGTATTGGGGTGAGGTCATCGTGCGGAGCAGGGTGCAGACGATAACGCCGGCCAGGGCGGCCGAGTATCTGGCGCGCAACACGGCCAACCGGCCGCTGGCCAGGCGGACGGTGCGGGAGTTCGCGGAGGCGATGCGCCGCGGTGAGTGGCGGGTCACCCACCAGGGCATCGCGTTCGACACCGAGGGCGCGCTGGTGGACGGGCAGCACCGGCTGGCCGCGGTGGTGGAGGCCGACCTGCCGGTGGAGATGACGGTGTTCACCGAGGTACCGGTGGGCGCCTTCGACGTGCTGGACACCGGCCGGCGCCGCAACGCCGCCGACGTGCTGGCCATCGAAGGGGAGAAGTCCGCGGTCATGCTGGCCGCGATGGTGCGCACCGTGTGGCTGTACGAGCACCGGCCGGAGCTGACCTGGTCCGGCGGTGACGCCGCGGTGTCCAACCACCAGATCGTGACGACCCTCGAGCAGCATCCGAAGCTGCGTGACTACGTGACGGTGGGCGAGCAGATCGCCGCTGCCACCGGGATGATCAAAAGCGCCGCCGGGGCGGCGAGCTACCTGGTCTCGCAGGCGACCGGCCGGCGCGACCTGTCGCCCTGGTTCGACGGCATCATCGAGGGCACCGGGCTGGCCAAGGGGGATCCGCGGCTGCTGTTCCGGCGGGTGATGTTCTCCCACACCCGCAAGCAGGCCGGGCAGGTGCTGCGCCGGCGGGAGACCCGGGAACACGTCACGCTGTACCTGAAGGCGTTCAACGCGTGGGCCACCGGTACCACGCTGACCCAGCTGCGGTACACGCCCCGCGAACCGGTCCCACCTGTCGCCACCGGCCGCTGACACTCTGTCCCGGCTTGCGGTGCCGGGCGAGGTGGATACGGTTGGAGACATCGGACCATTGTCCGGTTGCGCCGATCCGACCAGGCTGTCCGTAGTGTCCTGGACGGTACGGAGGTCGCTGTGCGCCGGTTGTCGAGTTCCCGCCTGGTCCGGATCGGAGCGGGCGCGGTGGTGGCCCTGTCGGCTGTGGTGGTCGCGCACGGTGCGCGCGCCGGCGTGGTACCCGAGGCCACGCCCGTTGCGACGGTGACCGTCGACGCGTCGCACACCGCCGGGGTGCTTCCCGCCGACGTGCTCGGGCTGTCGTACGAGGCGGACCGGTTGGCCACGGTACCGGGGTTCGACCCGCACCGCGGCAACATCGCCAACCTGCTCACCACGCTGGGTACCGGGAACATCCGCATCGGGGCCGGGGCGGTGGACTACTTCGTCGAGTGGAACCCGTCGAACAAGCCGCTGCCGTCCTGGGCGAAGACGGGGATCGGCCACGCCGACATCGACCGGCTCGCCGCCCTGGTCAAGGCGACCGGATGGAACGTGGAGCTGGGCGTCAACCTCGGGCACTTCGACCCGAAGCTGGTCGCCGACGAGGCCGCGTACGCGGTACCGCGACTGGGCAGCCACCTGGCGGCGATGTCGTGCGGCAACGAGCCCAACCTGTTCGCCAACCGGGTCCGCCCGTCAGGGTACGGCTACGGGCAGTACCGACCGGAGTTCGAGAGCTGCGCGGCGGCGCTGAAGTCCGGTGGCGCGAAGGTCGCCGGGCCGAACACCAACGGCGGCCGGTGGCTGTCCGACTTCGTCGCCGACGAGCACTCCCGGATCGTCATGCTCACCGATCAGCAGTACACCCTGGGTGGCGGGCCGAAGTCGACGAAGACGGTGACCGACCTGCTGTCCGCGTCCGCGGTCAAGAAGGAGCTGTCCGGGATCACCGGGCCGCTGGCCGCGGCCGGGTCGCAGCACGTGCCGCTGCGCCGCGACGAGACCAACTCGGCGAACATCGGCGGCATCCACGGCGTCAGCGACGTCTACGCCGCCGCCCTGTGGGCGGCGGACTACACCCTGCTGCTGGCGCAGCACGGGGTCAGCGGGCTGAACTTCCACGGCACGATCGGCCGGTGCGGGGTACCCGAGCAGGACAAGCGGGTGCGCTTCTACACGCCGCTGTGCGCCGCCACGGGTGCCGACCTCGCCGCCGGAATGCTGACCCCGCAACCGGTCTTCTACGGGCTGCTGCTCGTCCACCTGCTCGGCCCGGGCCGGTTCCTGACCGCCACGGTGAGCACGTCGAACAACATCACCTCCTATGCGGTACGGGGTAGCGACGGGAAAACCCGCGTGGTCGTCGTCGACAAGGATCCCGTCTCGGCGACCCCGGTCACGGTTCTCGTGCACCTCGGTACCGGCACCGTCGGCAGCGTCCTGCACCTCACCGGCAGCTCGCTGACCTCGGCCACCGGCATCGCGATCCAGGGTGCGACGGTCGCCCGCGACGGCACCTTCACTCCCGGCAACGCGGGCCACATCACCGGGCGCAACGGTGATTTCACGGTGACCATGCAGCCGGGCAGCGCCGCCCTCGTCACCGTCGCCTCTTGACCGGCTGGTCGTCCAGCTCGGTCGGTTGGAAATCGACGTGCCTCGGTCGATCGGCGGACCGATCGACCCGCTTGCCGGTACCCGATACGGTTGACGGCCGTAGCTTCGGTGCGGATCGTCGGGCAGGGTACGCCCGGTGAGCAACAGGCGTGAACGGGTCGGCTCCGTGGAGCCGGCCGACCGGGCCACCGAGCGGCCCGACGTCCCGGCGGCCGAGGACCGCTGGTCGGTCGCCGGAAACATCGCGACGGGCCGGGCCCTGGGCGAGGGCGGCTCGGCCGCAGCGGTCGCGGCCCTCGGGCTGCCCGGTGCGGTGGGAAACGCGGCGGTCCAGCGGGCGGTGGTCCAGAAGGCGGTGGTCCAGCGAAACGGCCTGCAGTTGCGGATGCCGGAGTTCAGCAGCCCGCTCGGTCACCGGCCACATCGACAAGCTCTGGGGCATGCTCTACGGCGACCTGGGCCGGTCCATCCCTTAGACGGTGGCCGGCGGGGTGCGCCACCGCTTCGCCGCCGTCCAGGTGAGCCAGGCCAGTGCGCCGACCGGAATCTCCATCGCGTAGCTGAAGAACGCGAACAGCAGCAGCGCTGCCGCGGTGGCCGCCGGCTGCGCACCGAGGGCGATCAGCAGGGCAGCGGTACCGCTTTCGCTGACCCCGGCGCCACCCGGCGCGATCGGCGCGGTGGCCAGCAGCCGGCTCAGCGCGAACGCGGGAATGACGGCGGCGACGCCCAGGTGTGCTCCGGCCGCCGCCAGGCAGGCCGAGAAGAGCATGTACTGCAGGAAGAGGTAGCTCGCCATGCCGACGGTGAGCAGCGGCCAGCCCTGCCGGGTGACCTCGACGGTGTTCTGTCGTAGCTGGCTCAACGCCTGCGCGGTGCGCCCCAGGGCGGGACGGGACCGGCTGGGCAGGAGGCGGGCGAGCCGATCCACCGCGTTGCCGGCCCACCGGCCCGCCGCCGCGCAGGTCAGCGCCGCGACCACGAGCGCCAGGCCGGCCGCGAGCAGGCCGGCGGTGAGGCCGGCCGCGACCGTGAACCGCCGGCCCCGCAGGTTGCCGGCGGCTATCGACACGATCAGGCCGGCGGCCGGCAGGGCCAGCCGGGACAACACGTTCCATGCGCCGCTGACCAGGGTGGACACCGCGATCGCCTGCTTACGGTGTCCCCAGCTGCCCGCCATGGTGAAGGTGACGGCCACCCCCGCGGCGCCGCCGAACGGCAGCAGGTTGCTCACCGCGCTTCCGGCGCAGTTGAGGACCAACGCCTGCAGGTGGGTGAGTCCGGGCAGGGAACCGGTCAGGACGAACGTGTAGCTCCACAGGCCGGCGAGCCAGACAACGGTCAGCCAGAGCAGTGTCGAGGTGCTCAGTGCGCCGACCCGCACGCCGATCGCCGCCCAGTCCGCGCCGGTGACGCGGGGCAGCGCCACGGCCAGGAGCAGCCCGGCCACGCCAAGGGACGCCACCGAGGCGACGACCCGTCCCCATCGGGCACGCATGGTTCAATGCTCCCGCAGCGCCGCTAATGGGTCCCTGAGGGGTCGGCCGGGCCTGATGCCGGGCTGGCGGTACCACTCGGTACCCAGTACCCAGCGGAACACCGCCGGGGGCAGCCGCAGCAGGGCCGCCAAGGTACGCGTCGACTCGCCGCCCGTCGTCTGGGTTCCGGTGGGTGATGGCGGATCCGGGCGTGTACGCTGTCCGGAACCGCGGACGGTCGAAGTCCGGCGGGAAGCGGTACCCGAGTGCGGCCAGCCGCAGCGCGCGCAGCAACAGGTCGCGGTCGACCGTCGCCTCCAGCACCACGGAGGTCGCGGCCAGGTCGGCGGCTCGGGCGCCCACCCGGTGGACCTGGACGTGGTCGGGGTGGCCGTAACCGCCGGCAGCGTCGTATGTGGTCAGCAGCGAGGCTCCTTCCTCGCGCAGCAGGTCCGCCAGCCGGGCCGCGGCCCGCTCGACGTCCACCACCGCGAACGGCTCGCCCCCGCCGTTGACGATGACACCGCCGTCGACGATGCCCCCGCTGCCGACGGTACCGTCGAGCCCGGAGTCACGGTAGCCGAGGAACTCCACCCGGGCACAGCCCAGCGCCTGTGCGGACGCGCGGGCCTCGGCCATCCTCAGCTCGCCCAGCCGGTACCCGATTCCGGTCTCCGGCGCGGCAAGGCCCTGCTCTCCCGCCGTGGCGAAGACCAGCACGACCCGGTGGCCATCGGCCGCGAGGCGGGCCATGGTGCCGGCGGTCAGCAGAGCCTCGTCGTCAGGATGGGCATGGAAGAAGACGCACGTGTGCCTCACAGTGGAAGGTTGCCACGACTACACGCCGGAACGGCAGAGGCGGCATGGAGGGGGCGCGAGTGATACTCCACGTGACGGACTGTTTCCGCCCCCGCCTGGGCGGAATCGAGGTACAGGTCGAAGAGCTTGCCCGGGCCCAGCAGGCCGACGGCGAGACCGTGCAGGTGGTCACCGCGACGCCGGCCGCCGACGGGACGGACCGGCCCGGATGTGGCTATCCGGTCCACCGGGTGGTCGCGCGGCTGCCGTGGGAACTGCCGGTACATCCCCGGGCCGGCCGGCACCTGCGCGGGCTGTTCACCGACCTGCGCCCCGAGGTGGTGCACGTGCATCTCGGATCGGTGTCCCCGTTCGCCTGGTCGGCCGTACGCTGCGCGCTGCGCTGCCGGCTTCCCACGGTGGTCACCGTGCACAGCATGTGGAATCCGGCGACCTGCGGCATGTACCGGTCCTTCGACCGGCTGGCGGGATGGAGCGGTGCACCGCTCGTGGTCACGGCGGTCAGCACCGCGGCCGCCGAGCTTGTCCGGTCAACGGCCCCGGACGCCACCGCCATCGTGGTACCCAACGGGATCGCGCCCGACCAGTGGCGCACCGCGGGCCGGCCGGACGACGCCGCGGACGATGCCGCGGGCAACGGCCCGGTCCATGTCGTCGCGGTCGGCCGGCTGGCGCCGCGCAAGGAGCCGGTCACGCTGCTTGAGGTGCTCGACGCGGCCCGCAACCGGCTGGACGGCGAGGTGCCGCTGCGCGCCACGGTGGCCGGCACCGGTCCGGCGCTGTCCATGATGCAGCGGTACCTGCGCAGGCACGCGATGGCCGACGTGGTACGGCTGGTGGGACGGCTGGACCGGGGCGGCGTGCGTACCCTGCTCGCCAGCGCGGACCTGTTCGTCAACCCCACCGTGCGCGAGTCCTTCGGCATCGCCACGTTGGAGGCCCGTACCGCCGGGGTACCGGTCCTCGCCCGCGCCGGCAACGGTGTCGCGGACTTCATCCACCACGGCCGGGAAGGCCTGCTGTGCCACAGCGTGGACGACCTCGTCGACGCGGTCGTCTGGCTCGCCCGCGACCGGCAGGCCCGTCAGCGCATCCGCCGGCACAACCGCGCGACGGTACCCACCCAGTGCACCTGGCCGGCGGTACTCGCGGCGTTCCGTGACTGCTACGGTCGCGCGACGACACTGGCGACGCGGCCGGCCGGACGCGGCGGTTCGGAATCCTCCTAACCGGCTGCCACGGCGAACACGTGGATGTCGGGGTTGTCCGGCAGGGTGACCGCGGCGACCTGCTTTCCGGCCGGGATGGCGGACGGCGCGGTGGCGAGGATGTAGCTCGCGACCGGGTCCTGGCCGCCGCCGCCCTCGTTGCGGTACCCCGTCTTGGCCACCACGAGGTTGCCGAAGCCAGGGGTACCGGTACCGCCGCCGAGCGTCCAGTCGCTGAACGACAGGTCGACCGGTGCCGTGCTGCCGTCGGTGAACACGAGTGTCGCCGAGCCCTGCTGGTTACCGTTGGACGCGCTGCCGACGAAGGAGAGGCGGGTGGCGGTCGCCGGCAGGTTCAGCGTGAGCCGGCTGCCGTCGGCGGCGATGTTGTCGGGCTGGCCGGCCGGTACCGACGGCCAGGTGAACGCCAGTCCGTCCACAGTGGACTGTGCGCCGCCGGTCAGGCCGGCGGCCGCCAGCGCCTGCCGGGAGAAGCTCACGCCGCCGCCGTCGAAGTCGGCTTCGTCGTGGGTACCGGTGTCGTCGGAGACCCCGATGTTGTTGCGCAGTACCGCGAAGCTGCCCGGCTGTCCGACGACGACCAGGACGGCCAGCGGCGGCAGCGCGGCCCGGTCGGCCGTGGTGACCCGGATCGGCACGGAGTACCGGCCGTCCGGGGTACCCGCCGCGACGGTCACCGTCACCGTCACCGACCCGGTACCGGTCGCCGGGTCCACCATGAACGATCCGCTCGCCGGCTGCGCGGCCAGCCCGGCCGGCGGCTCCACCTGGAAACGCGCCGGGGGCAGCGTCGTGGACATGCGGAACACCGACACCGTCAGCTGACCCGACGAGCCCGCCGGGATGACGACCTTACCCGGCGCCGCGGTGACCGCGTACGGCAGCTCACCCTGGCGCCAGGACGGCGGCGGATCCTGCGCGCCGAAGCGCGGGTTCGGCGTCGTCGCGAGGGCGAAGTCGAGCCGCCCGCCGTCGTGGACGAACGACTCCGGCAGCCACGCCCGGTCGGTGCTGCGGCCGTTGACCCGCAGGCTCTGCACGAACGGCGTGTCCGCGGCCGCCTGCGGTGCCCGGATGACGATGTCCCGGCCGCCGGCACGGTCGATGTGCGCGAACGGGAACAGCGGGCTGCCCACCACCAGTTCGGCGCGGCTGGGTACCTGCGGGTACAGGCCCAGCGCGGCGAACACGAACCAGGACGACATCTCGCCGAGGTCGTCGTTGCCGGGAATGCCGTCCGGCTGCGTGGTCCACAGCGTGTTGACCGCCTGCCGTACCGTCTGCTGCGTCTTGTCCGCCCGCCCGGCGTAGTTGAACAGCCAGGCCGCGTTCAGCGACGGCTCGTTGGTCAGGTCGGCCTTGGTGCCGTCGCCGCCGTTGAACACCGGGCTGCCGTCGGCGTTGTGGAAGAACGCGTCGAGCCGGGCCACCGCCCTGGCGTTGCCGCCCAGCGCCTGGAACAGCCCGGCCACGTTGTGCGGCACCATCCAGGTGTACTGCGCGCTGGTACCTTCGGCGAAGCCGTTGAACGAGGCCGGAGTCGACAGCGGCCAGCTACCGTCGGCGTTGCGGTCCTGGATGTAGCCACCGGACGGGTCGGACAGCGGGTTGAACACGTTCTGCCAGTACTGCGCCCGGGTCACGAACTGCCGCGCGGTCCGCTCGTCGCCGACCGCCTGCGCCAGTTGGGCGAGCGCGAAGTCGGCCGTCACGTCTTCGAGCGTCTCCCCGGCGCCGCCCCAGGCGTTGGACTGCGCCGGCACGTAGTGCAGCGACAGGTACTTGTCCAGCGACGGGCGCTGGCCCACCGACATGACCGGCTTGCCGCGGGCGCTGAGGTCCTGCGGGGTCGGTACGGTGGCGGCGGTGACGAGCGAGCGCACCGCGCCGCGCACGTCGAAGTCGCGCCCGCCGAAGGCGTAGATGCCGGCCAGCGCCGGCACCGACGGGTCGCCGGCCATCACGTGGGTACCGCCGCTGACGTGCGTCCACCGGTCCCACGTGCCGCCGTTCTGGTTGGCCTGGTTGAACAGCGACTGCGCGATGTCGCTGCCGGTACCCGGATCGAGCAGGGTGACCAGCTGCAGCTGCGAGCGGTACACGTCCCAGCCGGAGAAGTTGGCGTACTGCGCGCGCTGCCGGCCGGTCACCCGGTGCGTCTGCTGGTCGAAGCCGCGGTACTCGCCGTTCGCGTCGCTGAACACGTTGGGGTGCAACAGGGCGTGGTAGAGCGCGGTGTAGAAGATGGTGCGCTGGTCGGTGGTGCCGCCGCCGATCCGCACCCGGCCGAGCATCTGGCGCCACGCGTCGGTGGCCCGGTCGCGGATGCGCTGCATCGGGGTACCGGCCCGGTTCTCCGCGGCGAGGTTCGCGCGGGCGTTGTCCTCGCTCACATAAGAGATGCCGACCCGCATGCCGACCGTCGCCCCGTCGGCGAACCGCAGGTATGCCCCGGAACCCTTGCCCGGTACCGGAAATCCGTTCGGGCCGAACTGGGTGCCGCCGCTGGCGCTCGTGGACCCCGGCGTGACGGTGCCGTCGGTCCACGTGCCGACCGCGGCGAACGGCTGGTCGAACTCGGCGTGGAAGAACAGCGTGTAGTAGCTGCGCCGGTTCTCCGTCCCGATGTACCCGCAGAAGTTGCCACTGGTCACCGAACCGGTCACGGTGCGGTGGGCGACGTCCACGTTGACGTGCGCGTCGGTGCTCACCAGTTCGGAGTTCGACGACCGGACCAGCATGGTGGCCGGCTGGCCGGCCGGGAAGGCGAACCGGCCCGAGCCGGTGCGGGTGGTCGCGGTCAGTTCGGCGCTCGCGCCCGAGTCCAGCTTGACCGAGTAGAAGCCGGGCGTGGCCACCTCCGCGCTGTGGCTGAAGGTGCTGGCGTAGACGGCGTCGGTGGTGTCCGCGGAGGGGGAGGTGGTGACCTCGCCGACGTGCGGGAAGAACGGGATGTCACCAGAGGCGCCGGCGCAACCGGTACCGGACAGGTGGGTGAGGCTGAAGCCGCGGATCTTCGTCGCGTCGAACCGGTACCCGCCGGGCGCCGCCGTCCGGGTCTGGTTGCCCCGCGAGTTCTCCGGGCTGAACGCGAACATGCCGAACGGCAGCACGGCACCGGGGAACACGTTGCCACCGTGTGCGGTGCCGATCAGCGGATTGACCAGTGTCGTCGGGTCCGTCCGCGACATCGCCTCGGGGTCCGCCGCGGCGGCGGGCGGTGCGGCGAGCAGCGGGGCCGCCAGTGCCGCGACCGCGGCGACGACGACGGCAACGTCGAACCTACGCATGTCGACCTCCCCAGGACCCTGACAACGTTGTCGAATCTGTCCTATCAGCTGGGTTGACTTCAGTCAATGGATCCGGCCCGGTGCCATGCCTGGCGGGTCGCCGCGCGCAGGTACGGCAACGGTGGCAGGGCGGCGATCAGGCGCAGTTCGTCGCCCGGACCGGTGTCCTCGTCGAGGAACCGCAGCATCCGGGCCGCGGGCTGGTCGAGGAACAGCCTCGCGAAGGCCCGCTCCAGTTGGACCGGCTCGTGGCGCAGCACGTCCAGCAGCACCGCGTCGAGCAGGCGGTACCGGCGGCGCGGCACCGGGCGGGCGAAGGGATGGCCGTCGCGGGCCAGCGACGCCGCGATGGCCGCACTGTCGCGCTGGATGCGCTGGTACCCGTAGCCGGTGCTCGCCTTGACCAGGCCGGCCCGGGCGCCGATGCGCAACACCCGGCCGGATGCCCGCCGCGCCGGACGGGTGTGCAGCGGTACCACGGCCGACTCGGTACGCAGGATCTCGTACCCGCCGTGCAGGTACCCGGCGAGCGCGGCGGGCGGTGGCGGCCCGGCCGGTCCGGGGACGAAGGCGGTGAGCTCCACGAGGGCCCGGTGCCCATCGGCCGGAAGCACATACACGAACCGCGACCCACGGCCCTGCGGGACGCGGAAGTCGAACAGGGTCGGGGTGTCCGCGTCGAACACCGGATCGGCGTAGCGCACCTCCCAGCCGGTGAAGGCCAGCTGCGCGCCGGCGGGGGTACCCGGCGAAGCGGTGACGCTGTCGAAGACGATGAGCACGCGACGGTCGCGCCAGGTGGACGCCGCGAGGTGGGGCCGCGAGCGACAGCCCGGCCAGGCCACCACCGGCGATCACCGCGGCATAGCCGGCGGCGGATCGTCGGCTTACCGGGTGCGGGCGATGAGGACCGGGCATCCGGCGTGGTGCAGCAGGTGCAGGCCGACCGAGCCGAGCAGCATCCCGCGCAACCCGCTCTGCGTACGGGTGCCGACCACGACCAGTTGGGCGCCCTGTGACCGGTCGACGAGCACCGCACCGGGGCCGCCGTCGACGGCTTCGCACTCCGCGGCGACATCCGGGTACTTGGTGCACCAGCCGGCCAGTTGCTGGGCGAGTTGCCGGCGCTGCTCGTCGCGCACCCGCTCCGGCTCGTAGGTGACCGGCGGAATGCCGATCGGCGTCGGCGGCAGGGGTACCGCGTGTGCCGTGATCGCGTGCAGCGGGCAGTGCCGTTCCGCGGCCTGCTCGAAGGCCAGGCCGATCGCGGAGTCGGTCGGGTGCATGGTGTCCACGCCGACGACCACCGGGCCGAACACGTTCTCGCTGCGCCCGCGGACCACCGCGACCGGGCAGTGCGCGTGCGTCGCGACCTGCATCCCGACCGAACCGAGCAGCAGCCCGCCGAAACCACCCCGGCCCCGGTGGCCGACCACCAGCAGGCTGGCCTCCTCGGCCACCTTCAGCAGGACCGGCGCCGGCTCGCCCAGCAGCACCGAGCAGTCCACCTCGACATGCGGTGCGGCCGCGCGCGCCACGGCGACCGCGTCGGTGGCGATACCGCCGGAGCGCTCGTCGGCCGCCGCGGTCAACTCGCCGACGGTTCCGTACCACCGGCCGGGCACCTGCCAGTGGCAGGCGACCACGACGCGCAGCGGACGTCGGCCGCGTTCGGCGGCCCCGGCGGCCCAGCGGACCGCGGTGGTGCCGTGTGGTGAGCCGTCGGTACCGACAACGATCTCTCCGGGTGTCATGGCGGCGCCTCCCTGCCTCCTACCCAGCATGGCCCGATATCGGCAATTTCGGCAGTGGCTAATTGCCCGGGTTTCCGGGCTGTGCGGCCCGATCGCCGCGAGCCGGTACCCGCATCGCGGCGCTGCCGGTAATGGTCCCCGTCGGAAGGGGGTCAGCTCACCCGGCGAGGGTGAGGTAGCGGTAGCCGAGGGCGGTCAGCCGCTTGCCGTCGAGCGCGTGCCGGCCGTCGAGCAGGTGCGGCGAGCGCATCAGGCCGACGAACTTGGCCCAGTCCAGCTCCTTGTAGTGGTTCCACTCGGTCACCAGCACCACGGCGTCGCTGTCGTCGAACACCTCGGCGACCGACTCGCACAGGAACTCGGCGAGCTCCGGCTGCTCGCGGCGGAACCGCCGGGCCGCGACCGGGTCGTGCAGCTTCACCCGGGCGCCCCGCTCCACGAGCAGCCGGGCGATGTCGATCGCGGGCGCGTCACGCAGGTCGTCGGTCTGCGGCTTGAACGCCAGACCCAGCAGGCCCACCTTGCGGCCCTTGAGGATGCGCAGCTCGGCCAGCAGCCGCTCGACCACGGCGTCGCGCTGGCGCCGGTTGACCTCCCGGGCCGCCTTGACGATGGGCATGTCATGGTTGTATTCGGCCGCGGTGGAGATCAGCGCCGCGGTGTCCTTGGCGAAGCAGGAACCGCCCCAGCCGACGCCCGGCTGCAGGAACTGCCGGCCGATGCGCACGTCGAGCCCGGTGCCGCGGGCCACCTCAAGGATGTCCGCGCCGACCCGCTCGGCCAGCTGCCCGATTTCGTTGATGTAGCTGATTTTCAGGGCGAGGAACGCGTTGGCCGCATACTTGATCAGCTCGGCCGAGGCCAGGTCGGTGGAGACCAGCGGCACGGCACCGATCTCGGCCGGGCGCGGCGCGAACGCCGGCGCGGTGAACGACTGGTCGAGGATCGGCCGGTAGAGCCGGTTGAGCACGGCGAGGCTGCGCTCGTTGTCCGAGCCGATGACGATCCGGTCCGGGTAGAGCGTGTCGTGGATGGCCGAACCCTCACGCAGGAACTCCGGGTTGGACGCCACCGAGAACTCGGCGTCGACCCGGCGCCCGTGCGCGCGTTCGAACGACTCGCGCAGGATCAGGTCGACCCAGTTGCCACTGCCGATCGGCACGGTCGACTTGTTGACCACGACCGTGAACCCGTCGCCGATGTGCTCGCCGACGCTCTCGGCCGCCGAGCGCAGGTAGCGCAAGTCCGGCCCGCCGTCGGGCAGCTGCGGTGTCTGCACGGCGACGAAGACCACCTCCGTACCGGCGACCGCCTCCGCGTAGTCGGCGGTGAACCGCAGGTTCGGCGCCGCCTCGGCGAGCAGCTCGTCGAGGTACGGCTCGTAGATGGGCGAGGTGCCGCCGCGCAGCAGCTCCACCTTCGCCTCGTCGATGTCCAGACATGTCACCTTGTGCCCAAGGAACGCCAGGCTGGCGCCTGTGGTCAACCCGACGTAGCCCGTTCCGACGACGCAGACCCTCATCCCGGGCGCTCCCTCGCAGTGCGGCGTTTCTCGGCTCAGCGGGCCGATGGTACCCCCGTCGCACGGTGCGAAGCCCAGGTGGCCGGGCGGGACATCGGCCCGGGTGGGCGGGTAGTGCGGCCCCGGGGGCCGGCGCGGACCGGGCGCACCGGCCCGGCTCGCCGACCACCGGCGGCTGCTGGATCTCGTGGTGTCGCGGGCGCAGGCCGAGCATCCGGCGCTGTCGGTCGGGTCCGAGCTGGCGCACGGCGACCCCGTCGAGACGCTGGTGCGCTGGTCGGCACGCGCCTGCCTGACGGTGGTGGGCGACCGGGACGGCTGCGCGGCGGCCGAGGTGGGTGCCCGGTCGCTGGCGCCGGCGCCGTTCGCGTTCGCCTTCGAGGAGGCACAGCTGCGCGGTGCGCCACTGGTCGCCTGCTATGTGCCGGCCGGCCCGGGATCCGCCCCGGACAGGCCCACCGGGCTGCTGGCCGAGGCGCTCGACGGATGGCCGGCCCGGTACCCCGACGTCGAGGTACGGCAGGCGGTGCTGGCCGGGTCCGACGTAGCCGGCGTGCTGTGCGAAGCATCGGATGCGGCCGGGCTGGCGGTGGTCGGCGCGCACGGGTACCGCACCCTGCGCCGCAACGGCCTCGGTCCGGTCACCCGCACGCTCATCGACACGGCCGGCTGTCCGGTCGCGGTGATTCCCGAGCGGGCAACAGGAGGTGGTGTCCGATGATGCCGATGATGTCACCACTGCTCGGTACCGCGCGGTGGCCGCACGACCGCCCGGTCGATCGATCCTGAGGAAGGATCGCGCTGGAAACGCCGTCCCACCGCCCGGGTCAGGTTGAATTGCAGTCTGGCCGCACGGGTATTCGGCAGGGGTCCAGCCCCAGGGACGGTGATGTGAGATGACCAGCGAGAGCGGTGTCAAGCCAAGCCACGGCGTGCACTCGGAGGTCGGCACCTTACGGAAGGTGCTGGTCTGCGCGCCCGGGTTGGCCCACCGCCGGCTCACCCCGAGCAACTCCGACGATCTGCTGTTCGACGACGTGATGTGGGTGGAGAACGCCCAGCGCGACCATGCCGACTTCGTCGCCGAGCTGCGCGAGCGGGGGGTCGAGGTGGTCGAGCTGCACGACCTGCTCACGCAGACGATGGCGGTACCCGGGGCCCGGTCCTGGCTGCTCGACCGCAAGATCATCGCCAACGAGGTGGGTATCGGGCTGATCGACGACACCCGCGCATTCCTGGAGTCGCTCACCCCGCGCGAACTCGCCCGCTACCTGATCGGCGGGCTGGCGACGGCCGACCTTCCCGACGAGTACCGCTCGCCGTACATCGCGCTGTGCCGCGAGTCGACCGGCGTGGCCGAGTACCTCATGCCGCCGCTGCCCAACACGTTGTACACCCGCGACACGACGTGCTGGCTCTACGGCGGCGTGACGCTGAACCCGCTGTACTGGCCGGCCCGGCACGACGAGACGTTGCTGATGAAGGCGATCTACCAGTTCCATCCGGACTTCGTCGGCGCCGCGGTCTGGTGGGGCGATCCGGAGCGGGACTGGGGCATGGCGACGTTCGAGGGCGGCGACGTCATGCCGGTCGGCAACGGGGTGGTCCTGACGGGCATGAGCGAGCGCACCTCGCGTCAGGCGATCACGCAGGTGGCGGCGTCGCTCTTCGCGCACGGCGCGGCCGAGCGGGTGGTGGTCGCGGGCATGCCGAAGCTGCGCGCGGCCATGCACCTGGACACCGTGTTCACCTTCGCCGACCGCGACGTCGTCACGCTGTACCCGAGGATCGTCGACAGCATCCACACGTTCTCGCTGCGGCCGGGCGACACGCCGTCCGGTGTCGAGGTCACCGACGAGGGCTCCCGCAGGTTCGTGGACGTCGTCGCGGAGTCCCTCGGCCTGCCGCGGCTGCGCGTCATCGAGACGGGTGGCGACGTGTACGCGTCCGAACGCCAGCAGTGGGACAGCGGAAACAACGCCGTCGCCGTCGAACCCGGCGTCGTGTTCACCTACGACCGCAATACCCAGACCAACGCCCTGCTGCGCGAGGCGGGAATCGAGGTCATCACGATCGTGGGGGCGGAACTGGGCCGGGGGCGCGGCGGCGGCCACTGCATGACCTGTCCGCTCATCCGCGACCCGGTGCAGTTCTAGCCCGGTCGCCCTCAGATGACCGGCAGCAGCCAGCGGCCGGTCTGCGGGTCGATCATCCCGAACCGTACCGCCGTGGTGGCCGCTTCGAGCCGGGAGTGCGCGCCGAGCTTGATCAGCACCGACTGGATGTGGCACCGCGCCGTCGTCTCCGCGATGCCCAGTTCCTTGGCCAGCCGGATGGTGTCCCGCCCGCGGACCAGCGCGCCGAGCACCTGGCGTTCCCGGGGCGTCAGGAAGGCGGCCAGCCGTTGCGTGTAGTCGGCCGGGCTGCCCCGGGCCGGGCGGCTGGGCCGGGCCGGCGGCAGGCTGTCCGGCGGCGGGCTGTCCGGCAGGACCAGTTCCCCGCCGTTGACGCGTTCGAGAATCTGCACGATCTGCGCGGCGGGCAGCCGCTTGTCGGCCACTCCGCGCACCCCGGCGGCCTGGCCGGCGGCGATGGTCTGCGCATCGAGCCGGGCGCCGAGCAGTACCAGCCGGGTGTTCGGCGCCGCCGCCCGGATCTCGGCCAGCCGGTCGAGCACCGTCTCGGTACCGAACGCCACGTCGAACACGCCGACGTCGACCGGCTCGCGGCGCAGTACCGCGATGGCCTGGTTCGGGTGGAAGGTGACCGCGACGACCTCGGGCCCGAGCGCGCCGAGCAGGTGGGCCAGCGACTCGGCGAACACGACGTGGTCATCGCAGACGAGGATGCGGGTCACGGCGCGCGGTCCGGATCGTGCGGTGTCGCGATCGGGTACCGCAGGCGCACGCAGCAGCCGCCCCGGACGCCGCGGCGGATCTCCAGCTCGCCGCCCCACTCGCCGACCATGTCCTGCACGATGCCCAGGCCCAGCGAGCCCAGGCCGGGCGCGATCTCGCCGAAGCCGGGCCCGTCGTCGTCGATCCGGGCCACCGCCCAGTCGTCCTGCGCGCTGACCGCGACCTCGACGGTCCCGTCCGGGCCGGCGGCGCGGACCGCGTTGCCGAGGATGTTGCGCAGCGCCCGCCAGTACGCCAGCCGGTCGGCGTGTGCCCAGGTCTCGGTCGCGGTGAAGTCGATCCGGGTACGGGTGGACATCCTGATCGCGGCGACCACCTCGCCGGTCACCACGTCGAGCCGGAGGGACACCGGTCCGGCCGGTGCGCCGGTGCCGTCCTGTTCCTGCAGCTCCTCGTAGGCCGCGTGCAGCTGGTCCAGCCAGCGGGTCTCGCCGAGGATCTGGCGCGCCCGGTCCAGGCTCTCCTGGCCGACGTCCGGCGCGCAGGACAGCAGCGACGCCAGCATGGTGATGGTGCCCAGCTCGTGGCGGATGTCGTGGCTGAGCTGGCGGCGCCGCAGCCCGAGGTCGTCGGCCGCGCTCCGGCGGACCGGTGGCTCAATCGATTCAGCACGCGACGGTCCGGCAACGGCGAGGGGTACCGCGGTCGCCGTATCCCGCGCCGAGATGCTCACCATGGTGCCCCCAGGTGGTGCGCGCTCGCCTTCGGCGGAACAAGATCTGGATAGGTCTGCTTCTTCCGCCTCAAAGGCTAAGACAAGCATGAGATGCTCATAATTCATCTGCCGTACACCGAAAGCTAACTTGAGGTCGCGGGCCGTGGCCGTTCGGCCGATTGGCCTCATGCGCGCGGCGCACTACGCCCTACGTACCGGGGAGGATGTTCCACTCCGTCCGCTGCTGAACAGTGGTGGCCATGCCCACCCTCACCTTTCTCGGCCACGCCGGACTCGCCGTCGAAACCGGGGAATTCCGGCTTCTCGCCGATCCCTGGTTCGCCGAGACCGGTGCGTTCCTCGGCTCCTGGCACCAGTTTCCGCGCAACGACCACCTCGATGTCGAGGCGCTGCTGGACGCGGATTGGGTGGCGGTGTCGCACGAGCACCTCGATCACATGGACCTGTCGGTGCTGACCCGGTTGCCGGACCGGACGCGGGTGCTGATCCCGCGGTACCCGTCCCGCGCGTTCCGTGACCGGCTGCAGGCCAGCGGCGTGCGGCGGGTGATCGAACTGGAGCCCTGGCAGCCGTTCCCGCTGGACACCCGGGGATCGTGGATCACCGCGATCCCCGAGCAGTCGCCGATGTGCAACGACGCCGCGTTCCTCATCGTCACCGCCGGGCACGCCGTGCTGAACTGCAACGACGCGCGGCTGACCGCCGCGCAGGCGCGGCGGGCCAAACACCTCGCGGGGGGCCGGCTGGACGTCATGGCGATCCAGACATCCGGTGCGTCGTGGCATCCGATTTGCTATTCGTACCCACCGGAAGTTCGCGCACAAATCGAGTCAGACAAGCGCATCGCAAAATTCCGTGCGGTATTTCGGCTGATCCGGGCGGTGCAACCGGAATTGGCGGTACCGTTCGCCGGCCCGCCCTGTTTCCTCGACCCGGAACTGCGGCATTTCAATATGTCACTGCGCCCGCCGGGCATCTTCCCGGACAGCGAGCAGTCGGTCGACTGGTTGCGCGAGCACCTGCCCGGCCAGGCATGGGCGTGCTTCCGCCCCGGCGACCGGATCGACCTCGCCACCGGTGACGTCACGCCCGACCCGGTCTCCGCCCGGTTCAGCTACACCGAGGGCGTCGAGGAGTACCTCGACCGGTACGCGGCCGACCGGGCCGGTGCGCTCGCCCGGGTGCACGCGTCGGCCGGCGCGCCCGGACCGGACCTGCCCGACCGGTTCCGCCGGCACTTCACCCGGCTGGGCACGCTGTCGCCGTACTTCCTGACGCGGATCGGGATGACGGTCCGGTTCGAGGTCACCGGCCCGCACGGCGGCACCTGGGACGTCGCGATGGACGCCGACGGGCTGCGCGTCGACCTCGACGGCCGGGCGGCCGCGCCGGAGTACACGTTCACCCTGGCCGGACACTGGCTCGGTGCGGTGCTCGCCGGGCAGATCGCCTGGGAGGACCTGCTGCTGTCGCTGCGGCTGACCGCGCGGCGCGACCCGGACCGGTACAACGACTACCTGATCGGGCTGCTCAAGCACGCCAACGCGCCGGCGCTGGCGGCGGTCGAGGCGTACGAGACCGGGCGGGACACCGACGAGCGGATCATCGTGCGGGCCGGGGAGCAGGCGTTCGAGATCGGCCGGTACTGCCCGCACGCCGGTGAGGACCTCGCGGTCGGCGCCATCGTCGAGGGGCGGACGCTGCGCTGCCTCGGGCACAACTTCGAGTTCGACCTGGCGACGGGGGAGTGCCGCAACGCCCGCTGCGACGCGCTGGCCACCCGCCCGGTGGAGCCGGCGCAACTCAGTCCGTGACCGGCTCAGTCGTGACCGGCTCAGTCGTGACCGGCTCCTCGACGCGCACCGGTAGGGGCCGGCCGAGCAGGTGCCGCACCGTGTCGCCGAGCACTGCGACGGTGGCCCGCAGGGTCGGCCGGGCCAGGTACCGCGCCTCGATGGCGGCCCGCGCCGGTACCAGTTCGGCCAGGTACCGGTCGATGTCCGGCGGACCTTCGCCGAGCACGTCCGCGTCGCGCATCCGCACCTGCGCCGGCCCGGTCAGACCCGGCCGGTAGGCGAACACCCAGCGGCACTCCGGCGGGTACCCGGCGGCCAGCGCCGGAGTCTCCGGCCGCGGACCGACCAGCGTCATCTGCCCGCACAGCACGTGCCAGAGCTGGGGCAGCTCGTCCAGCGAGGTGGCCCGCAGCACCCGGCCCAGCCGCGTCACCCGCGGGTCGGCGGCCATGGTGACCTCCGGACCGCCGGTGTGTACCCGCATCGAGCGCAGCTTGTACAGCACGAACGGGCGGCCGCCCTGGCCGAGCCGCACCTGCCGGAACAGCGCCGGTCCCGGACTGCTCAGCCGTACCGCGAGCGCCAGCACCAGCAGCGGCAGCCCGACCAGGGCCAGCGCGACGGTGCTCAGCAGGATGTCCAGGCAGCGCCGGGCGTGCCCCGGAGCTACCCCGGTCGAGGTGTCGAGGAGGGTCGGCGCCTTCTGCAGGGTCATCGCGATCATCCAGTTCCGGCGGCGACGAACAGGTCGGAGAACGCCTCCGCGACCACCGCCACATCGGCCTGCAGCCCCTTCTCCAGCGAGGAGGGCGACAGGTGGGTGAACAGTTCGGCGCCGTGCTGGCGCCGGTCCAGCAGCGCGGTCCACAGCGCGTTGTGCCGCAGGCCGGGGTCGAGCAACCGGTAGACCTGGCCCTGGTAGAACTGCCGCCAGGTCCACACGTCCACCGCCGCGGCGCCTTCGGCGCGCGGGATGTCGACGTAGGTGGACAGCGCCGACTGCGCGTCGGCGGTGCTGCCCGGGTAGCTGCCGGGGTGGGCCAGCGCCTTGCGGCCCTGCAGCCGGACCTTGCCGTCCCAGCCCCGCAGGTGCACCTCGGCCCAGGCGGTCCGCTGCGCGGCGTCCACGTCGACGCCCCAACCGCTGTAGGTGACGTCGGGCAGCAGGCCGGTGGACAGGTCGACCACGTCGACGGTGTGGCTGGACAGGTAGCCGTCGACCGCGTCGAGGGCGAGCTGCGGGTACAGGCCCCGCTGCTGTACCGCGCAGATGGTGGCCCAGCGCAGCGGCGGCTCGTGGTCGGGCAGGCAGCCCAGCTCGGGTACCAGCAGGTCGATCAGGATCGGCTTGCCCGGCGCGACGGCGTGCAGGGCGGTGGCGCTGTCGCGCAGGAACCGGCGGATCTTGTCGACCGTGTCCAGGCCGTCGTGGTACCCGAGCTCGTCGGCGATCTTGACGCCGGCCACCCCCGGCCGGGTGGCCAGGTCGCCGATCCGCCCGATCGCGGCGTGGAACCGGTCCGGCCCGGCGAGCCAGTTCTTGACCAGGTCGCTCTCGATCCACACCCGCAGCCCGTACTGGTGGGCCACGTCCACGGCCCGCTCGTACGGGCTGCTCGCCGGCAGTACCGGACCCGGCCGGCTGTGGAAGCTGGCCGGTGGCTGCGGCCCCGCCCGGGTACCGAGCCAGAGCACGGCAGCCGCCGCCCCGACGGTGGCGAGGGCACCGGCGAGGAAGGCGAGGGGCAGTTTCCTCACAATTGCGCCTCGGCGGCCCGGTCGCCGCGCACCGCCGCGAAACACACCAGCAGCACGCCGACGGTGATCAGACTGGACGCCGACGAGGCGGTGGCCGCGCCGACCGCACCGTACCGCGGGATCAGCAGCAGGTCACCGACCAGCGCCACGATCACGCCGACCCCGATCGCCATCGAGTTCAGCCCCGGCCGGCCGACGCCGTACAGGTAGGCGCCGACCAGCCCGGTCACCCCGGCCCCGATCGCACCGGCCAGCAGGATCCAGGCCGGCACCACGGCACCGCGGAAGGCGTGGCCGTACACCAGCGGCAGCACCACGCCGGCGGCCAGCGCGAGGGGTACCGCCGCCAGCGCGTTGAGCCCCGCGGCCGCCGGCAGCATCGCCCGGGTGCTGGCCCGGGCGTCACCCGGCCGGCCGCGGGCGAACTTCGGGTAGAGCACGTAGTTCACCGCGAGCCCGGGCAGCCGGAGCAGGTCGACGTACTTGGTGGCGACGGCGTACACGCCGAGGACCGCGGGGCCGGCCAGCGCGCCCAGGATCGCCACGTCGAACCGGAGGTTGAGCAGGGTCAGCAGCCCGCCGACCTGACCACGGGCGCCGTACCCGGTGACCTCCCCGGCCAGCCGCAGGTCCACCCGGCCCCAGCCGCGGAAGAACCCGTTGCGGCGCAGCCGTTCGGCGATGCCCCAGGCCACGATGACGTCCGCGGCGACCAGCGCGAGCAGCAGGGTACCGACGCCCCGGCCGGACGGCAGCAGGGCGACATAGACCGGCAGGTACGCCGCCTCCTCGGCGACGATCGCGACGTTGGCGCCGCGCATGTCGCCGCCGCCCTGCAGCAGGGACTTGCCGACCGCGACGAACAGCTGGCTGAACGCCGCCAGCGAAGCGGCCATCACCAGCTCGTGCCGCCAGGTGTGGAAGAACACCCGGTACAGCACCGGGCTGAGCACCAGCCAGCCGAGCCCGGCCGCGCAGGCGCCGACGAAGGTCAGCGTCACCAGGGTGGGACGCAGCCGCGGGTCGCCGGACCGGGAGGCGAGGAAGTACGGCGTGGCGCCGGGCAGGCCGGCCGCGGCCAGTACCCCGGCCAGGCCCGGTAGCACGCGCAGCAGGGTGAACGCGCCGACCAGGCTCGGCCCGCCGACCCGGGCCACCAGCACCGTCGCGACGGCCAGCGCGGCGAGCGCGCCGAGGCGGGCGGCCACGTTGCCGACGAGCAGTCCGCGTACCCGGTCAGCTCGGCGGACCGGGGCGAGGACGGCCGTCACGACGCGCTCCGGTACGCCGGACGGCCGGCGATCTCCAGTGCGGCGATCAGCCCGAACAGGGCCCAGACATGTCGGAAGTGCAGCGTCTCGTAGAACAGCGCGGACATGCCGACCGCCACCAGTCCCGCGCCCAGCAGGTCCGGCCGGGGTACCACGGCGAGGTACCGCGGCGGCAGCCCGCCCGGCGCGGCCACCCGACGGGCCCGTACCGCGACCGCGGCGCCCAGCACGATCAGCCCGACCGTGCCGAGCACGCCCCGTTCGAGCAGGGCGGCGACGTAGTCGTCGTGCGCCTCCTTCACGTACGCCGCCTGGCGTGCCTTCAAGGTCGTCTCGGTGTTGGCCGGCCCGAGGCCCCAGACGTTGTCCGAGTTGAGGTACAGCACGACGCTCTCCTTGATGAGGGTGGTCCGGCTGCCGCCGCTCTCCTGCTCGCGGCCGATCGAGTCGCGGACGAACGAGGACTTCTCGCCGAAGGCGGCGACCACGGAGTTGAGGTCGACGGTGGTGTAGGCGACCGCGCCGCCGGCCGCGAGCCCGACGCCCACGGCCAGCGCCATCCCGAGCCCGCGCCGGCGGGCCAGGCTGAACAGCCAGCCGGCCGCGGTCGCCACGGCCAGGGCGAGGACGCCGCCGTTGGACAGCGTCAGGACGATGGCGGTGACCACCAGCGCGCAGGCCAGCCAGCGCCAGCGGGTGCGGCGCGGCCGCTGGGCGGCCCGCATGACGAACAGGGCCACCAGGAAGTAGTCGGCCGCGAGGTTGGGGTCGCCGAGGGTCAGCGAGGCCCGGATGCCGTCCCGCGCGGTGATCCCGGTGATCGCGGCGATGCCGAGCAGCTCACCGACGATCAGCAGGGCGGCCCAGGCGGTGGCGCTGTACGCCCACGCCCGGCAGAACAGGTCCAGCAGCTGTTCGTCCTGCCCGAGGGTGGCGATCGCGGCGGCCCACAGGAACACGAAGACGTCCTGGAAGACGGCGACGACGCTCTGTCCGGCCAGGCCCAGCGTCGCCTCGCCGACCAGGCTGGCGCGCATCGCCGCGACCGCCCCGGCCACCGCCATCAGCAGGACCGGGAGCGCGTACGGCAGTTGCACGCGGTGCGCCCGGATGGAGGCCCACAGCCCGCTGGCGGTCATCGCGCCGAGCAGTGCCAGGTCGACCAGGCCGGTGTTGCCCGGCCCGACCGGGCGCAGCAGGGGCAGCGCGACCATGGCGAGACACACCGCCACCTTGGTCAGGCGCCAGTGGCTCAGGTGCTTGGCCGCTACTACCGGAGCCGTCATGTGGCCACCTCGCTCCGCGATGTGGCCTCATGACCGATGAGCCGGCTGAGCCGACTGATGACCTCGCGTTGCTCGGTCATGGCGCCAGCCCGCCGTCCGGGCTGGTGAGCCGGACGAGGAGTTCGAGATGGTCGCGGGCGAAGTCGGGATGGTCGGCGGTGGCGGCCACGTCGGCGATGCCGGCGAGCACGATGTCCGACCAGATGTACCCGGACAGGCCCAGCCGCTCGGCCGCGGCGACCAGGTACCCCCGGACCACCGCGCCGAACCACCCGCTGCCGTGCGCCGCGTGCACCAGCCCGGCGCCCCAGGAGTCCGCGCGCAGCCCGCGGTGGCCCGGTACCCGGTGTCCGGGCCGGACGTGCCGGTCGAGGTAGAGCGCGTAGCTGACGGCGAACCGGGCGACGTCGCGCAGCGGTTCGCCGGACAGGGTGCCGGCCTCCCAGTCGACCACGCCGACCACCCGGGTCGCCCGCCGCTCCCGGGCGACGAGCAGGTTGCCGAACCAGTAGTCGCCGTGCACGACGGTACGGGCGGTGGCGCAGTGGGACAGCCGGTCGGCCGGGCCGGCCAGCCGCTTGCGCAGCTTCGGCAGGTCGGGATGGTCGGCGAAGCGCGACCCGATCCGGTCCAGCGCGTCGTCCAGCAGGACGACCGGTGCCAGGCGGCCCGCGGTACGCGTCTGCAGTTCGGCGAGCCACGCGCCGGCCGCGGCGAAGTCGGCCCGTACCCGGCGCCGCCGCGCGGTGTGCCGCCAGCCGTGGTACCGCACCGTCATCGGGGTACCGGCCAGCGCGTTGGTCACCAGCGCCGGCAGGTCTTCCGCGTCGAGGTACCCCAGCGGCTGCGGGACGGTCGTGGCCAGCCGGCCGATCGGCAACTGGCGTACCGCGTCGAGCAGTTCGCCCTCCTGCCGTACGACCAGGGCCGACTCGCCGTTGGTCGGCACCTTCACCACGAACGCGGCCCCGTACCCGTCGAGCAGGACCAGGGTCAGCTTGGCGTTGGGGTCCTTCGAGCCGGCGAGCAGCACCGTGCGGGTACCGGGACGGGCCAGCACCTCGGACAGCGGTGGCCCGTCCCGTTCCGTCGCGACGACCGTGCGCATCGTCTCGGTGGTCGTCTCGGTGGTCGTCATGACCGGGTCCCCACGAGCATCCGGTCGCCCGCCGGTAGCCAGGCCAGCAGCCGGGGTACCGCACGGACCAGCCGCACCGCGTACCACACCGCCAGGTGCAGCCGGGTGATCCCGGGCGGCACGGTGATCACGTGCCGGGCGGCGAACCGCAGCGCCTGCCGCTTGCGCTGGATGATCGCGACCGGATGGCCGAGCGAGGGCAGCGCGATGTACTCGGCCGCGATGTGCAGCCCGGCCAGCAGGGCCAGCGCGCGCAGTTGCCGGCCGCCGACCAGTACCACGTCGGTGTGCGCGGGCAGCGCCCGGACCCGCTTGATGGTGGGCCACGCGGAGCCCGCGGCCATGATGACCACCGCCCCGGGCGGGACGAGCAGGCGCCAGCGCCGGTCGGGTCGGGAGTACGCGGGCACGGTCGGCTCCCTAGTTCAGCACGGCGAGGGGGCGCATCCGGGCCACCGGCGCGACGATGCCGTTGTCGACCAGCACGCGCAGAGCCGCGTTGACCCCCTTGTCGTCCAGGTGGGTCACCCGGGCCGGGGCGGCGTCGGAGTACCGGAAGCGCAGCGTCTCGTGGCCGCCCGGGTGGTTGCGCGACAGGCCGCGGTCGGCGAAGTCGGCGACCAGCGTGCCCGCGCCGTGGCAGGCCGAGTAGAGGCTGTCCTGCGCGCGGGGTCCGGCCACGGCGAGGTACGAGGAGGTGCGGTGGGTGCCCGGCAGCAGCACCGCCTGACCGGTCTGCGCGAAGACGGTACCGGCCGGGGCGAGCGCGGCCGGGAACGCGCGGCAGGCGTTGTGCCGGTGGACGACCGCCCCGCCTTCCTCGTAGATCGAGTTGTGCGGGGAGTCCACGACCAGCCGGGCCGCGCCGCCGAACACCTCGCGCACGATCGAGCGCAGTGCGGCGTAGGTGGCCGTGCGGAAGGCGAAGCCGTAGTTCATCGCGGCCGCGTTGGCGAGCAGCAGCCGCCGGCCTTCGGCGCTGTCCCGGTCCACCGGCGGGCACCCGGCGGAGAAGTAGAGGGCCAGCCGCTGCCGTAGCTCGCGGTACGAGCGGGCGGTGGCGAGGTGGAACAGCGGCTTCTGCACGGCCATCGCCATCCGCAGCTGGCGCGGGTAGTGCCGGCGCCGGCCGAACAGCGCCCCGATCTCGCCGGTGAGCACCCCGCCGCCGGCGTGGTACTGCAACGTGAGCTGACCTTCGCGCACCCCGAGCGCGGCCGCGGCCGCCGGGTCGAAGACCTCCTCGACCTGTTGCAGCTCGACGAAGTGGTTGCTCGGGCCGACGGTACCGAAGCGCAGCCGGGCGAGCTGGAACGCCAGGCGCGGCAGTTCCCGGCACAGCCGCTCGGCGCCGCCGTAGCGGGCCAGGTCGATGCGGCCGGACTCTTCGACCCGGTCCAGCTCGTCGCCGTCGACGCCGTACCGCTGCGCGGCGAACCGGGAACCGTCCACCGCCGCCCGGCGCACGTCAGCGGCGGACAGTTCGCGACGGGTACCGGCCGGGTACGGGTACCGCTCCCGGATGCGCCGGTAGAACTCGACGATCCCGCGCTCGCCGGGCCGGTCGCTGTCCAGCGCCAGCAACGCCATCCCGCAGTTGACCGACGCGGAGGTCAGCGTCGGGCGGATCGTGCCGGCGGTCGCCACGGCCACCGAGGAGGGAAGCTCCATGGTGGACTTGTGGTGGAAGTCCGGCAGTACCACCGGGGGCGCGGCGAGGTCGGCGCCGGCGACCTGGGCGTCGACTTCGGCCAGCACGCCCGGGTCGGCGGGCAGGTCCGGCCCGTCGAACACCCGGGCGTTACCGCGCAGCACGGTCAGCTCCACAGCATCCTCCCGCCGTAGACATGGTCGAGTACGGTGCCGAGGGTGTGCGGCGTGTACCACTCGCCCACCCGCGCCTTGGCGGCCGCGGCCATCCGGCGTGCCTCGACCGGTTCGTTGAGCAGGTAGCCGATGGCCTGACCGAGCACCCGGGGCGCCTGCGCGGGCACCAGCAGGCCGGTCTCCCCGGGTACCACGACATCGGGTACCGCGTTGACCGCGGTGGCCACCACCGGTACCCCGGCGCCGATGGCCTCGATGAGCGCGCAGGGCAGCCCCTCGTACCGGCTGGCGAGCGCGAACACGTCCAGCGCGGGCAGCAGTTCGCTCACGTCCTCGCGGTGCCCGAGCAGCCGGAACCGGTCGGCGAGGCCACGCTTGCGGGCCCGGGCCAGCAGCCGCCCGCGCAACGGCCCGTCGCCGATCCACAGGCCCCAGACGTCGTCGCCGTCGACCTCGGCCAGGGCGTCGATCCACTGCTCCGGCGCCTTCTGGTAGTCGACCCGGCCGACGGTGCCGACCAGCCGTACCCCGGCCGGCAGCCCGAGCCGGCGGCGGGCCATGCCGCGCGCGGCGGTACCGGCGGGGTAGCAGACCGGGTCGACCGCGGGCGCGATCGTGCGTACCCGGTCCGGTGATACCAGCCCGCGGCGGATGGCTTCGGCGGCCACGCCGCTGCCGACGGCGAGGCACACGTCGGTACGCCGGCCGAGCCAGCGTTCGATGCCGACGTAGAGGCCGCGCCGCCAGGGGGACTGGAACTCGTGGAACGGGAAGCCGTGGTAGGTGTGGACGATCCGCTCGACGTGCGCGCGGGAGGCGGCGACCCGGCCCAGCGCACCGCCCTTCGCGCTGTTGGTGTGCACCACGTCGAACCGGCCCTCGCGCAGCACCCCGGTGAGGATCCGTAGCGCGGCGGCGTCCTTGCGCAGCGAGATCTCCGGTACCAGCGAAGGGATGCGGACCGCGCCGAGCCCGGCCTCGTAGGCGGCGGCGAGCAGGTCGCCCTCTGGCGCGTCCTTGACCGCGTCGACGCCGCTGAGGACCTCCTGGGTCCGGTCCATCCGCTCGCCGTTGAACCCGGTGCCGCCGGTCACGATCACGACCGCGTACCGGTCCGGGTCCAGTGCGAGCGCGCCGCGCAGCGCCACGCCCCCGGCGCCCGCGGTCATCCGCGTGATCACCGTGGCGACCCTGATCCGTCGGTGGGTCATCGCGCGAGTACCTCCCCGCAGAGTTGGCCGGTCGTCACCGTCTCGCCGTCGCCGATCCGGACCCGGATGCACGGCAGTCGGGCGGCGTATGCGCGGGCGACCGCGTCGACCGGTGGGTGCGCCGGACCGCGGCCGGTGGCCAGCGCCAGGGTGGCCGCGAACGCCCAGTACCGGCGCAGTTCGCCGGCCGCGTATGTGCCGGCGACGAGGACCCGGGCGGCCGCCGCGGGTTCGATCGGGCCGATGTCGGTGTGCGGGCCGCGTTCCAGTACCACCAGCCGGTCGGGGCGCAGGCTGTCGACCCGTCCGGCGAGCGGCCGCTCGATCCGGCCGTGTGAGGTCCGCGGGCCGGTTCCGGTCCCGTCGAGCCGTGCCGGCTCGGCGATGCCGAAGCACGCGTGCTGGTCCGCGCAGCACAGGTTGTCCGAGGTGGCGGTACCCCCGGCGGTGAGGATGCCGGCGAGCACCGTGGACTTGCCGACCCCGCCCGGTCCAGCCAGCAAGGGGGTACCCGCGCCGGTGTGCACGACGCTGGCGTGCAGCGGTACCCGGCCGCGCCAGCCGGCCCGCCACAGCACCGGATAGTGCACCAGCACCTGGCCGGCGAGCAGGCCGAAGCGGTGTGCCAGCAGCCGGTTGGCCAGCCGCACCGGTTGGCTCGGCCGGTACCGCGCGGTGACCACGAGCGGGTCGCCGGCGGTCACCGCGAGGTCGAAGCCGGAGCCGCCGGCGTTGTGCAGCACGGCCTGCCGCTGCCCGTCGCCGTACGCGCCCCGCGTGACGGGGGACAGTCCACTGTGGACGAACGGCGCGGTGTCCGCCTCGATCCGCAGCCGGACGGTTGGCGCCGGCACCGGCGCGTCCGGCGCTGCCGGGTCCGCCGCCGGGCCGCCGGTGGCCCGCGCGACCAGCCGGGTCGCCCAGGCCAGCTCGCTGTCCACGGCGACGACCTCGCCACCCGAGTGCAGCCGCATGGCCTAGAACCCGTCCGGGTACGGCGCACCGACGCTGGTCGGGGTGAGCGGGCGGCGGGCCGGGTGGTACTCGGGGAGGATCTCCTCCAGCAGCGCGAGCGTCGCGTCCGCGTCGTTGTCCTCGGCGGCGGCGTACAGCTCGGCGAGCCGGGCCGGCAGGTTCGCCGGTACCTCGTCGATCCGGGTGGCCCACACTTTCGGGTGCACGGTGGGCAGCCGGACCTCCGAGTCGGAGAAGATCTTCTCGTTGAGCTTCTCGCCCGGACGCAGGCCGGTGAACCGGATGGTGACCTCCGGCAGGTGCACCGCCGCGGCGTACTTGTGCACCAGGTCGACGATCGGCACCGGGTCGCCCATGTCGAGGATGAAGGTCTCCGCGTACTCGGCCATCGCGGCCGCTTCGAGGACCAGCCCGACCGCTTCCTCGGTGGTCATGAAGAACCGGGTGACGTCCGGGTGGGTGATGGTGATCGCCTGGTCCCGCGCCACCTGCGCGGCCAGTACCGACAGCAGCGAACCGCGGGAGCCGAGCACGTTGCCGAAGCGCACCGAGGCCATGCACGTCGGACCGCCGGCGGCGCCCTGGACGACCAGTTCGGCCAGCCGCTTGGTGGCGCCGAGCACCGAGGTCGGGTCGGCCGCCTTGTCGGTGGAGATGAGCACGAACCGCTCGACGCCGTGCTGGACGGACAGCTCCACGAGGTGCTGGGTACCGAGCACGTTGCTCTTCACGCCCTCGCACGGGTGCCGCTCCAGCAGCGGCAGGTGCTTGTGCGCGGCGGCGTGGAAAACCAGTTCCGGCCGGGTCAGCGCGAAGACCTGCGCGAGCCGGCGGCGGTCCCGGATGTCGGCGATGAGGATCTCGTCGGAGTCGAGCAGGCCGGATCCGGTGATCTCCAGGTGCAGCCCGTGCAGGTTGGACTCGTCGTGGTCGAGCAGGTACAGGGCGGCCGGGTGGAACCGGCGGACCTGCCGGCACAGCTCCGAACCGATCGATCCGCCGGCCCCGGTCACCAGTACCCGCCGGCCGCGGATCAGGCTCTGCGCCCGCGCCGAGGCCAGGTGCACCTCGTCGCGGCCGAGCAGCTCGTCCACCCGTACCGAACGCAGGTCGGACACCCGCAGGTCGCGCTCGACGGCGGCGAGGAACGAGGGCAGGTGCCGGACCAGCAGCCCGGCCGAGGCGGCGCGCTCGATCTGCTCGGCGATCCGGCCGGGCGGCAGCGACGGGATGGCGACCAGCGCCGCTCGCGCGCCCATCTCCCGGGCGACCTCGGTCAGGTCGTCCAGCCGGCCGAGTACCCGCAGGCCGCGTACCCGCCGCAGCCGCGGGTTGTCGTCGAGGAACCCGATCGGGTTCAGCCCGTACCCGGGCGTCTCCCGCAACGCCCGGACCACGGCCTGTCCGGCGTGACCCGCGCCGAGCACCAGGGTGGGCAGGGCCGCCGATCCACCGTTGTTGTGCTTCCAGCTCAGCACGGTTCGCCTCCGTTGTGTGGGTGGGGCGCGAGCAGCCGGGCGAGCCGCTCCACGACGAGGTCCACGGCCGCGTCGGACAGGCCCGGATACAGGGGTAGGGACAGGAGCCGGTCGGCCACCCGGTCGGTGGCCGGTACCGCGCCCGGCTCGTCGGCGTCGAGCACCTGCCGGTACCCGTGCAGCCGGTGGACGGGGATGAAGTGCACCGAGGTACCGATGCCGGCGTCGGCCAGCGCCGCGGAGATCTCGTCCCGGCGGGGTACCAGGACCTGGTACAGGTGCCAGGCGTGGCCCGGGTGCCGCCGGGGTACCCGCACCACGTCGGCGAGCCCGGCGGCGCGCAAGGCCGCGTCGTACCGGGCGACCAGCGCCGCCCGCCGCGCCTGCCAGTCCGGCAGCGCGACGAGTTGGGCGCGCCCGATCGCGGCCTGCAGGTCGGTGAGGTTCGCCTTGTAGCCGATCTCCGCGACCTGGTACCGCCACGAGCCGCCCGGCAGGTACCGCCGCCACGCGTCCCGGGTCATCCCGTGCAGCCGGGCGCTGCGCAGCCAGGTGGCGAGATCCGCGTCGTGGGTGGCGACCGCGCCGCCCTCGCCGATCGGCAGGTTCTTCGTCGCGTAGAAGCTCAGGCAGGTGGCGAAGAACGCGCCCCGGCCGACGTCGCCGCCCGGCCCGTGTGCCGCGTCCACGATCACCCGCCGGTCGGGCAGCCCGGCCGCCTCGGCCAGCGCCCGATGGTCGACCGGGTACCCGCCGAGGTCGCACCCGACGATCGCGGCCGGCCGCCCGGCCCGGGCGGCGGCCATTCGCCCGACCCGGGCCGCCGCTGCCGCCACCGTCTCCGGGCTCGGGGTCAGCGTCGCCTCGTCGACGTCGACGAGCACCGGACGGTACCCGGCGTGCACGATCGCGCCGACCGCACCGCAGAAGGTCAGGCTCGGGGTGAGCACCGGGGCGCCGGGGTCCAGCCGCAGCGCGCGCAGGCTCAGCTCCAGCGCCTGGGTACAGGAGGCGACGGTGACGAGGTGCGGCTGGCCGCCGGCCTCGGTGCCGAGGTACTTCGACAGCTCGGCCTCGAACGCCGCGCACTCCGGGCCGGTGGTGACCCAGCCGGAGCGCAGCACCCGCTGCACAGCGGCCTCCGCACCGGCGGCGAACGGCGGCACCGTGAACGGTACGGCGGGGCTCAGCACCGCGGTCATCGCCGGCCTCCCCGCCGCCCGCCGGGATCGCCCAGCACACCGAGCAGCGGCCAGCCCGCCGCGGTCATCAGGTCGCGTACCCGGTCCACGTCGCGCACCCGGGTACTCGACGAGGCGAGCACGACCAGGCCGATCGACTCGGACTCGGTGTTCGGGTCCAGTTCCTCCAGCGCACAGACCCGGCGCAGCCGTTCGGTGCGGGTGGCGCTGCCGGTCGCCGCGAGCACCGCCACCGGACCGCCGCTGACCGGCGCCCGCGGATCCAGTGCCCGCGGATCCAGTGCCGCCGGGTCCAGCGCCACGTCCGGTACCGTCTCGGCGCGCCGGCCGTTGGCCGTCCACGGTGCGTTCAGCACGGCGGTGTCGTCCAGCGTCGGCGGCAGGATCGCCACCCGGGCCGGTACCGCGTCGGGCCGCAGGGTCGCGTTCTCGATCCGGTCGACCAGCTCCGGCGGGATCGGCGACCGGGTGGCCCGGGAGAGCACCACGGTGGACACCCCGGCCCGGCGGGCGGCCAGCCGGATCCGCCGGCCGATGTCGGCGAGCGTGGCCGGGTCGGAGGCGACCGCGCCGAGTACCGGCACGTCCAGCAGCCGGGCCACCCGTACCGCACCGGAGACCGCGGGCCGCATCGTCTCGTTCAGCCCGATGAGCAGCAGGCCGATCAGGAGCCCGGCGATGCCGGCCACGCCGACCTTGGCGGGTACGCCGCGCGGGTCGGCCTTCGCCGGTACCAGCGGAATGGCGACGATGCTGGCGTGCCCCGCGGCGGCCGCCTCCTCCGACAGGCGGTTGCGGTCGCCGGACAGGTCGTTGATCAGCCGGTCGATCCCGGCCAGCCGGTTCTGCAGCACCGGGTCCTTGGGGTTGGCCTGCGCGTCGGCGGCGATCGGGGCGCGCTTGGTGGCCAGGTCCGTCAGCTGCTTGTCGACGTCGGCGAGCACCTCGGGCAGCCCGCCGATGCGCACCGCGTCGAGCCGGCCGACCACGCCCGCGGCCAGTGCCTTGGTCACCTGCTGCGCGGTCTGCGGGCTCTGGTCGGTGTAGGCCAGGTCCACCAGCGCGGAGCTGCCGAGGCCCGTGGCCTTGACGGCCTTGGCGACCTTGTCGGGGTCCAGGTTCAGGTGCGCCGAGTCCAGCGCCTGGGCGATCACGTCGCGGCTGGTGGCCAGCGCGAGGACCTGGCTGACGACCGCGTTGGCCTCGGCCTGCGCGCGCGGCGTGGCCTCCGCGGCGACGATGCGCGCGTGCGAGGTGTACGTCGCCGGCTGGTTGCGGACGTACAGCGCGAGCACGATCGCGGGGATCGCGATCGCCAGGGCGAGCGCCAGTCCGTAGCGCCGCAGTAGTCGAGCGACCTCGGTGACGTCCACCCACAACACCCCCAGACGTTGCCGACGCTAGGGATTCGCGGAGGTGAAGAAATCGCGTGTTAGGACCAGCCGGTACTACGCAATCTGCGGGATGCGGCTCTCATGTGTCCGACGAGCGCAGCCCGTACCGCAGGGCCACGGCGACCGACTCCAGCGTGGAGTGCACGCCCAGCTTGGCGAGCAGGTTCTGGGTATGGGTACGCACGGTGTTCGCCGACACGTGCAGCCGGACCGCGATCTCGGCGCGGCTGAGCCCGTCGACGAGGCACTGCAGCACCTCGTGCTCGCGCACCGTGAGGCTGGCCAACGGATCCGGCGGCGCCGCGGCCGGTTGCGCGACGAGGTCGGTCAGCACCCGGCCGAGCAGGTCCGGCGCCAGCCACGCCTCGCCGCGGACGACCCGGCGGATCACCTCGACCAGGTGGTCGGCGTTGGCGGTCTTGGGCAGCCACGCCCGCGCACCGTGCCGCAGCGCCGCGATCACGTCGCCGGTGGCGCTGGCCGCGCTCAGCATGAGCGTGCGGGTGTCCGGTGCCGTGCTGCGGGCGTGGTCCAGCACGTCGAGGCCGCTGCCGTCGCCGAGGACGAGGTCGAGCACGACGACCCGCGGCCGGTACCGGTCGATGAGCTCGCAGGCCTCCGCCGCGGTGGCCGCCGTCCAGATCGGCCGGAGGTCCGCCTCGCGGGCCAGCCACGCCTGTACCGCCTCGGCGAAGACCGCGTGGTCGTCGACGACCAGGACGGACACGTCCTCCACGATCGGCAGGATCCACCCGTCCGGCGCGGAACGCATCATGCAGATGCAGGAGATGGCACGGGGTGCGAGACGCAACTACGTCATTTGTGGGGGGTACCCCGCCGGTGCGGGCGAGACGATCTCCTCATGGTCCGTTTGTTCAGCATGAGTGCCGCGGTGTCCGCCGGAGTGCTGGCCGCCGCGGCGATCGGATCGGCCGTGGCGTTCGCCGACGGGGCGACGATCTACGTCGGCGGACCGAACTGCTCGGACGCCGGCCCGAACAGCCAGGCGCAGCCGTACTGCACGATCGGCAAGGCGGCCTCGGTCGTCACCGCCGGGCAGACGGTACTGGTCGCCGCGGGCACCTACCCCGAGAAGGTGACCGTCGCGCGGTCCGGTGCGGCCGGCGCGCCGGTCGTCTTCTCCGCGGTACCGGGTGCCACCGTGACGGTGACCGGCGGTGCCAACGGGTTCGTGGTGTCCAACCGGCAGTACGTGACGATCAACGGGTTCACCGTCACCGGTACCTCGTCGTACGGGATCACCGTCAGCGGATCGAGCAACATCGTGCTCTCCGGCAACACGGTGACGCTGGCCGGGCACCCGGCACGGGGGCAGCTCGCCGCCGGGATCGCGCTCAGCAACTCCAGCGCGTCGACGGTGACCGGCAACGTCACCCATCACAACAGCGACACCGGCATCTACCTGAAGTCCGGTACGACCACGACGACGGTCAGCTACAACGAATCGAGCTTCAACGCCAACCAGTACCAGCGCAACGCCAACGGCATCAACGTCATCGGCGCCGGCAACGTCGTCATCGGCAACCGGGTGCACGACAACGAGGACTCCGGACTGCAGTTCTACACCGGCGGCAACGACAACCTGGCCACGCTCAACGTCTCGTACAACAACGGCGACCACGGCATCGACGACCTCAACGTGACCGGCGGCCGGCTGATCGGCAACACCATCTACCACAACTGCACGAGCGGGATCAACGTCGAGGGCACCTCGGGCAGCTACCTGGTGGAGAACAACATCTCCGTGGACAACGCGGTCTTCGTGGTGAACCCGACGCCGATCAACGGGTACACCAACGCGTGCAACCGGCGCGCCGGCAACATCGGGATCTGGGACTCGGCACCGCCCAGCACGACGGTGAACGCGAACCTCGTCTACCTCACCGTGCCGGGAACCATGTACGTCTTCGGGTCGCCGTACCCCTCGCTGGCCGCGATGCAGGCCGCGACCGGGCAGGAGCAGCTGGGCCGGCAGGCCGACCCGCGCTTCGCCGACCTGGCCGGGTTCGACCTGCGGCTGACGGAGGGCTCGCCGGCCATCGACTCGGCGGACTCCGGTGCGCCGGGGGAGCAGGCCACCGACCTCACCCAGGCCACCCGGGTGGACGACGCGACCGTTGCGGACACCGGGATCGGCCCGCGGTCCTACGACGACCGCGGGGCCTACGAGTTCGGCGGCGGTAGCGGTGGCGGCGGAGGTGGTGGTGGCGGCGGTCCGCTGCCGCCGAACGCCGCGCTGTCGGTCAGCCCGGCCGGGGGTACCGCGCCGTTGCCGGTCACCGCGGACGCCTCGGGTTCGACCGACCCACAGGGACAGCCGCTCACGTACAGCTTCAGCTTCGGCGACGGTACCGGCGCCGGACCGCAGGGTACCCCGACGGCGACGCACACCTACGCGACCGCCGGCACCTTCACCGTCGCGGTGACCGTGACGAATACCGCCGGCCTGTCCGGTACCGCGCAGCAGACGCTGACCGTGTCGGCGCCCAGCGGTGGCGGGAACCCGGCGTACGTCTCGCCGATCGCCAACAACTACTCCACCAGCCCGCACACCTCCGGCTACATCACGGTGTGGCGCGCCCAGGGCGTGGCGGCCGGCGACGTCGCCGTGCTCTCGGTCGAGCTGACCGGGACGAGCGCGACCGGTGCGGTCGGCGGCACCGACGACGCGGGCAACGGGTACGCCGTCGCGAGCGATGTCGCCGACGGCAACGGCAACCGGCTCGTGGTGCTCTACGGCGTGGTGCGCACCGCGCTGGTACCCGACAACCGCATCGTGGTCAGCTTCCCGGACGCGGCCACCTACCGCATCGTCGGCGACGAGCTGTCCGGTGTGGCCGGGCTCGACCAGCGCGCCGCGGCCGGCGGTACCGCAAGCGCGTTCTCGTCAGGCAGCACCGGTACCACGGCCGCGGCGAACGAGTTCGTGTTCGGTGCCGTGGGCGTGTTCGCCGGTACCGCACCGGCGTGGGACCCGGGCTGGACGGCGCTGACGGTGTACGCGGTCGGGACCAACTACCTCGGCCGGGCGTACCAGATCGCCAGTGATACCAACACGTTCGCCGCGACGGGTACCGCGTCGGGCTCGTGGCTCGCGGCGTGCGTCACCTTCCGGTAGCCGTCGCGCTGCTGCTGGCGGTACCGCTGGGGGCCTGTTCGGGCCCGCACGGCACGGCGCGCAACGTGGCGTCGCCGCCCGCACCGTCGACGCCGGGTGTCGCGGCGTCGGCGCCCCCGTCCGCCCGGCCGACGCCGGCGCCGACGCCGGCGCCGACGCACCCGGCCGGCGGTGCCACGCGGCATTTCGTCGCGAACACCGGCGACGCCGTCGGGCCGGCCGCCGGCCTCGGGTACAACCTGTTCGACACCGGGCCGGACCCGCAGACGGTGGCGGCGCTGCCGGCGGGCGGACAGGCGCTGGTCTGGCTCGGCGACCTGGGCGACGAGAACTGCGCGCCACCGCGCCTGTCGTTCCCGCAGTTCTCCGCGGCGGTGGACCGGATGGCCGGCAACGCAAGGGTTTTCGGGTACTTCCTCGCCGACGAGCCGCACCCGCGGCCGTGCCCCGGTGCGGTCGCGGACATCCGGGCGCGGGCGGACTACATCCGCGCGCACGACCCGGGCCGCCGGTCGTTCATCGTGGTGCTGGACGGCACCAACCAGTGCGGCGGCGCCTACGGCTGCGAGTACGCGGCGCTGCAGCCGGCGCACAGCCACGTCGACCTGATCGGGCTGGATCCCTATCCCTGCAACGTTTCCCGGTCAACATGCGAGTACGGCAAGATTGACGACACGGTGCGGCGGGCGCGGGCGAACGGCGTCCCGGCCGCCGCGATCGTGCCGGTGTTCCAGGCGTTCGGGCAGTCCTGTGCCGCGTCGAACTACTACCGGCTGCCGGGCGCGGCCGAGTTGCGCACCATGCTCGCGCACTGGGCCGCGCTCGTGCCGCACCCGGTGTTCGACTACACCTACTCCTGGGGTCGCCAGGGCTCGGCCTGCCCGACGCTGGCCGACTCCCCGCAACTGCAAGCGGTCATGCGCAGCCACAACCTCAACCCGACCTGAGGGCGCAATCGGAGACAGTAGTACCGTCCCAACCAGGTGTTGCATGGCTGACATCTCGTCGTGGAGGTGGCCGGTGGGTCGCGATCCAGCCTTCGGTAGGCGGCTTTACCAGCTGCGCACCGAGCGCGGTCTGTCGCTGAACAGGCTTGGCAAGATCGCCAGCTTCTCTCCGGGCTTCCTTTCCGAGCTTGAGGCCGCGACGAAGGGACCCAGCGCGGAGACGGCCGCCCGGCTGGATGAACTGCTCGAGGCCGGTGGTCAGCTGGTCGCGCTGGCGTCGTCCGTCCGGCGGCCGCCGCAGGCTCCCCGAGTGCTGCCGATGGAGCAGATCGAAACCTTGCGTCGCCAGGTCAATGAGACGATCACGTCGAGCGGGATGAGTCCCGCCGCCGTCGACGACTGGGAGCAGACAGTACGGGAGCATGGGCGGGCGACCCGCTACCGGCCTCCGGCGATCCACCTTGACGAGTTGTACGGCGATTTCGCTGAGTTGGGCCACCAGCTCAAGAACCGTCACTCATCGTTCACGTTGCGCCGGCTGACTCGGGTCACCGCCCAGCTGGCCGGCTTGATGTTTCTGACTTTGATCAAGATGAACGAGCGGGATGCTGCCCGGACGTGGGCGCGGACGGCTCGGGTCGCTGCCCGGGAAGCTGGCGACGCACGTGTGCACTCGTGGGTTCGGGCGCAGGAGGCGTACGTCCATTTCTACAGCGACCGGTATGACGAAGCGCTAACTGTCGCGCAGCACGCCCAAGACCTTGTTGACGAGGCGCCTTGTGTCGGCGCGGTCCTTGCCGCCGCGCTGGAAGCGCGCGCGCTCGGCAAGATGCGCCGTGCCGAGGACGCGCGAGCCGCGATCGGAACTGCCGAGACGATCCTTGCCCACCTCGACGCGGAAGCGGTGACGGCTTCGGCATTCGGCTACGACGAGGCCCAGCTTCGCTTCCACGAGGGCAACGCGCTGACTCACCTGCACGACAGCCCGGCCGCGTGGCGCGCGCAGCAGCGTGCCCTTGCGCTATACCCCGACTCGGACTACCTGGACCGAGCGCTGGTGAAACTGGACCGGGCCAGCTGCCTCACCCAGGACGGAGATCCGGCGGCCAGCCTGGATTACGCGACTGACGCCCTTGCTTCACTGAACGATGCCGAACGGCAAGGGCTGTTGACCGTTCGTGGACGGGAGGTATTCCACCAGTTGCCGGCAGCCGCTCGGAACCTTCCGGCGGGCCGAGCTTTTCATGACCTACTTATGATCACCGCTGCGTCAGAGGGGAACGACAGCTAGTGCTCACAGTCACCCAAGCCACCGAGGCCGACGTTCCTGCGCTCGCGCTACTCATGGATGAGTTGGACCGATTCTACGGCGCCGTAGCTGTCGACTCACCGGAGCAGCGCGAGGAACAGATCCGCGACGCTCTGTTCGGCTCACGACCGGCGGCCTACGCCCTGCTTGCCGAAGACGACGGTGAACTGCTCGGGTTCGCCTCGTATTCTCTGCTGTGGCCTGCTGCCGGCGTCAGTAGTTCGCTGTTCCTCAAGGAGTTGTACGTGCGCCAGGATCGGCAGAGGCAGGGTGTGGGCCGGCTACTGATGCA
>VAWN01000028.1:38518-104344 GCA_005885555.1 Actinomycetota bacterium
TTCTATCGGCTTGAAGGCGAAGACCTGCGGCGGATGGCCCAGCGCTGACACGCACTCGCTGTTCGCTACCACCAGCCTGTTGGCTGGCGATTTCCTCGCCGTCGGCGAACCCCTTTCGAAGCTTCGACGACTCCCGGCACGCTTTCCAGTAGCACAGAACGCCGGTTGGGTCACGTGCTGGCCCGGCCGGTGTGACCTGGCTATGCGCGTGGCACGGTGGTCGTGTCGCTGGGTTGGGGGTGGGTGGGTTGGCGGTGGCGGTGACCCGGGCGGAGTTCGGGGATGTGACGCGGTTGGCGCGAGTGGTCGCGTCGGCGGTGTTCGACGTACGGGTGTCGGCGTTTCTGATGCCGGATGAAGACGATCGGCGGCGGGTGTCGGCGGAGGTGGCCCGGATGCTGTATGTGTATCCGGCGCTGTCGGCCGGAGCATTGTGGTGCACGGCGGATCGGCTGGCGGTGGCCGGGTGGCTGCGGGTCAACCCCGACCGGCCGGTGCCGGCCGCCGCGCAGGAAGCGACGGAGTTGCGGCGGCTGGTGGGCCGCTGGTTTCCGCGGTTCGAGCGGCTGGCGGAGATGCTCGCCGAGGCGCACGCCACGGTGGCGGATGTGCCGCACGACCGGTTGACGGTGTTGGCGGTGCACCCGGACCGGCAGCGCCGCGGCGTCGGCTCCGCGTTGCTGGCCGCGCATCACGCGTATCTGGATGGGATCGGCCGGCCGGCGTATCTGGACGCGGCCGGCCCGGAGCTGGTCGGCTTCTACGCCCGGTTCGGCTATGTGGAGGTCGGGGACCCGGTGCGGCTGCCCAACCGGGCCACACTGCACCCGATGTGGCGCACCCCCACCCCCACCGGCGAGGAGCAGAACCGATGAGCGCCGAGCACAGTCCACGCGTGCCGGGGGATGGCCGGCTGACCATCGCCAGACCGGCCGACCCGGCCGGCGGTGGCGTGCCGTTGACGCAGGTTGGGCCGCAGCCATGACTGGGGATGGTGGAGCGAGCGGGCCGGAGCCCGGCGGCGGGTTCGTCTGCTGTGTCGAGTTCGTCGGCCGGTCGTGCTGCGGCCCGGACACTGCGTTGACCGTCGGCGCGCTGCGCGGCTGCTGGGCGGACCTCGACGAGGGAACGCCGGTCCTGGTGGCGCACAACGGATCCCAGGCCAACTGGGTACAACACGCCAACATCCTCACCACCCCGGGCGGGTTGGTGGTGGCGAGGTTGTATGCGCCGTTCGCGAAACAGGCGCAGCCGGCGCCGGGTACCCGCTGGTCGCCGGCAGCCGTGATCGGCAACAGCGGGCCGTGGCGTCCCGGCTGCAACCCCTGCTGGTGACCATCCGCCGCCTGGCTCCTCAGGGAAGTTCGTGTGACGCCGAAGTCGCGGCCGTGTGTCGCTGCTGACTCACCGCGTACCGCTGACTCCCGATTCACGGCGTCCGTCGAGGCGTGACAGCAGCAGGCGCAGTACCTCGGCCGGCGCCTGCGCGGGAACGGGCGGCCCGGCGGTGGCGGCCAGCACCTGCGGTCCGCGCCGTACCCGCGCCCAGCCGGGGCCGGCGGACACCCCGTCGCCGGTCAGTACCGTCCAGGCCAGCGGCGTATGCGATAACCCGGCTCCCTCGTCACGAAGCTCGATCCGCAGCAGCTCGGTACCGTCCACTGTGGACAGATAGGTGACCGTCAGGACGGTGGCGACCGACCTGACCGGCCGGCCCAGCAACCGACCGACCTCGTCGTCGCACACCATGCCGCCGACCGACATTGCCAGCTGGAAACCGAAGCCCTCCTCGGCGGCGGCCCGCACCGGAATCCGGCCACGGTGCAGTACCGCCATCCCGCACCGGCCGCCGCGCCGCCGGCTCAGCAGTACCGTGTCGCCCGGGTGCACGTCGAACTTGCGCGCAGACTCCACCAGCCACGGACGCGCGGTGTCGCTGGCCCCGTCGTCGACGGCGACGCACAGGTCGTTCGCCCAGACCACCTCGCCGACCAGTTCCGCCGGCCGGCCGACGTTGAGCAGGCCGGCGACCGGCAGGTACACCAGCGGCAGCGCCAGCATCACCGGCCCGATCGCCAGCGCGGCCCGGCCTGCGCCCACGTGCGACGCGATGACTATCCAGGCCACGATGAGGCCGACCTCGCCGAGCCCCACGACGATCTGGGCCAGCGAGACCGGGCCACCGATCGCGGCCAGCCGACGTCCCGGTACCCGCACCCGGCGCAGCCGGCCGCCGTAGCCCGACCAGGCGTACCCGCCGTGCTGCAGACCGAGGTCGATGACTCCGGTGACCGACGTGACGCCCAGCGCCGCGCCGTAGGCCAGGTACCGGTCCCACACCTCGACCGCGGCCGGTGGCAGTTCGGCGAACGTCGGAAAGCCGCGCAGCCAGTCCCGCACCCCGAGCCAGTGCGCCGCGTGCTCGCGCCCGACGTCGCTGAGTCGCCACCGCCCGAGCAGCCGGACCGACGCCCGTACCGCATGCACGATCAGCACGACCACGCCGAAGGTCATGAACGCGAGGCCCAGACCGGCAGCCTTGCGCAGCGACCGCTCGCCCTCGCCATCCAGCCCGACCGCGAGCACGATCAGCGCGGCGGTGAGCAGCAGCGGGTACAGGAACGCCGAGGCCAGCAGGAACACCGCGCCGACCAGGCCGACGGACCGGTCCAGCAGGCCCTCGTGCCGCGAGCCACGACGACGCGGCCGATCGCGGTCCGCGGCGCGCGGCACGCTGCTCCACGCCTCCCGCGCCACGGCCTCCTGGAAATCGGCCCACCAGGCCCGCGCCTGCGCGCGGTCGGCGAAGGCCAACGCACCCACCGGTACCGGCCCGTCGGCCGCGCGCTCGACAACCCGCCGCAGCACCAGCTGTTCGTACCGGGTCAGCCCGGCCGCATCCGCCTGCCGTACCACGACGGCGGTCTGTTGCTGATAGCCGTCGGCCGACCACACCTCCAACACGCCAACAGCAGCAGCACGAACCCGGTCACCCACCCAGGGTCGGCGCTGCCGTACCCGTTCCGTCCTCGTTCCGTCCTCCCCCTCAACCCGACTTGAGGGTCACGTCGTCGACGAGCAGGTCGCTTCCTGCGGGCTGGTTGGTCTCGTAGACGTTGAGGTCCAATGTGGACCCGGGGCTCACCACGGTGTAGGACAGTGTCACCTGCTGCCAGTCGCCGGTCGGGTTCACCGTCGTGGTACCGGTGTTGACCAGCGTCGCGCCGTTGTACTCGCGGATGCGCAGCTTGATCTGCCCGCCGACCGCGCCGGTGTTGACCCATGCCGTCGCGGTGTAGGTACCGGCGACGCTGCGGGCAACCCAGTTCGGGCTGTCGTTGAGCGTGCACGTCTGCGCCGACCCGAGCGGGTTGTTCAGGTCCGCGGCCCAGCCCTCGTTGTGCCCGCCGGCGACCCGGGTGAGGTTGCAGCCGGCCAGCGGCGCCCAACCGGACAGGTCGGTCTCGAAGGTCGAGTTGGTGACCAGGTTCCCGGCGAGCCCGGCGGACACCTGTACCGCGGTGGTCGACGTCAGGCCGGCGGTGTCGGTCACCGAGACCGCGAGCGCGTAGGTGCCGGGTCCGGCGTATGTGTGGCCCGCGGTGGGGGCGGACTGCGGCCCGGCACCGGTACCGTCGCCGAAGTCGAAGCTGTAGCTGGCGATGCCGGTACCGTCGGTGTCGCTGGACGCGCCGGCGTTCGCGGTGACCGACAGCGGGCTGGTACCCGACATCGGGGTCACCTGCAGCGCCGCATCCGGGCTGCGGTCGGTGGTACCGGCCGGCGCCTCGTACGCGCCCCGGTCATCGAACCCGTTGAACCCGTTGGCCACGGCCGGATCGTCGTACCGCGCGACACCCACGACGTCGGTCGGCTGTTCACCGGAGACGGTCGAGTCGGCCGAGTCGATCGCGGGGGAGCCGGCGGTGAGCGTGAACCCGCCGGTGTCCGGGCTCGCCCAGCGCGGGTCGGCGAGGGTGCCCCGCGACTCCTGCCCGGTCGCCGCGGCGAACGCCGACAGGGAGCCGTAGTTGGTGGTGCCCCAGACGTAGTAGGCGCCCGGCGCGTGCAGGTACACCAGGTTGGCGTTGACGACCGCACCGCTCTGCGAGGCCGCGTCGACCCGGATGTCGCCCACCGACCGGGGACTGTTCAACCCGTTGTCCACGCTGATGTTGTTCTCCACCAGGCCACCGGTCGAGCCGCCCTCCAGGTTGATGCCCGCGGTCGTGTTGCGGTACACCGAGTTGCTGATGATGCGCTCGTTGGCGGCCTGGTAGTCGTCGATGCCGTGGTCGCCGTTGCGGTAGCTGACGTTGTTGGCCACCAGGCTGCCGTCGCTGCCGGTGTAGAGCTGGATGCCCGAGTCCTCATTGTCGTGCACCACGTTGCCGCGCACCGTGTTCCCGCCGCTGCGCAGGTCGATGCCGGGCGCAGCGCGGGTGTACTGGCGGGCGTTGGCGTACGCGGTGTTGCCGACGATCTGGTTGCCGGTCGCGCCCTGCGCGAGGTAGATGCCCGAGTCGGTGTTGTGGTCGGCGGTGTTGCCGCTGATCGTCGAGTTGGTGGTACCGACGACCTTGAAGCCCTTGGCGAAGCCGGTCGAGGTCGGTTGCCCGCAGCCGGTGACCCGCAGCCCGGACAGTGTCACGTTGCTGCCGCCGGTGACGTAGACCCCGTCGCTGACCGCGCCGCTGACGGTCAGCCCGGACACCGTGACGTTACTGCGGTTGGGCAGATAGATGCCGTGCGTCTGGGTCGCCGTACCGGTGACCGTCGGGCTGGCACCGGCGAGCGCGGTCACCGTCACCGGCGCGGTCGCGGTACCGGACGGTGGGCTGACCTGCTCGGCGTAGGTGCCGTTGCCGATGTACAGCGTCTGGCCGGGCAGCAGCCGCGAGGTGCCTTTGGCGATGGTGCAGTACGGCGTGGCCACGTCGCCCGGTCCGGTGTCCGCGCACTGCGCGTTGGTCTTGTCGACGTAGAAGGCGGTCACCGGCGGCGGCGCCGGCGGGGTACCGATGGTGTACTCGTCGATGATGCTGCCCGGCGCGCAGGTGATGTCGTCGCGGCTGGCCGCGTCGTCGCACACGGCCTGGATCCGCATGCCGGTCGCGTCCACGTCGACCCGCAGGTGCGCCAGGTGCAACGCGCGGAATGCGGTGTTGGGATCGGTGCTGCCCCACGGCGTCTCCTCCGACGCCGGGGTACCGACGGTCACGTGGGTCACCCCGTCGATCGGCTGGAACCGCTCGTAGTCGTGCGAGTGCCCGTTGATGTTGAGCACGTACTTGCTGTACGTGGTGCCGAGCCCGTTGAGGATGCCGGCCAGCGTGGCGTCGCCGGGGTGGAAGCCGGTCGAGTACGCTGGCCGGTGCCCGTAGGTGACGATGTAGTTGACGCCGGGGTCGCTCTGCGCAGCGGACATCAGGTCGCTGGCGTGCGCCTGCCAGTCCGGCCAGGTCGCCGACGTGTACGGCTCCGGGTACGCGATGAACCGCACGCCGCCCGCGTCGAACCAGCCCCAGTCGTTGCCGCCGTCGGAGATCGCCGGGGAGCCCGGTGACTGCGCGGCGTTGGGGAACAGCAGCCGGCCCTTGTAGTTGCGCAGGTCGTCGGCGGCCGGGCTCTCCCACTCGTGGTTGCCCCAGGCCGGCAGGTACGCCGCGCTGGTGCTGAACGTCATGACGTCGTTGAAGTGCTGGTCCACCACGGCCTGGGTGACCCCGGTGGCGTTGGCGTAGGTGAGGTCGCCGTCCATCAGCACGAACGACGGCTGGTCGCTGGCGATTGCGGAGAACGTGTCGGCGAGGTGGCTGAAGTGGGTCGTGTCGCCGATGTCGCCGATCGCGTCGAACCGGAAGTCACCGGTCGGCGGGGTGTGGAAGGTGTGGTCCGCGCCGCCGCCGATCGAGTAGTGGTAGGTGGTACCGGCGGCCAGCCCGGCGAGCTGCGCCTGCCAGAACGGGCCGGGCGAGGAGGTCGGCGTCCAGGCCGGCGCGGTACCGGTCGCCGTCGAGCCGTACGCGGTGCTCAGCCCGTACTGCACGTCCTGCGCGGTACCGCGCCAGTCCAGCGTCACCGATGTCGGGCCGGCGAACGTGTAGTGCACCTCGTCGACCGGTACGTCGGCGAAGCTGGGCGCGATCCGGATGAACGCACTCCACAGCACCAGCGCGAAACCGAACACGACGACAGCGATGGCCCGGCGCGACATTTGCGGCCTCCATGTGTGCACATTGTGAACACAACGCTAGGAAGCCGCTCCGGGCGCAGCATCCCACGTAATGCGCAGACCGGCCTACGTCACTGACCGAACCGACCGGCCGATACCCGAAATTCCTCTACCCATGGGGGCGCGACGCCGAAACCGCAGGTATCGCCAACTTCGCCCCCGCCTCTGCCGGAGGGCTCGACGGCGGCGGTACACGTGACTGGTCTTGTCGTCAATGGCTGGCCGGGGGGCCGGCCTCGCCGTGGTACCGCGGTCCGCGTGGGCCGCGGACCCGCCCGCCCGGCCAGCACCCGGGCGGATCGACCTGAACGGTGTGTCGTCCGGTGCCCGGACCTGGTTCCTGGGCCTGCAGTCCGGACCGGTCCGGCCGGATGCCGCGCGGCGGCTGGCGTTCGGCGGCAACGTCGACGCGAACGACCCGCAGGCCGACCTCGCCGCCGGGCAGAGCGAGACCGCCATCGCGGCATCGGGCCGCACCGTCGTCGCCGCCTGGAACGACGCCTCCGGGCTGCTGGTCGCGCCGACCACCGACGTGCGCGCCTCGCTCACCGGCGTGGGGCTGTCCACCAACGGCGCGCGCAGTTTCCGCGACCTGATCGGGCTGCGCAACGACAACGCGAACCAGCAGTGGTTCGGCGACCCGACCGTCGTGGCGATCGACGCGCACCACTTCGCGATCGGCAGCCTCTACCTGCCGTCGGTCAACCCGGACTGCACGGCGGGCCCGGCGCGGTTCGAGGTCGCCGTCGAGATCCTGACGGTCGGCTCGACGGGTACCGCCACTCTCGGGCTGCCGGTGGTCGTCGCGGACGGCGGCGACCTCTGCCCGTTGATCGGCAACCCGCCCGGCCCGCCCGCACCGGACCTGGCGTTCCTGGACAAGGAGTGGCTGTCCTACAACAGCCACAGCCGGGTACTGGCCATGTCGTACGCGCGGCTGTTCTTCGGCTTCGGCGGGCAGAGCGGCGCCGGCCAGGTGGAGGTCGCCCGGGCGATGGTACCGGCCGATCCCGCCACGCTGAGCGCCTCGTCCTTCCAGTCGCCGGCGGTCGTCTGGCCGGAGGAGAAGGTCGACGCCAACACCGGTGCCTACGTGTCCGTGGCCGACAACGGCGACGCGTACGTGGCCTGGGAGCGCAACATCACGTCCAACCTGCGCGACGGTGACCCGTACGTCTACATCCACGTGGCGCGGGTACCGGCCGGGCAGAGCACACCCGACGTCGGCGGCCCCGCGGATCCGCACGTGGTCACCACCGGGCAGGTCAACAGCAGCCCGGCCGGTGGCGTGAAGTCCCTCGGCAACGTGGCCATCGCCGGGTACAGCCGCGGCCTCGGCCAGGACTTCCCGCGCATCGCCGTGGACGCCCCGCTCGGGAAGGTGGTCGTCGGGTGGAACGACGCCAGCGCCCATCCGCTCGGCGACATCTGGCTGCGTGGCCTGCCGATGGACCTGCGCATCACCGGACCGATCGCGAAGGTGAACGACGACAACTCGTTCGCGCTGCACTTCCTGCCGGCGGTCAGCGTGCGGTCGGACGGGTCGATCGCGACGTCCTGGTACGACCGGCGGATCGGCGGCCCGAACTCGGTCGACACCGAGTACTTCGGCGAAACCCGGGCCACGCCCACCGGTTCCGGCCACGACTTCCGCATCACCACCGGGCCGACCAACTGGAACAGCACGTCGTCGTTCATCAACCCGAACTTCGGCGACTACACCGACAACGCGTCGACCGGTACGACGACGTACTACACGTGGAGCGACGGGCGGATCGGGGTACCGCAGCCGTTCGTCGACCGGGGTTGATCAGCGCCGAGGAACTCCCCAGCACGGCCGGAACTGCCTGAACCCGACGGACGGGCTGCCTAGACTGGCGCGATGGGGCAGCGCATCGCGACGACGATCTCGCCCGCCGGAACGCGGATCGGGTACGCGGTGACGGGATCGGGGCCGCCGCTGGTATACGTGTCCGGCTGGCTCGGCCACCTCGAACTCAGCTGGGCGTTGCCGGCCGAACGGGCCTACTACGAAGCGCTCGCCGACGGTCGCACGCTGATCCGGTACGACAAGCCTGGCTGCGGCCTGTCTGAGCGGACCTCGCCCGAAGCGCCCCGGCCCGGGCCGTACTCGATCGATCAGGAACTCGACGCGCTACGGGCGGTGATCACCGCGACCGGGGTGAAACGCTTCGACCTGATGGGCGCATCGCTCGGGGCCGCGGTCGCGGCGACCTGGGCCGCGCAGCAGCCGGCGACGGTGTCCCGGCTGGTGCTCTACGGCGGCTGGGTCTACGGTCCGGACCTCGCCGCGGCGCAGATCCAGCGGCACGTGCTGGGCTTGGTGGAACAGCACTGGGGGCTCGCGACCGACCTGCTCACCGACGTCTTCGCACCGGACGCCGACGCCGCGACCCGGGCGGCGTTCGCCCGGTACCAGCGGGACGCGGCCAGCGCGCAGACGGCCTGCGCGATGCTGGAGTTGGCGTACCGGGTGGACGTCCGCGACATCCTCCCGCAGATCAGCGCACCGACGCTGGCGGTACACCGGGACCGGGACCGGGCCGCCCCGATCGGTCAGGGTCGGCGGCTGGCCGACGGTATCCCGCAGGCGCGGTTCGAGGCGATCCCAGGCCGATCCCACCTGCCCTACGTCGGTGACGCCCAGCCGCTGACCCGCGCGATCCGCCGATTCCTGGGCCTGCCCGCACGCCACCGGGGTGCGGCGCCGACGCTGACGGCCCGGCAGCGCGAGGTGGCGGCACTGATCGCCGAGGGGTGCACGAACCGGCAGATCGGCGAGCGCCTCGGCATCGCCGAACGATCCGCCGAAGCCCACGTCGAGCGGATCCGGTACCGGATGGACTTCCGGTCGCGGGCGCAGATCGCCGCCTGGTACGTGGCGACCGGCGGCCCGAACTGAGGTATTTCCCGGCCTGCCCCGGGGCGTACGGCGCCGCGACGATAGCCAGGTGAGTTCCACACCGAGCATCACTTCACGCCTGGCCGTCCTCGGATACGCCGTGATCGCGTACGGCGCCTTCCTGCTCAGCGTCGGCTGGGCGATCGGGTTCCTGGCCGACCGGGGCGCACCGACCTCCATCGACGGGGCCGCCACCAGACCAGCCTGGGTGGCACTGGTCATCGACGCGGCACTGTTGCTGGCCTTCGCCGTGCAGCATTCGGTGATGGCCCGCGCCGGGGTCAAGCGGCGCCTGATCCGGCTGATCCCGGCGCCGGCCGAACGCGCCACCTTCGTCCTGACCGCAAGCCTGCTGCTGTTCGCCCTGTTCGGGTGGTGGCAGCCGGTGTCGGCGGTGATGTGGCACGTAGGCCCGCCATGGTCGGCGGCGATGTGGATGGTCCAGGCGGTCGGCTGGGTCATCGTCGCCTGGTCCACGTTCATGGTCGATCACACTGACTTCCTGGGCGTGAAGCAGGCGTACCGGCACCTACGCCGGCTGGGTTACCGCCCGCCGGATTTCACGCGGCGCTGGCTGTACGCCTGGTGCCGCCATCCGATGATGCTCGGCCTGGTGATCGCATTCTGGGTCACCCCGCGCATGACGATCGGGCACCTGTTCTTCGCCGCGGCCGCGACGGCGTACATCGCGGTCGGTATCCGTTTCGAGGAACGTGATCTGCGGGCCCAGTTCGGCGCCGAATATCGGGAGTACGCCAGCCGGGTCCCCGCCCTCATGCCGGCCCCGCGCAGCCTACCCAGGCCGGGCCGCCCCACAACCGAAGAGAGGACGACATGATGAGGAAAATCGCCGCACGCACCATGCTCATAGCGGCCCTGGTCGGACTGACGTCTACGGCATTCGCCGCGTCATCCGCCGCCGCCGCGCCGCAATCGACGAACCGGTGCCAGATCCTCCACGAGCTGTACCAGCAGGGCGGGTCCATGCACGCGCACGTCGAGGACCCCTGTGAACAGCGGTCGCTCAGTCTCGACGTCTACCGCAACGGCGTCGTGTTCGCTGAGATCAGTGGCGGCTTCGCGGTCTCGTGGGACTACGACTGCGTCTGTTCCGATCTGACCACCTGGCGCACGAACTGGGGCGACGAGATCATCGCCAACTGCGCCTGACGGCAGTCACGGAGTGTCCGACGCACCGAATGGCGCAGCCGCCCGGCGGGCAAGCGGGCGTACGTGAACGCGGGGTCCGGGTCACCGACCCGGACCCCGCGTTCGTGCGCCGTCAGTAGAACGTCGCGGCGAAGTACCCGCTGACATCGAAGCTGACGGTCACCGTCGTGGAACTGTTGTTGTAGAAGGACTCCGGTACCACGCCGTTGAGCCCCTGCAGCACCTCGGCGACGATCCCGGTGGCCACCGACTGCCCGGACACCAAGTGGGTCTGGTACGTGTCCGACGCGGCTTCCCCGGTGCTGGCGAACACCACGAGATCCCCGGCACCTGTCGTGCCCTGGACCGTCACGGTACCGGTGATCGCCCCGGTGAACTGCGACACGTTGCCGATACCGGCGGTGAGGTCGAACGTGGCGGTGCTGTGTGCCGCGAGTGGCTGGTGGTCGACGTTGCGCACCGGGTCGACGGGTACGAACGTCTCGGGTGCGTTGGTGGCGAAGTACTCAGGCGACGTCGACGACCACGTCGGCCGGCGCGTCGACCTTCCCGTCGGCGCCGACGGGCACCACGACGAGGTTGGACGCCGCCCGCCCCGCGGCCGCCGCCGCCGAACCGGCTGGAGGTGGTCGGCGGTTCCGCCAGCCACGGCGTCTCGCTGCTCGAACCGGCCGTCGAGCCGAAGGCCGCGCAGCTGTCCGCGCTGGTGCCCGGGTTCGTCCGGGACCACACGGCGGCGTAGCGCGGCTCATAATGATCAGCCATGACGGCTGACACGGGGACGCGTGGTGTCTGCCCCCGGTGCCGGCACCCGCTGGTGTCGGAGCCACGCACGCTGGCGTGGTGCCCGGACTGCGAATGGAAGCTGGCCGCGTACGACCCGTTGCGGATGGCGTCGGACTGGGGCTGGCGGCCGCTCGACCGGTTGCTGCACCGGCTGGCGTACCGGCTCGACGCGCGCAGCTTCCGCCGCCTGGCCGGCCGGCCGCCGGGCCGGTCGGGCAACCTCGCCGGCCGGGTGCTCCTGCTGGCGGTGTCGGTACCGTTTCTGCTCGCCGCACCGGCGTGCCTGGTGCTCGGCGGGTACCTGTTCGTGGCCGGGCTGGGCCTGGCACCCGTGCTCGGTGTCCTGCTGGTGCTGTTCGCGGTGCTGATCCGTCCCCGGGCGCCGCGGCTTCCCCGCCGGTTCCGGCTCGTCGACCCGGCCCGGGCGCCCGCCTTCGTCGGGCTCGTCGAGCAGGTCGCGGCCGCGTGCGCGGCGCCGGTACCGCAGCTGATCGCCGTGGACGCCTCGCTCAACGCGGCCAGCATGCTGGTCGGGGTGCGCCGGCGCCGGGTACTCGCGATCGGCCTGCCGTTGTGGGCGGCGCTGCCACCCGGGCAGCGGGTCGCCCTGCTGGCCCACGAACTCGGCCACTTCGTCAACCACGACTCCCGCCGCGGCCTGCTGACCGGACCGGCCTTCACGACCCTGGCCCGGCTGGTCGACGTCCTGCAGTCGGTGGCGCGCCGCGGCGGTTACCTGTTCACGCTGCCGTACCTGGTGCTCGGTTGGCTGTTCTGGCTCGGGTACGTGCTGCTGCTCGTCACCGGGCTGCGCGACGGGCAGCGGGCCGAGTACTTCGCCGACGACATCGCCGCCGACGTCGCCGGGTCGGCGGCGGCCGCCGACCTGTTCGACACGCTCGCCGTGCTCGAACCCGTCACGCGTACCGTCCGGGACGGCGGGCGCGACCGGGCCAGCGTCGCGACGTGGCGGGATGCCGCGCGGTACGTCCGCCGCGACCTCGCGGAGCGGATGGAGATCTCGCGCCAGCGGTCGATCCGCGAGGAGGCGTCACTGCTCGCCTCGCATCCGCCGGCCGGGTTGCGCTCGCGCATGGCACGATCGAGGCCGCACCGGGAACCCCGGGTCACCCTGACCGACGCCCTGGCCGGGCAGATCGACGCCGAGCTCGCGCCGTGGTACCGGCAGCTCGACGAGGCCGGCGGAGGCTGGCTTTAGCCGCGCCGGCTGGCGTGGCGGTCCAGGCGTCGTCGAACCTCGTCGACTAGCTCAGCGCCGCCTGGGCCTCCCAGGTGAACGTCACCGTGGCGCTGGCGTTCTGCGCCCGGTTGTCGTCGACGACGTGCACGGTGAACCGGTACCCCTCCGACTGGGTGGCCCCGGTCGGAGCCCAGGTACCGGCACCGTGCGCGAAGTTGCTGTGGGTGGCCGCGAAGTCGGCCACGGTACCGTGCCAGATGGTCGACGACGGGGTGAACCCGGCGCAGGACGGGCCCGACCCGGCCGACGCGCTGCCCTGCTCGACGGTGAGGTCGACGTACCGGCCCAGGGTTCCGGTCAGCGCCCCGGGCCCGACGTACAGCCGGACGGCGGCCGCGACCGTGCCGCGGTAGTTCACCGTGATGCAACCGGTGGCCGGGTCGTCGGGTCGCACGTTCACCGACGGGACGAACAGCGCGGTGCCGGCCGCGTTGTCGGTGAGCTCGACCGCTCCGGTCGACCACGAGTTGCCCGGGTTCTCGGCGCTGTACTGCAACGTCGCCCGCGAGGTCTGCCAGACGATGCCGGCGGCGAGCAGGAAACCGACGGTGAGCGCGGCGACCACCGCGGCGACGGTACGCCGCCGCGGCGCGACGGTAGGCCGCCGCGGCGCTACGGCGCTCATGCGGCCACCCCGGCGTCGACCGGCGGCAGGTCGGGTTCGGCCGCGGGGGATCCGGCCAGCACGATCCGGTCGCGGCCGGACTCCTTGGCGCGGTACAGCGCCGCGTCGGCGGCCTTGATCACCTCGACGGGGGTGGCGCCGTGGCCCGGGTACACGCCGACGCCGATGCTGGCCGTCACGGGTACCGGGCCGTCGGCGCTGCGGATCGACTGGTGGACGCGCGCCGCGACGCCGACGGCGACCTCCTCGTCCGCCCCGTCGACGATCACCGCGAACTCCTCGCCGCCGTACCGCGCGGCCAGGTCGCCCTCCCGGCAGCTCTGCGCGATGGACCGGGCGGCGGTCCGCAGTACCTGGTCGCCGACGAGGTGACCGTGGTTGTCGTTGAGCCGCTTGAAGTGATCGAGGTCGATCATGATGAGCGCGAAGCCGGTACCGCCCGCCGCCGCCCGGTCGAACGCCGCCGCGAGCGCCGCGTCGAACCGGCCGCGGTTGGCCAGCCGGGTCAGCCCGTCCCGGTCGGCGGCCGCCCGGATCCGGTCCACCAGCAGGGCCCGGCCGATGGCCAGCGAACCGTGCAGGGTCGCCTGTTCGAGGGTGGTCACCATGCGCCGCTCGACCCGCCGGGACCGGTACCGGCCGCCCCGCCCGTGCTCGACGACCAGCGCGCCGGTCGCCTGGTCGAGACCGAACGGTACGACGACGAGGTTGCGCGCGCCGGGCAGCAGCTCGGCCAGCCAGGCGTCGCCGGCGGCCGGTTCGAGCCGGGCGGTCAACGTGGTGGTACCCGAACCGATCGCGCGCGCCAGCACTCCGCTGCCGACCGCCTCGGCGTGCAGGCGCACCGGGCGGCCGCCACCGGTCGGCTCGACCACGACGGCGTGCCCCGGTGCGGCCGGCTCGTCCCCGTCCGGTGCCGGCGCGACGACCACGACCGCCCGGTGCGCGAGCAGCTCGTCGCGCGGGAACCGGGCCAGCTGCTCGGACACCGTGGCCGGGCTGTGCCCGTCGGTCAGCGTGACCCCGAAGCGGCGCAGCACCTCGCTGTCGTACCGGCGGCGGCGCAGCTCCCGTTCGTTGACCGCGGCGAAGCCGGCGGTGGCCAGCACGCTGACCCACAGCACGGTCAGGTACAGCAGCAGGCGGCTCAGCGTGGTGGAGGGCATCGGGCCGGCGTCGAGCACCCGCGCGTCGATCGCCTCGACCACGATGAGCGCGAGCAGCGAGTACCACATCGCCAGCTTCGTTCCGGTGCGGAACGAGGCGAGCAGGGTCACCGCGACCTCGTGCAGCACGATGAGGTACCCGACCGGGCCGTCCAGCCCGCCGAGCAGGTACCACGCGCCGATCAGCAGCACACCGTCGCCGAGCAGGCCGACGGTCAGCGCGACGACGGCCCCCTTCGGGCCGCTGCCGGTACCCGTGCGGCGCGTCCAGTACGGCAGTGTGGCCAGTGCGGTACCGGCGAGCCAGCCGGCACCCGCCCAGAGCAGAGCCGGTACGTGCGTGTGCCCGGTGGCCCGCCAGAGCGCGAAGAGCATGCCGACGAACAGCGCCCGGCAGCCGAGCATCCAGCCGATCCGCTCGGCCAGGGGGACCAGCTCGCCGGCCGTGCCGGCGCGCGCGGTCACGGCTTCTCCCCGACGGGCGGGTCGGCGGTGCCGGGCTCGAAGGTCAGGTACGGCACCGGCCACATCGGCGCCAGGGCCAGCTTCGGGTCGCCGCGGTCGAGATAGCGCTGGCCGGCGAGGAACCCGAGCAGGATGACCAGGAACACCGCCGGTATCTGGCCGCGTCTGGCCACCCGGGTGCCGACCGCGGCGGTGTCGTGCAGCGCGTGCTGCACGGTCTGGGTGAGCGCGGCGATCGGGCCGGCCGGGTGGCCGGCGGATCCGCCGGGTCGGGCCGGCGCCGGTGCGCCCCGGCTGCCGCGCGGCTTCGGGGACCCGCCGGTGGCCGGTGCCGTGGCGGGCGCCGATGACGGGCTCGCTGCCGGCGGTGAGGGGCTCGCCGCAGGCGGCGGTGGGAGGCTCATTGCGGGCGGCGGCGGGTTCGCGGCGGGCGGCGGCGGGCTCGCTGCCTGCGGCGGCGGGCTCGGCGGGTGCGTCGGCGGGGGGCTCGGATCCTCGACGAAGAGCCAACGGAAGGTGGCCGTGGCCGACTGCCGTTCGGCGGCGTCCGGCAGCACCGTCACGGTTATCCGGTAGGTGCGGGTACCGTCGCCGTCGGGTGCCCAGCCGGCCGGTACCCCGACCGTGTCGCCGGTACCCGCGCCGAGGCCGGCCAGGTCGCCGGTGTAGACGGGGGCACCGGTGAACCCGGCGCAACTGGCGAAGCCGCCCCCGGTACCCACGGCGACGGCGACGGACAGGCTCGGCGCGAGCGGCCCGGCCAGGTCGGCGACCGCGAGCCTGACCAGGCCCGCGCCCGCCGGACCGGCGTAGCGCACCTGCAGGCACCGGGTGACGGTGGCGCCGGGGGCCAGGTCGTGCGCGGCGAACAGCGCCGCGCCGCCGTCGTCGGCGGTCAGCCGCACCGACGCCAGCACGTCGGCGGCCGGGGCCGCCCGGCGGCCGTTGCCGACCACGGACAGCCCGAGCAGCAGCACGCTGCCGCAGACGAGCATGGCGAGCATGCCCGGCCCGCTCCTGCCGACCGCGACCATGGCGTTTGTGCCTCCCGTCCGCCGGTGTCCTGCCCGTACCATCGGTGCCGCGCGCCCCGCACTGAGGAGAGCGTTGCCCTCAACTTCCGCGGCACCCGTCCGAACTGACACCGTGGCCACCAACGCGACCGCCGTCCGGCGGGTACTGCGGTCGGTCCGCGCCGTGGTGCTGGCCGGACTCGCCGCCCTGGCGGTGTTCTCGGTCGCGCCGGCCGCGTTCGGCTGGGTGCCCACGATGGTGACGACCGGGTCGATGGTGCCCGCGGTGCACCCGGGCGACGTCGTGGTCACCGCGCCGCTGCGCGCCACTGACGCGCCGACCCTGCCGATCGGCTCGATCGTCCTGGCCGAGGACCCGGCCCGGCCCGCAACCCTGCTGCTGCACCGGGTGGTGGGCCGCAACCCGAACGGGACACTGGTCACCAAAGGGGACGCCAACGCCGCGCCGGACACCGCCGCGATGCCGCCGGGCAACCTGCGCGGGCTGGCCCGCTTCACCGTGCCGGCGGTGGGGGTACCGCTGTTGAAGGCGCGCGCCGGCGATCCGGTACCGGCGGCCGCGGCCGTGGTGCTGATGGTGGCCCTGGTACTGGCCGGCGGCCGGCGCCCCCGCGCCCGGCACCGGGAAAAGTTCTCAGCCTGACCGCCCGGCCGCCGATGTGTGCACCGACTGAACCCTGAACAACGAAGGAGGCGGGCGCGCCATGAGGACGCCGTCTAAGCGCATGCGGTTGGCATTACTGCTCGCCGCGATTCCGATCGGCCTGCTGGGCAGTGGCCTGTTCGTGTGGCAGGCCTCGTACTCGGCCTTCTCCGACACCACCACCAACGGTGCGAACTCGTGGTCGGCGGGTACCGTCACGATCTCCAGCGCGCCGGGTACCGCGATGTTCACCGCCAGCGGCCTGAAGCCCGGCGACAACGGTACCGCCTGCATCAAGGTGACCTACACCGGCAGCCTGAACTCGGTCGTGAAGCTGTACCTGAAGAACGCCGACCTGACCGGCACGGGCCTGGCCACCTACCTGACCTTCCAGGTCAACGAGGGCACCGGCAACAACGCCAACTGCTCCGACTTCGCCCAGTCGGCCAACGACTACAACGCGGTCGGCATGGGCGACACCACGAAGACGCTGTCCGGGTTCAACACCACGGCGCACGACTACTCCACCGGGCTCAGCTCGTGGAGCGCCACCACCGGCGGAACCAAGACCTACGAGTTCATCTGGCAGCTCCAGGACAACAACAGCGCCGCGGGCCTGACCGCGGGTGCCACGTTCACCTGGGAAGCGGACAACAGCTGAGTGGTGCAGGGATGACCGGACTCGCCTGGGTCATCACCGTCGCCAGGGCGGCCGCGGGGGCAACCGCGACCGCCCTGGCGGGCATGCTGTTCTGGGCCGTGGTACCGCTGGCGACCGGCTGGCACGCCGACGTGATCCTGTCCGGCTCGATGACCCCGCACATCGCCCCCGGCGACCTGGTCGTGGTCGCGCCGGGGACCGTGGGCATCCGGCCGGGACAGGTCATCGAGTTCACCGATCCGGCGAACCCGCGCCGGCAGCTGGTGCACCGGGTCGTGGCGCGCAACGCGGACGGTACCCTGACCACCCGCGGCGACGCCAACCGCGGGCCGGACAGCACCCCGGTACCGCTCGCGGACGTGCACGGCCTGGCGCGGCTGCGGGTACCGTGGCTGGGCCTGCCCGCCTACTGGCTGCGGGAGCACGTGCGGCCGTCACCGACGACGCTGGTGGTGCTCCTGTCCTGGCTGCTGGCCGTTCTTCCGTACCGCCTGCGGGAACCGGTTGCGCGGCGGGCTACCGGCCGCCACCGGGCGGTGCCGGGGTAGCCCCGGTGCGGTGCTCAGCTCACCGCTCGCTGCACGAGCTCGCCGATCCTCGCTTCGTCCGCGCGGGTCAACTTCGTCAGCGCGTAGGAGGTCGGCCACATGGCACCCTCGTCGAGGTTCGCCTCGTCGCTGAAGCCGAGCGTCGCGTACCGCGTCTTGAACTTCTGCGCGCTCTGGAAGAAGCAGACGACCTTGCCGTCCTTGGCGTATGCCGGCATCCCGTACCAGAGTCGCGGCGCGAGGTCCGGCGCGCTGGCTTTGATGACGGCGTGCAGCCGCTCGGCCATGGCACGATCCGCGTCCGGCAGTTCGGCGATCTTCGCGAGGACCTCGCTCTCCACGTTTGCCTTGTCCGCGCGCGAGCCACGGCGCCCGGACGCCTTCAGTTCCGTGGCGCGGTCCTTCATCGCGGCTCGTTCGTCGGCCGTGAATCCGTCGTAGGACCTGTCGGTCGCGGCGGTGCTCTTGGCGGGCTTCTGCTTGTCCTTCATGGCCCTCATGCTAGGGAACCGGCCGGGCCGGTGCGCGGGGACCGCGCAGTGCGGTACATGGCGAGAGGCTCGTCGCTCGTGGTCGCGTCCTCGGTTGTCTTGTCGTCCCGCCAGCGTCCGGTGAAACGGGGGAAGCGCAGCGCCAGCCCGGCGTCGTCGGGGAGCCGGCCGCGTCCGGCGGCGGAGTTCGGCGACGGGGGTGATCTCCGCGGCGAGCACCTAGTACCGGTGCGGTAGTCACGCTTGAGCTTTGTCCACAGCCAGCCGCGGGCGCCGGCCTGTCGCCGACGCAGGGTCCCGCGGTGCCGCTAGGGCAGGGTGGGCGGCGGGTTGGGGCCGGTGAGGATCGCCCAGTACATGCCCAACAGCCAGACCGCGAGCGCCGTCCACGCCACCAGACCCACGGCGTGGTACCGCAGCGTGTGCGCCATCAGTGCCCGGGGCCCGGGCGGTAGACCGGCGGCGCAGAACGGGCAGTCGATCGAGGCTTCTCGCTTCGTCACGGGCTCCATACTCCGCGTGGCCGGACAACGCGCCCATCGGGCACGCGGGCGACCCCGATCGGGCGACTGCCGACAAGTCCGACGAGACCGTGGACGCGAGTGCCCCTGCAGCGGGTCAGTGGTCACGCTCGTAGGGAGTTGCCCCGCTCCACGGCACCCACCATGGCTCGTCGACCGCAGAGCGCGCAAATAGAACGCGCCTGTCACGCTCGTCGTCGCCGAAGACACCGCAACCACCCACCGCCGCAGGAAGATCGGGGGATCGGCGCTCAGGAGCGCGGCGCCCCGGCCGATGAGGTACCGGTGGACCTTGTCGGCTGAGAGGCAGCGGAAGATGGGCGAGGGTACCGTGCCGGCCCCGCCCGGCCGGGGCAGGATCAGCCGGGCCACCTGGGGCTCGGTCCTCCTCACCTGCGTTGCGGCGGCCTGGTTCGCGGCCAACTTCGACCACCCCCGCGGCCCCGTGGTACTGCTCTGGCTGGCCGCGCCGCTGTCCGTCGTGATCCCGGCCGGTACCTGCTGGCGGGCGTACCGGGCCGGCTGGCTGCCGGTACCGACCCGGCGCTTCTGGCGGCACCTGGGTACCGCCGCGGTCCTGGTCGGCATCGGCTCCGTGGCGGCCACCCACGACGCGCTCAGCGGTGTCGCCGGCCCCGCACACCATCTCGGACCGGTCGCCCTCGTCGCCTACGCCGGCGCGATGGTCGTCATCCTCTGGGGCCTGTACCGCCTGCCCACCGGCGTCTCCGGCCGTGGCGAACGGCTGCGCCTGGGCCTGGACGCGGCCACGGTGGTGCTGGCCACCGCGGTGTTCCTGTGGCACTTCCAGACCCGGACGCTGCTCGCCCAGGGGGCCGACGACCCGTCGTCGGTCGTCGGTTCGTGGATCGAGATCGTGCTCGCGCTGGTGTCGGTGTTCGCGGTCGCCAAGGTGGTGCTGTCCGGCGACGCCTTCGTGGACAAGCGCTCCCTGCAGTGGCTGGCGGTCGGCCTCATCGGGGGCAGCCTCGGCTCGCTCCCGCAGTCGCTGCTCGTGGACCGGCCCTGGCTCATCTGCTCGCAGGTCACCATTCCGGCCGTGATGATCTGCGCGACCGTGGCGAGCGTCCGGCAGCGCCGCGCCCGGACCGTCGACGACGGCCGGCGCCCGGCGCACCGCCGGTTCAGCGTGCTGCCGTACGCGGCGGTCGTGGCGGTGGACGCGCTGCTGCTGTCGGCGACCTGGTCCGGCCGGGGCGACGACCAGCGGGTCATCGTGGTCGGTGCGGTGGTGCTGACCGCGCTCGTCGCGGTACGGCAGGTGACCGCGTTCCAGGAGAACGGCCGGCTGCTGGCCCGGCTCGACCACGGCGCCACCCACGACGCGTTGACCCAGCTGCCCAACCGGGCGCTGTTCGGTGACCGGTTGCGGCGCGCGGTGACCACGTGCGACGCGCACCGCAAGGTCAGCGTCGCGCTGATCGACCTGGACGACTTCAAGGCGGTCAACGACACGCTCGGCCACCGGGCCGGCGACGCGCTCCTCGTCGCGGTGGCGCAGCGGCTGGCCGGGTGCGTCCGGGCGCGGGACACCGTCGGGCGCCTCGGCGGGGACGAGTTCATCGTCGTCCTCGACGACATCGATCCCGCCGGCGCCGACCTCGCCGTGGAGCGCATGCTCGCCGCACTCACCACGCCGGTCGTCGCCGACGGGCACGAACTGCTCGTGCGGGCCAGCATCGGCGTCGCCGACGGCGGTACCGGTGACGACGCCGACGAGCTGCTGCGCCGCGCCGACATCGCGATGTACGCGGCCAAGAACGACGGTGGCGGCGGGTTCGCCCGGTACCGCCCGGACCTCGGCGGCGCCGGCCGGCCCGCACCGCTGGGCGCCGAGCTGCGCCAGGCCATCGCGGACGGCCAGTTCTTCCTCGTGTACCAGCCGATCGTCGCCCTCGACGGGCAGCACATCACCGGCGTCGAGGCGCTGGTGCGCTGGGCCCACCCGGCCCGGGGCACCGTCCCGCCCGACGAGTTCATCCCGGTGGCCGAGCGCACCGGGCTGATCGTCCCGTTAGGACAGTGGGTGCTGCGCGAGGCGTGCCGACAGTTCGTCCGGTGGTCGGTGCTGCACGGCGCGCGGGCGCCCGAGGTGCTCAACGTGAACGTCTCCGGCCGCCAGCTGCGCGAGCCGCAGTTCCTCGACGACGTCGCCGCGGCGCTCGCCGACACCGGCATCGCCGCGCACCGGCTCGTCCTGGAGATCACCGAGACGGCGGCGGTCGGCCCCGGTACCGCGGTGGCCAATCTGGCGGCGCTGCGCCAGCTCGGCGTGCGCATCGCCCTGGACGACTTCGGTACCGGCGTCTCCGCGCTCAGCCTCCTGCAGACCTGCCCGGTCGACGAGCTCAAGCTCGACCGCTCCTTCACCCAGACCGACCCGGCCACCGAGCACACCCCGATCGCGGCCGCGGTCATCCACCTCGCGCAGGCCCTCGGGCTGCACGTCGTCGCGGAAGGCGTGGAGACCGCGCAGCAGGCGCAGCGGTTGCGGACACTGGGGTACCGGGCCGCGCAGGGCTACTACTTCGCCCGCCCGATGCCGCCCGCCGACCTCGACGACCTGCTCGCCGGCGGTACCCGCACCGACGAGCCGGTCCGGGCGCCCGCCTGACGGGGCGGCCGGGCGGGACCGTCCGGCGTAGCCTGTCGTGGTGCCCGAGCCGGAGCCGCTCGACGGGGGTCGCGGCCGTCGCTCCCCGGTCGTCGTGTCGATGCTGGCCATCGTGGTGTTACTGGGCGCCGTGGCACTGGTCGCGTCGCTGGTGCGGCACCGTGCGGTACCGGCGGAAGCCGAGCCGTCGGCGTCCGCGTCGACCTCCGCCGCCCCGGTACCGACGACGGCACCGGCCGGGCCGTGGCGCGTGGTGCGGGTGGGCGACCGGGTGACGATGGCGACCTCGTTCACCGACCCGGGCACCAACGACACGCACCGCTGCGACTTCGCCTGGGACGACGGCACCACGACGTCCGGACCGGCCCAGGGCGACGCCTGCCGGGCCACGCACGCATACCCCGCCGCCGGCATGTACACCGTCACGTCCACCGTCACCGACGACGACGGCGGCGTGGGTAGGGCGCCCGGGGTCCTCGTGGTCGTGTACGACCCGGCTGCCGGCCCGGTCCGGGGCAGCGGCCGGCTGGGGCCAGGTGGCGCCGGCGCGTTCGACTTCGTCGCCGGGTACCCGCGGCGGTCGGCCACCGGGCCGGACGGTGTGCTGACCTTCGCGCTGCCGCCCGCGGTCAACCTGGACCTGCACGACCATCAGCGCCTCGACTGGCTCGTCGTCACGCCGGCCGGCCGGTTCGCCGTCAAGGGGACCGCGCGCGGCTCCGCCGGTCACGAGGTCGGCTTCGTGCTCTACGGGTACCGGCCGGACCGGCTGCGGATCGTCGTCTGGGACGGTGCGGCACCCGAGGCGGGACCGGTGCGCTACGACAGCCGTCCGGGTACCTCCTTCGATCTCGACGCGGCCGACCCCGCGCCCGTCGAGGCGGGAACGATCGCGGCATAGGTGTCGCGTGACGGGGCGTTGACCCCGGCGAGATCTGCGTGCATAGTCAGATCAATCGATCCTTATCAAAGTGTTGAGTGACCTCCGGGACAACGTTGTCGCGGAGAGTGATCTGACAAGGAGGAATCGCGTGGCTCTCCGTCCAGCGCTCGTCGGCGTCATCGCCGCACTGGCCGCCTTCGGTACCGTGCCTCTCGCGCAGGCCGCCGTCGGTTCCGGCCCGGCACCCCAGCAGCAGGCCGCCGAACCGGAACGGCACGGCGTGAAGCCGATCCATCCGGCCCTGGCGGCGCAGGCGGCCAGTGGCAACACCCTGAAGGTCGGCTCCAGTGCCAGCACCGGCGTGGTGTCCCCGCAGCCCAAGGTGTTCCTCGTCTTCTGGGGCTCCCAGTGGTCCAAGGACCCGGCCGGCGCGGCGACCGGCCTGCAGAACCTCTTCAAGGGCCTGTTCGGCAGCAAGGACAACTGGGGCACCATCATGAACCAGTACTGCGAAGGGGTGGCGAAGGGCACGACGACCTGCGGGCCGGCCGGCATCCACATCAAGCACCCGACGGCCAGCCCGCTGGCCGGGGTCTGGTTCGACAAGAGTGCCGCGGCGCCGGGTAAGGCCACCGCGAGCCAGATCGGCAGGGAAGCGGTCAAGGCGGCGCAGCACTTCGGCAACACGACGCAGGCGCCGAACCTCAACGCGCAGTACGTCATCGCCTCGCCGACGGGTACCCATCCGGACGGCTTCAACACCCCCGGCGGTGGCTTCTGCGCCTGGCACAGCTCGACCGGCTCGACCGTCGGCACCGTGGCGTTCACCAACCTGCCCTACGTGCCGGACCTCGGCACGGGCGGCTGCACGACGCTGAGCAACGCGCGCCCGCTGGACGGCTACGAGTCCACCGAGACGCACGAGTACGCCGAGACGCTCACCGACTTCTTCCCGGCCAGGGGATGGAACGGCGGCGGCGGCGAGATCGGCGACGCATGCGTGAACCAGGACCGCCGGATCACGCTGACCACCGGTACCTTCGACGTCCAGGGCCTGTGGTCCAACGACCTGAACAAGTGCACGACGAAGGAGTAGCGCGTCGCGGTGCGGCCGGGCTCCCGCCCGGCCGCACCGGTTGACCTCCGGCCGGAAGAGGTGGTTTGGATGCGTTCCCGTCGGATTACCGCCGTCTGTCTCGGCGCCGCGTTGCTGGGGTGGGGGATGGTCGCCCCGCCCGTGCCGGCGGCGGCCGCGGACTCCGCGATCACCATCGACGGTACCGGTCCGGGCCGCACCTTCGACGGCGTCGGCGCGATCAGCGGCGGCGGGGGTACCTCCCGGCTGCTGCCGGACTACCCGCAGCCGCAACGCGACCAGATCCTGGACTACCTGTTCAAGCCGAACTACGGCGCCGGCCTGCAGATCCTCAAGGTGGAGATCGGCAGCGACGTGAACAGCACCAACGGTGCGGAGGCCAGCCACGAGCGCACCCCGACCGACCGCGACTACCAGCGCGGCTACGAATGGTGGTTGATGGAGCAGGCCAAGGCGCGCAACCCCGGCATCGTGCTGTCCGGCCTGGAGTGGGGCGCGCCCGGCTGGTTCAACGGCGGCGTCGGCGGGGCGGACGGGTTCTACTCCACCGACAACATCGACTACCTGGTCAACTGGATCAGCCACGCCCGGTCCGACCACGGCCTGGCCATCGACTACGTCGGCGGCTGGAACGAGGCCAGCCCGGTCAGCCCGTACTCGGCGCACAAGGACTGGTTCGAGAGCCTCAAGAGCGCGCTGGTCGCGCACGGGCTGCCGACCAAGCTCGTCGCCTACGACAACTTCGGTGAACAGTTCGACATCGGCAACGACATGGCCGCCGATCCGGCGCTGCGCGCCGCCGTCGACGTGATGGGCGTCCACTACCCGTGCGGCGGGGACGGCGCCCCGGCGATCAGCTGCTTCACCCCGGCCACGCTGCAGTCGGTCGGCAAGCCGATCTGGGCCAGCGAACACGGCTCGCAGAACTTCGACCTGGGCGCGCCGCAACTGGCCCGCGCGCTCAACCGCGACTACATCGACGGCCGGATGACCGCGATGATCGACTGGAACGCGGTCACGTCGTGGTACGAGTCGCTGCCCGACTGGGGCGAGTCGCTGATGCGCGCCGACCAGCCATGGTCCGGCTGGTACCAGGTCGGCCGCAGCATCTGGGTGATCGCGCACACCACGCAGTTCGCCAAGCCCGGCTGGCGGTACCTCGACGGTGCCAGCGGGTACCTCGGCGGCGCCCGCGCCAACGGCAGCTTCGTGACGCTGCGCGCGCCGGCCGGTGGTGACTACAGCACCATCGTGGAAACCGTCGACGCCACGGCACCGCAGAGCGCCACGTTCACCGTGACCGGCGGGCTGTCCACCGGACCGGTACACGTCTGGGCCACCAACCTGCGCTCGGCCGACCCGGCACAGCAGTTCGCGCACGTCGCCGACGTCACCCCGACCGGTGGCAGCTTCACCATGCAGTTCCAGCCCGGCTTCGTGTACAGCCTCACGACCACGACCGGGCAGGCGAAGGGCACCGCCAGCTCACCGCCGCCGGGGGCGCTCGCCCTGCCGTACCAGGACAGCTTCGACAGCTACCCGGCGGACCGGCTGGCCCGGTACGTCTCCGCCGTGCAGGGCGCCTTCGAGACCGCGCCGTGCACCGGCCGCACCGGCATGTGCCTGCGCCAGCAGATCAGCCAGCAGCCGATCCCGTGGCCGCTCGGTTCGTCGACCCGGCCGATGGCGGTGGTCGGCGATCCACGTTGGACGAGCGACGCGGTCGCCGTTGACGCCATGCTCGAACAGGCCGGTTCGGTCGACGTCGTCGGCCGGTTGCAGGCGCAGCAGCAGTTCGGCGGCGGCGCGCAGGGGTACCACCTGCGGGCCAGCAGCGCCGGACCGTGGAGCCTGTTCAAGGAGGACGTCGCCGGCAACGACACCACGCTCGCCAGCGGAACGCTCCCGCTCGGCACCGGCACCTGGCACCGGATTGCCTTGACACTGAACGGAACCCGCATCACCGCGACCATCGACGGCCGGCGGGTGGCCAGCGTCCAGGACGGCACCTACCGGTCCGGCAACGCCGCGCTGATGGTCAGCAAGTGGGTCAACGCGCAGTTCGACAACCTGTCCATCACGCCGGTCGGCCATCCGGCGGTGGTGCGCTTCGTCGACGACGCGGACAGCGACTTCGTCTACACCGGCGCCGGCTGGCAGCACTGCAACAGCTGCGGCTCGGACCTGTTCCACGGCGGCAACTCGTGGGACCCGGTCGCCGGCGACTTCGCGACGGTGACGTTCACCGGCCGGCAGGTCACCCTGTTCGGCGTGCGCGATCCGGGGCACGGCATCGGCGCGGTGTCGATCGACGGCGGGCCGGAGACGCTGGTGGACTTCTTCGCGCCGTACCGCGCCGGCACCCAGCCGTTGTGGACCAGCCCGATGCTCAGGTCCGGCGTGCACACGTTGCGGCTGCGGGTCACCGGTGAGATGAACGACTCCAGCGGCGGCACCTTCGTGGTACCCGACAAGCTCGACATCCTGCCCTGACACTCACGCCCGGCGGAGCCGGGAGAACCGCAGGGTACCGTCCTCGATCGCGCCGTACCGCAGCTTCACCAGGTCGTGCGCGTAGCTCATGCCGAGCCGCCACGGCTTGCGGGAGCCGGCCTTGGGCAGCTCGTCCAGCGACCGCAGCACGTACCCGGCCTGGAAGTCCAGCAGCGGCCGCGACGCGACGGTCGGATCGTCGTTGGTCGGCACGCACTGGTCGTACCCGTGCGCGTCCAGGTAGCGCAGCAGCCGCACCACGTACCCGCTGACGAGGTCGGCCTTGAGCGTCCACGACGCGTTGGTGTACCCGATGGTGAACGCGAAGTTGGGTACGCCGCTGAGCATCATTCCCTTGTACGCCATGGTCTGCGGCAGGCTCACCGGGCGGCCGTCGACGGCCAGTTCGATGCCGCCGATGGCCAGCAGCCGCAACCCGGTGGCGGTGACGACGATGTCCGCGTCGAGGTGCGCGCCGGACTCCAGGCGCAGTCCGGTACCGGTGAACCGCGCGATCCGGTCGGTCACCATCGACGCCCGGCCGGCACTGATCGCGGTGAACAGGTCGCCGTCGGGTACCAGGCACAGCCGCTGGTCCCATGGCTGGTACCGCGGCTGGAAATGCGTGTCGACGGCGTACCCGTCGGGCAGTTGGCGGATCGCGGCCCGGCGCAGCAACGACCGCACCATCCGCGGCCGGCGCCGGCTCAACTGGTACAGCAGCGTGCTGATGGTGATGTTCTTCCACCGCACGATCGGGTACGCGCGGCGGGCGCCGAGCATGCGCCGCAACCCGTTGGCGACCGGGTCCTCGGCCGGCACGGACAGGACGTACGTGGGGGAGCGTTGCAGCATCGTCACGTGCGCCGCCCGGTCGGCGAGCGCCGGCACCAGCGTCACGGCCGTCGCGCCGCTGCCGATGACGACGACCCGCTTCCCGGTGTGGTCGAGGTCCTCCGGCCACCGTTGCGGATGCACGACCGTGCCCTGGAACCGTTCGATACCGACGAACTCCGGCTCGTGGCCGGTGTCGTAGCGGTAGTACCCGGTGCAGGCGTAGAGGAAGCCGGCGGTCAGCGTGACCGCTGCGCCGTCGTGGACGGCGTGCACGGTCCAGCGAGCGTCCACAGTGGACCATTGCGCGCCGGTCACCTTGTGCCCGAAGCGGATCCGCTTGTCGATGCCCGCGTCCGCGGCGGTGTCGCGGATATACCGCAGGATCGCCGGCCCGTCCGCGATCGCCTTCGCCTGCGTCCACGGGCGGAACCGGTACCCGAGGGTGTGCATGTCCGAGTCCGACCGCACGCCGGGGTAGCGGAACAGGTCCCACGTGCCGCCGATCGTGTCGCGCGCTTCGAGGATCGCGTAGCTGCGGTCGGGGAACGCGGACTGGATGTGGTGTGCCGCACCGATTCCGGACAGGCCGGCGCCGATGATGAGGACATCGACGTGTTCGGTCATGACCGCCGCCGTCGCATCAGCCGGCCGAGCACGGCGTAGTAGTGCGTCGGCGTGATGCGGGCGAGCGCGTCGAACAGGTACGCGTCGGGTCCGACGAGGATGCGTGCCCGGCCGCGCTCGACGCCGCGCACGATGATCTGCGCCGCCCGGTCGGGCGTGGTCATCGTCGCGGCCTCGAACTGCGCCGCCAGCTGCTCCTTGGTGCGGCCGAGGCCCTGCGGATCCGACCGGATGCGGGCGTTGCGCGCGATGTTCGTGGTGACCCCGCCGGGATGCACGGTCACCGCGCGGACCCCGGTGCCGCGCAACTCCTGGCGCAGCGCCTCGGTGAAGCCGCGGACGGCGAACTTCGCCGCGCAGTACGCGCTCTGGTACGGCACCCCGAGCAACCCGTACACGCTGGAGGTGTTGACGATCGCGCCGGCGTCCTGCTCGACGAGGATCGGCAGGAACGCGCGGGTTCCGTTCACCACGCCGTGGAAGTTGGTGTCGAACAGCCAGTCGTCGTCCTCGGGTACCGCGGAAAGGACGGTGGCGGTGACCGCGACGCCGGCGTTGTTGAACACCGCGGCCAGCGGTGCCGGCAGCCACCCGCGGACCTCGGCGGCGAACCGCGCCTGGTCGGCCGCGTCGCGCACGTCGAGGACCCGGGTGAGCACGGGACCCGCCAGCGACGCCGCGGTGTCCTTGAGCCCGGCCTCGTCCACGTCGGCGATGGCCACCGGCGAGCCCAGGCCGGACAGCCGCCGGGCGAGGCTGCGGCCCATGCCGGACGCCGCGCCGGTGATGACGACCGGCCGCCCGCTGATCGGAAATCGCGTCATGCTGCCGCTCCGCGGTCGAGGACGACGGCGCGGCCGCCGCGCCGCGGGGCGTTGGCGACGCCGCGCGAGTGCCACCGCTCGCCGGGTTCATCCGTCGGTACCAGCGTGAGGTCGCGCAACATGGTGCGCAGCACCACGTTCAGCTCCATGGTGGCGAACGCCGCGCCGAGGCAGCGCCGGGTGCCGCCGCCGAACGGGATCCACTGGTACAGGTCCGGCCGGGTGTCGAGGAAGCGGGTCGGGTCGAAGGCCTGCGCGTTCGGGTACACCGACTCGTTGTCGTGCATGAGCTTGATGCTGACCAGGATCGCGTACCCCTTCGGCAGGGTCCACCGTCCTAAGTGGAACGTGTCGGTCCGGACCTGCCGCCCCACCATGTCGATGACCGGACGGGTGCGCTGCACTTCGAGGATCGCCGCCTCGCGCAGCGCGCTGCCCCCGGCGTCCACCTCCTCGACGAGCGCGCGCAGCACGGCGGGGTGGCGGCGCAGCCGCTCGACGGCCCAGGCGAGCGTGGTCGCCGTCGTCTCGTGCCCGGCGGCGAGCAGCGTGAGCAGCTGGTCGGCGATCTCGCCGTGGCCCAGCGGGGAACCGTCGTCGTACCGGCATTGCAGCAGCAGCGCGAGGATGTCGTCGCGCTCGTCGAGGTGCGCGTCCGCGGCCGCCCTGTCGATGAGCCGCTCGACGATCGAGTCGTACTCGCGGCGCATCGCCCGGAACCGCCCCCACAGGCTCCACCGCCCGAGGTCGACCTCGGGCAGGGGCAGCACCGCCAGCCGCGAGCCGAGCTTGATCGCCCGGGGCAGCAGGTCGCGCAGCGCCGCGAGCTGCGCGCCCTCGGCGCCGAACACCGCGCGCAGGATGATGTTGAGGGTGATCCTGGTCATCGACGGCAGGGTCGGGAAGCTGCGGCCACGCGGCCAGGACGCCAGCTCGCGTACCGTCTCCTCCTCGACGATCCGCTCGTACACCGACAGCCGCCGGCCGTGGAAGGGCGGGATCAGCAGCCGGCGCTGCGCGTTGTGTTCCTTGCCGCGCAAGGCGAACAGCGAGCCCGGACCGAGCATCCGGCCGAGGTTGCGGTCGAGGTTGTCCACCACCTCGGCCGGGGTGCGGAACAGCTGCCGTACCTCGGCCGGGTCGCTGATGACCATCGCCCGGCCGAAGATCGGCACGTTCACCGTGAAGGCGTCGCCGTACTTCTCGCGCATCTGCCGGACCCCGCGGTTGGGCCGGCTGAGCGCATAGGCGGCCTGGATGGCGCGGTAGGCCGTGGGACCTGGCGGAAGCGTGACGGAAGTCATCGAGATCCTCCAGTCTGGTACGCGAGCGTACCAACGCCCACGGTACGCTCGCGTACCATGGAGCGCCAGCGGTTGCTCGACGGGCTCGCCGAGTCGATTGCGGCCGACGGCTACCGGAGCACGACGGTCGCCGACATCGTGCGCCGCGCGCATACCTCCCGCCGGACGTTCTATGCATACTTCTCGGACAAGGAAGCCTGCTTCGTCGCGCTGCTCACCGAGTCCAACAGGGAGATGATCCGCCAGATCACCGCGGCCGTGGACCAGGACGCGCCGTGGACGCGCCAGGTGCGGCAGGCGGTCGAGGCGTGGATCGCCTGTGCGGAGTCCGCGCCGGCCATCACGCTGAGCTGGATCCGGGACGTGCCGTCACTCGGTACCGCGACCCGCCGGGTACAACGCCAGATGATGGAGCCGTTCGTGGCGATGATCCAGGCGCTGTCCGACACCGAGGTGTGGCGCGCCGTCCGGTCCGGGCCGGTGTCCCGGCAGCTGGCCATCATGCTGCTCGGCGGCCTGCGCGAGCTGACCGCCACCACGGTCGAGGACGGTGGTCGGGTCAGCGACATCACCGAGCTCGCGGTCCAGGCGTGCACCACCCTGCTGGGCAGCGTCCGGGACGGCGAGACCTTGGACGCGGGTACCCCCAGCCGGGGGTAGCCGCGTCCAAGATCCCGGCCGGGTCACCGGGGTGGCCGGGCGGTGCGCTTGCGGGCCGCGGTCTTCTTGCGCGGCGGTGCCTGCTTCGTGGCCGGGGCACCGCGCGCCGCGCGGGCCCGCTCCACCGACGCGCGCAGCGCGGCCATCAGGTCGACCGCCGCCGGCTGCGGACCCTCGCCCTCCAGCTGCATCACCTTGCGCCCGGCCAGCTTCGCCTCGATGACCTCCTGCAGCGCGGCGCGGTAGTGGTCGGCGTACTGCTCCGGCCGGAAGTCGGCCGCCATCGACTCGACCAGCGACTCGGCCATCGCCAGCTCCGCCGGCCGCGCGTCGACGTCCACGTCGAGGAAGGCGAAGTCCGGCCGGCGCACCTCGTCGGGCCACAGCACCGTGTTGAGCAGCAGCACCTGGTCGCGTACCCGCAACGTGGCCAGCTGCTCCCGCTGGCGCAGCGCCACCTTCACGATCGCGACCCGGTCGGTCCGGGTCAGCGCCTCGCGCAGGAGCACGTAGGGCTTCATCGCCCGGCCCTCGGGCTCCAGGTAGTACGCCCGGGTGTACAGGATCGGGTCGATCTGCCCGGCCGGCACGAACTCCAACACCTCGATGGCGCGGCTGGACGGCAGCGGCAGGTCGGCGAAGTCCTCGTCGGTGAGCACCACCATCTCGCCGCCGCCGAGGTCGTACCCCTTGGCGATGTCGTCGTACCCGACCTCCTCGCCGCAGATCATGCAGGTGCGCCGGTACCGGATCCGGCCACCGTCCTTCGCGTGGATCTGGTGGAACCGGATGCCCTTCTCCTCGGTGGCGGCGTAGAGCTTCACCCCGATCGACACCAGTCCGAAGGAGACCGTTCCCTTCCACATCGCCCTCACGCTGACCCCCTTCACCGCACGCGTGCAGCGGCCTCGATGACTAGAATGACCACGTGGCCGCCGATGGTGCACCCGCAGATGCCCCGCAGTACCCCACGGCCACCGATCCCGCGCTCGATGACGTGCTGCGCGCGGCCGGGTTCGAGGTGACCGAGGCGGGCCGGCAACGCTGGCGGCGCCAGCTCGACGCGCCGATCCCCGCGGCGGCGCTGGCGCAGGCGCGACGGATGCTCGACCGGGGCCGCGCGGCGTGAGCGAGATCGCCGTCGTCTACGACGGCTCCGCGCTGCTGGCATACGCGCATGGCCAGATCGGCGCCGCCGAGCTGATCTCCGAGATCAACGCCGAGGGCCGCCACGTCGGGGTACCGTCGACCTGCCTCGCCGGTGCGCTGGCCGTGCTGACCGACGAGTGGGACGTCACCCAGCTCATGCGGCTGGTACAGACGAAGACGATGGTCATCCTGCCGCTCGGCGGCGCCGACGACGGTGGCGACGACGGTGGCGACGACGGCGCGGCGGCGGAGAGGCTGCGCCAGGTCGGCGAGTTCACCCGCCTCGCGCACGGCGACCTGACCGTCGGCCACGCGGTCGCCGCGGCCCTGGCGCACGAGGCGTACTACGTCACCGCAAACCCCAGGCGCGCCGCGGACGCGCTACCGCCGAGCTGGCCGGTGCTGGACCTGACGCCGGTCGCGCTGGCCAGCGACCGGGTCGGCCTGACCTTGGCCCCGACGGTCGCAGCCACCCCGCCGGCTGAGCCACCCGCCACGCCGCCGGCTGAGCCACCCGCCACGCCGCCGGCCGGGACCGATCGGGCCGATGCGACCACGGACATGCCGGCCCTCGTCAAGCCCATGCTCGCCACCGCCGGCCCGCTGCCGGACGCGGGCGACTGGGGGTACGAGTTCTTCTGGGACGGGGTGCGCGCGATCGCCTACGTCGACGGCGACACGGTACGGGTACTGGACCGCACCAACGCCGACGTCACCCGGACCTACCCGGAGCTGGCGGCGCTCGGCACCGCGCTCGCCGGCCACCGCGCGGTGCTCGACGGCGAGATCGTGGCGCTCGGCCGCAACGGGGTACCCAGCCTGGCCGCGCTGCAGCAGCGCACCCGCTCGCCGGTACCGGGTGACTCGCCGGTGCGGTTCTACCTGTTCGACCTGCTGCACCTCGACGGCACCGACCTGATGCCGCTGCCGTACGCGGGACGGCGCGACGCGTTGCAGCGGCTGCAGCTGCGCGGCGACACGGTCGAGGTACCGCCGTACTGGACCGGCGACGCCGGCCCCGCCCTGCTCGAAGCGGCCCGGGAACTGGGTCTGGAAGGCGTCGTCGCCAAGCAGGTCGGTTCGCCGTACCAGCCGGGCCGGCGGTCACCGGCCTGGGTCAAGGTGCCGCTCACCAGCACCGCAGAGGTCGTCATCGCCGGGTACCGGCCGGGTGGCGGGCGCCGCTCGGGGACGGTCGGCGCACTGCTGCTCGGCATGTCCGACGCGGCCGGCCGGCTGACCTTCGTCGGGCAGGTCAGCAACGGGTTCACCGATACGCAGCTGCGGGAGCTGCGCGACCGCCTGGAACCGTTGCGGCGCCCGGCCGCGCCGTTCGCCCAACCGGTACCGCGCCAGCAGGCCCGCGACGCGCACTGGGTCCGCCCGGAACTCGTCGCCGAGGTGGCGTTCCGTTCGTGGACCCCGGACCGCCGGCTGCGCCGCCCGACCTGGCAGGGACTGCGCGACGATCTCGACCCGGCCGGGGTACGGCTGCCGTCAGAGCTGGCTCCGTGACGCCGGCCGGGGCGGCTGGAACCCGTCGACGATCGCGGTGTAGTCGGCGACGCCCGCCGGCCACGCGGCCTCGGGTACCCGCCACTGGATCAGGTAGGTGTGGCCGCCGAGGACGAGACCCCGTTCGATGCCGTGCATGGCACCGGCCGGCCCGGTGAACGTGTACTCCCACTCGGTGGCCGCGTCGTCGGGCAGCGCCTCGATCCGCAGGCGGTGGTAGTCGCGCAGGTTGGCCCGCGCCTCCTCGCGTGTCATGGCGACCACCGGGTCGGGGGCGAGCCGGTCCCAGCTGCGCGCGCGCAGGGTACCCGGGCCGGACGGCTCGGTGAACAGCACCGCCTTCGGTCCTTCGGGCAGCGCCTTCCAGCCGACGGGTACCGGTACCACGAAGCCGCTCGGGTCGTACCACCAGGTGAGGCCGGCCGGCAGGGGCTGGCCCAAGGGCGGGGCGAGGTTCGGGCCGGCGAGGTCGGCGGTACCGACGTCGGCTGCCGGTGGGGCCGCGGCGCTGCGGGACGCGGCCGGCGCGCGGTGCAACTGGGTCGCGACCGCGACGCCGGCGGGTGCCAGGAGGGCGGTCGCGGCGACCGCTGCCACCGCCCACCGCGGCCACCGCGACCGGGGTGCGCGCAGCGCGGCCGGCGGGACGACCACGACGGCGGTCCGCGGCTCGGCCTGGCCGCCCGCGCCGGGCGGCGGGGGCACCTGGACGATCGGGGTGTTGTCCGCGGCGGCCGCGGGGTCGGCCTTGAGCGGTACCCGCTCGCGCAGCTTCCGGGACAGCGGCCCTGCCCGCGGCGCCTGCGGCTCCAGGACGGCGACCTGGCGCAGCCGCCGTTCGGCCTCGGTCGACGTAAGCCGCGCCGCCGGGTTCTTCCGGAGCAGGCCGGTGAGCACCGGCTTGAGCGCGGTCGCCCGGTGCAGGCGGTCGGGCTGCTCGGTCGCGACGGCGATCAGCGTCGCGCCGACCGTCGGCCGGTCGAACGGCGACCGCCCCTCGGCCGCGGTGTACAGGGTCGCGCCCAGCGACCACAGGTCCGACTCCGGCGTGCAGATGCCCTTCTGGATCCGTTCCGGCGCCATGTACTGCGGCGAACCGAGGATAAGTCCGGTCTTGGTGATCGCGCCGTCGGTGTCGTCGAGGACGGCCGAGCCGAAGTCGGTCAGGACCACCCGGCCGTCGTCGGCGATCAGCACGTTGCCGGGCTTGACGTCACGGTGCAGGACGCCGGCCCGGTTGGCGGCCGCCAGCGCGGACAGCATCGCCAGGCCGATCCGGGCGACCCGCGGTGCCGGCAGCGGACCGTGCTCGCTGACCATCTGCAGCAGCGAGAGCGCGTGGACGTACTCCATCACGATCCACGGCTGCTCGTCGCTGTTGATCACGTCGTAGATGCGCACGATGTTCGGATGGCTCAGGCGGGCGGCGGCGCGCGCCTCGCGCAACGTCCGCTGGCGCAGCTCCTGCCGCTCGTCGTCGGCCAGGCCGAACGGCAGGACGATCTGCTTGACCGCCACCTCGCGGCGCAGCACCTCGTCGTACGAGAGCCACACCCGGCCCATGCCGCCGGTGCCCACGGCGCTGCCGAGCCGGTAGCGCCCGGCCACCCGCACTCCAGCAACGGTCATGCAGCCACCTCGCTGCGCGATGTGCCTCCCCGACCCTCAGCATAGTTCGCCCGCTAGCGCAGCCGAAGCGCGCTTCCGATCAGCAGGAGCGCGGCGGCGACGAGCACCGCCACCCAGACCGCCACCGTCAGCCAGCCACCGCCGGATCCGCGGTCGGGTGGCGCGTCCGCCGCGGGGATCACGACATCCGTCGCCATCGCCACCTGCGGGAGATCGACCCGCACGGACGCCCGCGCCGGCAGTTGCGCCGGCGCCGGGAAGGTGACCAGGTACCGGTCCCGCAGCGTCGTCGCCACCTGGTCGAACGCCGGTACCGTGGCGGCGCCGGCCGGCGCCAGGAACCCGCCGGTCGGACGGGTGGCGTCCGTCCAGTACCGGGTGGCGGCCGCCGTGCTCACCACGACCAGCAGGACGTGTTCGCGGGCCAGGCGCGCGGCGAGGTCGCCGCTGGCCACGTCGCCCGCGTCGGCGGCGCCGGTGTACAGGATCACCACGCGCGGGGCCGCGGGCGTGGCGGCCAGCTCCCGTACCGCCAGCGCCAGCGCGTCCGACGTGTCGCGGGCACCGTGCGGCTGCACGCCGCTCAGCGCCCGGACGATGTCCACCGGCCCGTCCGGCGACCTGGCCAGCACGGCGGGCGGGGTCGTGTCGGCCACGACGGCGGTACGGGCTCCGGCCGGCGCGTCGAGCACGAAGCGGGCCGCGCCGCTGAGCCAGGACGCCAACCCGGCGCCGCCGGCCTGCGACACGTCCACGACGACGGACGCGGCGAGCTGGTCGGACATCACCGGCACGAACATCGCCGGCTGGCGCGTGCCGGCCACGTCCACCGAGACGGCCTCGGGCGGCAACGGCCGGGTACCCCCGGCGATGTCGACGACCAGCGAAACCTGCCGGTCGGCCACGGGCAGGACGGTGACGCCGGGCAGCGGCACCGTGGTCGGCCCGGCGGGCACGAGCGCGAGCAGCACCCCGAGGGCGCGCAGCCTAGGACGGGACCGCGTAGACGATGACATTGTCCCGGTAGCTTCCGGCGCGGTGGTCGAAGGTGCCCCCGCAGGTCACCAGCTGCAGCGACGGTTGCAGGGTCGGCGAGTACACCAGGTCGGTGGGGAAGCTCGTCTTCGGCACCTTGACGACGCGGACGACCCGGAAGCTGCCGGTCGTACCGTCCACGCGGTCGACGTACACGACGGCGCCCGGCGACAGCTCCTCCACCCGGAAGAAGACCCCCGGGCCGCGGACCGAGTCGACGTGCCCGAGCAGTACCGCCGGCCCGGGCTGTCCCGGCCGGGGACCCTGGGCGTACCAGCCGGCGACGTTCGGGCTGTCCGGTACCGCGACGGTGCCGTCCGGCCGCCGGCCCAGCCGCTGCAGCGCGGTGTCCACCTGTACCGCGGGGATCCGCAGCCGGGCAGGTTCGGCGACCAGGTCGAAGGTGCGCACCGAGCGGAACCCGTCGACCGGCGCCGCGCCGCCTGGCGGGGCGGGTACCGTGACCGCGCGATGCGCCGGCCGGGCCGCCGCCGAGCCCGCGGGTACGGTCGCCACCAGCACCGCGAGCGTGGCGAGCAGTACCCGACCGGCAACGGCCATGCGTCAGCGTTCCCCGACCACGCCGGCCATGCCACCGAGCCCGGTCTGCGGGCTACCGGAGGGCAGCCGGGCGGCGACGGTGGCGCCGAACGCGTCGGCGAACTGGCCGGCGACGTCGAACATCTGCGCATAGGTCTGGTGCGCCATGTCATGGGCCTGCTGGTACTGCTTTGCGGCGTACGCGTCGGTCTGGTGCAGCAGCATCTGATCATGCGCCAGCAGCGCCTTGGCCAGGCCCGTCGCGTCCAGCCGCCGCTCGGTGGCGGTCTGCAGGAAGGTGGCGAACCGGTTCTCGAAGATGCCGAGCTTCGCGACGGCGGCGTCGCGGCCCTCGCCGTTGCGGGACAGCACGGCCGCGGTGTACGCCATGATCTGATCGATGTGGTCGGCCCACAGGGACTGGAAGCTCGCCGCGGCGGCCGGCCCGAACAGGCTGGCGACCGCGCCGGCCAGGTCGCGGGTGTTGCCGTTCACCGCATCCGCCGCCGCGGTGAAGTCGGGGCCGTTGACCACGCCGGCGCGGGTCGCGTCGACGATCAGCACGACGTGCTCGGCGAGCAGCCGGCCCAGCTCGGAATGCAGCCGCCAGACCGGGGCGTCCAGCGCGGCCGCCTGGCCCGGCGGCACCAGCGCGGCCGCGATGTCCCGGCCCATCGCGTACGTGTGCGCGTACCCCTCCCGGGAGATCCGGTCCGCGGTCGCGTAGTCGTGGCCTGCGTACGCGTCGGCCTGCTGCAGCAGGTGGTTGACATGCATCAGTACCGCGGCCTGCGCCACGTCGCGGTTCAGCCGGCCCTGCGAGGCGTCGGCGAAGAAGCCGGCCAGGTCGCGTTCGAAGCCGACCAGGGTCACCCGGGCACCGGAGCGCACGCCCTCGTCGGCGCCGGCCAGCCCGCTGGCGTAGGTGAACAGCGCGGTGACATGCAGCTGCCACAACGACTTGAACCGGTCGGCCGCCGCGGGCCCGAAGTTCGACGAGATCAGGTCGGTCATCGCGTCGGTGTTCTGACCCAGCGCGGCGTTGGCCGTCTGGGCGAAGTCCTGCTCGCCCCGGATCCGGCCGCGCATCAGGTCAGCCGCCAGTACCGAGTGCTCGCCGAGCAACGATTCCAGCCGCAGCGCCAGATCGGGCGGCGGGAGCGGGGCGGCCACTGCGTTTCCGGCAGCCACTGCGTTTCCGGCCGGCGGGAGCCGGACCGCGGAGCCGGGCGCCTGCACCGGTCTCGCGGCCACCGATGATCCGGCGACGAGGAGGACCATTCCGGCCACGCACAAGCCCGTCCACGTTTTCATCGCGCCACCAGTACCTGGTTGTCGACGTGTCCACAGGGACTCTACGCCGGGGGCCGGAGGCCCTGCTACGGTCGGCCGCATAGTCCGAAGGGCGCGATGCCGGGTCCGTCACGGGCTGGCCCCGCGTCGCCCCTGAGATCAGGGAGCGTGCACATGGGCATGTCACAGCTCAGGATGGGCAGGGTACGCGCGGCGGTGTGCGGGGTGATCCTCGTGGTCGGCGGGATCTCGGTACCCTCGCTCGCCGGCTCCGCCACCGCGGCACCACCCATGGCGGCAGACGGTGGCCGGGACGGTCGCCAGCACGACGTGATCGCCAACCTGTTCGAGTGGAACTGGCCCTCGGTGGCCGACGAGTGCGTGCACGCGCTCGGCCCCGCCGGGTACGGCGGCGTGCAGGTCGCCCCGCCGCAGGACTCCCTGATGCGCACCCAGGCCGTGGACCCGCCGGTGCTGCATCCGTGGTGGGAGGTGTACCAGCCGGTGGACTACCAGCTGACCAGCCGGATGGGTACCGAGGCGCAGTTCCGCGCCATGGTCGCCACCTGCCGCGCCGCCGGCGTGAAGGTGTACGTCGACGCCGTCATCAACCACATGACCGGCCAGGGCGAGGTGTCCTACGGCGGCGTGCACTACACGCACTTCGCCTACCCGGACTACGGGGTCGCCGACTTCCACCACGCACCCGCCGACTGCCCGACCGCCGGCGGGATCGACGACTTCAACAACTTCCTGCAGGTGACCAAGTGCGAGCTGCTCGGCCTCGCCGACCTGCGGACCGAGTCCGACCACGTCCGCGCGACCATCGCCGGGTACCTCAACAAGCTCATCGACATGGGCGTGTCCGGCTTCCGGGTCGACGCGGCAAAGCACATCGGCGAGGTCGACCTCGCGGGCCTGGAGGCGTTGCTGCACCGTACCCTCGACGGCACCCGCCCGTTCCTCGCCCTGGAGGTGTTCCCGGGTGGGCCGGGCAAGCTGGCGCCGGCCGCGTTCGAGGGCGTCGGCAGCCTGCTGGGGTTCGACTTCGCGTACCAGGTGCACGACGCGTTCAAGAGCTATCCGCCCAATGCCACCGGCAACATCACCGACCTCGCGGTCTTCGGTGAGGCGGCCGGGCTGCTGCCGGCCGACCGCACGCTGGTGTTCGTCGAGAACCACGACACCGAGCGCAACGGTTCCACGCTGAGCTACAAGGACGGCGCGACCAACATCCTCGCGACCGAGTTCATGCTCGCCCGCGGGTACGGCCGGCCGCAGGTGTACTCCAGCTTCACGTTCACCGGCAACGACGACTCGCCGCCCAGCGACGCGGGCGGGTTCATCACCAACACCGTGTGCGGTGCGGCGTGGACCTGCCTGGACCGGGTCACCGGTGTGGCGAACATGGTCGGCTGGCACAACACCGTCGGTGGCGCACAGCTGGCCAACTGGTTCGACGACGGGGTCAACCTGATCGCGTTCAGCCGGGGCAACCGGGGCTGGATCGCGCTGAACAACCACGCCGACGCGCAGACCGTGACCGTGCAGACGGGGCTGCGGCGCGGTACCTACTGCGACGTCATCCACGGCACCGTCCACAATGGAGCGTGCTCGGGGCCGACGGTGGTTGTTGACGCACATGGCCGGGCGACCGTCACGGTACCCGGTAAGGACGCGGTCGCCATCGACGTCGACAGCCTGGTTAGGGGGTAGCCGTCACGCCAGTGTCGCCGCGAGCCGGGCGATCGCGGTGGTGAATGCGTGGGCCGGCGGGGTGCCGTACCCGATGACGAGGGCGGGCGCCCCGTCCGGCTCACGCGGACCGAAGCTGCGCAGGCCCTGCAGCGCGAGCCCGCGCTGGGCCGCGCGGGCCACCGTGTCGTCCTCGTCGTACCCGGCCGGCAGCTCCAGTACCGCGTGCATGCCGGCCGCGAGCCCGCGTACCCGCACGTGCGGCGCCCGGTCCCGCAGCAGCGCGACGAGCCGGTCGCGCCGCCGCCGGTACCGCAGCCGGCAGTGCCGCACGTGCCGGTCGTACCCGCCGGCAGAGGGCCAATCCGCGCCTAGGGTTGATTCATGACGACCACCGAAGGCACCGTCCGGCTCGACTTCGACGCGCACGCCGCCACCTTCGCCAAGGCGATGGCGCACCTCGACCACGCCGCCACGAAGGAACTGGACCGGGTGGAGTTCGACCACCGGCTGCGCGAGCTGGTCCGCATCCGGGCGTCACAGCTCAACGGCTGCGCGTACTGCATCGACATGCACACCAAGGATGCCCGCGCGGTCGGCGAGACCGAGCAACGCATCTACGCGCTGCCGGCCTGGCGGGAGACGCCGTTCTTCACCGGTCGGGAACGGGCGGCGCTCGCGTTCACCGAGGCGGTCACGCTGATGGCCGGCGACCACGTGCCCGACGCGGCATACGACGCGGTCGCCGGGGAGTTCAGCCCCGACGAGGTCGCCGCACTGGTCGGCCTGATCGTGGTCATCAACGCGTGGAACGCCATCGGCGTGAGCACCCGCACCTGGGTACCCGGCTCCTACCAGCCCTGACGCCGACCGGTGCGGTGGCTCAGGGACCACCGCACACCGCGGCCTGGGTCGACGACCTGTCGGCGCGGTTTACTGAACCATGGCCGTGACGCTTGCCGTGCTGGGTACCGGTTCCCGGGGCGTGACGTTCGCCGGGTTCGCCGAGCGGTACCCGGACCGGGCGCGCGTGGTGGCCGTGGCCGATCCCCGGACCGGGCGCCGCGACATGCTGGCCGACCGGCTCGGGGTCGCGCCCGACCGCAGGTTCGCCGACTGGCGCGAGCTGGCGGCCGGGGAACGGCTCGCCGATGCGGTGGTGGTCACCACGCCCGACCGCGAGCACGTCGAACCCGCGTGCCGGTTGGCCCGCCTGGGATACCACATCCTGCTGGAGAAGCCGATCGCGCCGACCCGGGCCGGCTGTGTCGAGGTGATCGACGCGGTGGACCGGGCCGGGGTGATCCTCGCGGTCTGCCATGTGCTGCGGTACACGGCCTACACCGACGTGGTGAAGCGGACCGTCGACGAGGGTCGGCTGGGCCGGCTGGTCGGTGTCGACCAGGTGGAGCCGGTGGGCTGGTGGCACTTCGCCCATTCATACGTGCGCGGCAACTGGCGCCGGGCGGACCGGTCGGGACCCAGCGTGCTCACCAAGTGCTGCCACGACTTCGACTGGCTGCGGTACATCGTGGGCCGGCCCGCGGTCTGCGTGTCGAGCACCGGCGGGCTGCACCACTTCACGGCGGCGAACCGGCCGGCGGGGGCCGCCGACCGTTGCCTGGACTGCGCGGTGGAGGCGGACTGCCCGTACTCGGCCGTCCGGCAGTACCTGGGGTACCTCGGCGACGCCGGGCGGGAACGGTGGCCGCTGTCGGTGGTCACGACCGACCTGACCGAGCGCGGCGTACGGCAGGCGTTGCGGGAGGGACCGTACGGCCGCTGCGTCTACGCCTGCGACAACGACGTGGCCGACCATCAGGTGGTGACGATCGAGTTCGCGGGTGGCGTGACCGCCACGTTGACGATGAGCGCGTTCACGCCGTTCGCCCGGCGCCGTACCCGCATCATGGGTACCCACGGCTGCCTCGACGGTGACGGCGCGACGCTGACCCTGACCGACTTCCGCACCGGCCGCGTCGAGTCGCTCGACCCGGCCGGCGGGGCGGATGCCGGTGGCGGCCACGACGGCGGGGACTTCGGTGTCATCGGCGCGTTCGTCGACGCGGTCGCGACCGGCGACGCGTCGCTGATCCGCTCCGGGCCGCACGAGTCGCTGGAGAGCCATCTGATGGCCTTCGCCGCCGAGCAGAGCCGGGCGACCGGTGCCGCGGTGCGGCTACGGTGACGGAGCTACCGCGGGACGGGTACGAGCAGATCGGCTTCCGGCCCGGAAGCTACCCGGCGCCGGTGGGCTGGTCGCGCATGGCCCGGATGACGGCGACGATGTCCTGGTGGTTCAGGTACGCGACGATCCGCCAGCGCCCGTCCTCCTGGCGCAGCAGGTAGTCCGCGGACAGGGTCAGCGTGCGGTCCGCCGGGGCGTCCGGACCGAACCGCACGCGCCATGTCGTGTGGGCCAGCGTGTGCATGTCGTCGAGTACCGTCTCGGACAGCTCCGTCAGCGCCGTACCGGTGGCGCCGATCGACCCGAAGAGCCGCTCGCGACCCGGCAGCGCGCTGGTGAACACCTCCCGGGTCACCGGCCCGACGCTCGTCGGGCTGAGGTTGAGGAACACGTCGCCGAACATCGCGCCCAGCGCGGCGACGTCGAGTGCCTGGCTGGCCCGCGCGAACCCGTCGAAGAACGCGCGCACGCTGTCCCGTACCGGCTGGTGTGACACGGCCGTGCTCCTTCCGTGACGACGGATCGGTCACCGTTGGTCATCGCCTCCCGCTCCGCCGGCGTCATGTCGAGGTGGAACGTCGGCCGGGGGTTGTCGGTCCTTACGAAGAAGTACCCGGCGCCTGTTTCCCTTCGGCGGCCGCGACATGGTGCGCGCGAACGTGTCGAAGGTGTGGGCGAGGTCGCTGCGTACCACGGTGGCCTGCCGGACCGGCGCGCGGCGCAACACCAGTGCCCACATCTCCGCCGGCCGGTCATCCGGCGGCTTCCCGTTCGTCGTCAACGATTCCACGCTCCGCCTCGACGAGCTGCCGGGCGGCGTCCAGCGATGCGGCCCACAGGTGGTCCAGCAGCTGCCGGAGCCCGGCCAGGCCCTCCGGCCGGGCACGGTACAGCCGGCGGGTGCCGTCGCGCCGCTCGGTCAGCAACCCGGCGTTCTTCAGCACGGTCAGGTGCTGGCTGACCGCGGTACGGGTCACCTCGAACGCCGCGGCGATCTGGCCGGCCGGCAGCTCCTGGTGTGCGACGAGACGCAGGATGGCGCGCCGGCGCGGCTCGGCGAGGGCCCGCAGCGCCTCGTCGGTGGCCGGGTCGGTGCCGCCGTCCCACGCCCCGCCCGGGGCGGGCGGCCGGCTCGATCCGCCCGGGGCGGGCAGCTGGCTCGATCCGCCCGGGGCGGGCGGCCTGCTCAGGCCCACGGCCCGACCGGGTTCCCGCCGGCCTCGGCCGGGGTGCTGGTCGACGAACGCGACCGGTCGTCCCATGGTGTCTCTACCTTTCGTTAGTGGTGACGAACGTTAGTGAAGACTGACGATGATGTCAACGGCCACGACTGGAAACCCTGGTGTAAGGAGCGCCGAGCGACGACGATCGGGGTATGGACGAGATGACGTCCGACCAGTACACCTCGATGCCGCGACCGGCGACCGGCCGCAGCCCGTTCCCGCCCATCGCGGACTTCGCGTTCCTGTCCGACTGCGAGACCAACTGCCTCATCGCGCCCAGCGGCGCGGTGGAGTGGATGTGCCTGCCCCGGCCGGACGCACCGAGCGTCTTCACGGCGCTGCTCGACCGCGGCGCGGGCGCGTTCCGCATCGGCCCGTACGACGAGATGGTGCCGGCGGCCCGGCGCTACCTGCCGGGCAGCCTGATGCTGGAGACCACGTGGCAGACCCGCACCGGCTGGCTCCTCGTGCGCGATGCGCTGTGCATGGGGCCGTGGCACAACGTCGACGAGCGGTCCCGCACCCATCGCCGCTCGCCCACCGACTTCGACGCCGAACACTGCCTGCTGCGCATGGTCAAGTGCGTCAGCGGCGCCGTCGACGTCTCGATGACCTGCGAGCCGGTGTTCGACTACGGGCGGGTCGAGCCGACCTGGCGGTACGAGGGCGCCGGGTACGGGGAGGTGGTCGCGACCGCCGAGGACATCAGCCTGCGGCTGACCACCGACATGCGACCCGGCATCGAAGGTCGGGGACTCAACGCCCGCACCCGGATGGTCGAGGGCGAAACCCACTACGTGGCGCTGGCCTGGTCGCCCCTGCCGCCGCCGAGGACGCCGAGCGAGGCGACCGAGCGGATGCGCCGTACCTCCGAGTACTGGCGCCAGTGGATCACGCTGGGCGACTTCCCCGACCACCCCTGGCGCAGCTACCTGCAACGCAGCGCGCTCACCCTCAAGGGCCTCACCTACGCGCCGACCGGGGCGCTGCTCGCCGCGGCCACCACGTCGCTGCCCGAGACGCCGCACGGCGAACGCAACTGGGACTACCGGTACGCCTGGGTGCGCGACTCCACGTTCGCCCTGTGGGGGCTGTACACGCTCGGCTTCGACCGGGAGGCCAACGACTTCTTCTACTTCATCAGCGACGCCTGCCGCGACGGACACGAGCTGCAGGTCATGTACGGCGTCGGCGGCGAGCGGGAACTCGACGAGCAGTCGCTGCCGCACCTGGCCGGCTACGAGAACGCGGTACCGGTACGCGTCGGCAACGCGGCCTACAAGCAGAAGCAGCACGACGTGTGGGGCGCCGTGCTCGACTCGGTGTACCTGCACGCCCGGTCCCGGGCGCAGCTGCCCGAGTCGCTCTGGCCGGTGCTCAAGCGCCAGGTCGACTACGCCGCCCAGCACTGGGAGGAGCCGGACCGGGGCATCTGGGAGGTACGCGGCGAGCCGCAGCACTTCGTGTCCAGCAAGTTGATGTGCTGGGTGGCCCTGGATCGGGGCGCCAAGCTCGCCCGGATGTACGACGAGCCGGAGTACGCCGCGAAGTGGCAGACCCTCGCCGACCAGATCCACGCCGAGATCTGCACCACCGGCGTCGACGAGCGGGGCGTGTTCGTCCAGCGCTACGGCGCCCAGGCGCTGGACGCCTCGCTGCTGCTGATGCCGCTGATGCGGTTCCTGCCGCCGGACGACCCGCGGGTACGGGCGACGGTGCTCGCGATCGCCGACGAGCTGACCGTTGACGGGCTGGTGCTGCGGTACCGGGTCGAGGAGACCGACGACGGCCTCGCCGGCGAGGAGGGCACCTTCACGATCTGCTCCTTCTGGCTGGTCTCCGCGCTGGTCGAGATCGGCGAGCTGGACCAGGCCCGCAAGCTGTGCGAGCGGCTGCTCGCCTACGCCAGCCCGCTGGAGCTGTACGCCGAGGAGATCGACACGTACAGCGGCCGGCACCTGGGCAACTTCCCGCAGGCGTTCACCCACCTGGCGCTCATCAACGCGGTGATGCACGTGATCCAGGCCGAGCAGAACTCCGCGGTGGGTAGCTTCGCCCCGGCCAACCAGCCCGCGCGCGGCTGACCGGCCCGCGCGCGGCTGACCGGCCCGGCCGCCCGGGTCGGATGGCCCTGCCACGGCGCGCCCCGCCGGTCCTGAAATGGAGCCCGGCGGAGGGTCGTCGGCGGAGGGAGTCGTCATGGAGACCGTGCGCGACATGTTGTCGGGCCAGCCTTTCCTGTCCGGCATGAGCTCGGCGCAACTGGACAACCTGGCGCGCTGGTCGCGGATGACCAGCTTCCCGACCGGTGCCCGGATCTTCGAGGAGGGCCAGCGGGCCGACCGGTTCTGGCTCGTCCGCGAGGGGCGGGTGGATCTGCAGACCCAGATACCGGGCCGCGGCGGCGTGGTGCTGGACAGCCTCGGCCGCGGCGCGGTGCTCGGCTGGTCCTGGCTGTTCCCGCCGTACCGCTGGCACTTCTCCGCCAGTGCCGGTGAGGTCACTTCGGCGATCGAGTTCGACGCGGCGGCGGTACGGGAACAGTGCCAGCGCGAGCCGGCGCTCGGTTTCCAGCTCGCGATCCGGTTCACCGAGGTGGTCGTCGACCGGCTGCAGTCCACCCGGCTGCGGCTGGTGGACATGTACGCCCGGCAGCCGTGACCGCTCAGATCGTGATGACGACCTTGCCGGCGGCGTGGCCCTCCTCCAGGTACCGGACGGCGTCGGGTACCTCGGCCAGCGGGTAGGTCCGGTCGATCACCGCAGTGACCCTGCCCGCCACCAGAAGCTCGCTCAGCACGGCGAGGTCGTCGCGCTTCGGGCGGGCCAGCATCGGGCGCAGCGACTGGCTCACGAACGCGGAGGTCGCGAGCATCTTCGCGATGCCGGTCAACGGCGCGATCCAGTTGCCGTCGTCCGGGGCGCCGACGCTGACGAGCACGCCTTTCGGCGCGAGTACCCGCCGGATCTCGGACAGCGTCCGGTTGCCGACCGTGTCGATGACCACGTCGTAGGGCCGGTCGGTGCGGGTGAAGTCCTCCCGGGTGTAGTCGACGACCCGGTCGGCGCCGATCGACCCGACCAGCGCCACCTTCCCGGGGCTGCACACCCCGGTCACCTCCGCACCGAACGCCCGGGCGATCTGCACCGCGAAGGTACCGACACCGCCGCCCGCGCCGTTGACCAGAACCCGGTGTCCCGCCTTGACATGCGCGCTGTCCCGCAACGCCTGCAGCGCGGTGAAACCCGCCACCGGTACCGCGGCCGCCTGCTCGAACGTCAGGTTGGCCGGCTTGGCCAGCACCGCGGCCTTCGGCCCGAAGGTGACGTACTCGGCGAAGGTACCGGCGCACTGGCCGAACACCTCGTCGCCCGGCGAGAACCCGGTGACGTCGCGGCCGACCGCCTCGACGTGCCCGGCCAGGTCGACGCCGAGCCCGGTGCGCCGCGGCCGGGTCAGGCCGCCGGCGAGGCGCACCAGGTACGGCGTGCCGCGCAGGAAGTGGAAGTCCAGCGGGTTGACCGACGCCGCCCGCACCCGGACAAGTACCTCGCCGTCACCGACCGCCGGCATGCCGACGTCCTGAAGCTCCAGGACGTCCGGTGAGCCGTACCGCTGGTACCTGATCGCCTTCATACCCGCCAGGGTAGGGACGCCCGCAAGGCGACCGGCCCTGTTCAGCTCGATGTCCACCCCGGTTCGTCGCGGGTGCCTAGCGTCCGGTTCGGTAGCCATCGACCTGAATTCATGGGGAGGATCAGCATGCCGGGACGGAGAGCAGTGGTGCGTGGCCTGCTCGCGGCGGGCTGCGTTGTGGTGGTCGCCGGTGGCGTGGCGGCGGCCAGCCCCGGACTGTTGCGGGCGGGACCCCGCCCCGACGGGACCGCGGTGATTCCGATCGGGTACCGGGTGACCCCGGCCGGGGCGCAGAGCCGCCTGGGTGACCTGCCGCTGACGGTACGGGCGTTCCCGGACGGCAAGGCGGCCCTGGTGGTCAACGCCGGCCAGGGACAGCAGTCGGTGCAGGTCGTCGACCCGGGTACCGGTGGGGTACTGCAGACGATCGGGTACCCGGCGCCGCAGGCACTGTTCGTCGGCGCGGCGTTCAGCCCGGACGGTACCCGGGCGTATGTCAGCGCCGGCGGCAACAACAAGATCCGCACCTACAGCGTGTCCGGCGACCGGCTGACCGAGACCGCCCCGATCGCATTGCCGACCACCAACCCGGCCGGGGTACCGGTGAACCTGTACCCGGCCGACCTCGCGCCGACCCCGGACGGCCGGCGCCTCGTCGTGGCCGACCAGGTAGCCGACGCCGCCACGGTCGTCGACGTCGTCACCGGAGCCAGCCGGACCGTCGCGGTCGGGCACGCGCCGTACGGCATCGCGGTCAGCGCCGACGGCCGGTCGGCCTACGTCACGAACCAGGGCGCCGCAACGGTTTCCGTGCTCGACATCACCGGCACCGCGCCGGTGGTACGGGCGACGGTCCCGGTCGGTACCCATCCCAACCGCATCGTCGCCGACGCGCGGCGGCACCTGGCCTACGTCGCCGACGGTGATGCCGACACGGTCAGCGTCATCGACACCTCGACCGACGCGGTCGTCCGTACCATCGCGCTGTCCCCCTACGCGGGCGCGCAGGTCGGCTCCAACCCGGACGCGCTGGCGCTGGACCGCGACGGGAACACCTTGTACGTGGCCAACTCCGGCAACAACGACGTCGCGGTCGTCGACGCCGGCCCGGGACGCATCCGGGGGCTGATCCCGACCGCGTGGTACCCCAGTTCGCTGGCGATGATGGTCGGCACGCTGTCGCGGATCAGCCTGCCGGTACCCGAGGACCAGCTGCGGGCGTGGACCCGGCAGGTCAACGGCAACGACGGCTTCGACCGCCGCGACGACCGCGAGGCGGCTGCCGCGTCGAGCATCGTGCCGCGCCGGCTCGGTGAGCACTCGCCGATCCAGCACGTCATCTACATCGTCAAGGAGAACCGCACCTTCGACCAGGAGTTCGGCAGCCTCGGCCGGGGCGCCGGCGACGCGAGCGGCTGGAACTGGGTGGTGGCCGGGAACTCCAACAACTACACCGAGCAGACCTGGGTGGCCAACTACTCCGGCCGCAACCACGGGTACCCGTCGGAGAGCAACGACCCGGCCATCGCGCCGCAGAGGCCCGACGACGCATACATCTGGCAGCGGCTGGCGCGCAGCCACGTCCCACGCCGGTACCACGCCGGGCGCGCCGACGCCGCGGGCCTACGTCGCCGACAACGACTGGGCGCTCGGGCAGCTCGTCGACGCGGTGTCGCATTCGAGGTACTGGAAGTCGACGGCGATCTTCGTCACCGAGGACGACGCGCAGAACGGTCCCGACCACATCGACGCGCACCGGACCCTGGCGCTGGCGATCAGCCCGTACACCCAGACCGGGCGGGTCGACTCGACCTTCTACAGCACCGACTCGATGCTGCACACCATCGAGCTGCTCTCGGGACTGCGGCCGCTCACCCAGTTCGACGCCTTCGCCACGCCGATGATCGGCTACCGCAGCACCACATCTGGCCGGTCGCGCCCGCGGCGCCCGCCGCGCCCGCCGGCAAGCCGGCCGGTGGCGACGACGACTGACTGCACCGCAGGCGGGGTGGCTGGCCGGTCCCGGCCAGCCACCCGTCGTTGTACGGTCCCCGCATGACCGACCTGTTCGACGCCGGGCCGATGCGGCCGCCGCCGATGGCGAGGACGGGCCGCCGCTCACCGCGGACCACCGGCGGATGATCGTGGTCGCGGCGCTGCCGTAGAAGCAACCTTTCGCCGGCGTGCACGCGTCATGGCAGGCACACCGGTGGGAGAGGGGACTGACGTGACGCAGAGTGGCAGTGGCTGACCCGATGGGAGATTCGGAGAGTTTCACCTCGTTCGCCAGGGATCGCACGCATGCGCTCCTGCGTTCGGCCTACCTCCTCACCGGCGACCAGCACCTCGCCGAAGATCTGGTGCAGGCCAGCCTGGCGCGCACGTACGTGGCCTGGCGCCGGCTCGACGACCAGGGCAACGCGGAGGCGTACACCCGCAAGGTGATGTACCGCCTGCAGGTCTCCTGGTGGCGGCGGCGCAGGGTGCGCGAGTCGGTCACCGCCGACCTGCCCGAGCCGCGCCACCCGGGGTACGACCCGACCGAGGCGGCCGATGTCCGGCTCACCCTCCGTGCCGCGCTGGCGAAGCTGCCGCCCCGGCAGCGCGCGGTACTGGTGCTGCGGTTCTTCGAGGACCACACCGAAGCGCAAGCGGCGGACCTTCTCGACGTGACCGTCGGCACCATCAAGTCCCAGACGGCCAAGGCTCTCGCGCGGCTGCGCGCCGTCGCGCCCGAGCTGGCCAACCCACACGCTCAGGAAAGGAACCTGCAATGAGTCCGCCCGCGTATGAGGAACTGCGCGAAGCCATGACCGGTCTGGCCGACACGGTCACCCCGGTCGACCTGCAGGACCGCGCCGTGCGCACGTCCCGGCGGTTGCGCCGGTGGCGGGTCACCGCATCGGTTGCGGCCGTGCTGGTGGTGGTTGGCGGGGGTACCGCGACGGCAACGCAACTGTTGTCCACCTCGACCGGGATCCCGCAGGCGGCCGGCTCCGGCTCCGGCTCGGCCGGCTGCGCGCCGGCCACCGCGCCGGTCGATCCGGCCCCCAGCCCGTTCTACGGTCCGACCGAGAAGGTGCCGGCGCCGAACACCGGACCGCTGTTCTATCTCGCTGCCAGCGGTACTTCGACGGCGCTGGTGTCGTGGACCCCCGGGAAGGGCAAGCCGGAGCTGCGCCGCCCCCTGCCGCTCGACGCACTGGACAACGCGAACGTCTCGCCGGACGGCAAGTGGGTCAGCTGGGTCACCACCGACGGCGCGCTGCACCTCGGCGCGGTCGGCGACGGCAAGAACGACCGGGTGCTGCGCAGCGGCGTCGACGGCCGGCTGCTCGAACCGGTCTGGTCCCACGACTCGACCCGCCTGCTGGTCCGCGAGGCGTCCGGCGGCCGGGTCGGTACCCTCGACGTCGCCACCGGTACCTTCACCCCGCTGCCGGCGAGCCTCACCGGCGCCCGGCACGCGGTGTGGGCGGCCGACGGCACCGCGATCGCGTTCATCGCGTCCGACGGCGGGATCGTGGTGGCCAAACCGGACGGTACCGGACAGCGGCGCATCCCCGCCGCCGCCGACTACCTCAAGGAGGGCCGGAAGGTCGCCAGCCTGCAGAGCATGTCGGGCACGGCCGACGGCGACAGCACGCTGAACCTGTTCGTCACCGCGCCGCATCAGGAGCCCAACGGCTGCCGCTCGCTGGTCAGCAACACCACGATCCGGACCAGCAACGGCATGCAGGGTGAGGACGAGGCACAGGCCGGTGGCCGGTACCGGGAGTACCAGGCGGCCTTCCGCGGGCAGCACTTCTCCCACGTGGACCGGGACATGGGCGGCGCGCGCTCGGTCGCGCTGATCGGCGGCAACGGCGAGTTCCTCGGCAGCATCGACGAACCCGACCAGCTGCGCGGGTACCTGCTGCTGAACGGCTGAAGCACCACGAACCGCACAGGGGCGGTCCCGCAGTGGGGCCGCCCCTGGCGCCGTCAGCGACGGCGCTTGCGGCGCGAGATGCTGATGATTCCCGCGACCACGAGCAGGATCGGCAGGATAAGCCCCCACATCAGCCAGCCGTTCATGTGTCCCAGCCTCAACCGCCGGCCGGGCCCCCGGATCATCCCGGCCGGATGAATGCCCACCGCCCGGTCACGTCCGAGGACCGTCCCGGTCCGGATCAGGGCGCGCCGAGATATCGATCTAGGGCTATGCTGTTGCCACGCCGCGGCACCTGGCGTACGTCGTGATACGTCACCAGATCCGAGGTGGTCACCGAACACGCATACGGGGAGCGGGTTCTCATGCGGGTACTACATGATCCGAGTTGACATTCTCGACAGCAGTCCGATCTTCACGCGCGGACTGGAGCAGATCCTGACGGCCGAAGGCATCCGGGTGATGGGTACCCGGACGTCACCCGCGCAGGAGTGGGCGTGGTTCGTCGACGTCCTGATCGTCGACCTGGACGCGCTCGACGAGTCGCGGGCGGTCGGGTATGTGGCCGAGATGGCCAAGGTACACGAGGTGGTCATTCTCGCCGACGACGTCCGGGCCACCGACACGGCCGCACTGATCCGGGCCGGCGCGTCCGGCGTGCTGAGCAAACGCGGGTCGCCGGCCGCGCTGGTGGACTCGATCCGCGCGGTTGCCGCGGGGGCTACCGTGACGTGCCAACCGGTACCGGACGAGGACGCCGAGGAACGCGCGCCCGACCAGACCCGCAACTGCCTGTCCGCGCGGGAGGAGCAGGTGCTGCGCCAGATCTCCCGCGGTCTGACGCACGGCCAGGTCGCCCGCCGGCTGGGGATCAGCCCGCACACGGTGGACACCTACGTCAAGCGGATCAGGTCCAAGCTCGGGGTCGGCAACAAGGCGGAGCTGACCCGGGCCGCGGTGCTGCGCGGCATGACCTCCCCGGCCGCCGCCGGCTCACCCGACGACCGGGCCGGGTAACCGGACGCCGCCCCGGCGGTACGGTGGCGTCGGACCGGTGAGCGTGATCGGGGGTACGAGGTGGCAGGCGGTGCGGCGCACGGCGCCGGGAACGAGGACCTGTCCGCTGAGGTGCTGCAGACCGCGGCCGCGACGTTCGGCATGCTGGCGGCCACCGTCCGGCTGCACATCGTGTGGTTGCTGGCCCACGGCGAACGCGACGTGACGTCGTTGGCCGAGGAGGTGGGCACCACCGTGCAGGTGGTCAGCCAACACCTGGCGAAGCTGCGCCTGGCCGGCCTGGTGCACGCCCGGCGGGAGGGCCGCCGGCAGGTGTACCTCGTCAACGATCCGCACCTCGTCGCCGTCGTCTGGGAGATGGTGGCGCACCTGCGCGGCCCGTCCCGGCGGGCCGGGGTACGGCATGGCACCGGCCGCTGAGCCGGCCACCGCTGCGGCGCACGAGGCGACACCGGCGCCGGTACCGCAGCGGTTCGCGCGGTTGCGGGACCTTGCCGCGATGGCGCCGTTGCAGGTGCTGCGGGAGCTCGGCTCGTCACTGCACGGCCTGGACGAGGGCGAGGCGCAGCGGCGGCTGGCCACCCGCGGGGAGAACGTGCTGCTGGCCGCGCCGCCGCGCGGGTACCTCGCGCGGGCGCTGGCCGACCCGTTCGTGGTGGTACTGCTGCTGGTGGGCGTGGTGTCCGCGGTCAGCGGCGACCCGGCCACGGTGACGGTCGTCGCGGTACTGGCGTCGGTCGCCTGCGGGTTGCGGGTCAGCCAGGAGTACCGGGCGGGTCGTGCCGCGGCGGCCCTGCGCGGCCTGGCCGCGACGACCACGACGGTGCTGCGCCGCGCCGCTCCCGCAGTCCCGGCGATCGCCCGGGAACTGCCCACCGACCAGCTCGTCCCGGGCGACGTGATCCAGCTCGCCGGCGGCGACGCGGTACCGGCCGACGTCCGGCTGCTGCGCTCGACCGGCCTGACCGTCAGCCAGGCGCTGCTGACCGGCGAGTCACTACCGGTCGCCAAACACGCCACGCTGACCGACACCGGATCCCTCGCGGACACCGCACCGGTCGACCACCCGCGGCTGTGCCTGCGCGGCGCGACCGTGGTCGGCGGGCGGGCCACCGGCGTGGTCGTGGCCACCGGTACCGACACCTACTTCGCGGCGGGCGACCACGACCTGCCGAGCCGGCGCGGCCGCAGTGCGTTCGACCGCGGCGTGACGGCCGTCTCCTGGACGCTCATCCGGCTCATGCTCGCCGCGGTGCCGCTGGTGCTGCTGCTGACCGGGTTCACCCGGGACACCTGGGTGCAGGCCGGCCTGTTCGCGGCCGCCGCTGCGGTCGGCCTGGTACCCGGGATGCTGCCGGTGGTCACCACCACCGCGCTGATCCGCGCGCATGCGGTACTGCGCGGCCGGGGTGTCGTCGCCAAACGGCTGCCGGCGATCCACAACCTCGGCGCGATGGACGTGTTGTGCATCGACAAGACCGGTACCCTCACGCTGGACCGGCTGAGCGTCACCTGCTACCTCGACCCGCTGGGCCGGCCCGACCCGCAGCCGTTGCGCCACGCGTACCTCGCCGCCCGGTTCGGCATCGAACACACCGACCCACCGGTGCCCGACGCCGTCGACGAGGCGCTGCTGCACCGGGCCGGGCAGCTCGACCTCGCCGGTGACGACGGGCTGAGCGGGATCGACGCGCTGCCGTTGGACGCGAGCCGCCGGCGCACCACCGTCGCGCTGCGCCAGGCCGGGCGGTGGGGACAGGAACTGCTCATCACCAAGGGTGCGGCCGAGGACGTGCTGGACTGCTGCGCGCGTGCCCGCATCGGCGGCCGGGACGTCGCGCTCGATGCCGGGCAGCGGCACCGGTTGCGGCGCCTGGCCGACCGGCTGCACGCCGACGGTACCCGGGTCCCCGCGGTCGCCGTCCGCACCCGGCCGGTCCGGGGACGCCGGCTGCGTCCCGCCGACGAGGCCGGGCTGACCCTGCTCGGGTACGTCGGCCTGCTCGACGAGGCCAAGCCGAGCGCGGCGGGGACACTGGCCGCGCTGGGCCGCCGTACCACCGTTTTCGCCCGCGTCGACGCCGGGCAGAAGGCCCGCATCGTCGCGGCGTTGAAGGCGGCCGGGCACACCGTCGGGTACCTCGGCGACGGCGTCAACGACGTACCGGCCCTGCACGCCGCCGACGTGGGCGCCTGCGTCGAAGGCGCGGCCGAGATCGCCCAGGAGTTCAGCGACGTGGTACTCGTCGGCAAGGACCTGGCGATCCTGGCCGGCGCGGTCAGCACCGCGCGGCACGCGTTCGGCAACATCGTCAAGTACGTGAAAATCACCGTCTCGGCCAACGTCGGCAACGTGTGCGCGGCGCTGGCGGCGAGTGCGACGCTGCCGTTCCTGCCGATGCTGCCGATGCAGATTCTGGTGCAGAACCTGCTGTTCGACGTCTCGCAGCTGTCGCTGGCCTTCGACCGCACCGATCCGGACCGGCGCCCGCGTACCTTCGACACCCGGGACCTGAGCCGCTTCGTGCTCTGCTTCGGCGCCGTCAACGCACTGGCGGACCTGGCGACCTTCGCGGCGTTGCGGCACACCGCCGGGGCGGCGTTGAGCCCGGCGGCGCAGGCGCTTTTCCACACCGGCTGGTTCGTGGAGAACCTGTTGACGCAGGCGGTCGCGGTACACCTGTTGCGCAGCCGGACCCGGTCGTGGGCCGCTCGCCCGGTGCTGCTTACCACCGCCGGCATCGTGCTGTTCACCGCGGGCCTGGTGGTCGGCCCGGCCGCCGGGTCGCCGGGCCTGCACGCCTTACCCGCGGCCTACCGCGTCTGGCTCGGGTTCTTCCGGTTGTCCTTGGCCGCCTGCAGGTTGCTGATCAGGTCGTGCAGCGGCTTGGTACCGCCGCCGATCGCCAGTCCGGTCACCAGGATGTCGAGCGCGTGCCGGATGCCGGCGGCGTTCAGCGTGCCCGCCCAGGTACCGTCCGCCGAGAGTCCGTCGGACTGCAGTCCGATGACGTGCATGAGGTACAGCCCGAGCGTGGCGCTCAGCAGCAGGCCGATACCGGTGGCCAGCGCCCAGTACGCGACGGCCTTGTCGGCGCGCCGCTGGTCCAGTTCGGCCTGTGCCGCGGCGGCCAGCTTGACCGCGGCCCTGCGGCACACCGACGGAGCCTCGTCCGGCGACACCTTCAACACGTCGGCGAGCGCCTGCCGCATGGTCCCCGCGTCGCGCCCGCCGGCGTCGACGGCGGCTTCCACCGCCTTCTTCAACCGCTCGTGCGCGGTGGCCACGCCGTCGGCGGCGGCGTTGCGCCGCAACGCACCACGGCCCGCCGGTTGGTCCTTGGCCTTGCCCTGCAGGTCATCGGCCGCCCGCCAGGCCTCGACCAGATCGGTGAGCGTGGCGGGCAGCGCCTCGTCGGAGGTGCCCTCCAGGTTCACCGCGCACGCCACGTTGGCATTGCGCTGCTGGGAATGCCGCTTGGTGCTGAAGAAGAACGACGACACCGGTTCGAGCAGCCGCTCCACGCCCTGAGCGACCGCGAACAGCATCCCGAACAGGCTGATCCCGGCCGGAATCACCAGCGTCGTCGGCCTGAACCTCGCGTTGACGAACACGCTGAGCAGCCAGACGAGGATCAGGGCGGCGAAGCTCGCCACCACGACCTGCCAACGCGGTGTGGTACCCGTCGTGTCGGACGCAGCCGCGTTGACGCCGGGCTCCGCGCCGTCGCGGCCGGGACTCTCCACCTGTACCAGTGCCATCTGTCACGTTCCTCCGGCAGCAGCGTGGACTTGTTGCAGGAGAAGACGAACGGGCAGCGGGCGGTGATACAGCGGCGGCGGTCGCTACACGGACACCCAGTCGGTGAGCACCCGGATGCCGGTCGAGGTCTCGCAGTACAGCCGGAAGGGTGCCAACGGTCCGGACAGCACACTGAAGCGGCCGAGGTCGTCGACCGGTACCGTGGCCAGCAGCCGGGTGCGGGTACGGAGCTGTACCGTGCCGGACTGCGGGGGTACGAACTGACCCAGCAGGCCCTCCGGTCCGATGTCCACCTCGATCGTGAGGCTCGGCGCCTCGAAGCTCAGCGCGCGTACCGCCGTGGACCCGCCGCCGCGCGCGCCGACCGCTTCCAGATCGTCGGCCGAGTCCGCCGACAACACGGCGAGTTCGGCGTCGATGGTGCGCCACGTGTACGCGTCCTTCGCGGCCGAGACCATCGGCTGCGGAACGTCTTCCCGCAGCGCCGCACCGAGTTCGGTCAGCAGGAGATCGTCGTCGAACAACCACTCAGCCATCGGTTCCTCCCGACGGGCCGTCGCCGGCGGTGGCCGGCTCGGCGTCGAGTCGCGATACCGCGGTGCCCAGCGCCGCCAGCGCGGGCATCCGGCGCAGTCGCGCCAGGCAGCGTGCCCGACTGGGGCCGATACTACCGATCGGAATGCCCATCACTTTGCCGATCTCCTCGTAGGGGGTGGGGGGATCGTGGGTCAGCAGCCGCAACAGGTGCCGGCACTTCTCCGGTAACTGCGCGAACGCGTGGCGCAGGGCGGCGCGGCGTTCGGCCCGCAGCAGGTGCACGTCGATGTCCTCGGCGTCGATCGCGTCCGGCGCGGCCAGGTCCGCAGGTAGCGCGTCCCGGCCGCGCCGGCTCTCCTGCTTCACGACGTCGAGGCACTCGTGCCGGGTCGTGGTGGCGAGCCAGCCCGGCAGCGCCTCGCTGTTGCGCAGTCTCGGCAGATGCTCCACCAGGTGCAGCCAGACGGTCTGGCTGACGTCGTACCGGTCGGCATCGCTGAGCCGGAACCGCCGGCAGATGGCGAAGACCAGACCGGCGTACCGGTCGACGATCGCGTCCCACGCGGCGCGTTCGCCGTTGCGCGCGCCGTCGACCAGTTCACCCAGTGGCCTGTCGTCCATCGGTCACCGATCCACGAATTGTCGTCAACGGGGCGGGAGCAGGCTGTGCAGCGCCTCTGCGGGACCGCCGTCACGCCGGATCCCGGCCGCCAGGGTTCCGCTCACCCGGGCCGCCGCGAACGACGTACCGCTCCAGGTGGCGAAGCCACCGAACGGCCCGATCGGCGAGTCGTCCGGCCTTTCCGGTACCCGGGCCTTGTCGGGAAGGTAGGTACTGACCACGTCCTTGCCGGGCGCCATCGTGTCGACCCACGGCTGCGTCAGGTCCGGGCTCCACGGTTGCCGCACGCCGCTGTCGTCCGTGGCGCCGACCGCGACGACTCTCTCGAACGCGGCCGGCCATACCGGCTTGTTCCAGTCCTTCGTCTTGCCGTGGTTGCCGGCCGCGGCGACCACGACCACCCGGGGATCGAGCCTGCCGATCGCGGTGCTGAGCACCAGCGGCGGCTTGTTGTCGTCGGTGAAGCAGCCGAAGGACAGGTTGAGCACGTCCAGGCCGGAGTCGGCGAAGAGCACCAGTTCCTTGGCCACGTTCCAGCTGTCGCCTTGCGCGTCCCGGTCGAGCACCTGGCGAACCTCCAGCGTCGCTTCCGGTGCCTGCCGCAGGATGAGGCCGGCCACGAAGGTGGCGTGTCCGAGCGCGTAGTGCGGTTCGTCGCCCGGGTCCTCGTACAGCGCCGACTGTGCGGCGAGGTACGTGCCGGCGTACCACGGATGCGTGTACAGCGCCGTGTCGGCGATCCCCACCCGCACGCCGCGGCCCGCCCCGGGCCCCCGCTGCGGGAGGTCTTCCTTGGCCTGCATCGGCGGCAGTTCCCCACCGCCACCGATGTTGTGGCTGCCGATCACCGGCAGGACCGCACGGTTCTTGCCGATCGACGGTACCCAGCCGGAGTACCGGTCTTCGAAGTAGCTGTACAGGAGGTTCAGCACGCCGTCGAGCTTCGGCCTGTCGACCAGGTCCTGCTGGTTCCGCCACTGTTCGGCGGCGGCACCCACCTGGTCGGGATCCAGCTTGAGAAGGGTGAGCCCCAGCTCGGGGGAGTCATCGCTGCCGGTGGGGATGACTCCATAGTCACCAAGTTTGTCCAATACCTGACCCAGGTGCGGCGTCGCCACCACGAGTTGGTCTTCGTCCGCCTGTTTGCCCTGGTCGGCGCTGTCGGTCATCAGTCGCTCCTCTCGGTGCCCGGGGAGCTGTGTTCCTCTGGCTTAACACAGCCCGGACAAACTTGGAAGACTGCCGGCCGGTGGCCGTGATACACCAATTTCTTGGCAACACCTCACCACGATCCTCGATCAGCGACGGAGGCCTCGGGTGGACGGGTGCCAGGTAGGTGAGGACGCGGTCCTCGCGCTGAAGCTTGTCGACGTTGATCCCCGGCGTGCCTGGAAGCAGGCCTGGGAGCTGATGTCCCGCAGCCGCCTGGACCGCGACCACGCGACCGCCTCGGTGGCCGCCCGCGCCGCGGGCCTCGCCGCGCTGCACATGACCAACCTCGACACGGCGGTGGAGCTGCTCACGCAGGCCGTGGCCAGCGCCCGGCGCACGCATTCGGCGCGGCTGGTGAGCGAGGCGCTGATGAGCCTGGCCTTCATCCTGATGCGGCGCGGCAACACCCGGCGCGCGCTGCGGACCATCGACGCCGCACTCACCGACCTGACCGGTGTCGACCGGGCGCGGGTACTCGCCCAGCGCGGCGCGATCAGGCAACAGCTCGGACACCTCGACGAGGCACTGGCCGACTACCGCGCCGCCATGCCGACGCTGCGCCGCGAGCAGGACTGGACGTGGGTGCAGCGGGTGCACTCCAACCGCAGCGTGCTGTACATCTACCGGTCGCAGCTCGGGCCGGCCGCGGTCGAGCTGCAGTCGGCCGAGGCGGTCTGCCGCCGGTACGGGCTGCACCTGCAGCTCGCCTTCGTCTACGACAATCTGGCGTTCCTGCATGTCCGGCGGGGCGACGTGCCGGCCGCGCTGCACTGGCTGGACGCGGCCGAACAGGGCCACACGTCGCTGGGCGCGCAGGCGGGTGCGGTACTGCTGGATCGCAGCGAGCTGCTCATGTCGGTGGGCCTGGTGGCCGAGGCGCGGGCGACCGCGGTACGTGCCGTCGAGGAGTTCACCCGGCTGCGGCGGCAGATCCTGTTGCCGCAGGCGCAGCTGCTCGTGGCCGAGACGGCGCTGCTCGACGGCGACGCGACCGCCGCGCGCACCGCAGCCGAGGCCGCGATCCGCGCGTTCCGGGCGCAGCAGCGGCCCGAATGGGTCGCGCTGGCACGGTACACGGCGCTGCGCTGCCGGCTGCGCGATGCGTGCGGCGAGCCGGTGACGGTACCCGATCTCGCGCGCGCCGCCACCGCACTCGACTCGGTCGGGTGGACCGTTCCGGCGATGGACGCCCGGCTGGTCGCCGCCCGGCTCGCGCTGGAACAGGGCGATGCGCGACGCGCCGAGAGCCTGCTGCGCCGCACCGGTGCGGTACGTCGGCGTGGACCGGTCGAGCTGCGCGCCCGCGCCTGGCACGCGGAAGCGTTGCGCCGCCTCGCGCAGGGCAGCCGCCGGTCGGCGGCGACGGCGCTGCACGCGGGTATCCGGGTTCTTGAGGACTACCAGGCCACCCTGCCGGCGGCCGACGTGCGCAGCACCGTGTCCGGCCACCGGGCCGACCTGGTCGAGCTGGGACTGCGCCTGGCGCTGCGCAGCGGCCGGCCGCGGCGGGTACTGGTGTGGGCCGAACGCGGCCGCGCGACGGCACTGCTCATGCAGCCGCTACGGCCGCCCGACGATCCGGTGCTGGCGCAGCTTCTCGTCGAGCTGCGCGCCGCCGTCGCGCAGATCGAGGCGGCCCGGACCGCCGGGCGCACACCGGACGGTCTGATCAGCCGGCAGTCGGGCCTGGAACGGGCCATCCGCGACCACGTCCGTGCCCTGCCGGGCGCCACGGTGACCGCCCGGCGCCCGACCGCGGACGAGATCGGCAGCGCGCTCGGCGACGCGGTACTGGTCGAGTACGTGGAGCACCGGGACGCGTTGTTCGCGGTCACGATCGCCGGATCCCGCGTCCGGTTGACGCCGCTGCGGCCGACGGCCGGGGTGCACGCGCTGCTCTCGCACGTGCCCTTCGCGCTGCGCCGGCTGGCCCGGCGCAATCCGGGCCGGCCGGCGGACGCCCGCGCCGGCGCCGCGATGCAACTGCTCGACGACGCCGGTACCCGGTTGGACGACCTTCTGCTGCAACCGTTGCGGCAGCAGATCGACGGGCGACCGATGGTGATCGTGCCGACCGGCCCGCTCCAGTCGATCCTCTGGGGCGGCCTGCCCTCGTGTGCCGGACGGCCGGTGAGCGTGGCTCCTTCGGCGGCGCTGTGGTACCAGGCCGCCACCGCCGATGCCCGGCCCGGACACGTCGTCGTGGCGGCCGGACCGGAGCTGCCCGAGGCGCCGGTGGAGGCGGCCGCGGTGGCCGCGCTGTACCCCGGTGCGCGGCTGCTCACCGGAGCGGGCGCGACGGTCGGCGCGGTGAAGGCGGCGCTGGGCGACTGCAGCGTGGCACACGTGGCGGCGCACGGCCGGTTCCGTTCGGACAACCCGCTGTTCTCCTCGCTGCGCCTGGTCGACGGTCCGCTGACCGTCTACGACCTCGACTCGCTGCCACGCGCGCCGGCCGTGGTGGTACTGGCGGCGTGCGACGGCGGTACCTCGCTGGTCTCCGCCGGTGACGAACTGCTGGGCCTGGCCGCCGGGTTCCTCGCGCACGGGGCGACCGCGCTGGTGGGTCCGCTCGGACCGGTGTGCGACGGGGCGATGGCCGACCTGATGATCGAGCTGCACAAGGAACTGCGCGCCGGTACCCCACCGGCGACCGCCCTCGCCCGGGTACAGGATGCGGTGTCGCAGGGACCGCCGGCGATGCGCGCGGCCGCCGCGAGCCTGGTGTGTCTCGGCGCCGGGCACGCCGCGGTACCGGTCAGAGCAGCTTGATAGCGTGTCGGCGCCGTACCGTTCGCGGTTGCCTGATCGAGCGAGCGATTCCGGATCGGCACGGGTTTCGCGGACCGCGGCGGCTTTCGGCCCACCCGCCCATCCGGCACCCGGTGCATCCGCCGATCCGTTCGTGTTGATTCCGTTTTGTTTCCTCGACGTGGTCTGTGCCGGATCGCTAGCCTCGACCGGAATCCGGCTGTACCGCGTAACGGAGGCGATCGCGCATGGTCTCGCCGCACTGTCACCGTTCGCCGGACGATCTGGGCCGGCGGGGCCTTGCCCGGCTGGAGCGGTACAACACCGACGGGGACGCCGAAGCGCTCGCCGACGGGTTGGCTCTGATGACCGAGGCGGTCGCCGCGGCACCCGTGCATCCGCAACGCATGCGATGGTGGTACGGGCTGGGATCGGCGTACGAGAGCCGGGCCGACGAGCTCGGTTCGATCGACGACTACGACCGCGCGATCGGGTGGTACGCGCGGATCCATGCGCAGCTGGCGCCGACCGATCCGGACCGCACCTTCATCGCGCTCGCGTTGACCGGCGCGCACTGGAGCCGGTTCTGGCTGTTGCGCTACGGCGGCGCCGGGGAACCGGAGGACTGCGCCGCGCTGGTCGAGGAGCTGCTCGCCGCGATCGCTCGGTACCCGGTCGGCGACTGGGATGTGGAGGCGGCCGCGTTCGTGCGGATGATCCAGGGACTGGCGTGGGAGGAGCGGTACCAGGCCGGTAGCGATCCCGCCGACCTCGACCGCGGCATCGTGCTGCTGGCCGGTGCCGTGCCCGTGCTGCCCGACGACACACCGTGGCTCGCCGTCGCCGCGTTCACCCTCGCGACCGCGTACTGGGACAGCTACGGCCGCACCGGGGTACCGCGGGAGCTGAACCTCGCCATCGCGATGGACGCGCGCGCGATGGAGCTTTCCGCCGAGGAGGACCCCACGTGGCTGTCCGCGCACGAGCACGAGGCGCTGTGCCTGGCGACCCGGTGGCGCCGCGACGGCGTCCGCGGCGATCTGGACCGGGCGATCGCGTCGTGGCGCGTGGCGCTGTCCCGGGCCGAGGACGCCTGGTCGGCGGGGCTGGGCGGCGAGCTGATCCGCGAGCGTGCCGAACTGGACGCGGATCCGGTCGCCGCGGGCGAGGCGGTGCGCCTTCTCGAATACGCGGTGCGCGCCGCGGGGGAGGGCGCCACCGGTGCCGGGTACCGGTTGGAACTCGGCCGGGCGCACCGTACACAGTGGACGGTCGGCGGTACGGGCGGCGGCCTGGAGGCGGCCGAGCGGTGCTTCACCGAGGTGCTGGCGTCGGGGCTGCCCGATCACGAGCCGGTCGTCGACGCCGCGCTACGGGAGCTGGCGCAGCTGGCCCAGCGGTACCACGACCGTGGCGTGCTGGCCCTCGCCGCGGCGGCGACCGACGGCGATGCCAAGGGTTTGTCGGACCTGGCCGCGGCGGCCCGGATCAGCGCCACGGTCCTCGCGCGCACCGGTGCCGACGATCCGCGGCGGGTACCGCTGCTGCTGCTGTCGGTCCTCGCGCGCTGGGCCCGCTTCGCGCACACCGGCGATGCGGGCGGGTTGCCCGTGCTCGACCGGTTGACCGCGGAACTCGTTGCGGCGCAACCGGTTGCGGGAGAGCTGCGGGACGCGGCGGTGCTGCTGCGCGGTGCGCTGCTCGCCGCACTCGTCACCCGGGACCGGTCCGCGGCGACGCCGGAACGGACCGCCGAACTGCGCGCGGCGCTGCACACCCTCGGCACCCTGGGCGGCGCCGACCGGACGGTACCCGACTGGGTCCACCACCTGTTCCCGATCGACCAGGGGTTCATCGCCATGGACCGGTTGCGCGACCAGTTCGGCGAGTTAGCCGATGCCGACCCGGACGGCGCCCAGCGGACGGTCACGATGACCATCGGTGAGCTGATGGCGCAGGCCGGGCGAGCCGGGACGTGACGGATGGAGCCGCCGCTGCCGCCACGGTGGGCACCGGGCAGCTTCCTCGCCCGGCTGTCTCCGGAGCAGGTGGCCGAGTTGCTCCAGACCGGTGTGCGCCACCACTTCGAACCGGGGCGCCCGCTGCTGTGGGAAGGCGATCCGAGCACGCACGTCGAGATACTCGTCCGCGGGTTTGTGAAGATCACCATTCTGGTCGACGGGATCGAGGTGCTCGTCGGCATCCGGGTGTCCGGTGACCTCATCGGCGAGATGGCCGGGTTGAGCCAGAAACCCCGCAGCGCGACCGCGACGGCGTGCGGCCGGGTCACCTCGGTGGTCCTCACCCAGGCGAACTTCCACCGGTTCCTGCACCGGTACCCGGAAGCGGCGCTCAGCATGGCGGCGGCGGTGGGGGAGCGGCTGCGCTGGGCGACCGAGCGGCAGACCGAGTTCGCCGCGTTCCCCGCGGAGATCCGCCTCGCCCGGGTACTGGTCGACATCGCCTGGAGTTGCGGCCAGCCGACCGAGGAGGGCCTGACCATCGCGGTCGCGCTGAGCCAGCCGGAACTGGCCACGATGATCGGCGCCTCCGAGGCCACCGTGCAGAAGGTGCTGCGCGAGCTGCGCGAGAACGGCATCATCCGCACCGGGTACCGGCGCATCACGGTGGTCGATCTCCCGGCGCTGCGCTCGCTGGGCGAGGGCAGTGACCAGTGGCGGACACTCACCGGCTGATCCCCTACTACGAGGCGATCCAACCCGGTGAATCCGCGCACCATCGGCGTACCGAAGTAAGGGGGAAGGAACCCGATGGTATTCGCAATGACCATGGTGGGACCGCAGGCGGACGAACCCGGCTGGGCCGACCTGTCCGAGACCCAGCGCAGGATCGCCCGGCTGGCCGGCGAGGCGCTGACCAACCAGCAGATCGCCCGCCGGCTCTGCCTGTCTCCGCACACCGTCAACTACCACCTCCGCCAGATCTACCGGAAGCTGGGCATCAACTCACGGGTACAGCTGGCCCGGCTGGTCAACCGGCGGCTGTCCGACTGATCCGGTGGCCAGCGTCGCGAGCAACTGTGCGGTCGTCAGCGCGACGGCACACGTGCGCGCGGCGTACGCCAGCGCCATCCGGTGGTCCGCCGCGGTGAAGTCGGCGACCGCGTCGGCGACGAGGAACGGTTCGATGTCACGGCTGAACGCGTCGGCTGCCGTCATGAGGCAGCCGACGTGTGCGTACACGCCGCAGACGAGCAACTGGTCGCGGCCGTGCGCGCGCAGTACGCCGGCCAGCGGGCTGCGGTGGAAGGCGCTGTACCGGGACCTCGCCACCACCGTGTCCGCCGGCCCGGGACGGAGCGGCGCGACGATGTCCCGGTCGTGTTCGTCGCCGGCCATGCCGGGTCCCCAGAAGTCGGCCACCAGCCCGCGCTCGCGGGGGCTGAGCCGGCCGGGCTGCACGGTGTACACGACCGGGATACGCAGATCCCTTGCGACGCGGCGGATCCGGCCGATGTTGGCGAGCAGCTCGACCACCGGTGAGGCGGCGGCCGGGTACCGGTCCACGAAGTACCGCTGCATGTCATGGATCAGCAGGGCGGCGCGTTCCGGATCGGGCCGCCAGCGCGGTACCGCGGGCGGCAGCTCGGGTGCGGTCGGCATCGGGTACGCGCGGATGCGGGGAATGCCCATCGTGCCCTCCGTTCGCTCGTCCGGCGGTCAGTCGCGCAGGGCCGCACCGCCGTCCACGTACAACTGCTGCATCGTGATGTGCCGCGCCTGCTCGGAGGCGAGGAACACCACCGCGTCGGCCACGTCGCACGGGTGGGCGAGCCGACCCAGCGGGATGCCCACCTTGTACCGCGACAGCGAACCTTCGACGACGGCGGCCGCGTCGGCGTCGCAGGCCCACATCGAGCGCTGCATCGGGGTGTCCGTCGAGCCGGGCGCCACCACGTTGCAGCGGATGCCGAACCCGGCCAGCTCCAGGCCGAGGCAGCGGACGAAGTGCGCGACCGCCGCCTTCGACGCCGCGTACGCCGCCATGTCCATCCGGGGTACCCCGGCGGCGTTGGACCCGACCGTCACGATCACCCCGGAGCGGCGCGCCACCATGCGACCGGCCACCGCCCGGCAGCAGTGCACGACGCCGTGCAGGTTCACCGCGAAGACCTCGTGCCAGTCGGCCGTGGTCGACCCGGTGAACGGACCGGTGCGCAGGATTCCGGCGACGGTGACGAGAATGCGGACCGGGCCGAGCTCGTCCTCGATCCGCGTGACGGCGGCGTCGACGGCCGCCGCGTCCCGCACGTCGACGCGGTACCCGTGACCGACGCCCTCGGGCAGTTCCGCCGCGACCTTCTCGACACCGGACCCGTCCACGTCGAGCGCGGCGACGATCGCGCCGTGCGCGGCGAGGGCGCGCGTCACGGCGGCACCTATACCGCCCGCGGCTCCGGTGACCACGGCGACCCGGCCGGCGATCCCGGTGGTCATGATGCGACCAGTTCCGCGTCGTAGCCGTACAGCCAGGCGCGTCCGGCGAGGCTGTCCCGGCCGGGTACCGCGTCGCGGCGCCGCTGGCCCTCGCCGTCGGGCAGGTGGTGGTTGACCCCGTTGTCGCGCACCATCGCCCGTACCTGCGCCAGCCGCGGTACCCGGGCGCGCTCGTACCGGGCCAGCGCGCCGGCCACATCGTCGCGGCCGGCGTCGAGGTGCGCCGCGAGCGTGGCGGCGTCCTCGATCGCCTGGTTGGCGCCCTGCGCGCCGAACGGCAGCAGCGGATGCGCCGCGTCGCCGACGAGGACGATCCGCCCGGTGCGCCAGCGCGACAGCGGCGGCCGGTCGTACAGCGGCCACCGGGTCGGCGCGGGCATCGCGGCCAGCAGGGTCTGCACCGCCGGACTCCACCCGGGAAACGCGTCGGCGAGTGGGCCCAACGCCACCGGGTCGGGGACCACCGCGACGACGTTGAGCAGGCCGCGGCCGATCGGGTAGCACACGACGTGCCGGCCGGGGCCGAGCCAGATGACCACCCGGTGGTCGGCGGCCGTCGACGGTACCCGTTCCGCGTGCACCAGGCCGCGGTAGGCGACCAGGCCGGCGAAGCGCACCACGTCGGGTACCAGTGCGCGGCGCACCACCGAGTGCAGCCCGTCGGCACCGATCACGAGATCGGCATCCACGGTCGAACCGTCCACAAAGGACAGTTCCACCCGGTCGGGGTACTCGCGCACGGCCACGCACCGGCGACCCGGCCGGACCAGTTGCCGTACCGGTCCGAGCAGCGCGTGGTACAGGTCGGCGCGGTGCAGCGTGCAGTACGGCGCGCCGAACGTCGCCTCGCAGGCCGCGCCGAGCCGGGTGCGCGCGACCGGCCGGTTGTCCTGCCAGCGCCGGATCTCGATCGCCGCCGGCCGGACGCCGACCCGGATGAGCTGCCCGGCCAGGCCGATCCGGTGCAGCAGCCGCGTCCCGTTGGGGGACAGCTGGATGCCCGCCCCGGTCTCGCTCGGCGCGGTGGACTGCTCGAACACCGTGCACGGTAGGCCGGCACGGGTGAGGAAGCCGGCTGTGGCGAGACCGGCGATGCCCGCGCCGACGACCGCGATCCGCAGCTCACCCACCGGGCGCCTCCCGGTAGTAGAGCAGCGCCGAGTCCCAGTTCTCCTCCGGGCCGAAGAGGCTGCGCGGCTTGGCGACGTCCGCCTCGGCGGTCAGCACCTGATGCGGCACAAGGGATCCGGGTGCCAGACCGGCGACGTCGGCGGTGACGCCGAGCCGGGTGTGCAGGGCGGCGGTCAGCTCGGCGCACGCGGCGGGGCGGTGCTCGGCGGGTACCTCGAACTCGACCAGCAGCCGCGCGCGTTCGGCCCGCGCACGCCAGAACATCACCTCGTACCGGGCCGGCAGGCCGTACACGACCTCCTCCAGGTCGGCCTGGTTCACGGTCGTATCGCCCACCGGGTAACGGAATCCGGACCGGCCCAGCACCCGGACGGTGGGCAGGTGCCAGCCGCAGGCACAGTCGCGGTACGCCACCTCGACCTCGTCGCCGGTGTTGTAGCGCAGCAACGGCATCGCGTCGCGGTACAGCGGGGTCACCACGAGCTGGCCGCGGCCGTCGGGCGCGACGGTGCGGGTACGCGGGTCGTACACCTCGAAGATGGCGCGGTCGGCCCACAGGTGCAGCCGGCCCTGCGGGCACTGCCCGGCAAGGCTTCCGGTCTCGGTGGCGCCGTAC
>VAWN01000072.1 GCA_005885555.1 Actinomycetota bacterium
GAGGCGTAAACATACCCTCGGTCTCCCGCCCGGTTGTTGGGCCGATCACTCCACCCGCTGGGTTGGCTCTCGGCGGACCGGCGACCGTTCGATATGGCTCTACATCTGTAGTGGGTGAGTTGATCACACCACCCGGCGGGAGAACTCTGCCGGTACGCGGACTCCACACCGGCTCTTCAGCGGCGCGAACCGGCGGCGAGGATTCCGCAGCCGGAGGATTCACCATGCCGATGATCCGTCCGACCACCGGTTGGGGCCCGGCGCTTGTGGATATTGGCGAAACGGCACTCGGCAGGCCGCCCAGGGACATCTGTGAAACACCGACTTTGCCGGCTAGTGTCGGATCGACGCTCCCGGGCGATGTCTGACCGGATCCTGGCGACGAAGGAACGCGACGCAGCGATTTGGCGCCACCGACTGCGTCCGATCCCCCCGATGCGGCCGAATGGGACGACCAAGGCTCATGAATCGGCGGCGTATACATTGGCGGGATCTTGACGGCGCGGTACCCCTCGATCACCCGACTCGACAGGGTCGTCATCACGCCGACCGCCTGCCGGTGCAACTGATCCTGCGCCCCGTTCGACACCGCCGCCGGATGCGGATCGCTCCGGGACGGTACCGCCGACCGGCTCGCCGTCCACTGCTGATGGATCGGCGCCAACTGCTCCCGCGCCTCGGCTATCGAGGAGCTGAGGTGCGGTAGCACACCCTCGTTGGCGATCGCGGCATCACGCATCGTCGTCACGGCCGCCATCAGCCCGTCGACCTCGCGCAGGAAGGCGTCCGCCGTAACTCCCCGCCACGTCCGCGCGATCAAGTCACGATATTCCTGCAGGCGGGCGTGGTGGTGGTCGAGCAGTTCGAATGCGTTGACCCACCCCGCCGCCTGCTCGATCGCCGCGCCCTGATCGACCTCGCCCAATGCCTCCCACATCTGACCCACCGTCAACCGCGACCAGTCGCTGGACGCGAGATCTTCCAGGTGCGGCTCATGCATCGGGCACCCCGTACTTCCGCGCGGCCTGGTCGAAGGCGTCGCGCACGTCGGCGATCGTCGCTCTCGCGTAGGCGTCGCTGTCGCGGTACCGCTGGGCGATGAAATCCGCCGCATCAGCGATCTGCAAGGTGGCGCTCTCGTACCCGCTCAACAGATCGATCGCCCGGTTCCGGCCAGCCTTGTACTGGTTACGTGCCGCCTCCCATTCCTCGATGGGCTTCGGCGGTAACGCGTCGTTGCCCGGGTCGATGGTGTCGATGACCCGTTGGGCCTGCGGGTGGTAGTTGAGCTCAACCTCGTCGCGCAGCGTCTTCGCGAGCTGCGCAAGGCTGGACACGTCGACCTCGATCGGCCGGTGCCCGACACTCTGCCCGTCGCCAGCGTCCCTTTGCACGGTCGCCTCCCCACGAAACCAGGCCGACGCAAAGACAAACTCCCGCCGACGATACCGACGCCGCAACCCCCGGTCACCCCCGGAAATCCGACCTGTGGACAACCGCCGTCGGTGAGCCGTTGGGCGTGTCCGGTGCGTGGACCGGCCAAGACCTGGCCCGGCGCGTTGGATCGGCAGCTTCCCAGGTCGCCCCAGGGAGGCGGCATCGGGAGCGCGTCGTGCAGAGCGCGACGAGACAGCTGCCCGGTTCAGGTGGTTTGTATGGTCTGGCCGGGGTACTCGTTGCGCCTATTTCCGAGACACCCGCCACCGCAGCGCAAACCGGGCCGGACATCTCGAAGACGGCGGCAAAAGACGGCGGAAGTGCTCAGTACCGCCAGGGTGCGCCGATGCCGCGGTACTCCTCGAGCGGTACCAGCGTTGTCCCGGGCGTCATCCGGTCGGTGTAGAGCTTGCCTTCGAGGTGGTCGATCTCGTGCCCGACCAGGCGCGCCATGCCCCGCGCGAAGGCCGTGATGACCCGGCTGCCGCCGTACGACTCGTGCTCCACCAGCAGCCTCAGCGGCCGGCGCACCAGCCCTCGCACGTCGAAGAAGGACAAGCACCCCTCGTACTGCTCATCGGTCTCCGAAGACGACCCGACCACGCGGGGATTGAGCAGTACCACCATCTCGTCCTCGTCGTCCGGCGGCTGCACGAGCGCGGCGGCCCAGCTCAGCCCGAGTTGCGGGGCGGCCAGGCCCATGCCCTTGCCGAACGGGTACAGCTCGCCGATGCGGTCGAGCGCGGCCCGCAGGCTGCCCACGACCTCGTGCGCGTGCGCCTCGTCGGCGGGCAGGTCGAAGGACCGGGCGGGCTGCCGCAGCCGGTCGTCGCCGCGCTGCACGATGCCGACCGACGTCATGCGTTCGCTGGCGCGCGCCGTTCCAGCCACGGGTCGGTCCGGCTCGCGCTGCCCCGGTACCGGTGACCGGAAGCGCCACTCCAGCCGGTACCGCGTGTGCATCGGCGGATGCTCGGTGGACCACACGAACCGGACGCGGTCGCCGGCGGGGGTGCGCTCGACGGGGGTGCGCAGGGCGGACTCCGCGGTCAGCGAGGTCTGCACGCCCCACACCATCGGTTCCCGCGATGCCGGAAAATCCAGCTGTACCGATAACCGCCGGGTCGGCAGCCGCACCGCGCGCTGGAACCACTGCCCCCACTTGTCCTCGCTGACCTGGTAGGTGTACGAGATCGTGGTGCGCTGGCCGCGGTACAGCGGAAACCGGCCCTGGTCGTTCTCGAACAGCAGCCAGATCTCCTTGAAGGAGTCCCGGTCGTAGATCGGCCGCAGCCGCATCGGCTCGGCCGGATCGGCGCCGAAGGTGGCGGTGACGGCCAGCTCTTCCCAGGTCAGCGGGTGCTCCCGGTAGTACCGGTTGGAGCGCTCCGGTTCGGCCGGGTACCGGTCGACCGCGATCCGCACCGGGTACCGGATGACCGGCTCGGGGCCGGCGTTGTAGAGGCCGCGGCTGACGGTGCACCGGTACACGCCGTCGAGATAGATCAGTGTCGCGGTCTCCTGCTCGACGACCAGCCCGGTACCCGGCGGCAGCCACTGCTCGGACACTGCCGGCCCGGTGCCCGGCTGGCCGGCCCGCGGGCCGCGGCGCAGCTCCTCGTACTCGGTGTACCGCGCCCAGATCTCCCCGTCGGCCTGCAGTACCGCCTCGGCGCGCCGGGCGAAGTCCTCGGTCGGGCGGTGCCGCCGGCCCTCGACGTGGCTGACGTAGGACGGGTCGAACCCCATCTCGTTGGCCAGTTGCTTCTTGGACAGCCTGCGCTCGGTCCGCCAGCGGGCGAGCTCGGCCGCGAAAGCCTCCGCCGCCCGGTCCTGAGGGGCGGTGGTCATCAGATCACCCTTTGTGGCCGGGACTCCAGTCTCAGTCGGGTATCAGCCGTTCGGCCACCACTGTCGGCTAGCTGACAGTTACCGTCCGGTTTTGCCACCGTTCGGTACGGGTTGGGTCACCGGTTCGGTGCTGTACACACTGGCCGAGCCGTGCTCCACCCGGGGTCCGGCCGCGCGGTATCCTGCCCAGACGCGCCGGGCCGGCGGAGGGCGCCGGGCGAGCGCGACGTGAAGCGGTGAGGGCCCAGATGACTACGACCGAGGACTTCGTCGACCGACACCGGGAACTGGGGTCGGCGGAAGAAGCCACGGTCCGGCGGCGGTACCGCTGGATGCCGGCCGGGCGGTCGGCTGACCTGCTGACCGCCGGGGTCTACCTCGCCGCGGCGCTGTACGTGACGTCGAGCCTCTGGATCGGGTTACGTGACCGGGTCGCCGCCGGTTACGGCGAGCAGGACCAGGCCTGGCCCACGCGGCGCACGCGGTCGCCCACCTGCAGAACCCCCTCTACACCCACCAGATGGACGTGCCCTTCGGGGTGAACATGGCGGCACAGACCAACGTCCTCGGTCTCGGCCTGCCGATGACGCCGGTGACCCTGCTCTTCGGCCCGCGGGTGTCGTTCGTGGCGCTGGTCATGCTGGGCCTGGCCGGCACCGCCTACGCGTGGTACCACGTGCTGTCCCGGTACGTCGTGTCCAGCCGGGCCGCGGCGTTCGTCGGCGGCGCGTTCTGCGGGTTCGCGCCCGGCATGATCTCCGAGTCGCGCGGCCACCTGCACATCATCAGCCAGTTCCTGACCCCGTTCATCGCGTTGTACGTGGTGCGGCTGACCGAGCCGGGCAGATGGCGGCGGCACGGGATCATCCTCGGCGTGCTGATGGCATACCAGGTGCTCATCAGCGAGGAGATCCTGTTCTTCACCGGCCTCGGTGTGGGCCTGTTCATCGTCATGTACGTGCTGCTCAGGCCGTCGGTACTGGCCGGGTTCCGGCAGTTCGCTGCGGGCGCGGCGGTGGCGCTCGGCGTTGCCGCAGTGATCCTCGCGATCCCGCTGTACAAGCAGTTCGCCGGCGCCCAGCACTACCGCGGCCTGCCGTTCCCGCCGTCGTTGATCTATGTCGACCTCGCCTCGTACTCCGCCTTCCCGTCGAACTCGCTGGCCGGCGACGTCACCACCGCCGCCCGGCTGGCGCACACCTCGGCCGAGGAGACGTCGTTCTTCGGCTGGCCGATGGTGCTGGTCGTCCTGGTACTCGCCGGCTGGCTGTGGCTGCGCAAGGTCACCGTTGCCCGGGCGACCGCGATCACCGGGCTGACGTTCGCGGTCCTCTCGCTCGGGTACCACATCATGATCAACGGACGGTCGACGGTACCCGGGCCGTTCCGCATCATCGGCGAGCTGCCACTGTTCGACCTGGTCGTCTCGGCGCGGCTGGCGCTGGTCGTGGTGCCGACCGTCGGGGTACTGCTCGCGATCGCCGCGGACCGGGCGCTGGCCAGGGCACCGGGCTCGACGCGCTGGCCCGCCGTCCGCCGCTACCTGGTCGTGGGCGCGATCGCGCTGGCGGCGGTACCGATCCTGCCGCTGCCCCTGCCGACCACCCGGGTACCGGTGCCGCCGACCTTCATCACCGCCGGCCACTGGCGGCAGTACGTGCCGGCCGGCCGGACACTGGTCACGGTACCGACGACGTCCAGCTTCTTCCTCGACGGCATGCGCTGGGCCAGCGCGACGAACCTGGAGTTCGCCATCCCCCGCGGGTACTTCCTCGGGCCGAACTCCAACCCGAGCAGCCCGCCGCTGTACGGCGCGGTACCCACCTGGACCTCGATCGTGCTCGACCAGGTGGCGCTGACCGGCAGCGCCCGGCCCAAGCAGGACGGCGACGACGCCCTGTTCCTGCATGACCTGAAGATGTGGCACGCCGCGATACTGGTGCTCAGCGACCAGCAGGCCAACGCACCCGCGCTGCTCACCACGGTCGAGCAGTTCCTCGGCCCGCCGCAGCTCGTCGACGACGTCTGGGTCTGGGACGTGCGCCGCCTCGTCGACGGCCGCTAGCCGCGGCCGACCTCATCGCCGCGCGGGCATCCAGTCGCCGCCGCTCAGCTTCGGGCGGAACAGGCCCCAGCCCCAGATGAGCAGGCCGACCAGGGTGGCCACCGCCAGCCAGGTCAGCAACAGCGGATGCTGGCCGGCTTCGAAGGCCGACGGTACGTGCCTGACGAAGTCCACGCCGAACAGCTGGCCGAGCCGGTCCATCCCGTAGTTGTGGTTGCCGGGCGCGGCGAACCGGTAGTCCGGGAAGATGTCCGAGGTCAGCGACAGCGCGTACGTGGTGATGCCGATCATCACGACCGCGCAGAGCATGATGATCGAGTTCAGCCGTTGCAGGACGACCGCGACGTAGTACGACAGCAGCGGTACGACGATCATGATGTACCGCGCCGGCGGGCTGTACCCCGCCCACCAGGCGGAGAACGTGCAGATCAGCAGCAGGTACGGCAGGATCACCACGGCCAGCGCGCCGTGCATCCACATCCGGGCGCGGCTGAGCGACAGCAGCACCCCGGGCAGTACCAGCAGGAACAGCGGGTAGTTCGTGATCAGCCCGACCTGCCGGTCGAACAGCGTGCCGATCAGCCCGGTAGCCGGATCGACCTGGAACGGCCCGTTACCGGCGGTGGACTCGTTCGACGCCGGGTTGAGCGTGCCCCAGGACACCCAGCTGAACACCTCGATCCCGATCAGCGACACCACGAGCGGGAGCACCAGCAGCAGGTACGGGCGCCACGAACTACGGCCGGTCTCCCGCCAGATGCGGAAGAGGAACAGCGCGGCGATGATCCCGGTGAACATCAGGAACCGGCTGTGGATCCAGGGCATCAGCGCCAGGCACAGCACCGCCATGACGAACCGGCGGGTGGTCAGCCGCGGCGCCAGCAGTACCCGCATCGCGTACAGGATCAGCAACGCGCCCATCGGTTCCACGAACGACATCGACGCGTATGTGTATATCGGCGACGCCATGATCATGAGGAGCGACACCACGAACGCGTACACCGGCTGGATGCCGCGCTCGCGCAGGAAGTAGTACACGTTCGTGACGATCAACAGGGAGATCGCGGCGACCACGCCGAGCGAACCGAGCCGGCCGAACAGGATGAACGGCAGCAGCCAGATCAGCGGCCCGCCGATGTTGTGCAGCGGTATCAGCTTGCCGTTGGGCAGGGTCGCCACGTGTGGCGCCAGGATACCGGGGTAGAACGACCGGTAGTCCTGATGGTTGTAGTCGAGCATCACGTCGACGGAGTGGTACTTCTGCAGCGTCTGGCTGATGACCAGGTATGCCGGCTCGTCACCGGCCGGGGCGCCGTACAGCATGCGCAGCCGGATGGCGATCACGAACAGCACGAGCCCGACCGTCATCAGCACCGCCAGGTACCGCCATTCCGCGCGGGTGACCCGGCGGTCGTCGTCAGCGGGCGATTCCGGCGCGTCCTCGCTGCCGCGCTGCTGCGGCACGGACGGCGTCTCGTCGGCGGTAGCCGTCTCGTCGGCTCTGTGCGTCTCCTCGACAGCCGCGGTCGCCTCCTCCGGAGCCGTCTCCGCCTGCATGCTTCGTCCTCCCTGGTCCGGCGGGCATCGCGGGGCAGATTACCCCATCGGTGGTCACCGACCGGTCCCGGTACAGGCCCGCCGCGCCGCTCCCGTTCGCTCCCTCAATGTGCCCCGTCCGCTCACTTCGCGGCGCTCAGACGCGCCGTCTTCCCTCCTCGCTACGCTCGTCGGTCCAGACACCGCCGCGCCGCTCCCGTTCGCTCCCTCAATGTGCCCCGTCCGCTCACTTCGCGGCGCTCAGACGCGCCGTCTTCCCTCCTCGCTACGCTCGTCGGTCCAGACACCGCCGCGCCGCTCCCGTTCGCTCCCTCAATACGGGACAGCGGCCGAACGGAGGAGTGGTTAGCCTTACCTTACTGCGCTACGGTTGGTCGGGGTTCAGGCGAGGGGGTGGCAGGTGAGAGCGGTCCTGCACGCTGCCGGCGAGCTTGCGCCCATCCAGTCCGCCCTTGCCGCCCTGCGCGCGCAGCACGGCGCGGCGGCGACCCGGGGGGTGGCGCCCGACCTCGTGGTGCGCGATCCGGAGGGGTGGTTGCCGGCTGCGGCGCTCGCCGACGGTTCCGCGGTACCCGAGCTGCTGTCCTGCGCCAACGTCCGCTGGGGCGGCAGCCGCGCGGCCAGCGCAGCACTCGCCTGGAAGTCGTACACGTACTGGCTGGCCCTGCCGGCTCTGCTCGGGTACGCGACGGTGTCCCGGGTACCCGACCTGTCCCCGGCCAACGTGCTCTTCCGGGTACCGGTGACCACGCCCTTCCTGCAGGTCGGCCTGCGCACCGCGACGGTGGCCGCGCTGCCCGACGACCCCGCGGCCGGCCGGCCCGGCGTCCGGGTGGTCGGCGACGTGTGCGGGTACCTGCGCGCGACCCTGCTCCACGGCCACCTGCTGCCGGTACTGGACCGGCTACGCGACGAGGTCAACCTCGGCCGCCGTACCCTGCTCGGCTCGGTCGCCTCCGGCGTCGCCCACGCGCTCGTCCAGGCGCGCGACGTCCTTCCCGGCCCGGTCACCGAGATCGCCAAGGACGTGCTGACCACCCTGGGCGTCGAGGACCTCGTGGAGATCACGCCCGACCTGGAGGTACGGCGGCGCACCTGCTGCCTGGCCTTCACCCTGCCCCAGCCGAAGATCTGCCGCAGCTGCTGTATCCGCTGACTGCATCCGCTGACCTGGCGCCCGCTCCGCGGGCGGCCGAAGGCTAGCTGCGCACGTCCCAGAGCCAGACGTCGGAGACCATGCGGCCGGGGCCGAACAACAGGTTCACGGTGTTGTGCAGGTCGTCGGCGTGCGGGGCGTCCGGAGCCAGTACCACGACCGCCGCCCGCCAGTACCGCACGTCCGCCGCCGCGGCCGCCCGCTCGGCCGGACCCACCACCGGTACCCCGCCGTTGTACGCGACACCCTCCAGCAGCGCGGCGGTCGGCCGGGGTACCGTGCCGTACCCGCCCCGCCCGCCCGCGTCCGGACCGAGGAAGTACCCGCCGACCATGCGGTACCCGAGCCGGGTCGCGTTGTCCCAGCGCATCGCGACGATCCCGCCGTACCACACGGTCTGGTCGGCGGAGACCACCGACTGGTCCCCGGCGACGTACCGGCGCCAGGTGCCGTCGGTGAAGAACGCCGGCACCGGCGGCCGGGGCGTCACCGGCAACCGGGCCGGGAAGAGCGGCAGCAGGGCGACGAGGGGTACCAGCAGCCAGAGCCGGTGTGCCGCAACCGCGGCGTCCACCGCCAGGGCCAGCAGGACGGCAACGACCGGGATGAGCACCAGGCCGAGCCGGATCGGTACCACGTTGTCGAACAGCGGCAGCCCGCCGACCAGGCGCCACGGCGCGTGGCCGAGCACCTCGTGCCCGTGGTAGACCACGTGCGGCCCCAGCGACAGCGCACCGAAGAGCACGCCGACCAGCGCCAACGCCCGTACCGCCGGCCGCCGCCACAGCCACACCACGGTCGCCAGCAGCACCAGCAGCAACGGCCAGCCGAAGAACGTGTTCTCCTCCGGCTGCGGCGCCAGGGTACCGGCGCCGTGCGCCAGCGACAGCTTCGGAAACGCCGGATAGCTGGCCAGGTCGGTGCCGTAGCCGCGGACGAAGTCCGGCAGTCCCCGGTAGTGCTGCGGTCCGGCGAACTGCACGATCAGCGGGTACGCCAGCAGGACGGCGGCGACCAGTACCGCGGCCACCAGCGCCGTCAGGAAACCGCGCGCCGCCCCGCGGACCTCGCCCGGCCGCGACGCCGCGTACCCGGCCACGAACACCACGAGCGCGAGCGCCGCGAAGAACAGCAGTTCCTCGTTGATCAGCGCCTGCCCGGTGACGAGCAGCCCGACCAGTACCCCCTGCCGCACGGTGCGCATCGACAGTGCACCCCACACGATGAACGGGATCAGAAACTGGGCGACCAGGTTCGGGTGCGCGTTGGTGTGGTTGACCAGCCCCGGCGCGAAGCCGGCGAACCCGCCGCCGACCGCCGCGGCGAGCCGGCTGCGGGTCACGTGGCGGCACAGCACCGCGTACCAGCCGGCCGCCGTCGCCGCGAGCCCGAGGGTCAGCAGCAGGTCCAGTGCGACCGCCGGGCCGAACAGCAGGGTCACCGGTACCAGCGGCACGGTCAGCCCGAGCAGGCCGGTGTTGGCCAGCATGTTGACGCCGAGCGGGGCGTTCACCATCGGCGTGAGGAACGGATTCTCCCCGTGCGTGAAGATCCGGGCGGCGTGCAGCAGGGCCGCCTCGAAGAACGCCGGGTCGGCGGTGTTCGCCGCCGGGTCGACCGCGCCGGGGGCCGACCAGAGCGGGCCGGTCACCCACAGCGCGAGGGCGAGGTACATGCCGAGCACGCCCAGGTGCACCGCGGTGCCGGCGGGGGCGGGTCGCTCGTCCGCCGGCGCCGGTGGGCTCAGCTGGTCAACGCCCGCACGTCCCATATCCAGGCTCCCTCGATCCAGGTGGGCGGGAAGCCCAGAAGCGCCGTCGTCGTGGTGCGCAGCGCGTCGTCGTTCTTGCGGGGACCGAGGACCACGACCGCGGCGCGCCAGAACTTGAGGTCGGCGATCGCGTTGGCGTGGTCCTTCTCGCTGACCGCCGGTACCTGGCCGGTCTTCGCGACCTTGGACAGGATGTTGGCCGTCGGGCGTGGCGGCGGGCCGAACATGCCGGGCCGGTCGGGCTTGCGCCGGTCGGGGCCGAGGAAGTACCCGGCCGGCAGCGCGAACCCGATGCCCTGCGTGGACGCCCACTGCATGCCGTCCATCGCGCCGTTGTGCGCTGGAACCGGTACCGCGACCAGCGAGTGCCCCGGTGTCACGTAGTGCTTCCAGTCGCCACTGGTGATGAAGTCCGGCGTCGGGGTGCGGGACACCACGGCCAGCCGGGTCGGCGCCACCGGCAGCAGCACCGCCAGTACCGCGGCGAAGGCGACCAGCCGGGTGCGGCGCATCTCGCCGGCCGGGCCGGTGAACGCGAGCGCCTGCTCCAGCCACAACGCGAGCAGCAGCCCGACCACCGGGATGACCACGAGGGACAGCCGGGTCGTGATCACCGAGTCGAAGACCGGCAGCTTGGCCAGCGCCTTGTACGGCGTCGGGATGTGCGTGTGCTGCTTCTGCCGGACGAGCAGGATCGGTCCCAGCGACAGCGCCGCGAACACCACCCCGACGATCGCCGCCGCCCGTACCTCGATCCGCCGCCACATCAGCACCACGACGAGTACCGCGAAGACCAGCAGCGGCCAGCCGAAGAACGAGTTCTGCTCGGCCGAGTTCTGCGACACCTGGGTGGCCGCCTGCGGATCGCCGGCCAGCGAGGTGCCCGAGAACGAGAAGTACGAGTACACGTCAGCGCCGAACAGCCGGGCGGTCGAGGAGATGCCGTGATAGGTCTGCGGGCCGAGGAACTGCACGTACAGCGGGTAGGCCAACAGGACAGCGGCGACCAGCGCGGCGACGCCGAGCCCGCGCAGGAAGGTACCCGCCGCCGCCTTCGCCGCCGGCCGGCGGTGCACCGCCCACACGACGATGGCGAGGCAGCTGGCCAGCGCGAGGAAGAACAGCAGTTCCTCGTTGAGGAACGCCTGGTACACGACGAGCAGCCCGAGGATGATCCCGTTGCGCACCGACCGGCCCGGTTCGCGCAGCCGCAGCAGCGCCGCCAGGATCAGCGGCAGCACGAACTGGGCGACGATGTTCGGGTGCGCGTTGGCCTGCGAGATCATGCCCGGCGCGAACCCGCAGAACGCGCCGCCCACGAACGCGGCGAGGCGCGACCGCACCAGGTACCGGGAGAAGAACCAGTACCACGCGGTCGCGGTCGCGGCGAGGCCGGCCGTGATCATGACGGCGAATGAAACCTGCGGCCCGAACAGCAGGGTCACCGGTACCAGCGGGATGGTCAGCCCGTACGCCGAGGTGTTGGCCATCAGGTTGACGCCGTCGGGCACGTTGAGCTGGTCGGTGAAGAACGGGTTGTGCAGCCCGGTGACCACCCGCGCGGCGTTGGCCAGCGTCCACTCGAAGAAGCCCTGGTCCTGCTGGTTGCCGGCCATGATGTAGGTGTTCAGGTAGAACCAGACCCGCTCGGTCACCGCGCCGGCGGTGAGCAGGTAGATCAGTACCGCGCGCAGGTCGGGCGAGCGCAGCCACCGGCGCCAGCGCGCGGGGGCGGGACCGGAGGGCCTGTCCTCGCCGGTCTGCTCCGGTTCGGCGGGGGTACCGTCGACCTTGTCGGGCGCCACCTGCGTCATGATGCCGAACCCCCGGTGAGGGAACGCACGTCCCAGACGAAGACGCCGTCCTGGTAGTGCGGTTCCACCCCGGTCAGCCGGCTCACCGTGCTCAGCATGGTCTTCTCCCGCTTTCCGCTACCGGTGAGCACCAGGATCGCCGCGTGCCACGACCGCAGGTCGGCGACCGCGGTCTGGCGCATGTCGTCGGTGATCAACGGCGCGACCCCGGCCGCCGCCACGGACCACAGCAACCGGCCGGTCGGCGCCATACCGTTCGTCGAGGTCAGCACGCCGCCGAGGTCGGGACCGGTGAGGAACTGCGCCGGTACCGGCAGCTCCTCGCGCGACGCGGCATCGAGCATGGCCACATCGACCCCGGCGGCGGTGGTGGGTACCGGTACCACGGTCCGCCCGTCGCCGGTGTACTGCTTCCATTCGTGTGCGGTGATGAACCGCGGCGTCGCGTTGAGCATGGGCTCGGCCTGCAACGGCCGCGGCGCCGCCGGCAGCAGGGCCACCGCGACCGCGACCACCCAGACCCGGTGGTACGTCAGCCCCGCGGACACCGCGTCCGGCCGGGGCAGCCGGTCGCTGGCGATCGCCAGCAGCACGCCGACGCAGGCCGTGACCACCAGCGCCAGCCGCGTGGGCGGGATCGCCCCCAGCCCCGGTACCTTGCCGAGCAGCCACCACGGCCCGGGGATCCCGGTCGGGTGCCCGTCGACGTAGAGCTTGGCGCCGAGGCCGAACAGCACGAACACCGCCGCGGTGAGCACCGCCACCCGGGCCGCCGGACTGCTGCGCCAGACCAGTGCGACGGCGGCCGCGACGAGCAGCAGCAGCGGCCAGCCGAACCACGAGTTCTGCTCGATTCCGCCGAAGTCCTGGACCGCGGTGAAGTTGCCGGCGAAGGAGTCCCGCCAGTAGGTGGCGATGGCGGTGACGTCTTCGCCGCGGGTACCCGCCGTGGCGGTGACCGCGTGCGCGACGCTGCCGCTGAACCAGTACCACAGCGGGTAGGCCAGCAACACGGCCGCGGTCAGCACCGCGACGCCCAGGCCGCGCAGCACCGCCCGGCGGTCGCCGGTGCGTTCGGTGGCGGCGTCGCGCAGCCGCAGGTACCACAGCGCCGCGACCCCGCCGGCGAGTGCGGTCAGGACCAGGACCTCGGGATTGATCAGGAATTGCCAGGTGACGAGCAGCCCGAGAAGGATGCCGTTGCGCAGTACCCGCCCCCGGCCGACGGTAACCGTGCGCAGCACGATCAACGGGACGAGGAAGTTGGTGATGAAGCTCGGCTGCCCGTTGGCGTGCCAGATGAAGCCCGGCGCGAACGCGCACACCGAGGCGCCGACGAACGCGGCGACCCGCGAGGAGACCAGGTGCCGGGACAGTACCCAGTAGGTGGTCGCCGCGGTACCGGCGAAGGCGAGGAAGATCCACCACAGGTACGCGATCTCCGGGCCGCGCCACAGCGTGAGCGGCACCAGCGGAATGGTGGCGCCGACCTCGGCGGTGCCGGACAGCAAGCCCTGCGCGCCGGGAATCCGCACCGGCATTGCGGCGAACGGGTTCTGCAGGTGCCGCACGGCGTGCGCGGCGTGCGCGAGAAGCCACTGCGACCACGCGTTGTCGGCCGGGCGTACCGGCGAGAGCTGATGCGGATCTTTCCAGTACCGGGCGGAAATCCACCCGGCCATTAGGATGTAGAGCGTGACGGCGGTGGCATCGGGAAGGATCCGCCGGATTCGTGCCGGCTGCCACTCCCGCACCCAGGCGGCCAGCCGAACCACCCGGCGCGGCGGCCGGGCGATCCAGTCGTTCTCGGCCGGGCCGGGAGCGGACGCTTCGCCGTCCGGGTCGCGGACAACCCGCTGACCCCGAACCAGCTGACCTACCAATACATCCTCCCCGTCCAAGCTCGTCGGAAGAATACCCGCCCCGCCTTGCGGGCATGGTGACCGTCCCCTACGGTCGTACGGGTCACCGTACGGCACCCCCGCACCACCGTGAGCCCGACACTTGCCCGCAAGGTGCACCCTCAACAGTCGGTACGGTAGTGTCCACACTTCAGTACCGGCCGATCAACGGTCCTCAACAAGCAGCGGAGACCCGGGAGAGCCCGAATGTCGAAGATCACCGGCGACCAGCAGGTCCAGTCAGATGTTCTGGAAGGTCTGGCCACCGCGGTCAATCACCGGCGATGGTTTGTTGAGCTGGCCATCCCCTACCTGGGCGACCACCCGATCGAGGTAGGCAGCGGGCTGGGCGACTACGCGCTGGAGTGGGCGCCGCACTTCGACCGGTTCACCGCGACCGAGGCCGACCCCGACCGGCTGGTGGAGCTGAAGGAGCGCCTGCACGGGCACCCGTCGATCGACGTACGCGAGCTGCTGCTGCCGACCGACGAGGTGGCCGACTACAGCGCCGCGGTCTCCTACAACGTGCTGGAGCACATCGAGGACCACGTCGGCGCGCTGCGCAGTATGGCCCGCCTGGTCCGCCCGGGTGGACGGATCATCCTGATCGTCCCCGCCTTCATGTTCGCCATGAGTCCGGTCGACATCGCCACCGGGCACGTGCGGCGGTACACGAAGAAGACGATGCGCGCGGCGATGGAAGAGGCCGGCCTGCAGATCGAGAAGCTGCACTACGCCAACGCGCTCGGCCTGATCGGGTACTACATGGCCACCAGCGTGTTCAAGCTGACACCGAAGGAGGGGCCGATGGTCAAGTTCTACGACCGGCTCGTCCTGCCGGTGACCAAGGGCGCGGAGAGCCTGGTCCGGCCGCCGTTCGGCCAGTCCGTGTTCGTGGTCGCCCGGGTACCCGAGAAGTAGGGATACACGAAACGCCCGGCCGGGATTCGGCCGGGCGTTCTTGCTGCCCGAACTACTTCGGCACCCGGCGGACCCGCTCCCGGGCCAGGATCCACAGCGCCTGCACCCCGTCCTGCCAGGTGATCTTCTTGCCCTCCTCGCGGGTGCGGGCGCGGTAGCTGATCGGCACCTCGTACGGCCGTACCCCGCGGCGCAGCAGCCGCCCGGTGACCATCGGGTCCATGCCGAAGCCCTTGGCCCTGATGTTCAGCGACCGGTACAGCTCCAGCGGCATCAGCTTGTAGCAGGTCTCGATGTCGAACAGGTAGCAGTTGTACAGGACGTTCGCCGCCGTGGTGACGAACTTGTTGCCCATCACATACCAGAACGAGAACGAGCTGTGGCTGCCGAAGACCCGGTTGCCGTAGACGACCTCGGCCTTGCCTTCCAGCACCGGCGCGAGCAGCCGCGGGATGTCCTGCGGGTCGTACTCCAGGTCGGCGTCGAAGATCACCATGTAGTCGCCGGTCGCCTCGTCGACGGCCGTGCGGATCGCCGCGCCCTTGCCCTGGTTGTGCGGGTGGGTGATCACCCGGATCCGCAGGTCGTCTGCCGCCGCGAGAATCTCCGGCGTCCGGTCCTTGCTGCCGTCATCGACGATGACCAACTCGATCTCGCACGGGTAGTCGACCCCAAGTGCCTGCTTCATCGCCTCGGGTAGCCGTGCCTCCTCGTTGTACACCGGCATGAGGATGGACAGCTTCACGGGACCTCCCCGCGGGTCGGTTGACGGACCGGAACAGCTTACGGCCTTCCGGCGTCCGGGTCACACGGCACCCCCGCGGGGCGGTATCGTGTAGTTAACTTCAACTTTAGGGGCGCCCCGTGGACTCGCTCACCATCGGAGAGCTGTCCGCACGCAGCGGAGTAGCCCCCTCGGCGCTGCGTTATTACGAGCGCCTCGGCCTCATCCGGGCCGGGCGCAGCGGCGGCAACCAACGACGGTACGAACGCGCCGAACTACGGCGCGTCGCCTTCATCAGGATCGCCGCGCAGATCGGGGTACCACTGGAAGAGATAAAGGAAGCGCTCGACCGGCTGCCCGACCGGCGGGTACCCACCCAGGCCGACTGGGCCAGGCTCTCCGCCCGCTGGCACGACCGGCTCGACGAGCGGATCCGCCTGCTGGAGCGACTGCGCGACAAGCTCACGGGCTGCATCGGCTGCGGATGCCTGTCGCTGCGCCGCTGTACCCTCATCAATCCCGACGACTGGCTGGCCACCCGCGGCCCCGGCCCGCGGCTACTGCTCGCCGACGACGAGTAGCACCTTGCCCACGTGGTCGTTGCGCCCCACCAGGGCATGCGCCCCGGCGGCCTGAGCCATCGACATCCGTCGATCAATCACCGGCCGGATCCGCCCGGCCGCGACCAGCGGCCACACCTGCGCCTGTACCCCCGCACAGATCCCGGCCTTCTCCGCCGCCGGCCGGGCGCGCAGCGTGCTGGCCGCCACGCTGGCCCGCTTGACAACGAGCTGGCCCAGGTCCAGCTCCCCCTTCCGGCCGCCCTGCAGCCCGATCACCACAAGCCGGCCGCCGACCCCGAGCGCCGCCACGTTGCGCGGCAGATAGTCACCGCCCTGGATGTCCAGGATGACGTCGACGCCGCGACGACCGGTCGCCGCCAGCACCGCCGCGACGAAATCCTCCTCGGTGTAGTCGATCGTCAGCTCGGCGCCCAGCTCGCGCAGCGCCGCGTGCTTGGCGCGGCGCGCGGTGGTGAACACCCGCACCCCCAGCGCCCGCGCAAGCTGGATCGCGAAGGTGCCGATGCCGCTGCCGCCGCCGTGCACCAGCAGCGTCTCGCCTTCGGCGAGCCGCGCGGACCCGACCAGGTTCGACCACACCGTGCACGCGACCTCCGGCAGGCCGCCGGACTCCACCAGATCAGTGGGTACCGTCATCAGCTGCCCCACCGGCACCGCAACCCGCTCCGCATAGCCGCCCCCGGACAGCAGCGCGCACACCTCGTCACCGACCTGCCAACCGGTCACCCCAGTGCCGAGCGCGCTGATGCGGCCCGAGCACTCCAGCCCCGGGTACGGCGACGCACCCGGCGGCGGATCGTAGAACCCGGCCCGCTGCAACAGATCGGCCCGGTTCACCGCGCTGGCCACGACATCGACGAGCACCTCGCCCGGTCCGGCCACCGGATCGGGTACCTCGACCCAGTCGAGCACCTCGGGACCACCGGGTTCACGGATCACGATCGCGTGCATGGGTCCATCCTTCCCGGTACGCCGGCCCGGGTTGTACCGGACCCCGTGGCACTTGCCTATCCTGTGCGCATGGCCGCACACTCGCTGTCGCTGGAGGTCGACCGCCGCGAGGACGGCGCACCCTGCCTGATCGTCGGCGGCGAGATCGACCTGTCCACCGCACCTGCGCTGGAGGAGGCCGCCGGCGCCCTGCTCGACGAGCGACCGAACACCCTGGTACTGGACTTCGCCGGGGTGCCGTTCTGCGACTCGTCCGGCATCGGGGTACTGGTCCGGCTGTACAACCGGGCGACCGTGATCGGGTGCCGGCTCGTGGTACGGCGACCCACGGTCAATGTCCGCGGGGTACTGGACATGACGTCGCTGACCCGCGTCCTGCGCATCGACGGCGACCAACCGGATGCGAGCCCGACGACCTGAGCGGGTACCGTCTGGCAGACTTGACGCGGTCGGGAGGGCTCGCCTAGTGGCCGATGGCGGCAGTCTTGAAAACTGCTAGGGGCTTTGCGGCTCCTCGTGGGTTCGAATCCCACGCCCTCCGCTCAGATGACGCACTCTTCGCTCGGATCTTGGACGCCGGTGCCCCCTGCAGGGGGTACCCGTGTCCAAGATCTCGACAGCCGGCGGCCCAGCGCGCTGAGCCCCAGTACGCAGCCCGGTCGTGAACAGCGCGGTGGTCAGCAGATCAATGCCCGCGGCGGCGACCCCGGCGGTTGGACAGGAAGACCGCGGCCAGCGCGACCGCCACCACGACCAGGCAGCAGCAGCCGAGGAGCACGGTGTGCCAGGGGATGCCGGTCATGGCTACCTGTGGCAGAGGGTACGCAGGGCGTCCGACACGTCCGTGGAGCTGCCGGTGCCGGGGGTGTCCTCGCTGTGCAGGTGCCAGCGTCCGCTCTCCCACACCAGGTCGACCTGCGTGGGCCCGGTGTCGCTGGTCGCGTCGATCCGGGCGTTGTCACCGGTGACCGTGGCGGTACCGAGCACCAGGTGGCTCTTCACCGCCAGGTCGGACATCTTGATGCAGCCGGCCAGCGTGATGAAGTCCGACCGCGAGATGCTTCCCCGGCTCGCCGCGTCGAGCATGTCGTAGAAGCCGCCGTAGTCGCCGCTCTTCACCAGGTCGATCGCGTGCTGCGCGGCCGCCTTGGCGCCGGCCGGCGTCTTGTCGCCGGTGGAGAGCGCCGGAATGACGGCGAAGGCGCCGATGCCCAGGCACAGCAGCAGGGCGACGCCGCCGACCACCAGGCCGATGATCAGGCCGGTGCGGCTCTTGCGTGGCGGGGGCGCCGGCGGGAACGCCGGACCGCCGGGGAACTGGCCGTACTGCGGCGGCGGCTGCGCACCGTACGAACCCGGCTGCGCGCCGTACGAACCGCCGTACGGACCCGGCTGCGCATACGGATCCGGTGGCCCGTACTGCGGCGCAGGCGGGCCGTACTGGGGCTGGCCGTACTGGGGCTGCTGCCCGTACGGATCGCCCGGGTACCCGCCGGGCTGCTGGGACGGATCAGAACCGTAAGGCGGGTAGGACATGCCCGTGACGGTACCCCGACGGCGCCGTCATTCGTGGTCCGGTACCGAGACCGCCGCCGGTACCGGCGCCCCGAAAACGGTTGCCACCAGGTCGCTCACCACGTGCGCTCCACTGTGGACACCCGCACTCGTGGTACCCGCCGACGGCGGCACGTGGTACATCGCCGCGACGACGTAGCGCTCGTCCGGTCCGGCGAAGCCGACGGTGTCCGCGACCCAGTGCCGGGTACCGCCGTCCGGCTCCACCGACCACCCGTCCTTGTTGCCGGGATGCTGGTCGGGGCCGGCGCCCCAGACGCCCCAGCGCTGTACCGCGCCGACCGACCGCATCGCGTCCACCAGGTATGCCCGGTCGTCCGGGAGCAGCTTGTCGAGGATGTACCCCATCAGCGCGGCCAGGTCGTCCGGCGTGCACTTCAGGTGCCCCCACCGGTGCGCGAACCCGGGCTGGAACGCGAGCTTCGTCATGCCGTACTTGCCGGTGAAGCGCCCGGCCAGCGACTCGCCGCCGTACCGGTCCCACAGCGCGTCCGCGGCCTTGTCGCTGGACCAGTTCAGCATGTCGGCGATCTGCCGCCGGGCGGTCGCGTCGAGGGTGAGCTGGCCGACCCGGGCACCCTCCAGCAGCGCGACCGTCATGGCCAGCTTGACCGTGGACGCCGCCCACGTCAGGTGGTCACCGGCGCCCGCCCGCCAGACCGCGCCGGTCTTCCGGTCGCGAACCACGATCGCGAGGTACCCCTGCTGCCTGCCGAGGAACGCGGACGCGGCGGCGAACCGCTGCTGCTGCGCGCAGTCCCACGGCCCGCAGGTCGGCGACGGCGACCCGCGCGACGGTGCGGCCGACGCGACGGCGGACACCGCGGCGGGCCGGCTGAGGAAGCCGGCGACGAGCGTGCCGACGCCGACGGCGAGCACCCCGGCGGCGGCCGCGAGGAGCGCTACCGGCCGGCGCCGGCGGGCGGGCGGCGCACCCGCTCGCGGGTCAGGATCCACAACGCCTTCACCCCGTCCTGCCAGGTGATCTTCTTGCCCTCCGCACGGGTGCGGGCGCGGTAGCTGATCGGCACCTCGTACGGGCGCACGCCGCGGCGCAGCAGCTTGCCGGTCACCGCCGGGTCGATGCCGAAGCCCTTGTCACGCACGTCGAGCGAGCGGTACAGGTCCACCGGCATCAGCTTGAAGCAGGTCTCGACGTCGCCGAGGTAGCAGTTGTACAGCATGTTGGCGGCCAGCGTGACGGTCTTGTTGCCGACCACGTACCAGAACGAGAACGAGCTGTGGCTGCCGAAGGAGCGGTTGCCGTACACCACCTCGGCCCGGCCTTCCAGCACCGGTTCCAGCAGTCGCGGGATGTCCCGCGGGTCGTACTCCAGGTCGGCGTCCAGGATCACCATGTACTCGCCGGTCGCCTCGTCGCACGCGGTGCGGATCGCGGCCGCCTTGCCCCGGTTCCGCGGGTGGGTCACCAACCGGACCCGCGGATCGTCGAGGCCGGCGAGGATCTCCGGGGTGCGGTCCTTGCTGCCGTCGTCGACCACGACGAGTTCGACCTCGCACGGGTAGTCGACACTCAGCGCCTGCTTGAGCGCCTCGGGCAGCCGTACCTCCTCGTTGTACACGGGCATGAGGATCGATAGCTTCACAGCGGGCTCCGAGTCTTGACGCTGGGACCGCACTAGACTACTTGCTCCCGCCGTCAGGGTCACCTCGCGGCTGCGTACCCTGTCTGGATGCTCTTGCCGCTGGGGTTGCTGCCAGCTCTGGTGACGGCGCTGGTCGCCTATGCGGTACGGCCGGAAGCCCCGGTGGTGGGGGCGCTGCGGCTGGCGCTGGTCCGGGCCGCGGTCATCGTCGGGGCGGTCGCCGCGGCGCTGGTGGAGGCGCTGTCCGCGGTGCGTGCGCTGACCACCCCGGTGCTGGTGGTCGCCTGGTCAATTGCGGTGGTACCGGCGGCAGCCGCGGCCCTCGTCCGGTACCGGCGCGACGGCGCCCGGCCGCGGATCGACCTGCCCTGGCGGAAGCTGGCGCGCGGCGAGCAGGTGATGGTACTCGTCGTCGCCGGCCTGATCCTGGCCGAGCTGGTTGTCGCGCTGGTGTCCCCGCCGAACAACTACGACTCGCAGACCTACCACCTGCCGAAGATCGAGCACTGGGTGGCGCAGCGGGACGTGGCGGTCTTCCCGACCCGGATCCACCGGCAGGTCACGATCGCGCCCGGCGCCGAGTACCTGCTGCTGCACCTGCGCCTGCTCACCGGCGGGGACGGGTACTACAACCTGCTGCAGTGGTGCGCCGGGGTGGGCTGTGTGCTGATCGCCGCCCGGATCGCCGGGCAGCTCGGTGGCGGGCGGCGGGCGCAGCTGCTGGCCGCGCTGGTCGTGGGTACCACGCCGATCCTGACCCTGGAGGCGAGCAGCACGCAGACCGACCTGGTCGTGGCGGCGTGGGTGGGCTGCGTGGCCACGCTCGTGCTGGACGAGCTCGGTCGCGGTACCCCCGTCTGGGCGGCGGCCCTGATCGGCGCCGGCACCGGACTGACCACCCTGACCAAGGCGACCGGGCTGCTGGGCGCAGGCCCGCTGCTGGTGATCTGGGCGGCGGCGCAGCTGCGCCGGGCGCCGCTGCGCGCGATCGGCAACGGCGTGCTCGTCGCCGCACTGGCCGCGGCGCTCGCCGGCCCGTTCCTGTACCGCATGCAGCAGACGTACGGCAACCCGCTGGGCCCGGACTACCTGCGCAACTCGATCTCCATGCAGCGGCACGACCCGGCCGCGGTGCTGGTCAACGCGCTGCACGTCGGGCACACCGTGTTCCAGACGCCGCTCGGGCCGGTCAACGACGCGGCCGCGCGGGCGATCGACGGGCTGTCCCGCGACCTGCACATCAACCCGGACGACCAGCGGATCGTGTTCTGGGGTTCGACGTTCCCGACGATGGCGTGGCCGCCGGACGAGGACCGCGCGTCGTTTCCGGTGCAGGGCGCGCTGGTACTGGTCGGCGCGGCGCTGCTGCTGGTCCGGCGGGGCCGACCCCGGCTGTATGCGGCGGCGTTCTTCGTCTCGGTGCTGCTCTACGTCGCGACGGTCAAGTGGCAGCCGTGGGGCAACCGGCTGGTGCTGTTCCTGCTGGTGCTCGGCGCGCCGCTGGCCGGGCTGTGGCTCGCGGGCGTCGTCGTACGGGTCCGGTCGGTGGCGGCCTGGGTGGCGGTCGGAGCGCTGGCCGTGGGCGCCTGCGCGGGCGGGCTCGCGGTCGGGTACGGCTGGCCGCGGCGGCTGGTGGGGCACGGCTCGATCTTCACGGAGAGCCGGCTGGAGCAGCGGTTCAACCGGCGGCCGCGGTGGCTGGCCGACTACGTCTGGGCGGCCGACGCGGTGCGGGCCGCGGGCGCCCGGCGGGTCGGGCTGGTGCAGGGCGAGGACACCTGGGAGTACCCGTGGTGGGTCCTGCTGCGCGACAAAGACATCGAGCCACTTCAATCGATCGTACCCGGACACCAGCCGGCCGTGGCGCCCAGGAACGTCGATGCGATCGTGTGCGTGGCCGACGACTCGATCTGCGGGTACTACACGCCGGCGGGCTGGCGGCGCGAGAAGCACGGCACGGTGCAGTACGCCCTGCCGCCGCGCTGAGCGGACCTGCCGGCGAGCCAGCGGACGGGGCAGCTCAGCGGACGGGGCAACTCAGCCGAGCATGCCGATGTCGCCGAGCACGGTGTTCGAGGTGACCTGACCGTCCTTGCGCACCTGGCGCAGGTACCAGCGCTGCAACGGGGTGCGGCTCTGGTTGAACTGCCAGGCGCCACGCGGGCTGTCCAGCGCGCCGACACCGCTCAGCGCGGTGTTCAGCGCCTGCGGGCTGAGGTCGGCGCCGGCGAGGACGACCGCCTTGGCCAGTACCGCTGCCGCATCGTAGGAGGCCATCGCGTACGTGCTCGGCGGGTTGCCGTAGATCCGCTGGTACTCCGCGGCGAACATCCGGTTCGCCGGGTTGTCCAGGTCCGGCCCGTAGTTCATCGCGGTGTACAGGCCCATCGCGGGATCGCCCAGGCGCTGCAACGAATCGGCGCCCTCGGTCATGAACCCGGGGGCGTGCAGCCGGACGTTGAGGCCGGCGGACCGGTACGCCTTGAGGAACGCGGCCGCGCCGTCGCCGGAGAAGCAGGCGAAGACGTTGCGCACCCCGCCGGTGCGGATCGCGTCGAACGCGGCGGTGAAGCTGCCGCCGTTCGGTACCCGTACCGTCCCGGCCAGCTCGGGATGGTGGAGGATCCCGTTGAACGCGGCGGTGAACGCGTTGACCTGTTCCTGCGAGGTCGACGAGTCGTCGGCGACGATGAGCGCCTTGTCGGTCTTGCCGCCGAGGTACCCGCCGAGCGCGGTACCCGGATCGGTGTTGACGTACGAGGTGCGCCAGATGTATTTGACGGTGCCCAGCGTGCCGGGCGATGCCGCGGAACCGAGCAGCGGCACCTGCGCCGACTCGACGTGATCGCTGATCGCGCTCATCACCGCCGAGCTGACGACCCCGGACAGCGCGTGTACCGAGCCCTTGAGCAGCCGGTCCACCGCGGCCCGCCCGCTGTCGGCGCTGGTGCCCTCGTCCTCGGTGGACAACTGGACCGCACGACCGCCGAGCTGCTCTCCATGCAGCTTGAGGTAGAGCTGGAAGCCGGCATTCAGTTCGTCGCCGATCGCCTTGCCCGGACCGGTCTTCGGAATGACCAGGCCGATCCGGACCGGGGATTGCTGCGCCGACCCGGCCTGGCTCGTGGTCGAGCAGGCGGCCAGCACGGGTGCGGTCGCTCCGGCTGCGCCCGCGGCACCGAGGAGCCGCAGAACCTGCCGGCGGTCAAGCGGGGACAACTGACCTGCCTTTCCGGAACCCTTGAGAAGGCCCGCAGGCTTCCTACCTCCTCTTGCGCCGAGGCGTCAACGTGCAGTCGACGTATTTCTTGCAACGGTCGGTGCGCACGGCCGGCGCTCCCGGCCTATTCTTTGACTCGGTCAACGATTCCCTGCCTGAGGAGCACCGATGGCTTCGCTGGTGGCCGAGGTACGCGAATTCAACCGCTTCTATACGGCAACGATCGGCGTACTGCGCGACGGGCTGCTGCGCACGCCGTACTCGCTGACCGAGGCGCGGGTCATTTTCGAGCTGGCGCAGCACGACGAGACCGAGGTGGCCGGGCTGCGGCGGCGGCTCGGTGTGGACGCCGGGTACCTGAGCCGGATCCTCGCCCGCTTCGCTGCCGACGGCCTGGTCGCCCGTACCCGGTCGGCCGTCGACGCGCGGCGGCAGGTGATCCGGCTGACCCCGGCCGGTCGCAAGGCGTACCGCCTGCTCGACGAGCGCTCGACCGGCGAGATCCAGCGGATGCTGGACCGGCTCGGGCCGACCGACCAGCGCCGGCTGCTGCACGCGATGACCACGATCCGCGGCCTGCTCACCCGTAGCGGGCGCCCGGCCGTCGTCCTGCGCGAACCCCGGCCCGGCGATGCCGGCTGGGTGGTCGCCCGGCACGGCGAGCTGTACGCGGCCGAGTACGGCTGGGACGCCAGCTTCGAGGCACTGGTGGCCGGCATCGTGGCCGACTTCATGCGGCAGCACGACCCGTCCCGGGAACGGGCCTGGCTGGCCGAGATCGACCGGGAACGGGTCGGCTGCGTGTGCTGCGTGCGCGACGACGAGTCGACCGCGCGGCTGCGGGTGCTGCTCGTCGAGCCGGACGCCCGGGGTACCGGGGTCGGCGGCCGGCTGGTGGCGCAGTGCGTGGAGTTCGCCCGGTCGGCCGGGTACCGCCGGCTGGTCCTGCTCACCTACGACGTACTGGCCGACGCCCGGCGCCTCTACCAGCGCGCCGGTTTCGGCCTGGTGCACCAGGAGCCGGTGCACCGGTACGGTCACGATCTGGTGGAGCAGGAGTGGGCGCTGACGCTCTAGCGGCGATGCGCAAGGATGGACTCATGAGCGAGCCTGTCGAGGAGAAGCGGACGGTGGTTGTCGTGGGACCGGACGGGCAGCCGGTGGGCACGATGCAGCTGCCCGAGCAGGACAGCGAGAACCCCGACGGCGAGGACCCGGGTTCGCTGATCCAGCAGCCGGCGAAGGTGATGCGGATCGGCAGCATGATCAAGCAGCTGCTGGAGGAGGTCCGGGCGGCCCCGCTGGACGAGGCCGGACGGCAGCGGCTCACCGAGATCCATCGCCGGTCGATCATCGAGCTTGAGGACGGGCTGGCCCCGGAGCTCCGCGACGAGCTGGAGCGGCTGTCGCTGCCGTTCGAGGAGGGCAACACGCCGTCCGAGGCCGAACTGCGCATCGCCCAGGCCCAGCTGGTCGGCTGGCTGGAGGGGCTCTTCCACGGGATCCAGGCCGCGCTGGTGGCCCAGCAGATGGCCGCGCGGTTGCAGCTGGAGCAGATGCGTGGCACCCGGCCGGCGCTGCCGCCGGGGATCAGCGGACTTCCCGGACTCCCCGGTCAGCCGATCCAGCCCGGCGAGGGCGGGCGCACCGGACAGTACCTGTAGAGGGTCAGGCGGCCGGGCGGCGGGTCTGGTCGAGCAGTGACCAGGCCGGGCGCCGCCGGCAGGCGGCACAGCTCAGCACGTCGCCGCACTGCGGGCAGAGCCGCTCGATGCGCCGCAGGTACCAGCCCACCGTCAGCCCGACGAGCAGCGAACCGAGTGCGACCAGCACGATCAGCATAAACATGGCGCCCTCCTCATCGGTGGTCCAGGGCCGGATCGAGGTCGTCGCGGGCGAACACGCACTCCGCCGTCATCGTGTCGACGGCGGTACCCCGTGACGCGCCGGTCCGGTACGTCACCGTGGCGGCCCGGGCCGAGGCGACCTCGACAACCCCGGCCCGCCAGGCGCCGGCGCGGTACACCCACACCGGATCGGCCGGCCGGTAACTCTCGGTAGGCGCAATGTCGACCAGGTTGCGTTGAGCCGGATGAATGACCGGGGCTGACATGGCCCTGCTCCTTCTGCTCTCGCGCCCGCCGCGGAAAACGATCACATACCGTAAACACACCGGTACATGTGCACTGGCGTTATCATGCGCGTAAGGCGTTGCAGACGCAAGGGCGGATGCACGTGCAGCGAATCGAAGGGCACTTTTCTCAAGGAGGGAAGATATGGACAAGCCCCACAACGGCCTGCCCGCCGGCGAGCTCAACGCGCGAGCGTGGCGCAAGAGCAGCCGCAGCAGTCCGAGCGGAAACTGCGTTGAGCTGTCCGAGTTGCTGGACAGCCCAGCGATTGCGGTGCGCAACTCCCGGGACCCGCAGGGTCCGGCTCTCGTCTACACCCGGGCGGAAATCGCCGCATTCGTCCAAGCCGCCAAGGACGGCGAGTTCGACGATCTCACCGCCTGATCCCACGACACCTCCGGTACCCCGGGTCTGACAAATGAACCGGGGTACCGGTTTCGGATCGTCACCCTCGGGTCATAGCATGCGTACGCACACGCGATCGAGCGGCAGCCAACCCCGGAGGGATCGACGTGACGACGGCTCAGCCGGATGGCGGCTCCGCGAGCGGTCCGACCGTGCTCCGCCTCCTCCTGGGCACCCAACTGCGGAAATTACGCGAGGCCCGCGGGGTCAGCCGGGAGGCGGCCGGGTGGGAGATCCGGTCCTCCGAGTCGAAGATCAGCCGGATGGAGCTGGGCCGGGTCAGCTTCAAGGAACGCGACATCGCCGACCTGCTCACCTTGTACGGCGTCACCGACGAACAGGAGCGCGACGCGCTGCTGAGCCTCGCCCGCGACGCCAACACGCCCGGCTGGTGGCACCGGTACAGTGACCTGCTGCCCAACTGGTTCTCGTACTACCTCGGCCTGGAGGCCGCCGCGTCGCTCATCCGGACGTATGAAATCCAGTTCATCCCGGGACTGTTGCAGACCGAGGAGTACACCCGGGCGGTCGTCCTGCTGTCCTACGAGCGGGCCGCCCTGGACGAGCTCGAACGGCGGGTCGCCCTGCGCCGGCAGCG
>VAWN01000184.1:0-1769 GCA_005885555.1 Actinomycetota bacterium
CCTGCACCGGCTGGTCACGTCGGACTACGCCGAGCCGGCACGCGTCGTCACGGATCCCGTCAAGCCCGAGAACTTCAACGTGTTCCGCCGCACCGTGCGGGAGTGGGACATCACCGACACCAACCATCCCAAGCTCATCAACGTCGACGTCATGCCCAGGGGGCCGCGCGACGACTCCAACCCCGGGCACGCCGAGAACCTCGGGATCATGGAGGTCGGCAAGACGTGGGACAACCCGCTGGCGAACGGCACCGTGCCCAAGGGCATGTTCGCCGAGAGCATGTGCGGCGGCGCCATCTTCTACACGTCCGACGTCACCGACACGACCAACCACCCCTGGCGTGAGGTGTTCGACTCAACAGCGGCCGTGTTCTCGCCCAAGGCCCAATCGGCGTTCAGCGGCCAGGTGCCCAACGGCGGGCCCAACTCCCAGATCACCGAGGCGGGCGGTTGCGACGGCGCGGCCTGGCTGAACGTCACGCCCGACAACCGCTTCCTGCTTCACGCCATCGGCGGCCGCTACACCAACCAGGACGACTTCGCCGACAGCGGCACGCCGAAGATGGTGTACGCCCTCGACGTTCAGAAGCTCCTGGCCGCCGGCAGTCACTACCAGTGCAACCTCGACAACATTCGGGCCGTGATGGACCCGACCAAGGGCGGCCCTGACTGCCCGACGGTCGCCGGCGTCGCCCCCGTGAACGACACGTCGACGGGCGGCCCGCACTGGGGCGCGTTCGACAACTTCAGCCTGGGCACCGTGCAGCTCACCGATCCACAGACCCACCGTCCGTTCACCGACACCCACGCGGTGACGCGTCTGGCATTCGCCAACTACTTCGTGGCGCGCAGCGGCGTCGACGGCAACCACAAGGTCTGCATGCTGAACATGGACCCGGTCACCGGCGACCTCAGCTACGACAACACGTTCATCGACGAGAAGGTCGGTACGCCCTGCGTCGACTTCAACCGCAAGCACTGGCCGGGCGGCGCCACCACCGGCTACTACAAGCCGCACTCGATGCTGTTCGTCGAGAACGACCCGCCGAACAAAGACGTAGGCCGGGAGATCAACAACGGCCTCGACACGGGAGGCTTGCCGTACACGCCCTAGTGCAGCGCTGGGGCAGGCCAACCAAACATCTCCTCTTCCTCGTCGCCTTCGCCGCCACGTTCGTCGGCGCGCCGGCCGCGGCCGCGCACCCGTACCTCGTGCGCGCCGAGCCGGCGCCGGGGTCGACACTGAGCACGGCGCCCAAGGAGCTGCGGCTGCTGTTCACCGAGCGCCTGGACGGCCCCTACTGCACGGTGACGCTCGTCGGCCCTGACGGCAAGCGCGACCGGGCGGAGGTGCAGGTGACGGGCACGAGCCTCCTAGCTACCGTGGCCGACCTCCGGCCGGGCGCCTACCGCGTCGAGTGGAGCGTGATCGGCGACGACGGCCACCGGGTCGACGGCGAGTACGGCCTCGGTGTCGGACAAGGGAGCTCGGCCACGGCGTCAGCCGTCGCCGGCCACGCTTCGGCGCAGGCCCCGAGCGGGGCACTGCGCGCATTGCTCGTCGCTCTCGACGTCGCCCTCGCCGCCCTCGTGCTCTTCCGTTCTGGGGACGGGAATCCGGGGAGAACCCGGGGTTTCATCGTGAGAACGGTGTGGGGTGCGGCGGTCGCGGTCGCCGGCATCGTGGTGGCGCAGCTCTGGGCTCGGCATGCGGACGTTTGGTCGACGGTGACCGGCCGGCTGGCGCTCCAGCGGTTGTTCGCCACCCT
>VAWN01000184.1:1789-3108 GCA_005885555.1 Actinomycetota bacterium
GCGGGCGTACTCGGTCGTGGCCACTGTCGTCCTCCTTGCGAGCGTCGCCCTCGCCAGCCACGCCCTGGCGGCGTCGACCGGCCGCACCGCCCAGGTCGCCGTGCTCACCGTGCACCTGATCGCGGCCAGCGTCTGGCTGGCCGCGTTGGTGGCGCTGCTCGCCGGGGCGCCCGCGAAACGCCTCGCCATCCCTGTCGTCGCCGCCATCGCAGCCGTTGTCGTGACCGGCATCTTCAACGCCCACGTCGAGCTGGGCAGCGCCCACGAGCTGCTGGCGTCGGCGTACGGGCGGGTGCTCGACGCCAAGGTGGCCCTCGTCGTCGTGATGATCGCCCTCGGCCTGGCCGCTGCCGCGTGGCGGAGGTGGGAAGCCGTGGCGGCCGTCGGCGTGCTGGCGCTGGCCGGCGTGCTCGGCCAGCTCCCCAACCCAGTCTCGGTGCCCGCCTTCTCGCAGCGGCATCCGTCGCCCGCCGGAACCCCGGTGGCGACGACCTCGACGGGCAACGCCCTGCTCGCCGTGGCCCTCAGTCCCGGCCGTCCCGGCCTGAACCGCCTCGTCGTGTCCGTGCAGCGCCCCGACGCCAACGACGTCCCGATCCCCGCGCCCGGTGCCGGCCCCATCGACGTGGCCGCCAGCTGTGTCTGCGGCGCCCCACCGGTGATCGGCCGGCTCCTGCCCGTCGACGGCAGCCCGGCGCTCGCCGGGTCGCTGTTGCTCCCGCGCCAAGGCCGGTGGAGCCTCCGGCTGGCGGCGCCCGAGGGGGCAGCGGTGGCCGACGTCGACGTCTCGCCCCGCCCGACCAGCAACGAGACCGTGGTCGGCGTCCCGGCCGACCTCAGCGGGACCGAGGCCAACGCCTGCCAGGACGAGGTGCTCGGCCTCCAGGTGGCGGCGGCCGAGGTCAACGAGCGGGGCATCGCCGGCGGAAGGGCCGTGCGCGTCGTTGCCGTCGACAGCCACGGTCCCGACCCGGGGGCGTCGGTGGGGGCTCTGCGCGCTCTGGGCGCCCGCCTACTCGCCTCCCCGTGCGGCACACCGGACGCGGCGGCCGCCATCCAACGCTCGGCGTCGGCGGCCGGCATCCCCGTGATCGGAGGCGACGGCGATGCGGCGCCCTGGCTCTGGCCCACGATGGCGCCGGCTGCAGTCGAAGGGAACGCACTCGCCCACCAGCTGGAGGCGCAGGGCGGTAACCGTCCGCTCGTCGTCGCCGGGAGTGGGCCGCGAGAGCAGGCGTTGGCGGCGGTCGCCGAAGCGGCGCTGACGGGCGCCGGGGTGGCCGCTCCGTCGATCCCGCTCGGCGAGCCCATGACAACGG
>VAWN01000073.1:0-32921 GCA_005885555.1 Actinomycetota bacterium
GGTTGCGGCTGCGGCTGCGGCTGCCGCGATCGGGCGCACCGCAACACCGTTGAAGCGCACCCGTACCTGCCCGGCGCGGTCGGTCAGCGTGACGGTGAACGTCGAGCCGTCCCGGACCGCATGCGCGTACCCGGTGACGGGTACCGGCCCGAAGACGTCCAGCGACCGCAGCGCGAACGGAACGTACGGCCGGTCGTCGCCCGCGCCGACGAGCACCGCGAGCGTCTGCAGGGCACCGTCCAGCGGTACCGGATGCAGGGGCCGGCCGGCGAGTTCGGCGGCGCGCGCGGCCGGCACCGTCAGCGTTCCCAACGCCTCGTCGGCACCGTGCCACACCTCGTCGAGCACCTGGAACGACGGCCCGTACGCGATGCCGGCCGCGGCGAACGCCGCGTAGACGCCGGCGCCGGTACGGCGTTGCGGGCACCGGCCGGCGACCGCGGTGATATCGAGGCGCTCCGCCGTGGTGACCTCCGCGGTCGACACCCGTCCCCGCACGTGGCACGATCCGGCGCCGGACAGCTCGAACCGCAGCGCGTCGGCGGCCGGTTCGACGGTGACCTCCAGCGCGCGCGGTTCGGTGACCTCGAACGGCCGCAGCCACTGCACCGAGGCGATCCGAAGCGGCGCGGGGCGGGCATCGGCAGCCAGTTCCAGCGCGACGACGCCCGGAAGCATCGGCGTACCGGCGATGACGTGGTCGGCCACCAGCCAGTCGGTCGGTCGCACCGAACGCGGAATGCCGCCGTCCGCGGACGGCACCGGTACCGCCATCGCGACGGCCGGCGCCGGTTCGGTCGCGGCCCGCTCGGTGGCGGCCGGTACCGCGGCAGCCGGCGCAGGTACCGCGACAGCCGGCGCCGGTACCGCGGCCGGCTCGACCCAGTGCCGCTCGTCGGCGAACGGATACGTCGGCAACGCGGTCCGCCGCCCGCCGCTGTCCCGGTACAGGCGGGACCAGTCCACCGCTGCGCCGTCGAGGTAGGCGCGCGCGATCGGAGCCAGTTCCCCGTCGGTCCGTCCCGCGACCGTCGCCGCGGAATCCGGCCCGGACAGCAACCGGTCGGCCGCGGAACGCAACACCGGCACCAGTTCCGCCGTGTCGGCCGCGACGAACGCCGCCCGTACCGGAAGATGCGCGCGCCCCACCGCAAGCGTGTAGGCCACGTCGACGAACGCCGGCCGGTCCGGTGCGTCGAGGCGCTCGGCGAGCCGGTGCAGCGATCGCGCGAGCGCCGGGCGGGTGTGCGCGGAAACCGGTACCAGCAGGGCTGCGGTCGCGCCCGGCCGGGGACCGACCGGCGGCGGCTCGGCGACGACCACGTGCGCGTTGGTACCGCTGAAGCCGAAGCTGCTGACCGCGCCGACCAACCGGCCGCGCGGACCGGGGCGCCACGGTTCCAGCGCGGTTACCGGCCGCAGCCGGCTGCGACCGAAGTCGATTTCCGGGTTCGGCGTGGCGAAGTTGATGCTCGGCGGCAGCATCCGGTACCGCATCGACAGCAACACCTTGAGCAGACCCGCGATACCGGCCGCCATGGTGGTGTGTCCGATGTTGCTTTTCACCGAGCCGATTCCGCACGACCCGACCGCGTCACCGTCCCGGCCGAACACCTCGTCGAGCGCCTTCACCTCGATCGGATCGCCCAGCGGGGTACCGGTTCCGTGTGCCTCGACGTAGGTCACGTCCTCGGGTACGACGCCGGCCCGGCGGTGGACCCGCGCGATCAGGCCGGCCTGGCTGGCCGCGCTGGGCGCGGTGATTCCGTTGGTACGCCCGTCACCGTTGACGCCGCTGCCGAGGATGACGCCGTGGATCTGGTCGCCGTCGGCCAGCGCACGGTCCAGGCGCTTGAGGAGCACGGCCCCCGACCCCTCGCCGAGCACGATGCCGTCGGCTGACGCGTCGAAGGGCGCCGACCGCCCGGACGGGGACAGCATTCCCGTCTTGCTGGTCAACACATGCATGCGCGGGGTCAGCATCAGCGCCACGCCACCGGCGACGGCCGCGTCGCACTCGCCAGCGCGGATGCTCTCGCACGCGAGGTGCAGTGCGACCAGCGACGACGAGCACGCGGTGTCGATCGCCATGGTGGGCCCGGTGAGGTCGAGCAGATAAGCGATCCGCGCGGCCAGCACCGAGCCGGAGTTGCCGAGGAAGGCGTGCGCGCTGTCGCCCTGCTCCTCCTGCCGCAACAGATCGAGGTAGTCGCCGGCGGCGCACCCGACGAACACGCCCCAGCGCCGCTTGTCCGGCCGGTCGACCGCGTACCCGGCGTCCTCCAGGCAGGCCCATGCGGTCTGCAGGAACAGCCGCTGCTGCGGGTCCATCGCCGCGGCCTCCAGCGGCGAGATCCGGAAGAACTGAGCATCGAATCCGTCCACAGTGGACAGTAGGGCCGCCCACCTGCTGTACGTGCGGCCGGGCGCCCGCCGGTCGGGATCGAAGTACGTCGCGACGTCCCACCGGTCCGCCGGTACCTCCCGGATGCTGTCCCGGCCGGCGGCGAGGTTGCGCCAGAAGTCGTCCAGATCCTGGCCGTCGGGGAACCTGCCGGCCATGCCGATGACAGCGATGTCCACGGCCGCGTCGCGGTTCACGGCCCCGTCATGGTCCGCGGACGGTGCGGGATCCGGCGGGGGTACCGCGACCGGACGCAACTCCACCCGGACGGTACCGGTCGGCTCGGCGGCCGAGGCCGGATCGTCGGTGACGTCGCTCAGCCGCACCTCGACCGGCCCACACACCGCGGGCACCGCAGGCGGCGCGGTGACCGGTACCGCCGGTGCGCCCAGCGCCTCGGCATGGATCTCCCGGTCCCGGGCGATCAGTTCGCGCACGAACGACACCAGGCGTGGCACGGTCGGATGGTCATACACGGCAACGGAATCGATGTCCAGACCGAACGCCCGGTTCACCTCGCGCACCAGCTCGACCGCGCCGATCGAGTCCAGCCCCATCTCGCTGAAGCTGAGGGCCGGGTCTATCTCCGACCGGTCGAGGTACAGGCTGGCGCACAGCACGTCCTGCACGACGGCGGTGACCGCGGCGTCCTGTGGTACCGCCGGTTCAACCGGTACCGGCGCGGCCGGCGCGCCTGCGGCGGTGCGGAACCCGTCCACCTTCGCGAAGTGCTGCCGGATGAGGGCGGCCGACTCGGCGCCGAACACCTGGTCGTGCATTGCCGACTCACGGGCGATCACCGGCCGCAGCCGGTCCAGCGCGCGACCGGCGAGGTCCTGCTTGAGCACCCGGACCGCCAGCGGCGACTTCTCCGCCACCGAGCGGGCCAGCGCGAGCGCGGCCGGCAGCACGTCGGACTGTGGCGCGAACGTGACGCCGGCACCGCGCCGCGCCAACTCGTCGCCGGTGAACGGCCGGCCGGTGTAGAACATCTCGGCCGCGACCGCCGCACCGAGGCGCTGCTCCAGCACATAGGTCGCGCCCATGCCCGGCGTGAAGCCGTATTTCAGGAAGTTGGCGCTGTAGACGCCTTCCCGGGACAGCACCACGAGGTCGGCGTACAGCGCGAAGGCGAACCCGCCGCCCGACGCGTGCCCGCGGACGGCGGCGATCACCGGACGGTCGCAGCGCAGCATGCCCTCGTACACGAACGGCGCGTCGGTGAACCGGCTCCCGCCACCGGCCAGGGTTTCCAGCGCCTGCGGCGTCGCGCCCATGCTGAACACCTTGTCGGTACCCGTGATCACGACCGCGCGTACCCGGTCGTCGTCGGCGATGCGGGCGAACGCGTCCTCCAGGCCGCGCATCATGTCCTCGGTGAACATGTTGCTGCCGCTGGCGGAGCGCATCGTCAGCACCGCGATACCCGGGTCGAGAAGGCGAAGGTCGACACCCTCCCCACCCGGCGCCCCGGGATCGACCGGTACCGCCACCGGCTCGGCTGGTTCGCTGACCGCGGGCGGCGCCGGCTCCGCGGGCACCGGAGTCGCGGCAGGCACGGCGACCTCCGCGGACGCGTTCGTGCCGCGCCAGTGCCCAATCCAGCACCGCTCCTCCTGGAACGGATAGCCGGGCAGCGGCCGGCGCACCGCGACCGTGGTACCCGCATGGCCGGCGGCCCAGTCGACGTCCCCGCCGCCGGCCCAGTACGCGGCGACCGGTACCAGTTCTCCGGCACGGAACGTGGCGACGGCATCGGCCAGTTCGGGCGCGTCGGTGCGACCCCAGAAGCCGTTGCCACCGGCCGGCGCACCGTCGAGGTACCGGTGCAGCGTCCGGCGCAGTTCCCCGGCGTCCCCGGCGACCACCGCGAGCCGGCTCGGCATCGGCGTGCGGCCCACCTGCAACGTGTACGCCAGGTCGGTCAGGAAGTGCGCGTCGGTGTGCCCGCCCGCCGGGATGCGCCGGGCGAGTTCGGCGACCGTGACGTCCGGCGTCGGCCGGTCGGCGCCCGGCCACCGCTCGGCCAGCCGCCGGCCCAGTTCCCGCAGTCCGGCCGCGTCGAAACCCAGGTCCGCCAACGGTTCCGCGTGGTCCACCGCGTCCGGCGGCAGGCCCAGCAGGTCAGCGGCCACACCGGCGATCCAGTCGGCGGTCCCGTCGTCGCCGGCCGGATCTGCGGCGTCGCGCGCGTCGAGCAGGTCGACGTAGCGGCGCGCGTAGGCGCGCAACGCCTTGTCGTCACGAGCGGACAGGACGAACAGCCATTCGCGCGCGGCGTCGTCGGCACGCGGCCCGCGTTGCGGCGCCTCCTCGACGAGTACGTGTGCGTTGGCACCACCGGCACCGAACGCGCTTATCCCGGCCCGCCGGGCGGTGCCGCCCGCCGGCGGCGGCCACGCCTCGTGCACCTGCTGTACCCGGAACGGCGAGCCCGCGAAGTCGATGTGCGGATTGGTCCGCGTGGCGTGCAGCGACGGTACCAGTTGCCGGTGCTGCAACTGGAGCAGCACCTTGGTCAGCCCGGCGATCCCCGCGGCACTCTCCAGGTGCCCGATGTTCGACTTCACCGACCCGATCGCGCACGAGCCCGCGGGAACCTCGGTGCCGGCGAACGCCTGTCCCAGACCGGCCACCTCGACCGGGTCGCCCAGCGAGGTACCGGTGCCGTGCGCCTCGATGTACCCGACCGTGTCCGGCCGCCACCCGGCCTGCTCGACGGCCGCGCGGATCAGCGCGCCCTGCGCCGCCGGGCTCGGTACGGTGAACCCGCTCGTGCGGCCGGTGTGGTTGACCGTCGTCGCGCGGATGACGCCGTAGATGTGGTCGCCGTCGGCCAGCGCCCGGTCCAGCGGCTTGAGCAGAACCGCGCCGACCCCCTCCCCCGGCACGTATCCGGTGCCGTCGGCGCCGAAGCTGCGGCACCGGCCGTCGTCGGACAGGAACTGGCCCTGCGCGAGTTGCAGGTACTTCTCCGGATGGATGGTCACGTTGACGCCGCCGGCCAGGGCGAGCGCGGACTCGCCCCGCCGGATGCTCTCCACCGCCAGATGCAGCGCGGTCAGCGACGACGAGCACGCGGTGTCCACGGCGACGCTGGGGCCGTGCAGATCGAGGCAGTACGAGACGCGGTTGGCGACCGCCGCGTGCATGGCGGTCGGTGCCACCCCGCCATCGGCGTCGGCGAAAAGCTGGTAGTGGTTCCACATCACGCCGACGAAGACGCCGACGGGCTGCGCGCCGAACGAGCGGGGCGGGTACCCGGCGTCCTCGCACGCATGCCAGCAGGCACGCAGGAACAGCCGCTCCTGCGGGTCCATCCGTTCGGCGTCGCGGCGGGAGATGCCGAAGAACGCCGGATCGAACCGGTCGACGCCGTCGAGGAAACCGCCCCACCGGCCGTAGGTGCGGCCCTCGGCCTCGCGGTCGGGATCGTAGTACGCGGCATGGTCCCAGCGCTCGGGCGGTACCTCGATGATGCTGTCGCGGCCCTCGGTCAGGTTGCGCCAGAACGCTTCCAGGTCGGGCGCCTGCGGGTACCGGCCGGCGAGCCCGATGACCGCGACCGCGCTCGCATCGGCGGCCGGGGCGGCGGGCGGCGCGGCGGGCAGGACGTGCGGCACCCGGTCGGGATCGCCGTACAGCACCGCGAAGCTCTCGTGGGTACCGCTCAGCCCGCGCGCCAGCACATCGAGACCGACGGCGGCGGGCATCGGTACCATCCCGGTCGCGGCGGTCGAGCGGCGGACCGCGTCGGCGGGCACCGGCATGCCGCCGTCGGCCCACAGCGGCCAGGCCACCGCGAGCGTGCGGCCGCGCCGGTCCGCGCGGCCCGCGCGCCACCGGGCGAAGCCGAGCTGGTACCCGTTGCCGTACGCGTACTCCGCCTGCCCGGGATTGGGCAGCACGCCGGCCAGCGACGAGAACAGCACGAAGCAGTCGAGGTCGTCGGCGGCGGTCGCCGCGTCGAGGTGGACGGTGCCGGCCACCTTCGCGCCCAGTACCGCGCTGATGTCGGCCGCCTCCTTGCGGAACAGCAGCCCGTCGCGCACGGTACCGGCACAGTGCAGCACGCCGTCGATGCGGCCGAACGCGTCCCGGGCGTGTGCCGCCGCGGCCGCCGCGCCGTCGGCCGTGGACACGTCGGCGACCACGTACCGCACGTCGCCGCCCCGCTCCCGCCACCGCTCGATGCGACCGCGCAACGCGTCGTCACAGGGCCGGCGGCCGGCGAGGACCAGCCGCGCGTGGTACCGGTCGACGAGGTGGTCGGCGAGTACCCCGGCGAGCGCCCCGGCGCCACCGGTGACGAGGTACACCCCGCGCTCCTTGAACGGCGGGCGGTCCGGTGCGGCGGGGCCCGGCTCGACCGGCGTGAACCGGCGTACCTGCCGCGCCCCGCCGCGGTACCGGACGGCGGCCTCGCCTGCGTCGTCGAGCAGCTCGGCCAGAACCGTGTCCGCGTCGGCGGTGCCGGTGACCACCCGGCAGCGCAGGAGCGGTACCTCCGCGGCGACGGTCGCGGCCATCGCGGCCAGTCCGGCGGCGGACGGTGCGGCCGGCTCCGGGCTGGCGGACTGCGGGCTGGCGGACTGCGGGGCGAGGAACACGACCGGCGTCGGTCGGGTCGGCCGCCGGTCCACCAGCGCGCCGGTGAGCGCCCACAACGCCAGCGCGGGACCGTCCGCCGGATCGGCGCCGCCGGGCAGGACATGAACGTAGCCGGCCGCGTCGGCAAGCTCGTCGAGCAACCGGCGCACCTGGTCGCGGTCGCGCGGGTCCAGCCGGTACGCGTCCGGACCGGTCGCCGCGAAGGACGCGGCGGCGGTGACGGTCACCACCCGGCCGGCCCGGGTGCGCAACCGGTCAACCAGATCCGCCTCCCCACCGAAGACGACCAGCGGTCCACTGTGGACGGTCGAGGCGGCGGGAACGGCGGGTACCTCGACCCAGACCTCCCGTTGGCACCAGGGCGCGCCCGGTACCGCCGGCGCGGGCGCAACCGGTACCGGACCGGCAGGCGCGCCGTCGGCCGGCGCGGCGTCGGCCGGCGTGCCGGTCGCATCCGGCCGGATCTCGTAGGTGGCCGCCAGGTGCCGCGCGAGGCTGCCGATGTCGCCGTACTCGAACAGCAGCGTCGGGTACAGCCCGGTGCCGACGAGCGTCTCCAGCTCCTCGCCCAGGCGCAGCAGGGCCACCGAGTCCAGACCCAGGTCGTAGAACCCGACGTCGGTGGCCACCTCGGCCGGCGTGGTACCCAGGGCGGCGGCGACCCGCTGGCGCAGGTACCGCACAACGTCGTCGACCGGATCGACCGCAGGACTGTCCACTTCGGACAGTAGCCGGGTGATCAGCTCCGGACGCCGGATCCGCTTGCACGACATGTCGCGGAACTCGGCGAGCAGCCGGCCGCCCTCGTCGTGCAGGGTGTAGTCGTTGCGCAACAGGTCGCCGGACGCCGCCGGGGTCTCCGGTCGCGGTACGTGGACGTACACGGCAGCGGTGAGCGGACGCGGTGCGTGGACGTACCCGATGTGGAACGGGATGAACGGTTCCGCGCCGACGCTCTCGTCCTGCCCGAAGGCGACCAGCGTGGCCGCGTCCATCTTCGCCGGGTGCAGGTGGAAGCCGTCCTCGTGCCCGTTCGCGCCCGGTGCCAGACGCAGCTCGGCGAGCAGGTACGGGTCGCCGCGGTACAGGCGGCCCACGCACGTCATCGCGTCGCCGTGCCGGATGCCCTCGCGCCGGGTACGCGCGTAGAGCACGTCCATGTCGTCGGTAGCAGTGGCACCGGCCTTGAGCCGGTCGACGTCCAGCGGTGCCGCCGGTGACCGGTCGGCGGGTACCAGTTCGCCGCGCGCGTTGTCCCGCCAGGGCGCGCAGGGCTGCCCGTCGCGCAGCCACCGGCTGTCCACCCGTACCCGGCGGATGCCGTCCTCCGTCGTCACCCGCACCCGCAGTTCCCGGTCGAACCCGTCGCGCGTGGTGACCGGCTCGGCGAACAGCACGTTGCGCAGCGCGGTGTCGCGCGGGTCGATGCCCTGGGCGGCCAGGACGCGGTACACGATGTCGAGGAAGGCGACGCCGGGCAGCACGGACACCCCGTGCACCCGGTGGTTCGCCATCACGAAGTCTTTGCAGGACAAGCGGATCCGGCACTCGATGTCGTGCTCAGTCATCTGGCCCACCCAGGAAGTCGGTCAGTATCCGTTGCAGGCGCGGGCCGGCGCCGAACACCGAGATGTGGTCGCCGTGCGGTTCGACCCGCAGTACCGCGTCGGGTAGCAGCGTTGCCGCCCGGTGCGTCCCGCCCGGATGCGCGGTGTGGTCGTCCTCGCTCGTCACGAGGAGCGTCGGCTGCCGCACCCGACGCAGTGCCGCGCTGACGTCCGTGGTCATCGTGGCACCGGTCAGCAGGCAGTACCGGTAGAACAGTTCCGCGCTCGCGTAGGGGTAGCCGACCAGGTGCGCCACGTCGGGGGGTACCGCCGACATCGCGGTCTGGGCCAGCGCGGCGTTGATGGCCGCCGCGTCACCGCGGCTGCCCGCCGCCATGGCCATCAACGCCTTGAGGTTGTCCTGATGACCCGTGGTGGGACCGGGCGACCCGGAGAAGTCGCCGTGCCACAGGCTCAGCGACGAGATGCGCTCGGGCTGTTCGGCGGCTGCCCGCACCGCGATCACCGCGCCGCCGCACAGGCCCATCACGTGCGCGGTCGGCAGCTTGTGCCGGTCCATGACCGTCAGCAGATCGGTCGCCTGCGCATCGAGACCGTGGCCCAGCGCGTCGAAGCCGGCGTCGTCGGCCGGCCCGCCGAACAGCCCGCGGGTCTCCCAGGTGACCGCGTAGTGGTCCGTGGCGAGCGCGCGCAACCACGGCTCGCACAACGCGGCCGGCATGCCGCACGCGGATGCGAGGACGACCGCCGGCCGGCCGGGATCGCCGGCCGCGTAGGTGCGCAGGACCGCACCGTCCGCGGCCACGGCGTCGGTGGCGCGCAGCCCGTCGAACCCCGCGTCGGCCGCCTGCCGGGCGACGGCCGCCACCTGCGGGCGGTCGGCGGCCCGGAGTCCGGCCAGCCGCCCGGACTCCAGGTGCGGCTTCAGGAGTCCGGCCACGACCGCGTCGAAGCGTCCTGCCGACGGTCCGCCGCCGTCGGCGACGGGCAGGGCGATGCCGATGGCGTCGGCCACCCAGCCCGTCACCTCCGCCGGGTCGGCCGCGCCGAGTTCCGCACTGCCGGGTTCCACTCCGCCGGGTTCCGCCCAGCCGCCGACCGTCCGAAGTGGACACCCGGCCTCGGCCAGCGGCCGCAGGGCGGCGACGGCCCGGGCCAGCTCGGCGACCGCGGCCCGGGTCTGCGCGGTCAGGCCGCTGTCAGGTGCCGGCATCTGCGCCTTCCTCGACTTGCGGGGTACCGCCGGAGTTCACCGCCGGCCGAACGGGTGGCCGGTCGTCGTCTGCGTGGCGATCCGGTTGTAGTCGTAGGCGTTGGTGCCACTGACCAGGACCGAGCCGAACCGGTCCAGGCTGACCCGGCCGCCGTACTCGACGATCTCCTCGGTGTCCGGGTACACGTGCACCGACGTCGGCACGTACCGGGCCGCGAAGCCCAGCCGCATCTCGTCGGTACGACCGTTGTGCGGCAGCGACGCGTGCATCAGCGTCGACCAGAACATGATGGCCTCACCGGGCCGCATCACCATCGGCACCGCGAGCGACTCGTCGGGTTCGAAGTCCTCGTCGATCTGCAGCTCGCGGTAGTCGTACCCGAAGAAGCCACGCCGGATGCCGGCCTTGTCGGCCTTGTTGATGCGGTCCGGGTCGTAGTGCATCTTCTTGGTCTCGTCGTACATCATCGTCTGGTGCGTGCCCGGCATGAACTGCAGGCAGCCGGTGTCCAGGTTGGCTTCGGTGAACGCGGTCCACACGGTGAGCGTGCCGCCGAAGTGCACCGCCTCGTCACCGGCCCAGACGATCTGCGGGCTGCCCGACGCGTTGGCGAACGTGTCGGCCTGGTGCCAGTCGGTACCCTCGTCGCCGGGGTACTTCGGGAAGAACTCGGTCCGCCAGCACAGCACGTCCGGGCCGAGCACGCTGGTCACCCGGTCCACGACCTCGGGACGGCAGATGTGGTCGGCGAGGAAGTCCGAGTCCATGTGCCGGTCGTAGTTGGAGATGTTGGTGTTGCCGGACTGGGCGGCCTCCTCCTGGTAGATCGCGTTGCTGCGGTCCATCAGCGCGAGCCGTTCGGTGCGCCAGATGCCGCGCATCTCCTCGGGCTCGTACACCTTGAACGGACCGTAGAAGCCGTCCTGGTGGAACTGGGCCAACGTCTGCGGGGTGAAGGCGAACTGCCGTACCCCGATGTCCTGCGTCATGTCACACTCCTCTGCTTGCGGCGGCGACGGCCGGTTCTGCGGTGACACAGGCGGCCAGGTTGCGCGGCGTCGCCACGCCACCGAGCGCCGCGGCGTGCACCATGACGCCGAGCTCCTGGTGTATCTGCGCGAGCACGCGCACGAACGACAGCGACGTCGCACCGTGGTCGAACAGGTCGTCGTCGAGCCCGATGCGCGGCCGGTCGAGTACCTGACGGACGATGCGGAGCACGACCTGTCGGGTCGCGTCCGGCGCGGTGTCTTGCTCCATGGCAACTCCCGTACGGCCGGTCATGAGGGGACGACGGATCCGCCCCTGGAAACGCCTGCGACGGTAGGTCGACGGGCGGCCGATGGTCTGTTCACTGTTGAGCACACCGCTCCTGCACAGAACTGAGCAGACATCAAACCGCCCGTCGAGCACCGTCAGATCCCATGGCGCCAGGCGCATTTGCGGACATCACCCAGGCACAGTTGCTGCCGCGGGTCGTGCGGCTCGGCGGTGGCCTGTACGGTGCGGTGTTCTCGTTGATGAAGCTCGTGCCGGCACGGTACATCCTGGGCAAGGCGCACGACCGCGGCGACCTCGGCCCGGACACCGTCATCGTGGAGACCACCTCCGGTACCTTCGGGCTCGCGCTCGCCATGCAGGCCGCGCTGATGCGCCGGCGTTTCATCCTGGTCAGCGACCCGGTGATCGACGCGAACCTGCGCCGCCGGCTGACCGACCTGGGCGCCGAAGTGGTGATCTGCGAACAGCCGCTGGCGGTCGGCGGGTACCAGGAGGCGCGGCTGCGCAAGGTGGCGCAGCTCCGTGCCGAACGCGCCGACAGCTTCTGCCCGGAGCAGTACGCCAACCCGGACAACCCGGCGTCCTACGCCATCGTGGCCGAGCAGCTCGCACGCGTCCTCGGCGATGTCGACTGCGTGGTGGGTCCGGTCGGTTCCGGCGGGTCGATGTGCGGCACGGTACGGGCGCTGCGCGCGCACCGGGCCGATGTCACCGCGGTCGGCGTCGACACGCACCACAGTGTGCTGTTCGGTCCGACCGACGGTCCCCGGCCGTTGCGCGGGCTGGGCAACAGCCTGATGCCGCCCAACCTCGACCACCGCGTGTTCGACGAGGTGCACTGGTGTACCGCCGCCGAGGCGTACGCCGCCACCCGCGAACTGCACCGCACCCACGCGCTGTTCCAGGGACCGACAAGTGGTGCCGCGTACCGGGTGGCGCGCTGGTGGTCCCGGCGCCACCCGGATGCCCGGTGCGTCGTGCTGCTGCCCGACGAGGGGTACCGGTACCAGCAGACCGTGTACGACGACGACTGGCTGGCGGCGCAAGGGTACGGTGCCGCGGCGCAACCCGCCGAACCCGTCGAGGTGTCCGCGCCGGACCGGCTCGCCGACACGTGGAGCCGGTACCCGTGGGGCCGGCGCACGTACCGCGACGCGGTCGGGCACACCGGGCCGGTACGGGTGGAAGAACTGGAGCATGCGTGGTGAGCGGCACCGGCCGCCTGGCCGCGACCGTCGGCGAGCGTACCCGCAGGATCCTCTACGGTGAGCCGACGCCCGCCGAACTCGCCGACGAGCTGCGCTGGACGACCACCATCGACCTGGCGCACCTGGTGATGCTCGCCGAGCAGGAGCTCATCGACGCGCCGACCGCCGCCGCCCTGGTGCGGCACATCACCGTGCTGCGCGCCGACGGGTTCGATCCGTTGCATGGTAAGCCGATGCCGCGCGGGCTGTACCTCGCCTACGAACAACACCTCATGCAGGCCCTCGGCGCCGACGTGGGCGGGCGGCTGCACACCGGGCGGTCCCGCAACGACCTGAAGGCCACCGTCACCGCCATGCGGTTGCGTGCGGAGCTGACCGACCTGACCGCCGAGCTCATCCGGCTGCAGGCCGTTCTCCTTGCCCGGGCCAGGATGCACGACGACACGGTGATGCCGATCCACACCCATCACCAGGCCGCGCTCCCGGTCACCTACGGGTACTACCTGACCGGCGTGGCCGTCGCGCTGGGCCGCGACATCACCGCGCTGCGCCAGGCCGTCGAGGCGCTGTCCCGCTGTCCGTTGGGTGCGGGCGCCGCGGCCGGTACCGAACTTCCCATCAACCCGGCGCGGACCGCCGCACTGCTCGGCTTCGCCGGCCCGCCGCGGCACGCGCTTGATGCGGTGGCGAGCCGGGACACCGCGCTGCGCGGGCTCGGCGCGGCGACCGGTGCGGCACTGACGATGAGCCGACTCGGTACCGACCTGCAGTTGTGGAGCACGACGGAGTTCGGCTTCATCACCTTCCCGGACCGGTTGGTCGGCGGCAGTTCGGCGATGCCGCACAAGCGCAACGCGTTCCTGCTCGAACACGTGCGGGCCAAGGCGGGCCTGGCGATCGGGGCGTGGACGGCGGCCGCCGGCACCATGCGCGCGACCCCGTTCACCAACGCCATCGAGGTCGGCACCGAGGCGGTGGCCGCGGTCTGGCCGGGCCTTCGGGCGGTGCTCGACGCGACGCTGCTCGCGCAGGTGATCGTCAGCGGCGCCCGGCCGGTACCGCTGCGCATGTGGCAGCGCGCCGAGAACGGCTTCGTCGGCGCCACCGCCCTGGCCAACCGGCTGGTGCAGCAGGGCATGCCGTTCCGCACCGCACACCACCACGTCGGCGCGGCGGTCCGCGCGGCGGTGAGCCGCGGCGCCACCCGACTGTCCACAGTGGACCTTCCACCCGATGCCGACGGGTTGGACGTGTCCCTGCGGGAGCTGGTCGTCGAACAGTGCGCCGGGGGCGGTCCGGGCGAGACCGCCGACATCTTCGCCGCGGTACACGCCGAACTCGTCGACCACGCCGCCTGGTGCAGCGCGCTGCGGGCCGGGCTGGCCCGCGCGGAGCGCGAACTGGCCACCGCGGCGGCCCGGCTGGCCGGGAGCCCGCGGTGACCACGCGGCGGCTGGCGCTGGTGGAAAGCAACACCACCGGATCGGGCCGGCAGTTCTGCGCAGTGGCCCGGGACCGCGGCCTGCATCCGGTCGTCCTCACCGCCGCACCCCAGCGGTACCCGTACCTCGCCGCGGATCGGGTCGACCACGAGGTACTCGACACCGGCGATGCCGACGCCGTCCTCGACGCGTGCGCGCGGATCGCCTGCCTGGCCGGGGTGACGTCGAGTTCGGAGTACTTCATGGCGACCGCGGCCCAGGTCGCCGCAAAGCTCGACCTGCCCGCTCCGGATCCGGCCGCGCTGAACCGGTGCCGGCACAAGGACCGGCAGCGCGCGGTACTGGAACAGGCGGGGGTACCCGTGCCGGCGTTCCGGCCGGCCGGCGAGGTTTCCCGGTGCGTGCGCGTCGCCGACGAACTCGGGTACCCGGTCGTCGTCAAGCCCACGACCGGCTCCGGTTCGATCGGCGTGCGCCGGTGCGGTACCCGTACGGCGGTTGCCCGCCATGCCGCACAGCTGCTCGGGAATCCGACCGACGAGCGCGGCCGCCCGACGCCCCGGCTGGTCCTCGTGGAACGGTACGTGCCCGGTCCGGAGTACTCCGTGGAGACGTTCGACGACACGGCCGTCGCGGTCGTCGCCAAGCACCTCGGCGCGGAACCGCACTTCGTCGAGACCGGACACGACGTGCCGGCGCCGGTACCGCCGGCCGTCGCCGCCGCCCTGCGCGCCACGGCTCTGGAAGCGATCGGCGCGCTCGGGCTCGGCTGGGGCGCGGCGCATACGGAACTGCGGCTCACCGCCGACGGGCCGGTCGTCATCGAGGTCAATCCACGGCTGGCCGGTGGGATGATCCCGACCGTGGTCCGGTTGGCCACCGGCGTCGACCTCGTGGACGCCGTCGTGGCGCGGGCCACCGGGCACCGTCCGGCGCCGGTACCGCAGGCGGGGACGCACGCCTCGATCCGCTTTGTGACGGCCGCCGCAGCTGGCACGGTGACGGACATCGCCGGGCTGGCCGAGGCGCGCGCGACGCCCGGGGTGCACCTGGCCGAGGTCACCGTCGAACCGGGTACCGGCATCGCCGTCACGCACTCGTTCCGCGACCGCGTCGGGTACGCCGTGGCGACCGGCCCGGATGCCGTCACCGCAGCCGATCGCGCCACCCGCGGCGCGGCGCACCTGTCCATCGCCACCCGCCCGAGCACCCGGGAGACCAGATGACCGACCCGAAGATTCCACTGTGGACAGTGCCGGGTGCCGAACCGGGTACCGGTTTCGGGCGGTACCCGGCCGACGTGGCGCCCGATCTCGTCGACGCGCTGCGCCGGCTGGCGGCCGGCCACGGTACCGGGCTGCCGGCCGTCCTGCTCGCCGCGCACCTCAAGGTGCTGGGCGCGCTGACCTCGGAACGGGCGCTGCAGACCGGGTACCGGACGCGGGACGGGCTCCGGCACTGCACCGCGACCGTTGCCGACGGGCCGTGGCGGGCGTTGCTCGCCGACGCGGACCGGGCCCTGACCGAGGCGGTACCGGGTACCGCGACGGCGGTGGAACTCGACCTGCGCGGCCTCGACGCCGCCCCGGCACCGGACGGCACAGCGGCACCGGACGGCACAGCGGCACGGGACGACGAGCCGGATGCCTTGACCGCACTGCGGATCCGGTACACCGCCGACGGAGACGGGCTGATTCTGTCGGTGGACCACCGGCGCGACGCCTTCACCGACGAGTTCGCCGCGCGCGTCGTCGGGTACCACCTGAGCGCACTGCGTCTGATGACCGCCGACCCGCAGGCGCCGCACGAAGAGCAGACCCTGCTGTCCGATGCGGAGCTTGCCACCCAGCTGAACGATCTCGGCGGACCGCGCCGGCCGCTGCCCGACGAGCTGTTCGTGGAGCTGTTCGAGCGGCAGGCCGCGCAGCGGCCCGACGAACCGGCCGCGGTACACGGCACGGCACAGTGGACGTACCGGCAACTCAACGCGCGCGCCAACCAGATCGCGCACCGCCTGCTGGCGCTGGGCGTGCGGGACGAGGACGTGGTGGCCGTCGTCATGGAGCGCAACCTCGACTGGCTCGCCGCGATGCTGGGCGTGTTCAAGGCCGGCGCGGTGTACCTGCCGGTCCGGCCGGACTTCCCGCCCGACCGCGTGGCGACCCAGTTGCGGCGCAGCGACTGCCGGTACGCGGTAACGGAACCGGGCAGCGCGGCGACCCTGGAGGCGGCCGTGGAACGGGCCGGACGCGGCTGCGCGACGGTACTCGTGGCGGACGCCTACGCCGGCACGGATACCGGCAACCCCGGCCGGCCCATCACACCCGGGCAACTGGCCTACGTGTACTTCACGTCCGGCTCCACCGGTGCGCCCAAGGGCGCGCTGTGCGAGCACGCGGGCATGCTCAACCACCTGTACATGAAGGTGGACGATCTGGGCCTGCGCGCCGGTGACGTGGTGACGCAGACCGCGTCGCAGTGCTTCGACATCTCGCTGTGGCAGCTGGCCGCCCCGCTGCTGGTCGGTGGTTGCACCGAGATCGTCGACCTGGACGCGCAACTGGACGTGAACCGGTTCATCGACCGGCTGGCCCGCGGCGGTGTGCACGTCATCCAGATCGTGCCGGCCTACCTCGACGTGTTGCTCACCCAGTTGGAGGGCAACCGCCGCGCGCTGGGCGACCTGCGGATGGTGTCGGTGACCGGCGAGGCGCTCAAGCTCGGGCTGGTGCGCCGGTGGTTCGCGCTGTACCCGGACATCCCGCTCGTCAACGCGTACGGCGCCACCGAGGTCAGCGACGACACCATGCACGCGGTGCTCGACGGCGTGCCGGAACGCGACCTGGCCATCGTGTCGGTCGGCCGCAGCCTGCGCAACGTGAACACCTACATCCTCGACGAGCGGCTGCGGCTGGTACCGCTCGGTGCGCCGGGTGAGATAGCGTTCTCGGGCGTGTGCGTCGGTCGCGGGTACGTCAACGATCCGGAGCGTACGGCGCAGGCGTTCACCACCGACCCGTACCGCCCCGGTAACCGCCTGTACCGCACCGGCGACTACGGCCGGTGGCTGCCCGAGGGCACCATCGAGTTCCTCGGCCGCCGCGACGAGCAGGTGAAGATCCGCGGGTACCGCATCGAGATCGGCGAGATCGAGAACCGGCTGCTGCAGATGCCCGGCGTGGAACAGGCCGCCGTGGTCATCGACGGGCGGTCCGACCAGACCCGCAACCTGGTCGCGTTCTTCACCGGTTCGGCCGGCCTGGAACCGGCCGACCTGCGGGACTTCCTCGCCGCCGCACTGCCGGACTACATGGTGCCGCACTACTTCCACCGGCTGGAGGCGTTGCCGCACAACGAGAACGGCAAGGTGGACAAGCGCCGGCTCATCGAGACGGCGGCCACCCTGAACCAGGGCGCCGCCGCGTACCTGCCGCCGTCGACCCCGACCGAGCGGCGGCTCGCCACGGCCTGGGCCGAGGTGCTCAACGTCCTTGTCGGCCGGATCGGCCGGGCCGACGACTTCTTCCAGCTCGGCGGCACGTCCCTGGCCGCGGTGCGGCTGGTGGTCAAGCTGGACCGTCAGGTGTCGCTGCGCGACGTGGTCGCCCACCCGGTCCTGCGCGAGCTGGCCGCGGTGCTGGACGCCGGCCACGGTACCCGCAACGGCGGCACCGCACCGCCCGCACTCCTGCAGCAACTGTCCACAGTGGATGGTACGGCGACCGGCACGCTCGTGTGCTTCCCGTACGCGGGCGGCAACGCGGTGAACTTCCAGAAGCTGGCCCGGGAACTGGCCGGCACCGGGATCGCGGTGTACGGCGCCGAACTGCCCGGCCACGACGTCGCGCGGGCGGACGAGCCGCTCGCCGACGTCGCCGACGTGGCCCGCCGGGCGCGCGCGGAACTCGCCGGTACCGCCGGCCCGATCCTGTTGTGGGGGCACTGCGCCGGTGCGGCGTACGCGCTGGAACTGGCCTGGCTGCTGGAGAACGACGGCCGGCCACCGGCCGGTGTCTTCATCGGCGCGCTGCTGCTCGACCCGCCCCGGACCCTGCGCGGCGAGGTCGACGAGGTGTCCGCGCTCACCGATCGCGAGGTCACCTCGCGGCTGCACCAGGACACCGCGTACATCGAGCTGGACCTGCTCAAGTCCGAGCGCGCCGAGCTTGTCGGCCGCGCGTTCCGGCACGACGTGACGTCGACCAACGGGTACCTCATCGGCGCGCAGCAGGAACCCGTGGCGCGCCTGCAGACTCCGGTCCACGTGGTGCTCGCCGCCGACGATCCGACGACCTCCGGGCCGGACGGCCGGCACCGCAGTTGGGCGCGGATCGCCGACACGGTCGAGGGGTACCTGCTGGCCGAGGGTGGCCACTACTTCATCCGCAGCCGGCCCGCGGACGTCGCCGCCCTCGTGGCGGCGGCCTGCCCGGTACCGGCCGGACAGCCGGCCTGAGCGGGGCGCGACGCCGATGCCGAGCCCGACGGCCGCGCCGATCCAGCCCCTGTACCGCGGGGCCACCGGGGTCAGCACGTGCTTCGGCACGTTCGGCGAACTGGTGCAGGGCGTGCTGCCCGGGCGGGACGGGGATTTCCTTGTCACGCTGCCGATCGCGCGGTGGAGCATGGCCACCTTCCAGGTGGATCCGCGCGCGCCCGAGGTCCGGGTACGGCCGGCGCACAAGACCAAGGCGGTGCGCCTGTGCCGGCTGCTGCTCGACTCGGTGGGCGCGTCCACCGGCGGCGTGCTCACCGTCGACAGCAGCCTGCCCGAGGGCAAGGGCCTGGCCAGTTCCTCGGCCGACCTGGTGGCCAGCGCGCGCGCCGTGGCCAACGCGCTGCACCTGGACCTGTCGCCGGACCGGATCGAGCGGCTGCTGCGCCGGATCGAGCCCACCGACGGGGTGCTGTATCCGGGCATCGTCGCCTTCGACCACCGCCGCGTGCGGCTGCGCGGACGGCTCGGTTCGTTGCCCACCATGACGATCGTCGGCGTCGACGAAGGCGGCACGGTGGACACCGTTGCCTTCAACCGGATCGAGAAACCGTTCTCGGCCGGGGACCGCAGGGAGTACGCCCGGCTGCTCGACCGGGTCGCCGACGCGGTGGCACGCCGGGACCTCGTGGAGGTCGGCGCGGCGGCGACCCGCAGCGCGCTGATGAACCAGGCGCTGTCGCCGAAACGCTCACTGGAGGCGGTGCTGCGGGTGTGCGCCGACGTCGCGGCGCTCGGTGTGGTCGCCGCACACAGCGGTACCATGCTCGGCGTCCTGCTCGACGCCGGCGAACCCGGTTACCCGGAACGGGTCGCCGCCACGGTGCGGGCCTGCTCGGCGATCAGCCCCGACGTGTCGCTGTACCGGTCGCTGGCCTTCGACTGAGCGGCCGGCGCCAGCGGTACCGGATCGGCCAGCGCCACCACCACGTGGCGCTCACCCTCGTAAGGCTCGCGCGCATGCGCCATCCGCAGGTTGTCCACGACCAGGATGTCGCCGTCGCGCCACGGTTCCCGCACGGTGTGCGCGGCGTACACCTCGTTGATGAGGTCGACGGTCGCCTTGTCCAACGGTTGCCCGTCGCCGTACCGCGTGTTGAACGGCAGCCCGTCGGCGCCGAACTCGAACGTGAGGTACTCACGCACCGCCGGTTCCATCGTCCACTCGTTGAGGAACGCGATCTGGTTGCACCACAACGGTTCCCCGGTGACCGGATGGTCGATGACGGCCGGGCGTACCCGACGGGTGCGCAGCCCGCCGTCGTCGTCCCAGCGCCAGGCGATGTCGTTGTCGCGGCAGTACCGCTCGACCGTGGCCCGGTCGGTGCTGCCGAACGCCTCCGGCCACGGTACGCCGACGATGTCGTTGTGCGTGCGCAGCAGCTGCCAACCGGTACGGGTGAACCGATCCACCAGTTCCGGCGGCAGGTCACGCAGTACCGCGGCGGCGTCGGCGAGCGCGGTCGCGCCACCGCGGTCCGGCGCGGTGAGGCAGCAGAACACCAGGCGCGACGGGCACTGCAGCGCGTAGCTCAGCTCGTGATGCATGCACATCGGTTGATCGGCCGGCCAGACGGTCGAGGAGTACAGCGGCGGGTGGGCGGACCGCGGGGCGAACGGTTCCCGCTCACTCATCAGCTCGCCGACGAGGAGCCGGCTGGCCGCGGCCGCCCCGGCGACGTCACGCACACCGAGGCCGCGGATGAGCGCGGCACCGTACCCGGACACCACCGCCGCGACGTCGTTTCGGTGTACCGCAAGCCAACCGGCCGGGTCGTCGCCGTCCCGCACGGGTACCACCGGCGGCCGGCCGGCGGTGAAACAGACCTCGATCGCCGCGGTCATCGCTGAACCTGCGTCGGCGGTACCGGCCGGAACGTCAGGTCGAGCAGTGAGGCCACCTGGTGCGGACGACCGTTCCCGTTGCCGTTCCCATTGCCGTTGCCGTTGCCGTTGGCCGGTGGGGCGGGTTGGTCCCACGGCCGGTCCCGGTCCCACCAGAGCCGGCGGCGGGTGAATTCCGGCGGCGGCAACGGTACCCGCCGCGGCTGCGCAACCGGTGCGGCGGACGCGATGAGATGCGCGTTGGTACCGCCGAGCCCGAACGCGCTGACCGCGGCGAACCGTGGTCCGGCCGGCCAGTCGCGCAACTGCGTGTTGGGGAAGAACGGCGACGCGGCGAAGTCGAACCTCGGGTTGGGCGTCCCACAGTGCAGTGTCGCCGGGATCTCGCCGTGCTCCACCGCGAGCAGCACCTTGACCAGACCGGCCATCCCGGCCGCGCTGAGCAGGTGCCCGAGGTTGGACTTCACGCTGCCGATCGCGCAGTAGCCGACCCGGTCGGTGTGTTCGCGGTACACGTCGGTCAGCGCCCGCAGCTCGATCGGGTCGCCGATCATCGTGCCGGTACCGTGTGCCTCGACCATCGCCACATCCTGCGCGGACACCCCGGCGAGCCGCAACGCCCGGCGGATCACCTGGGCCTGCGCGGCGGGGTTCGGCGTGGTGAGTCCCATGGTGTGCCCGTCGTTGCCCACCGCCACCGCGTCGATGACCGCGTGCACCCGGTCGCCGTCGCGCAGCGCCCGGTCGAGCGGCTTGAGCAGCAGGACCGCGCAGCCCTCCCCGGGAACGAAGCCGTCGGCGTCGCGCGCGAACGCGGCGCACCGGCCACGCGGCGACAGGGCCCGTGCCGCGCTGAACTCCAGGTACGGTTCTTCGTCGAGGAGCACCTCGACGGCACCCGCCAGCGCCATCGTCGTCTCGCCGGCGAGCAGGCTGCGGATCGCGAGCTGCACCGCGACGAGCGCCGACGAACAGGCGCTGTCCACCACCAGGCTCGGCCCGTGCAGGTCGTACTGGTGCGCCACCCGGGCGGCGATGAAGTTCTGGTCACCACCGAGTCCCGATACCGCACTGTGCAGGTCGATCCGGCGCCGGTACCCGGACATCCGGGCGCCGACGAAGACACCGACGTCAGCGCCGCGCAGTTCGTCGTCGCGGTACCCGGCGTCGCGCAGGCACCCGGCGCTCGCCTCCAGCATCAGGCGGATCGCCGGATCGAGGTTGCGCGCCTCGTCGTCGGACATGCCGAAGAACTGCGGGTCGAAGTCCTCGATGCCGTCGACGAAGCCACCCCACATGCTGATACTGCGGCCCGGCGCGCGCTGCGGGTCGTACAGCCGTCCGGTGTCCCAACGCGCCACCGGTACCTCGGTGACGGCACTGGTACCCGCGCGCAGCAGCCGCCAGAACGCATCGAGGTCCGGTGCACCGGGCAGCCGGCCGGCCATGCCGACGACCGCGATCCGTTGGTCCGTAGGGCCGGCCGGGCGGCCCGGTACAACCGGTGCGGTCGCCGGTTGCGGTGCGGCCGGCACGGCGGTCACCGCACCGGTGGCCCGCAGGTGCGCGGAGAGCCGTTGCAGCGTCGGGTATTCGAGCAGGGCAGCGGGTTCCAGCGGCCGGCCGATCCGCTCCTCGATCCGGGTGACCAGCTCGGCCAGCAGCACCGACTCGACACCGAGCGCGCCGAAGTCCGCGCCGTCATCGAGTTCCGGCTGGGGAATGCCGAGCGTACGCGCGAACAACTCGACCAGCCACCCCGATGGCGCATCATCCACCGCCGCAACGGCCGCGGTGACCGGGGCACCGCCTTCCCGCGGTACCCGGTTGACGCGCACCGCCGCCTCGGCGTCGAAACCGCCGGGCAGCCCGGGGCACGGTAACACCGCGCCGACCGGTGGCAGCGCCAGAACCCGGTCCAGGACAGCCAGTCCGGCCTCGTCGGTCAGCGCATCGAGCCCGACGCCCGCGGCGGCGCCGGGCCGGTCCACGCCGCCGCCGGTCTCCCGCCACACCGGCCAGTTCACCGCGCGGAACCCGGTCCGCCCCGCGCGAACCTGTTGCGCCGCAACGTAGTCGAGGTACCCGTTGGCGGCCGCGTAGTCGCTGACCCCCGCGGCCAGTGTGCCGACGGCGGCGCAGACCGACGAGTACAGCACGAAGAAGTCGAGCCGGTCGGCCGCGGTCAGGTCGACGAGCGCGTCGACGCCGTCGGCCTTCGGTGCCAGTACCCGCCGGATGCCGGACAGTCCTTTGTGGACGAACGGAGCCGGGCCTTCACTACCCTGCCCGGCGCAGTGCAGCACACCGGCGATCGGACCGAGCGAGGCCCGGACGTCGGCCAGGAACCGGCCCAGCGCGTCCCGGTCGGTGAGCGGACCGGTGTGCACCATCACCCGGGCGCCCAACCGTTCCAGCTCCTGGATGTGCCCGACCGCCTCCACCGCCGGCCCGGCGGGGCCGGCGGGGCCGGCTGGGCCGGCGGGGCCGGCGGTGGTCCACTCGTGGCGGGGCGGCAACGGCCGGAGCCCGAGGACCGCCAACCGCCGGAGATGCCGCGCGGCCAACGCGCCCAGGCCGCGGGTGCCGCCGGTGATGACGTACACCCGTTCCGGGTCGGGCTGCCAGGGTGCGGCGGCGGGTGGCGCCGGTACGAGGCAGGACCGGTAACGGATTCCGTCGCGCACGCAGATCTCGGCGTAGGGATCGGCCGACCGCCAGGCCCCGGCGAGCCCGGCGGGAAACTCCGGTATCCGGTCGACGTCGAGGACGGTGGCACGCACCGACGGGTACTCCGCGCCGAGCATGCGCACGAACCCGGCCAGCCGCGCCCCGGTCGGGTCGGCGGTGGGGCCGGGCAGGTCGAGCAGCCCGCTGGTCACCTGAAGCACGCGCACGCCGGCCTCCGGACGGCGGGCCAGTACCTGTTGCAGGATCGCCAATCGGGCGCCCCACGGGCCGTCGTCGCGTTCGGGCGCGCTCGGTACGCCGGGATCGGGCAGCGCGCACAGGTCGAGCACGCCGGTGACCGGGCCGTACCGGTCGAGCAGCTCGCCGACCGCCCGCACCGCCCCGTCCGGGTCGGCGTAGTCGGTGCCCTCGACCAGGATCCGCACCGGGATCGGGTGCAACGCTTCGGCAGCCGCAGCGGCCAGGCCACGCTGGGCGGGGCGGCACAGGCAGAGCGCGACGCCCTCGGTCCGGTCGACCGCCGGGCCGGCCGCCTCGACGCGCCAGCCACGCACCAGCAGCGGTACCTCGGCCGCGGGCGCGGATTCCCCTACCCAGCAACGCATCCGGGCGAACGGGTACCCGGGCAGCCCGACGATCCGCCGCTGTCCCGACGGGGGCGGGCCGGTCTGGTCCACGCCCTCGGCCACCGGTACCGGTTCCCCCGCGGCGTACCGGCGCAGCAGCCCGACGAGCTGCGGGACGTCGTCGGCCGCCAGCACCAGCCGCTCCTTCAACGTTTCCCGCCCGGCCCGCAGTGTGTAGGCGACGTCGGCCAGCGGTACCGGTGGCCCGTCCGCCAGCGCCGCGCCGAGCCGCCCGGCCAGCTCGCGCAGCTGATCCGGGGTCCGCGCGGAGAGCGGGACGAGCTGCGGCCCTTGCACCGCCTCGGTTTCCGCCACCGGTGGGTCGTAGCTCTCGACGATCACGTGCGCGTTCGCACCACCGGCGCCGAACGAGCTGATCCCGGCCCGCCGCGCCGGCCCGGTCCACGGCGCACCCTGCCGCTGTACCCGGAACGGGCTGCGGCTCCAGTCGACGTTCGGATTGAGCCGCTCGGCGTGCAGCGACGGCACCAGCCGGCCGTACCGCAACTGCAGCACCACTTTTGTCAGCCCGGCGATTCCCGCCGCCGCCTCAAGGTGGCCGATGTTCGACTTGACCGAACCGATCGCGCAACCACCCGGCGCCGGTCCCGCCCCGGCGAATGCCCGGCCCAGCCCGTCCAGCTCGACCGGATCGCCCAGCGCGGTACCGGTTCCGTGCGCCTCCAGGTAACCGATGCTCTGCGGGGGTACCCCGGCGTCGCGCAACGCCTGCGCCACAAGCCCGCCCTGGGCCACCGGGTTCGGCACCGTGTAGCCGTTGGTCTTGCCGTCGTGGTTGACCGCGGTAGCGAGAATCACCGCGTGGATCCGGTCGCCGTCGGCGATCGCCCGCGACAGCGGCTTGAGCAGTACCGCACCGACGCCTTCACCGGGCACGAACCCGTCACCGTCGGCGCCGAAGCTGCGGCACCGGTGGTCGGAGGAGGCCATCTTCAGCTCGCGCAGCATCACGAACTTGTTGGGGTGCAAGGAAAGGTTGACCCCGCCGGCCAGCGCCACCTCGCACTCCCCGCGCCGCAGGCTCGCCACGGCCAGGTGGATCGCGGTCAGCGACGACGAGCACATCGTGTCGACGGTCAGGCTCGGCCCGTGCAGGTCGAGGAAGTAGGACACCCGGTTGGCGATACCGGCGATCGCCGAGCCGACCGCAGACCAGGTTCCGGCCGGATCGTAGGCCGCCTGCGCCAGGCCGAGGAACGGGTACTCGTTGTACATCGAACCGACGAACACCCCGGCCCGGCCGCCGTGCCGCTCGCGCAGCCGTGCCCGGGTGTATCCCGCGTCCTCCAGTGTGTGCCAGGCGATCTGGAGGAACAGCCGCTCCTGCGGATCCATCGCGGCCGCGTCGCGCGGCGTGATACCGAAGAAGAGCGGGTCGAACATCGCGACGTCGTCGAGGAAGCCGCCGACCATCAGGTCGTCGGGCCAACCCGGTCGGCGCCGGTCGGCCGGCAGTGCGGTGATGGCGTCGCGGCCGTCGACCAGGTTGCGCCAGAAGCGATCCAGGTCCGGCGCCTGGGGGTACCGGCCGGCGATGCCGATGACGGCGATCCGCTCGTCGGTCGCCACCGGCGGGACCGCAGCCGGTACCGGCGCGGGCCGCTGCTTGCCCAGCGCGGTGAGTTCCGCCGCGACGCCGGCGAGGTCGGGCTGCGCGAAGAAGAGCGTGCTCGGTACCTCGCCGAGGTCGGCGGCCAGCCGCACGTTCAGCGTGACGATGAGCGCCGACGACAGGCCGTACTGCTCCAGCGGTACCCGCGGATCCAGCCGTTCCAACGGGATGCCGGACACCTCGGCGTAGACCCGCCGGACGTAGTCCTCCATCGAGGCGCCGGATTGTTGCACCGGCACCGGAACGGGCTCCGGCACCGGGACGGGCTCCGGCACCGCCGCGGCCGGCGCCGGGCCGAGCCGGTACCGCTCGGTCGCGAACGGGTATCCCGGCAACGGTACCCGTCGCACCGCGCCCGCCGGCCGGTACCGTGACCAGTCCACGTCCTGCCCGGCGAGCCATCCGGCCAACCCGTCGGGCGACCCGACCGGCGGCGCCCCGCCCTGCTCCACGGCCGACAGCGCCGCGATCAGCTCGTCCAGCGTGGCCGCCTCGATCGCCAGCCGGCGCCCGAGCTGCACCCGGCCGGTCTGCAGGGTGTACGCCACGTCGGCGAGGCGCGGTGCCCGTCCGATCCGCCGCTGGGCGACCAGATGCGCGTGCAGCCGACCGGCCAGCGTGGCGAGCTGCTCGTCGGTCTGCGCCGACAGCGGCACGAGGTACCGCTGCGCTCCATCCTCGACCGGCGTACCGGGATAGGGCTGCGCCTCGCGCAGTACCGCGTGCCCGTACGAGCCGGTGGCGCCGATCGCGTTGACCAGAGCGCGCCGCGGCCGGTCGCCGGTCCAGACGCTGAGCCGGTCGGCCGGTCGCAAACCGGTACCCGCCCACGAGACCAGCGGTGCCGGACGCGCCGACATCGGCGTCGGCGCGATCTGGCGATGGCGCAACTGCAACAGCACCTTGGTGAGTTGGGACAGTCCGGCCGCGGCTTCCAGGTGCCCGATGTTCGGCTTGACCGTGCCGACCGGTACCGGGTCCGCGCGCCCGGCGAAGACCTGGCCGAGTGCCTCGAACTCCGCCGCGTCGGCGAGGGTCGCGCCGGCCGCGGCGGACTCGACGTAACCGATGTCGTCCGCTTCAACCCCGGCACCGGCCAGCGTTTCGCCGATCGTGTGGCGCAGCGCCGCCGCGTGCGGCGTGCCGAAGCGACCGTTGCCGCCGAGGTGACCGATCCCGGTCGCTTCGACGATGGCCGATACCGTGTCACCGTCGCGCTCGGCCGCGGGGCGCAGCCGCAACAGCACCGCCGCCACGCCTTCGCCGGGTGTCCAACCGGCGGTCCCGCCGTCGAACGCGCCGTCGGGCTGCTCCGCGGCGAGCAGGCCGAGATCGGTCAGCAGCCGCAGATGGTACGGGTGGCTGAGCAGGTTCACCGCGGCCACCACCGCCGACCCGCACTCCCCGCGGCGCAGGCTGGCGACGGCGAGGTGCAGTGCGGCCAGCGACGACGAGCACGACGTGTCCACCGCGAGGCTCGGACCGGTGAAGTCGAAGAAGTGCGAGATCCGGTTCGCCGCCTCCGATGCGGTCGCCGAGATGGTGGCCGGGTCGCCCTGCCGTGCCCGGTCGGCGGCGACATGCTGGTAGTCCTGCCACATCGCACCGACGAACACGCCGACCCGGCCGGTGCGTCCCAGCGATGCGCCGGTGTGGCCGGCGTCCTCCAGGCAGGACCACACGGTGTGCAGCAGCAGCCGCAGTTGCGGGTCGAGGCCGGCCGCCTCCGCCGGGGAGACGTGGAACAGCAGGCTGTCAAACGTGTCGATGTCGTCGAGGTACCCGCCGGCCGGCAGGTCCCGGCCCGGTGCGGCGACCTGGTCCCGGCGCCGCTCCGGTACCGGACCGAGCGAGCGGGTACCCCGGCTCAGGTTGCGCCAGAAGGCTTCCGTGTCGTCGGCGCCGGGGAACCGGCCGGCGAAGCCGACGACCGCGACCTCGGCATCGGCATCCGCATCGGCGTCAGCGACCGCAGCGGCAGTACCCGCACCGGCCGTGAACGGTGGGCGCTCCCCCGTCGCCGCGACGGCCGGCGGCTGGTCGTTGCGGCCGCCGAGGAACGCGTGCAGGTACCGGTACCCGCCGTCGAGCCCGAACTGCGCGGCGATCCCGTCGACGGCGACGGTGCCGACGGGGCACAGCCCGATCCCGCAGGCGGCCTGCCCGAACAGGAGCAGCTGGCCGAGGTACCCGGCCTCCAGCAACAGGAACCGTTCGCTGTCAGCGGCGTACACGGGTTCGATCGCGTCGTCGCGGCCGAACAGGTACACCTCAAACGCCGCCTGGTCGAAGACCGGCCGGTTGTAGACGAAGTGCACCGAGCGGTCCACGCGCGGCGCCGGGTTCACCAGATGCAGCACGTGGTCGACGGGATGGTAGTAGTACAGGCCCTCGGGTACCCCTTCCACGCCGCCGGGCCGCACGTGCAGGTACACCTGGACGGCGTAGGTGTCGCCGGCCGACGGGTACAGCCGGCGCCGCCGGCCGTCGAACTCCTTCTCGCGCAACAGCGTGAGCAGGCGGGAGAAGCGTGGGTACGGGACCGGGCCCCGGTCGAACTCGCGGCGGCTGGCCCGCCAGGCGAGGTGTGCGTCCGCGACGCGTTCGTCGTCAAGCGCGACGACGAGTTCGTCGGAGCCCGCGGTGCGCAGGTCCCAGCGCGCCTGCTTGAACGCCGTACGGTCAGCGGTGGAAAAGAAATCAACGGGATCCGGCCGTGCCTCAACCGGATCCGGCGGTGCGACAACGGGTTCCGGACGTGCGTCGCCGTCGACCGCCCGCGCGATGCCGGCCGGACTCGGCTCGGCGAGCATCGCGGACACCGGTACCCGCCGGCCGTACCGCTGCAACAGCACGCCGGACACCTGCACCATCGTGAACGACGTGGCGCCCAGGTCCCACACGTCGGCGTCCGGATCGACCGCGGCCAGGCCCAGCACGTCGGCGAAGATGGCCCCGATCTCCCCGGCCAGCTCCATCGAACCGGTACCCGATGCCGGACCGGTACCGGCCGGCGCCGCCTCGGTCGGGGACGGCGACAACCGGTGGCTGCTGCCCGGCTCGACCGGCCACGGCAGCCCGTCGCGGTCGAGCTTTCCGTTCGCCGTGGCCGGGAAGCCGTCGACGAACGCGACCACGTTGGGCACCATGTAGTCCGGCAGCGCGGCGGCGGCGTGCCGACGCAGGTCCGCCACGGCCGGCGGGGTCGCAGCGTCGGCAACGACGTACGCCACGAGCTTGCGGTCGCCGGACGCGTCGGACCGGGCGAGCACCACGACGTCCGCCACGCCCGGGTGCGCCCGCAGCTGGTACTCGATCTCGGCCAGCTCCACCCGGAAGCCGCGTATCTTCACCTGGCTGTCGGCCCGGCCGAGGAAACAGATGTTCCCGTCCGGGAAGTAGCTGGCGCGGTCGCCGGTGCGGTACAGCCGGCCGTCCGGCCCTGCGCCGAAGGGATCCGGGATGAACCGCTGCGCGGTCAGGTCGGGCTGCCGGTAGTACCCGAGGCTCAGGCATTCGCCGCCGATGTACAGATCGCCCTCGCAGCCGACCGGGCACGGTTGCATGTCCTCATCGAGGATGTAGTACCGCGCGTTGTCGATCGGCCGGCCGTACGGGATGCTGCGCCAGGAAGGGTCGATCGCGCCGACCTCGAACCAGTTCGACCACACGGTGGCCTCGGTGGCGCCGCCGAGGCTGACGATCCGGGCGTTGCGGAACACCGCCCGCACCTGGTCGGGCAGGCCCAGCGGGGTGTAGTCACCGCTGAGGTAGACCAGGCGCAGGGTGTCGGTACCGCCGGCACCGGCCACCGACGCGAACAGCGGCGCAAGCTGGTTGAGCGACGTCGGCGCGGAGTTCCAGAACGTGACCGGCTCGCGCACCAGCACATCCAGCAACAGGTGCGGATCGCGCTGTTCGGCTTCGTCGGCGATGTACAGTGCGGCGCCGCAACCGAGCAGGCCGAGGATGTCGAAGACGGACAGGTCGAACCCGAGCGAGGTGACGCACAGGCCCACGTCGGCCGGACCGAACCCGTGCGTGCGCACGCACCAGTTGACCAGGTTGCGCAGCGGGCGGTGCGCGACAGCCACGCCCTTGGGCCGGCCGGTGCTCCCCGAGGTGAAGATGACGTACGCGGTACCCGACACGGTGACCGACGGCGGCGGGTTGTCCTCCGGTTCCCCGGGCGCCTCGACGGGTACCGCGCGCACGCCGTCGGGTACCGCCCAGCCGTGCCGGCCGGTCGAGGTGAGCACCAGTGCGATGGCCGCGTCGGAGAGGATGGCCGACGCGCGGGCCGCCGGCAGCGACGGCTCCAGCGGCACGTAGCAGCCGCCCGCCTTGAGCACCCCGAAGACCGCGGCCACCATGTCCGGGCCGCGCGGCACGCTGATCCCGACCGGTACCTCGGGCCCGACCCCGAGGCGCCGCAACGACCAGGCGACGCGGTTCGCGCGCTTGTTGAGCTCTGCGTAGGTCATCGTCCCGCCGGCCCAGCGCAACGCGACCGCATCCGGCCGCAGCGCCGCCTGTTCCTCGAACAGCGCGTGCACGGGTGCGTCGGCGGGGAACTCGACGTCGGTGTCGTTCCAGTCGTACAGCGCCGTGCGCCGGTACCCGTCCGGATCCGGTGCGGCGTCGGTCAGTCCGGCCAGCAGGTCGCGGTACCGGGCGAACATGGCGTCCAGCGCCCCGGCCGGGAACCGTCCCGGGTCGGCGTCCCAGTAGAACCGCAACTCGTCACCCTCGTCGATGGCGATGCAGTCCAGTGCGACGTCGGGGGTACAGGTGAGCCAGGGACCGAGCGTGACGCCCGGTGGCAGCGGCTGGCTCGACAGGTCCAGCGCTCCGGTGTACACGACGGGCAGGTCGAAGTGGCCGGTGCGCCGCTCCCGCAGCACCCGGCGGCGTAGCTCGCCCAGGCCGCTGACCGCGTCGGCCGCGGCGTCCTCGTCGATGCGCCGGCGGAACTCGGCCGCCTGTTCCCACACCGGTCGGCCGGCGTCCGCACGGGTCACCCAGCTCAACGCGGTGTACTCGCCGGGGCGGTACCGGCCGGTGCCGGCCGTCCAGCGGACCACCGGCACGCTGAACGGCGTCGGGTACCGCTGCGCCAGCGATTCGGTGAACGCGGCGGCCAGCAGGTCGTCCCCGGTCAGGCCGGCCCGCTCGGCGCGCTGCCGTACCGCGCGCCATCCGGTGAGCAGTCCCTCGCGGCGTTCCCGGGCACCGGCACCGCCGGAATCCGCCTGCGGCAACGGACCCGGCGGCAGGGCGGCGACCCGGTTGCGCCAGTGCTCCGTCCACAGTGGATAGTCGGCGGCTTCGCGCTGCGCGGCCCGCTCGGCGAGGTACTCCGCGTGCGGAGCGTGCGCCGGCGGTGTCGCGTCCGGGTCGGCGTAGAGCCGGAACAGCTCGCGCACCAGGAAATGGATGCTGCGGCCGTCGATGATGGTGAGGTCGGTGGTCACGTGGACGGTCGCGCGCCCCTGCCGGTCGATCGTCACGCGCAGGTCGGACTGCGGCCCGCGGCCCAGCGGGTACGCCCGGCCCACCGCGCGGTCCCGCAGCTCGCGCAGGTACCCGTCCGGGTCGGCCACATCGGCGAGATGGACCACGGGAATCTCGCGCCACCGCGGCGGATCCGGGCACACCGCGAGCCTGCCGTCATGTGTCACCACGGTGCGCAGCACGTCGTACGCGGCGGCCAGGCGCAGCCACGCCGCGCGCAGCCGGTCGAGGTCGAGGTCGTCCACGGCGAACGTGTGGTACACCTGGCAGCCGTCCCACGGCGCCGGTTCGGCGGTCGCGCGCGGGACGAAGTACGCCTGCTGCAGCTCGTTCATCGCGCGCGGCTCGGCCGGTGCGGTACCCAGGTCGTGCAACGAGTTGACGAACGTGGCGAACAGCTCCGGCAGCACGCCCGCGGGGAACCGTTGCGGCACAACGTCCCAGCGGAAGTGCAGCTCGCCGTCGCGCTCCCACATCTGGTGGTCCAGGGCGACCCCGGCGGTCTGGCTGAGCGCGTAGCTGACGGAACCGGCGAACCCGGCGTCGGCGGACCGGCCGGTACCGAGCAGGCTCGTGAACACCACGGGCAGGTCCGCCGCCGCCACGGTGCGGTCCTTGGCGCGGGCCGCCCGCAGCGCCGCGACGCTGGACACCGCCGCATGGTCGAGGTCCTGCCACAGTTGTTCGTGTACCGCAATCGCAGCGGCGCGCAGCGGTCGGTCGAGCGTGTCCGGCAGCGGCACGACGATGCTGGACGTGAACGGACCGACCACGGTGTCCGCCTCGTCGGCCAGCCGGGCGCGGTGGTTGGTGGTCAGCACCACCGAGAACGGCCGCCGTACCCGCTGCCAGCCGAACGCCTCCGCGAACAGGGTCAGCACGAGCGCGGTCGGCGACACGCCCCAGTCGACGGCGATCCCGCGCAGCACCCGCCATTGCTCGCGGTCGAGCGAGCCGGTCAGCGCGCTGCGCCGGCACCCGTCCGGCCGCGCAACGGGTTCCGGCCCGACGAGGTCGGGTCCGGGCGGCAGGCCGGCGAGCCGGTCGGCCCAGTAGTCCAGGTGCCGTTCGCGTGACCCGTCCGGGGCGGCGAGCCCGACGACGCAGTCGCGGACGGTCAGTTCGGGTTGGTCGATCCGGTGCTCCGGATCGGCGTAGCAGCGCCACCAGTCGTCGAGGATCACCGCCAGCCCGTGCCCGTCGGTGAGCAGCGCGTCGATGCTCACGTGGACGACCCCGCGACCGCCGGGACCGCGCGACACCTCGACCGTGTGCATGGGCCAGCTACCGGCCTCGTACCGGCGGTGCGCGAGCCGGTCCCGCACCGCGGCCACGCGTGCGGCGAACTCCGCCGCGGTACCGGCCGCATCGTGTACCGGTACCGCGAACTGCGGCGCCTGTTGCTGGATCCGCTGGCGGCCGTCCGGCGTCACCACCATGCGCAGCATGTCGTGCGCGTCGACGACCCGCCGCCATGCGGTACACAGCCGGTCGGCGTCCAGACCGTCCACAGTGAACTCGCGGTAGATGTGACAGCCGACCGGATCGCCGGTCAGTTGCGGGTCGCGGCCGATCAGGTACGCCTGCTGCAGGTCGGTCAGCGGGAACGCCGCGAACCGGTCCGTGGCGGGCGGTGTCGCCGGTTCGGCCGTGGGCTGCCCGGGGCGCTGTTCCGCGCGCACCCGGTCGGCCAGCGCCGCCACGGTCGGTCCGGCGCCCAGCCACGGTACCGGGATGTCGACGCCGAACTCCTTGCGTAGCAAGAACCACAGCCGGGTGACCGCGAGCGACTCCAGTCCGTGCTCGCGCAGGCCGGTGTCCGGGCCCACGACGGTACCCGGCGGCATCAGCCCCGCGACGAGGCCCCGTACCCGGTCGAGCAGCTCGTCCTCGTCCACGTTCATCCTTCCGGGTCGGACCATTCGCGCAGGGAACCGTCGAGCAGTTCGGCGGCGCCGGTCATCAACAGCTCGGCGATCCGGTCGACGTGCCGGGCCCGCCACGGTTGCAGCGGCGTACCGGCGACCAACCGGTTGAACGCACCCAGCGCGGGTCCACAGTGGACCTGGTAGTTCACCTGCTCGCCGGGCGCCCCGGCCATCGCCAGCCGGGTCGAGTGCACGAAGTACCAGCGGAACACCAGCGCCATCTTGACCTTCGGGTTGCGTTCGGCCCGCTCGATGTCACGGCTGCGGTTCTTGCGCAGGTACTCCCGGGTCTCGTCCCACACCTCGCCGAACGAGCGCCGGAAGTAGCGCTCCTCGATCGTGCGGCGGGTGTCCGGGTCGATCTCGTCGAGGCCGCCGTAGCGCCGGTACACCTGATAGAGCTTGTTGGCACGGGCCGGGAACAGCGTTCCCTTGCGCACCACCTGTGCCCGCGCGCCGAG
>VAWN01000073.1:32957-47985 GCA_005885555.1 Actinomycetota bacterium
ACCGCGTCGGAGGTACCCGCCTCGGGCGTGCACTGGTTGACCGAGCCGGTGACCACGAAGTCGGCGCCGAGCACGAACGCGGCCGCGGCCGACTCGGGCGACCCGATGCCGCCCGCCGCACCGATGCGGATCCGCTGCGGATACCGGTACCGTGTCTGCATCTCGTCGCGCAGCCGCACCATCGCGGGCATGAGCGCGTACGGGCTGCCGGCATCGGTGTGCCCACCCGAGTCGGCCTCGACGCACACGTCCCCGGCGACCGGCAGCGACGCGGCGACGGCGGCCTCGTCGGCGGTGAGCGCGCCCTCGGCGACCAGCCGGTCGAGCAGCGCCTGCGGCGGCGGGCTCAGGAACGCCGTCGCGACCTCAGGCCGGGACACCTTCGCCACGACGTACCGCCGCGTGCGGGGCGTACCGTCCGGCGCGCGGTACGCGCCCTGGAAGCGGAAGTGCACGAGCCCGGCGGTGACCTGCAGGTAGCTCGCGGCCTCCAGGTAGCGCACGTCGTGGCGCAGGTACCGGGCCACGATCTCGCGTTCCACGGCCGGATCGTCGGGGGTGGCGAGCAGGTTCATGCCGAACCGGCCGGTGTCACCGAGTTGCGCGCGGATGTCGCACAGGGCGGCCTCGATCTCGTCCAGTGTCAGGCCGCCCGCGCCGAAGAAGCCCATCAGGCCGGCCCGGGCCAGGCGTACCACCATCGCGGTCGAGGCGACCGCCTTGAACATGGCACCGGCCAGGTACGCGTACCGCACGCCGTAGTCGCGCCGGAACTGTGCCGACCCCAGCCGCTCGGCGCAGATCCGCCGCCCGGCCGTGGCCGGCCCAGCCGGCGCGACCGGCGCGACCGGCGCGACCGGCGACGATACAGCCGGCGCCCGGTACGGCTGCCTGCGCGCGGCCGTCCACAGCTCGGTCAGCACCCGGCCCGGCCCGACCTCCACCGTCTCGGACACCCCGCGGGCGAGCAGGTAGCTCATGCTCTCCCACCAGCACACCGGGCTGTCCACCTGGCGCGCCAACAGGTCCGGCACTGCGCCGGCCGGGTACGGAAGCGCCGTGACGTTGGCGATGACCGGGATCCGCGGCTCGGCGAACCGGACGCCGTCGAGGAACGCGCGGAACTGCGCTGCCGCCGCGGCCATGTGCCGGGAGTGGAACGGCGCGCTGACCCGCAGCGCCACGCACCGGCCGGCCCCGGCCGCGACGACCGCGTCGCTCGCCCGGCGCAGCGCCTCGGCCGGCCCGGAAAGCACGACCTGCTCGGCCGAGTTGCGGTTGGCCAGGTCGACGTCGTCGATGCCGGATTCCCTTAGCAGCTCTGCGATCCGGTCCGGCGGGCCACCGACGACGGCGACCATGCCGCCGCCGGTGGCCCGGCCCATCAGCTCGCCACGCCGCTGCACCAGCCGTACCCCGGTGGCGAAGTCGAAGCAGCCGGCCGCGAACAGCGCGTTGTACTCGCCGAGACTGTGTCCGGCAAGGAAATCCGGTGGCGGATGCTCCTCGATGCGCGCCAGGAAGCTCAGCGCGTTGACGACGAACAGCGCCGGCTGCACGTAACGGGTGTCGTGCAGGCCGGGCGCCGCACCGTCCAGGCACAGCGCCCGCACGTCGTAGCCGAGGATCGCGTCGGCCTGCGCGCACAGGTCCGGGTACCGGTCGATGACGTCGGCGCCCATACCGCGGCGCTGCGCACCCTGGCCCGGGAACACCCACGCCGCGGTCATCCGGACCCTCCCCTCCGGCTCAGGCGGCGCCCTGCTGCCGCGTGGCGTACAGGCCCCAGTGGTGCGGGGTGAGCGCCTCGGTGAACACACTGCCGTCGGCGAACGTCCCGGGCCGGCCCTCGATGTCGAACACCTCGCGCTCCAGCAGTCGCCGGTACGTGGTGAGGTCGGTCAGGTGGATGAGCCAGTGCAGTTGGTCGGGCCCGAACGCCTCCTCGTACACGGTTGCGCTCGCCTCGCCGGGGAAGCCCTTGTTGATGGACTCGGCCAGTTCCCGGGCCACCTGCCGGGCCTCGGCACGGAAGCCGTACCCGACCCGGGCGGCCCGGTGCACCACGATGCCGGCGCTCGCCGAGTGCAGCGCCGGCCCGTCGAGCGGCGCGGCCAGCGGCAGCAGGACGTTGGAACGCATGCTGCCATCGACGAACAGCCGGTCCCAGGCGGCCGCGCCGGTGTCGGTCTGCACCCGCTCCTGCGCGACCGAGGCGCGGTACGCGCGGTCCTGGTCGCCCATCTCCACCATGGCGTAGTAGGTGTCCAGCGTGCGCAGGTGGATGAGGAAGTGCAGGCGGTCCTCGACGCCGAAGGTCTCCTCGTACACGAAGGCGCTGGCGTTGCCGCGCTGCCGGCCGTTGACGTGCTTGGCCATCTCGCGGGCGAACATCCGCCCTTCGTTGCGGTACTCCGAGCGCAGCTGGCCGACCTTCTGCACGACCACGCCGGCGTTACCGGAGTGCAGCAGCTCGTCGGGCGGCAGCTCGGCCTGGTGCCGCGCGGGCGGTACGATCTGCGCGCGGCGCTCGGCGGTCATCGGTTCCAGCACGGCGGTCATCAGCCCAGCCTTTCTTCGTCAGGTGCCCGGGTCAGCGCTGCGGGGTGAGGGCGACGTCGGCCATCGAGCCGTCGATGAACAGGCGGGCCCAGGTGCCGCCGCCCTTCTCCGGCGCGATCCGCTCCCGGAAGTAGATGTCGCGTACCTCTTCGTCGCGCACGTGCAGCTGCAGCAGGCTCAGGTAGGTGGTGAGGTCCTTGACGTGGATCAGCCAGTGCAGCCGGTCGGCTTGGCCGAACGCCTCCTCGTACACGAAGACCGTGCACTCGCCGGGCAGGTTCTTGTTGATGGACTCGGCCACCTCGCGGCCGAACTGCCGCGCCTCGGAACGCAGGTCGTAGACCATCTGACCGGTGCGGTGCATGACGATGCCGGCATTGCCGGAGTGCAGTATCCGGTCGTCGGGCAGGCTGGTCTGCTGCCGGGCCGGCGGAATCGACACCGGGCCGGCGGTGCGGTACACGGCGCTCTGCCGCTCCAGCTCGCCGTCCACGCGGGTGCCGTACATCCCCCAGAACTGCGGCATCAGCACCGTCTCCTGGACGCTGCCCGGGGTGAACAACCGGTTCCAGCCATCGGTACCGGCACCCGGCGCCGCCCAACCGCCCAGCTGTACCAGCTCGTAGTAGCCGTCCAGCGAAGCCAGATGCAACAGCACGTGAATACGGTCCTTGGTGCCGAACGTCTCCTCGAACACCAGCATCGTGGCGCTGCCGGCCTGCTTGGTGTTGACCTCGTCGGCCAGTTGCCGGACGAAAGACACCGCCTCGTCCCGCAGTTCGGCGCGTACCTGCGCGACCCGCTCCACGACCAGTCCACAGTTGGCCGAGTGCAGGATCTCGGCCGCCGGTACCGATGTCTGGTGCTGCGCCGGCGGAACGATGGTCTCGACGCTCATCTCGACGCTCCTCGGGAAGACTATTTCCGGCGACGGTACTGAGCGGTCGCGGTACGGGCTGCTCAATTGTGCGTACTCTGCCTGGCCGGTCGACGCTACGGTGACTGCCGACTATCATCGGCGCAGCCCGGATACCGGCGCCGAACCCCGAGGGAGCAGTCACGCATGTCCACCCGAGCCAACAGCGCGTTCGTCATCGAGAACCGAGAGGTCACGCCGGCGGAGTGGGAAGGCGGTGCCCTGCACCGCAACCGCTGGACCAAGAAGTACACCGGTGACCTCACCGCCACCGGCACTCTGGAAGCCATCATGGTCGGCGTCGAGGGCGGCAACCCGGCCGCATACCTGGGCGTCGAGCGGATCGCCGGTACCCTGCACGGGCGCAAGGGCACGTTCATCGCCGTCCTGTCCGCCACCGCATACTCCGGCGACCACGCCAAGTCGTGGAAGATCCTGCCCGGCTCGGGCACCGAGGAGCTGGTCGGCATCCGCGGCGAGGGCGAGATCCTCGACAACCACGATTTCGTGCTCGACTACGACATCGAATCCTGAACGGCATCGAGTCCTGAACGGAGCGACCATGACCCGCACGGCCAGTGCGCTGGTGCTTTCCGACGTGCTCGAACGGCGCGCCGCCGACGATCCCGACGGTATGGCGTTCAACGTCGACGGCGGCGCCGTGCTGCACTTCGCCGACTGGGAACGGCGCTCGCGCGCGGTCGCGCATGCGCTGCTGGACGCCGGGCTGCGGCACGGCGACCGGGTCGCGTTGTGGTTCAGCGGGCTGGACTGGATCGGTTACGCCATCGGATATCTCGGCCTCGTGCGGGCCGGCGGGACGGCGGTGCATCTCAACGACGGGATGCCACCGTCCGAAGTGGACCGTCGGCTCGCCGAGTGCGGAGTCTCCCGGGTGGTGCACGCCGACCGGCTCAGCCCGCCGGCCGGGTTCGCCGGACCCGCGCACCCACTGTCCACACTGGACCGTGGCGCCGGCGGCCCGCTGGACGTGGCGCTGCGCCCCGACGACATCGTCGACATCGCCTACACGTCGGGCACCACCGGACCGGCGAGGGCGTACACGGTACCGCACGGCAACCTGACCTTCGGCCGCAAGCTCGAAGCGTTCCAGGGCTTCCGCGACCTGCCCGCGACGCACATGCTGGTACCGATGCTGCTCGGTTCCAGCACGAGCGCCACCTGTGTCAACTCGGCCCTGTCCGCGCAACCCACCTCGGTCGTCTGCGACCAGCATGACGTGGAGCGGATGGGCGAGCTGATCGAGCAGTTCAAGGTCACCTCGATCGCGATCACCCCGTGGATCGCGATCCAGATGCTCGCGGCCGGCATCGCCGAGCGGCACGACCTGTCCTCGCTCAAGACCTTCTTCAACGGCTCGGCACCGATGCCGCCGGCCGTCGCGCTACGGCTGATGGCGATGGTTCCCGGCGCGCAGGTCGGCGGCGGGTGCTCGCAGTCGGAGGCCGGGCCGGCGCTCGTGTTCACCATGTTCAACCCGGCCAAGCCGTTCTCGGTGGGCCGGCCGATCCCCGGCACCGAGCTGCGGGTCGCCGACAAGCACGGCGAACCGGCGGCGCAGGGCCAGCTCGGCGAGATCTGGCTGCGCCACCAGGCACCCCGCAAGCTGCACGTCGATCCGGAGCTGAGCGCTGCGGTCCGCGCGGACGGCTGGTACCGCACCGGCGACTACGGTCGCCTGGACGCCGACGGCGAGCTGCTCTTCTTCGATCGCGGCGCCGACCTGATCCGCCTCGACGGCGCGGTGGTGTCGAGCCTTGAGGTCGAGGCGGTGCTCTACGAGCACGACGCGGTACGCGAGGCGGCGGTGTTCGCCGCACCGCGACCCGGGTCGGCACCCGAGATCGTGGCGGCCGTCGCGCTCTCCGATCCCGGCGCGCTGGCCGACGTCGAGGCGTTCGCCGCCGGACGGCTCACCGCGGCGCAGGCTCCCGTCCGGTACCTGACGGTCGACACGCTGCCGCGCACGCTGAACGGCAAGGTGCTCAAGCGCGAACTGCGCGAGCGGGCCGGCGCGCAGGTGCCGGCCTGACGACCGGAAAGCACTGCGGGCCTGACGGCACGGCCGTCAGGCCCGCGGCGTTTGCGCTCAGGTTCGCGGCGTTTGCGCTCAGGCCCGCAGCGTGACCGGCAGCTCGACGAGTCCGCGCATCACCCGGGTCGGCCGCCACCGCAGGTCCTCGACCGCGCCGGCGAGCGACAGGTGCGGGTACCGGCGCAGCAGCGCACCGAGCGCGTGCTGCCCGATCAGCCGGGCCAGCGGTACCCCGAGGCACCGGTGGATCCCGTGCCCGAACGCGAGATGCGCGTTGTCCCGGCGGGTGATGTCGAGCCGGTCCGGTTCGGCGAACCTGCGGTCGTCGCGGTTGGCGGAGTTCATGATGATGGACACGATGCCGCCCTTGGGTACCACCGTTCCGTCCACCTCGATGTCCTCGCGCGCCACGCGTAGCGTCGACAGGGCGACCGGCCCGTCGAAGCGCAGGAACTCCTCGATGGCCGAGGGCAGCAGGTCGGGGTTGGCCCGCAACAGCGCGAACTGGTCCGGGTGCCGGATGAGCGCGAGCACCCCGTTGGCGACCAGGCTGACCGTCGGCTCCTGCCCGGTGTTGAGCAGGAATATCACCAGCGCGACCAGTTCCTGCTCGGTCAGCCGGTCGCCGGCCTCGCGGGCGGCGATCAGCGCGGACAGCAGGTCCGGTTCCGGCGCGCCGGGACCGGCCGCGCGCAACGCGGCCAGCTTCACGGCGATCAGGTCGGTGAAGAACTTGCGCATGTGGCCGTAGGCCTCGGCGCGGCTCATCGCGGCGCCCGCCGTGCCGGGCAGGGTCAACCCGGCACAGGCCCAGACGTGGTACTCGGCGAAGTCGTCGGTGGGTATCCCGATCAGCTCCCCCATCACCCGTACCGCGACCGGCAGCGCGTACCCGCCGATGAGGTCCACCGGCCGGTCCGGGTCCAGATCGTCGAGCAGCCCGTGGACGATCTCCTCGATGCGCGGGCCCAGTGCGGCCACCCGGCCGGGCGTGAACGCCTTGAGAATCATCCCGCGCAGCCGGGTGTGGTCCGGCGGGTCGGAGTTGAGCAGGTGGAACATGTACTGGTCGGTCTCACTGTCACCGGTGACGTACCCGGCGCGCAGCAACTGGTCCCAGGCGGCGCGGGGATCCTTCGTCAGTCGCGGGTCCCCCAGTGCCTGGCGCGCGTGCTCGTAGCGCACGAACGTCCAGCGGCACAGCCCGGTGGGTTCCTCGACGAGGTGCACCTCACCGTCGCTGCGCAGCTTGGCGTACAACGGGTACGGGTCCGGTGCCGACCCGTCGGGCAGCTGTACCGGATGATCCGGGGTACCGGTCATCTGCTCTCCCAGGGCATCTGCTGATGGTTGGCGAAGTTGGCGATCCGGCGCTGGACGGCGGGCGAGGACACCAGGCGGGCGAACTCCGCCGTCGCCACGCGCTCCGGGTCGCCAGGCGGTGGCCACATCCGGCCGAGGTACCGCTTGGCGTCGCCGACCGTGTGACCGTCCAGTTTGGACAGTCGGGCGGCCAGCCGCCGCAGCACCGGATCGGCGTCCTCGACGACCTCGTCGACGAGGTGGTACCGCTCCGCCCGCAGCGCCGGTACCGGCATCGTGCTGAGGGTCATCGCGTGTGCCGGCTGGTACCCGACCCGCCGGATCAGGAACGGCAGGACGCAGCACGGCAGCAGGCCCCACAACGCCTCGGGCAGGCCGAAGCTGCTGCGCTCGGTGGCGTACACCAGGTCGCTCGCGGCGACCAGGCCGACCCCGCCGCCGGTGACCCGACCGTCCACAATGGACACGACGACCCGGCCGACGGTGGTGAACCGGCGCAGCAGGCCGAAGAACGCCGCACCGCCCCGGTCGGCCAGGCTGGTGGCCTCGCTACGGGATGCGTCGGCGAAGTCCATGCCGGAGCAGAACACCGGCCCGGTACCGGAAAGCGCGACGATCGGTGGACCGCCGCGCTCGGCCCGGTCCAGCACCGCGCCGAGCTCGTCCAGCATGACGTCGTTGATGCTGTTGTGCCGCTCGGGTCGGTCGAGCACCACGCGCAGCACGCCGGCGCGTTCCTCGACCCGCAGCGTCTCGTAGCTGTCCACGGCTCAGCTCCACCGGTACCGGCGATGGAAGTTCTCGACCTGGTCGAGCACGAGCAGTCCCCGGCCGGCGACGTGGCTGTCGTACACCCGCGCGTACGGCGCCACGTCGTACTTGTGGTCGCGCACCCCGCACATCCGGTCCAGGCTGAGGTCGCTGATGAGCTCGTACTCGGCCATGCTCAACGGGTACCGGTCGGCCACCGCCGCGCCGATGCCCTGCTGTGCCAACCGCCGCTGGCCCTCCGGGGTGACGACGCCGCTGTAGAACTCCGACGCGCAGCCCGACCCGTACGAGAACAGGCCCAGCCGGCTCGGCCCGCGCAGCTGCACCCGGTCGATCAGCGAGCACAGCGCGAGATACAGCGAGGCGGAGTACACGTTGCCGACCTGGGTCGCGTAACCGAGGCAGGGTTGCACCCGGGCGGCGAAGTCGGCGGCGATCTCGGCCGGCGGGGCCGGGCGTTCCTTGTGCCGCAGCCGGCGGTACGCACCTTTCACCATGCCGGCGAACGGGGTGTGGAAGACCAGGAAGTCGAACGAGTCGACCAGGTCGGCGGAGCGGACCCGCTCGCGGTACGCCTTGTAGCTGTGCTCCAGACACTCCATATAGGACAGTAGTGACAGGTCGGAGTCACCGGCCTCCAGGTCGGGCCGCGGGCGCAGGGTGTCCATCACCTCGAAGCTGTGGTACCCGTTGGCGCCCGCGTCCAGGCGCAGCACCTGCGGGTCGTGACCGACCAGCATCGCGACCGCACCGGCACCCTGCGACGGTTCCCAGTAGGTGTCCCGGGCCGCGACGCTGGCCGCGTCGGCCGCGATCACCAGTGCCCGTGCGCCGGGCACCGGGCTGGTCGCGATGATGGCCGCGGCCGACTGCAACGCCGCGGTACCGCCGTAGCACGCGTGCTTGACCTCGAACGAGCGGCATCGCCGGCCCAGGCCGAGGTAGTGCTGCACATAGGTGCTGATCGGCTTGCCGAAGTCGAGGCCGGACTCGGTACCGACGACGACCAGCTCGATCCGGTCCCGGTCCTCCGGCGGCAGCGCGTCGACGAGCGGCCTGGCCGCGTTCACCGCGTTGGTGACCGGATCCTCGCACGGCAGGTTCACCGACTTGCGTTCCATCATCAGGTTGCCGGCCCGCCGGTCGTCCAGACCTCGGGCCTCGAAGAGCTGGCTCACCGCCAACGAGGCCCGCCCGACGTAGGCGTTGACCGCCTCGATGCCCACCGCCATCGAGCTGCCGCCGCTCAGCCGGCGCGGTCGGCGAGGTACGGGACGAGCACGGTGTCGTGCAGCGAACCCGGCACGAACAGGTTGCCCCAGTTGCCGCCGCCCTTGCTGTCCGGCACCCGCTTGCGGTCCAACAGGTCGCGGTACCCGGGATCGGTGCGGTCCAGCCCTTCCAGGCTCGCGTAGTCGTCGAGGGACCGCAGGTGGATCAGCCAGTGCAGGGTGTCCTGCCGGCCGAAGATCTCCTCGTACAGGAATGCGGTGACGTGTCCGGGCAGCGCGGTGTTGACGTACTCCGACCAGTCCACGCCGAAGTAGCGGGCCTGGTCGCGCAGGTCGTAGCGGGCTTTGCCGGTACGGATGACGACCACCCCGGCCGTCGCGGTGGTGAGCTGGATGTCGGCCGGCTGCGTGGTCTGGTACTGCGCGGGTTCGGTGAAGACCTCGCTGCGGTCGACGGCGCCCTCCGGCGGGTGGCCGAAACCGTGCTGCGGGCACAGGATCCGCTCCTGGAAGGTACCCGGCATGAACATCCGCTCCCAGTTCCCGCCGCCCTTGGTGGGCAACCGGTCCAGCGTCGAGATGTCCTGGTAGTCGCGGTCGTGGTCGACCATCTGCAGCAGCCGCTGGTAGTCGTGCGGAGACCGCATGTGCAGCAGCCAGTGCAGCCGGTCGCGCGTGCCGAACAGCTCGGTGAACAGGTACGTCGACACGACGCCGCCCTGCGCGTTGTTCAGGTAGCCGACCAGGTCGACGGAGAACTTGCGGCCCTCGGCGGCGAAGCCGTACTCCAGCTGCCCGGCGCGGTGCACGGTGAAGCCGGAGTTCGCCGAATGCATGGCGGTCACCGGCGCCAACGCCTGATCCGGTTGTGCGGTAAGAGATCCGGTCACTTTCAACACTCCCATCTGGGTCACGTCAGGTCGCGAACTCGACCAGCCGCGCCGCAACCTGTACCGGCGACGGCATGGTCGCCAGCTCGGCCCGCACCTGCGCGGCGTTGACCCGCATGGCGTCGTCACCGGCGAGCGCGCCGAGCAGCGCGGCGTCGAGCACGTCGTGTTCGGCGACGAGGCCGCAGCCGCGCCGCGCGACCGCGTCGGCGTTGATGAACTGGTCGGCCAGCTCCGGCAGTACCAGCTGCGGCACGCCCGCATCCAGTGCGGTGAACGTCGTCGACGAGCCGCCGTGGTGCACGATGGCGTCGCAGGAGCCGAGCATCGCGCCCAGCGGCACGTACCCGCACGCGTGGACGTTGGGCGGCAACGGTCCCCGGGCGGACAGGTCGGCCGGGTCGACGGTCAGCAGGAAGTCCGCGTCCACCTGACCGGCCGCCTCGATGATCCGGCCGAACGGTCCGAAGCCAAGCTCCGCAAGGATCGAGCCGAGCGTGACCGCGATCCGGGGCCGCCCCGCCGGCCGGGTGAGCCAGTCGGTGACCAGACCGCCGCCGTTGAACGGCACGTACCGCATCGGCCACCCGTACGCCGGGCCCACGCCCATGCTGGGCGGCGACACGTCCAGCGCGACGGTCCGCTCCGGCGGTCCGGAGACCCCGAAGCGGGCGTACTCGTCGGCCAGGTACGCGGCCATCGCCTCGACCACCTGCGGCCCACGGGCGAACCCGATCGGGTGCTCCACAGCGGGTACCCCGAGCAGCGCCGCGACGAGCGGCCCGCCGCCCTGCATCGACTCGTGCACCACGAGGTCCGGCTTCCACCGGGTCGCGACGTCCACCAGTCCGTCCAGGGTTCCGGCCGACATCGGCCCGAAGATGCGTACCCCGTAGACCCAGCCGTTGCCGTCGCGGACGTGCCGCGCCTGGCGCGCGGTCTCCAGGTCCCGCTCGACCATCTCGCGCAGCGGCACGCCGAGCCGGTCGGCCTCGGCCTGGCGCCGGGCGCGCAGCCCGGCGCGGATCCGCTCCATCTGTTCCCGGGTGGCGATCTCGGCCACCTGCACGCCGGCCCCCAGGACGGCCGGCAGGTCGCCGTCGAGCCGGCCGGCGGTGGCGAACAGCACCTCGTGTCCGGCCGCGCGCAACGCCCAACTCAGCGGGATGGTCGCGAACGTGTGCCCGAGCCCGGGCGACGTCGTCACGAGTACGCGCACGGTGTCCCTCCCTGTCCGGCCCGGATCTGGCGGCGGCCTACGCCCACCAGTCCCGCACGCCGCCCTCGTCGCAGCCGAACTGCCGCCAGATCATGCCGTCGCGGATGACGTACGAGCCGACCGCGACGATCTCCTCGCCCTTGATGCGCAGGATGGTGCGCGTCATGATCATGTCTTCGGAGTGCACGTACTCCAGCACCTTCACGAACTCCGGCTTGAGCTCCTCGTACTTGACCAGCAGGTCGCTGATCGCCTCGCGGCCCTTGAGCACGCCCTGGAACCGCAACGACTCCACCTCGGGGTGGTAGATCTCCATGAGCCCCTTCTTGTCGTCACGCATCATGCAGTCGATCTGCTTGGCGAAGACGGGATGGAGTTCCGGCATCTCGGTCATGGTCATCTCCTGGCTGCAGGCTCGTCGCTGCGGGGCTCGTCGGTCGCCGGCGCCGTCGCCGACCCCGCCAATGTGGGCCGTTGGCACCGGTGCGTCTGCTCAATCCAGCGCAGCCGCCGCCGGTACCGGTGCCGCAGACTTGCCGCGTCGAGGAGGTGCCATGGAGGCGACGCACCAGCCGTTCACGCTGATCGATCCGGTCGACGGTCCTGGGCGGGTACCCAGCTATGCGCAGGCGGTGCTCGTACCGCGCGACTCGCAACTGCTGTTCATCAGCGGCCAGGCGCCGCAGACACCGGACGGGTTCGTGCCGGACAGCTTCGAGGACCAGTGCCGGCTCACCTGGCGCAACCTCGTCGCGGTACTGGCGGCGGCGGACATGACGGTGGGCAACCTGGTGCGCGTCACCATTACGCTGTCGGACCTGCGCTACCGCGAGGCGAGCGCGCGGATCCGTCGCGAGTTCCTCGGCGAGCACCGTCCGGCGATCGTCGGCATCGTCGCCGACGTCTGGATCAACAGCTGGTTCCTGGAGATTGAGGCGATCGCGGCGGCGTAGTGCCGTACCGCTTCCGGTATTCGTGGTGAAAGGACGGGCGATGGCGGATCCGCAGGCGTTCAACGTGTTGCGCCGGGCCGACAACGACGAGCTGGTCGTGGTGGCCGACTTCGCGGCAACCGGCCGGTCCGCCGCCTCGTTCCACGATCTCGTCGCGCGGCTGACCGTCGGGTACCACATCTGGGAGACCGCGCCGGCGCCGTACGGCAGCGAGCGCGGGATGACCGGACTGGACCAGGCGCAGCGCTGGCTGTCCGGGATCCGTGACAGCGGGCTGCGGGTACGGGCCCTGCTCGGCTTCTGCGGCGGCGGCGTCTATGCGGGCGTGCTGGCCGACGAGATCGGCCGGTGGCAGGAGACACCGCGGCTGCTGCTGTTCGACCCCGGGTTCGCCGAACGGCGCATGCTGGTCGAGCACATCGAGAACTTCTACCGCCGGCTGGCGTCGTCGTTCACCCCCGATCAGCTCGCGCAGGCGCAGGACCGGCTGCACGCGGCCGACCGCGCGGCGGCCGATCCGCTGGAACTCGCCGGTTTCCTCGGCGACCTCGCGCACGCCGTGCTGGAACCGGCGATCGTGCGGGCCGGGTGGAGCCCGGAGGCCAGCGCGCAGACCGCCAACCTGGTCACCGGTTACCTGCACTGGCTCGCCGGTGCCGTCGCGCTCGATCCGCGCGCCGCCTGGTCGGCCGCGACCGCGGTGAACTCCGCGACACCCGACGTCGGCCTCAACGCCATGCCGGCCGACGAACGCGCCAGCGTGGTCGCCAAGGCCATCTATTTTCCGGTACCGCACGCCGACCTGCTGCGCACCGGGGACGTCGCGGCGACCGTCGACGAACTGCTCAGCTGACCAGTTTTTCCAGCCGTACCACGAGATCGGCGGGGGTCGGCCGGGCCAGCAGCTCCGCGCGCAACTCCTGCGCCCGCTGCCGGTACCCGCGCGTGAAGACCAGATCCTGCACGGCGGCGCGAATCGCGGCGTCGTCGGCGAGGTGCCCGAACAGGTGGATACCGGCGCCGGCTGCGGCGATGCGTTCACCGCTGACCGTCTGCTCGGCGGCGAACGTGACGGCCAGTTGCGGTACCCCCGACCACAGCGCGGTCATGGCGGTACCGGCGCCGCCGTGGTGCACGACGGCGGCGCACGTCGGCAGCAGCAACGACAGCGGGAAGCGGGACAGCACGCGCACCGACGGCGGCACCTCCCCCAGTGCCGCGACGTCGGCCGCGGTCGCGGTGCAGAACACCTCGCAGTCGAGGTCGGCCAGCGCGTGCACCAGCCGCGGCAGCAGGTAGGTGTTCGGCCCGAACATCGCGCTCAGCGCGGTCGACCAGGCGACGCAGACCCGCGGCCGGGCCGGCGGTTCCAGCAACCACAGCGGTGCCTGCCCGCCGCCGCTGTACGGCAGGTACCGGACCGGCAGCCGGCCCGCCGTCGTCGGCGGCGCCAACGAGGCCGGGCACGGATCCACCACGTACTCCAGCATGTCCGGGTGGAACTCGCCGAAGCCGTACCGCACGAACGAACCGGTGACGTCGCGCGGCACGACGCGCGCCGGCTCGGCCTCGTGCGTGCCGGGCAGTCCCCACAGGCACAGCGCGGACGGTACCCCGGTGACCCGGGCGGCCAGCAGTCCGTCGAGGCTCGTCGGGTCGTGCAGCACGAGATCGGGCCGCCAGTCGGCGGCGAACCGCACCGCGGCGTCGAACCGATGCCGGGCGTGCGCGGCGAGCGCGGGCTCGACGTCGCGGCGGAACCCGTCGAGGTCGAAGTCGTCAAGGCTGTCCAGCGGCGCGCCGGTCACCGGATGCGGGGGCAGCCACGGGTACGGCCACGGCCCGTGCACCGCCTGCCCGTAGTGCTGCAGCCGGTTGGCGAGGGTCACGTCCGGGCCGTCGCCCAGCGGCACCGGTACCAGGCCGGCGTGCGCGACGTTGTCCGCCTGCGACTGCGGGCAGCCCACCCGCACCTCGTGCCCGGCCGCCTGCAACGCCCAGCCGAGCGGCACCATCGCCGCGTAGTGCGTCTGCCAGCCGGACACCGTGAACAACACCCGCACCCGTTGCCCTCCAAGGGTTAGCGCGTCGCGCCGGCCAGCTCGTCGATCGCCGCGACCAGCCTGGCCTGCCGCAGGATCGCCTCGCCGTACGGTCGGAAGTCTCCATTGTGGACGATCGTCCGGGCGAACTCGCCGGCCACGTTGACGAACTGCTGATCGGGCGCCAGCACCACGTCCTCCACGGTGCCCCCGCGGTCGAGGCGGACCACCGGAACGTGCTCGTCGGGTGTGCTGAACGCCCGGTCCAGGCTGAGGTACCCGGCACTGCCCCACAGCGCATAACCGCTGCGGTACCCGTGGTCGAGCCCGTACCGCAGCTGCGCGGTGACGCCCGACGGCGAGACCAGCAGCGCGGCGCCGGACGGCTGCGACCCGAACCGCCCGGCGGCGCACCGGTACCCGCCGACGACCGCCAGGCCGTCACCGAGGAACAGCTGCGCGGCGCGGACCGGATACGCCGCGACCTCGGGGAGGGTACTGGCGTGGCGTGCCGGATGCCCGTCACCGGCCGGCAACGCGGGAATGCCGAAGTCGCTGGAGAACCCGCGCAGCTCCCCGATCGCGCCCTCGGCAACCAGCCGGGCGACCGCCGAGTGCTGCGCGTGGTACAGGAACATGAAGCTCTCCATGAGCAGCAGGCCCCGCTCGCCCGCCACCCGTACCGCCGCCTGCGCTTCGGTGAGGCTTGTCGCGAACGGCTTCTCGCACAGCACGTGCTTTCCCGCGTCGAGCGCCCGCAGCGTCCACTCGACATGCAGTCCGGGCGGCAGCGGCAGGTACACCGCGTCGACGTCGGGCCGGGCCAGCAGTTCGGCGTACCCGGTGACCGGTACCCCGCCGAACCGTGCCGCGAACGACCCGGCCCGGCCGGGGTCGCGGCTGGCGATGGCGGCGATCTCCACCAGCGGTTGCCGGCACATCGAGGGCAGCATCCGCCGCTGCGCGATGTCTGCGCAGCCGAGGACGCCGATGCGCACCCTGTCCCCCGGCACCGTCCGCCTCACCAGGTGGTGTGCACGCCGGCCAACAGGCTGCGCGCCTGG
>VAWN01000011.1:0-3309 GCA_005885555.1 Actinomycetota bacterium
GCCCCCGCCTGAACAAAGATCAGAACCCAGCCGAGGGTGTGGACACACGGCCACCCCTCGACGTCTGTCGATACTTCCTGCTCAAGGCCCGAATTCACATGATCGTCTTACCATGAACTGCGGAACCCGGGCTCGGCAGACCGCCGATAACCGGATTCAGCGCGGTCGCCCGCCGGATCGGGTCGGGATGCTCGGTGGCGACCGCGATCAACGTGCCGACGACCGTCGGCCGGTCGAACGGCGGCCGCCCTTCGGCGGCGGCGAACAGCCAGAGCGGCGAGGATTGCCAGGCCGATCCGCGCGACCTGCTCCACGGGCAGCGGGCAACAACCCGAGGAGGTGTTCCAGGTGCGCCGGATCCAGATCCAAGATCCGGAAGCCGACCAGGAAGTCCACCACCGCCAAGAACCCCGCGAACCAGGACGGACCAGACTTGAAGCCGCCTTCCGGCCATGTCTTCCGTACCTACCAGGCGAGCACACCGTGTCGCGATCTGCGTCATAGGCTCGCGATGTGGTTCCGAACGAGGCGTCGAACCAACTCGTCGGCCGGAAGAGCGAGGTCGAGCTGCTGCGGGCCCTGGTTCGCGAGGTGTCCTCGGGTCGGGGCCGCTGCGTGCTGGTCGAAGGGGAGCCCGGAATCGGCAAGTCCACGGTGATGAGCGCCGGCATGGCGGAGGCGGCGTCGCTCGGGTGTCTGCTGGTCTGGGGATCCGCGGACGAGTTGAGCCAGCGGCTGCCGCTGCGCGTAATGTGTGGCTGCCTTGACATCGACCGGTGGTCGGTCGACCCGTACCGCGGCGAGATCGCGGCGATGTTGCTCGGCGAGCGGCCCGCCGGGCTGCTCGGGTCCGGGGACCCGGTCCACGCGGCCACCGAGATGGTGGTTGCCCTCGTGGAACGATGGTGTGCCGGGTCGCCGATGGTACTGGTGGTCGACGATCTCCAGTGGGCCGACGAGGCGAGCCTGCTCGCCTGGCGCCAGCTCGCGGAGATGACCGAGCAGATGCCTCTGCTGCTAGTGGGGGCGTACCGCCCCGTGCCGAAGCGAGCGCCGGTGGTGGACCTTGGGGAGGCGGTGCGGTCCCACAAGGGCGTGATCGTAGCGTTGGAGCCTCTCGCGAACAGCGACGTGCACGAGATGGTCGCGGACCTGGTCGGCCGGTCGCCGGGGCCCGCGTTGCGGCGGATGGCCGGGCGGGCCGCCGGCAATCCGATGTACCTGCGGGAACTGGTGGACGTGCTGCTGCGGGAAGAAGCGGTGGTCGTCCAGGCCGGCGAGGCAGACCTGGCCACGGCGGCGCCGTCGTTGCCGGCCTCGCTGAGCGCCGCCGTCTCCCGGCGGCTCGGCTTCCTGTCCCGCGACGTGACCCAGATCCTGCAGGCGACGGCGCTGCTCGGCGTTGAATGTCCTGTCGCGCACGTCGCCGCGGTGCTGGGCCAGACCGAACGTGACCTGGCGCCGCAGTTCGACGAGGCCGTCGCCGCCCGCGTGGTGACCAGGGCAGGCGACCGCCTGCGATTCCGGCACCCGCTGATCCGGCTGGCGCTCTACGAGGCGATGCCTACGGCGCTGCGCGCCGGCCTCCACCGCCACGCGGCGCAGGCGCTAGCCGAGGCGGGGGCGCCCCTCGCCGACGTGGCGGAGCAGCTCACGGCGACGCCCGCGGCCATGGACGGCTGGGTGCTCGACTGGCTGGCCGGCCACGCGTCGGCACTGGTCAACCGGGCGCCACAGATCGCCGTCGAACTTCTGCAACGGGCGGTCGCGCTGGCTCCGCCGAACGGTCCCTGGTGGGACACGCTGAGCGCGACGCCGGCCGTCGTTCCGTGGTGGGACACGCTAAGCGCGACGCTGGCCGTCGTGCTGTTCCGCCTCGGCCGCACCGCTGAGGCGGAGACCTCCGCACGGGCGGTGCTGTACCGGACGGCCGACCGCGGTCGCAAGGCACACATGCGCTGGATCCTCGCCTATTCGCTGCTGCGCTCCGGGCGGGCCGCGGAGGCAGCGGCCGAGCTGCGGCAGGCCCTCGACGATCCGGAGCTCCCCGAGACGTGGCACGCCCGGCTGCTTGCGCTCGCCGCGATGATGCAGGCCGGCACGGCCGGCGACGTCGATGCCGCGGAGGCCGCCGCTCGCCGTGCGCTGGCGATCGGTGAGGCGGCCGGTGACAGGTTCGCCATCGGCTGCGCGCTGCAGGCGCTGTCTGTCGTCTCCGGCGTGCGGCGCGACGAGCCGGCCCGGCTGGCGTGCATCGATCGGGCGCTGGAGGTGCTGGACGACGACGCGGAGTACACAGACCTGCGGCTGCTGCACCTGGCGAACCGGCTGTACTCGCTGACCGTCCTGGACCGCTTCGCCGAAGCCGAGGTGACCCTGGCGACGGTACGCACCCTGGCCGAGCGGATGGGCGACGCCCGGCTGGCCAGCCTGCACCACCCGGCGGCCACGCACTACTTCCTGGTCGGGCGCTGGGACGACGCGCTGGTCGAGCTCGACGCGATCGCCCAGGTGCCGGAGGACCAGGCGTACACCGGAATGGTCCATGGTCTAGCCGCGCTCGTCGCGATCCGCCGTGACGACCGGGCCACAGCCGAGCGTCATCTCACGGCGGCGGCGGACCAACCGGCCAACACCCCAACATCGAGGGCGAACAGCATGCCGTTGCTCACCGCCCGGTCGGTGTCGGCCGAACGCGCCGGCCGCACGGCGGACGCCCTCGCGGTGCTCGTCGTGCTGCTCGATCCCGGGTACGCGCACACCGAGCGACACCTGCTCCTGCCCGATCTCGTCCGCCTTGCTGTCGCACTCGACGATGTGGACACCGCACGGGTGGCGGCCGAGACCTGCGCCGCCGACGCCGCCCGGGTGCCCACGCCGGGCCGGCAGGCCGCAGCCGACCGGTGCCGCGGCATGCTCAGCGGTGACCCGGGCCCGGTGCTGGACGCCGCCGGGCACTACCGGCGCGTCGGTCGGCGTCCCGAGCTGGGGCAGGCACTCGAGGACGCGGCCGTGCTGCTGGCCCGCCGCGGCGACATCGAGGCCGCCAGGGCGGCCTTCGGGGAGGCGTTGGAGGTGTACGACACACTCGGCGTCGCCCGGGACATACGGCGGGCAGCTGCACGCCTGCGCCCGTACGGGATCATGCGAGGTTCCCGGGCCGCCCGCCCCCGGGGCCGCCACGGATGGGACGCGCTGACCCCCACCGAACGCCTCGTCGCAGACCTGGTGGCAGACGGGCGCTCGAACCCCGACATCGCGGCCCACCTGCTCCTGTCCCGCCGCACGGTGCAGGCCCACGTCTCACAC
>VAWN01000011.1:3364-10298 GCA_005885555.1 Actinomycetota bacterium
AAGACATCGCCGTTGGGGCCCCCGTGACCCTCCGACCACTTCGCTGAGCGGGCTCACACCCGCGGATACCGTCCCGGGGTCACTTGCGGCCGTCTGGTGATTGGGACGGCACCTCCGCATGTGAGGGGTACCGCCGTGAATCGACGCCGTCGTCTTCCACCTGTTGTAGATCTCCTGCATCCGAGAAAGCGGGAACTTACCCTGAGGAGCCAACATCGCGCGATGACCGCGCGGATCGCGGCGTGAGCGGACGTTCATTGCTGGGCGATCTCCACTGGGCTTTCGTTGCGGCTCCGCGTTCGCGGCTGGTGATCAGAGCGGCGTGGGCCTGCCCGCCCGGACACCGGCGATGGTGCCGTCCGGCGCGAACGACACGGCCAGCGACAACACCGCCTTCGCGCACGTGATGCTCACCTGCGCGTCGACATGGTTCCCCGCTGTGCGGCAGGACACGGACACGTCGCTGGACGTCCCGGCCCGCTCGATCGCCTGCTGCCATGCCTGCTCGATCCGCTCGACGCTCAGCACCGCATTGACCGGCGCGCCGAGCGCCGCGTACACCTCACCGAACCGGCCCTCGACCAGGGCGGTCACGAGCGTGCGGGCGCGCTCGTCCCACTGCGGGCCGGCGGGCCGGGGCCGGGCTGCGCGCGGATCCTGGCCGGCCAGCGCGAGGTGCAGCGCGGACTCCAGGACCGCGCTCATCGTGGCGGCGCTGGCGTTGAGCAGGACCGCGAACGCGCGCCGGTCCGCGCGGTCGAGCCCGGCCGTCGTGGTGAATCCGCCAGTGCCACCGTTGTGCCACACCGTCGTGTCCCGGATCACCCAGCCCAGCCCGCGCTCCAAGTGTTCGTTCATGCGGGCGGCGGCCGTCTGGGTCAGCCGGATCGCGGCGCCCAGCGACGAGTCCGGCGGCACGAGGCAGGCGCCCAGATAGCGGGCGAAGTCACCGGCCGAGGTCTCCACCCCGCCCGTGCCCGGCAACGGCTGCTCCCAGCGCGTCACCCGACGCCCGTTGGCGTAGCCGGGAAGCGGGGTGCCATCCCCGGCCGGCCCGACACCCGAATCGGTCATGCCGAGCGGACCAAACACCCGCTCCTCCAACAGCGCCGGGTATTCCTTGCCGGCGGCCCGTTCCAGCACGAGGCCGAGCAACTGGTACCCGAAATTGGAGTAGGAAAATCCGGCGCCCGGCTGGCGCACCGCGGCGCGCAGGTCGGCTTCGGCGACATCAGCGGTCAGATACGCGAACGGATTCACCATGCCCGGCCTATGGCTGGGCGCAACGCGCGGCAGACCGGACGTGTGGGTGGCCAGCTCCCGCAGGGTGATGTCGCCGTTCGGGCCGGCGTCCAGCCACCGGCCGATCCCGTCGCCCAGCCCGAGGACGCCATCCCCGGCAAGCAACGCCAACACAACGGCCGTCATGGTCTTGGTCACTGACCCGATCTCGAACCGAGCATCCACCGGACACCCGTCGCTGAGACTGACCGCCGTACCGGTCTCGTCGATCGCGACGCCCGCCACCGTCACGCCCTCACCGAACACCCCCTCAAACGCCTCGACCGCCGCCGCTGCCGTGTCCGTGGCCCACCCCATGGCCGGATCCTATCGACGGCGCGACAGAGCCCGGCCTGCCATTGACGATGCCGTACCCCCTCCATGACTCCCTCCACGCGCGCTTCTCGGCACGTCCGGATGTTGGGTGCCCGGGGGGCGGTCACATTCTGTGACGCCCCGTCCGCGGCAAATCCGGACGCCATTTGGAGCTCTGGTCGGCGGGCGACGGCGCTTGACGCAAAGGCGATCAGGTCTCCGTGTGCCCGCGTTGGTCGTGGCGGGGTGTGCGTGTCGCCCAGGGCGGTAGTGGTTCGCGAGCGCTGATCCAGGCTTGTGGTATGCCCGTGGCGCCGGGGCGGTCGTCGATGCCGGTGTAAGCGGCGACGATCCCACCCACGATCGCCGCGGTCGTGTCGACGTCTCCACCGGCTTTGATGCAGGCGGTGATCGCGGCGGGGTAGTTGTCCAGGTACGCGGCTGCGGTCCACAACGCGAAGGGCACGGTGTCCTGCGCGGTGACCCGTGACCCGTTGCCCAGTTCGTAGGCGGCCTCCTCGACTGACCGGCCGATCAGCCGGGTCGCCCGTGACATGCCGCGCTGAAGTGCCCCATCGATCAGGTACGGCAGCAGCTGGTCGAGGAACGCAGCCGCTGGTGGGCGTGCGCCGTCAATCGGGCCGCGGCGGCGTGTGCCGCGGCAACGGCGACCAGTACCGCGCCGGCGATACCCTCCGGGTGGGCATGGGTCACTTCGGCGGACCTGATGGCCAGTTCGGCGGCGGTCGTCGGCCGGTCCGGGTGATAGGCGCCCAGCGGCGCCACCCGCATCGCGGCACCGTTGCCGCACGAGCCCTGCCCGCCGAACGCCGCAGCGGCGGCCTGCCGCCACGGCACTCCGTCACGGATTTGGTGCAGGATCACCACGGCTCCGGCCCCGTAGCCGCGGTACGGCTCACACCGATCGGCGAACGTCGCAGCCAGCCTGTCCTGGTCGATCCCGCTGTGCTCCCGCAGTTGCTCGGCAATCGAGCAGGCCATGTGCGTGTCGTCCGTCCACTCCCACGGCCCGGCCGGTGCACGACCGGCGACGAGGTCATCCAGGGAGCGGCCGATCATGAAGAACTGCGCGCCAAGTGCATCACCGACCGACAAGCCGTCCAAGCTGTCGTACGCCAGCTCCAACCGGGTCGGCTCGTATACCACGAACCTCATCACGGCCGATCATGCCTGACACGGCGTACCAACACCACCACGGCATCGAGTCGCTGTGGACCATCCGTCACCGGCCCCGGCGCGCGCCGATGAGTTCCCGGTCCGCCTCCGGTCTGCATAGGCAACTGGACCATGGGACCTTTGGTGCCGGCAGGCGGACAAGGCGGGTTGGCAGGTGGGGATGGGTGAGATGCGGAAGCTGTTGGATGGTCGGGGTCTGGTCGAGTCACCGCGTTGGCACGGTGACCGGTTGTACTTCTCCGATTGGTCTGCCGGCGAAGTCGTTGCTGTGGGCCTCGACGGCTCGGTCGAGGTGGTCGCACGGGTGGCGTCACTGCCGTTGTGTACTGCGTGGCTGCCGGACGATCGGCTGGTGATCGTCTCGTCGACGGACGGTCGGCTGCTGCGGCGGGAGCCGGACGGAACTTTGCAAACGCAGGCCGACCTCGGCCGGCCGGGGTGGAACGACGTCGTGGCCGATGGCCGCGGCAACGTCTATGTCAACGGCGCCGGCTCCAACCCCATGAGCGGGGAGGCGTTCAGACCTGGTTCGGTCTTCTTGGCAGCGGCGGACGGTTCCGTGCGCCAGGTGGCCGACGACATCGCCTTCCCGAATGGAATGGCGGTGACAGCCGACAACTCCACGCTGATCGTCGCGGACTCCTACCGGCACAGCCTGGTCGCCTTCGACATCGGCGCGGACGGCGGGCTGTCCAACCGGCGGGTCTGGGCCGAGTTGGGCGATGGTGTGCCGGACGGCATCTGCCTGGACGTGCAGGATGCCGTCTGGTATGCCGACGTGCCCAACCAGCGGTGTGTGCGCGTCGCGGAGGGCGGCAACGTGCTGCAGACCGTCGCGCTAGACCGCGGCGGCTTCGCCTGCGCGTTGGGCGGTCCCGACCGCACGACCCTGTTCATCACCGCCGCCGAGTGGCGGGGCATGACCGAGTCCGAGATGGTGACGCCGGGTAGCGGCCAGGTGCTCACCATCCAGGTCGACGTACCCGGTGCCGGCTGGCCGTGACGCCGGAATCCCTGACACCGGATCACGACCTGCTGGCACTCCGACATCCGTAGCTACCCATCGACCGCCTTTCCCACTCAGGGACGCGCGCACATCCGCAGAACCGGCCGCTGACTTGGTTCGCTCGCCGTAACGCTGGGTAGTGCGCGATCGGCGGCAGATCCGTGAACGCAACCTCGGCAGCACTCCGGCCGGCGCTCAATCCGGATGCCCGCGTGCAGAGTCCAACATCGTCCTCTGTCTATACAGTAGTCTGACGCGATGATCATTATCAGCGATGTCCTGGTAGGGCTGGTCGCGCTGATCCACGCGTACATCCTGGTGCTGGAGATGTTCCTGTGGACCAGCCCGATTGGCCGGCGTGTATCGGGCGCGACCCCGGAGTTCGCCGAGCAGACCCGGGCCCTCGGTATGAACCAGGGCCTCTACAACGGCTTCCTGGCCGCCGGGCTGATCTGGGGTCTGGTCGCCGGTGGGAACACCGGGTTCGCCGCGAAGGTGTTCTTCCTCGTCTGTGTCGCGGTCGCCGGCATCTTCGGTGCCGCTACGGTGAGCCGGCGCATCCTGTTCGTGCAGACAGTACCAGCGGCGACGGCCCTGCTGTTCGTCATCGTCGCGTAATGACGGGCGGGCGCCGGGACGGCAGACAGGCATCCGCTCATCGGCACGACCGGATGCCGACCTGGTTCGACTTGCCGTGACGATGCGTAACACTCGATCAGCGGCAAATGAGTGCGCCGCCAAGAAGGGGTCGTTGGGCGTTGTTGCCCAGCTGCATGAAGGAGATGGAACCGACTGCGCATTGGTCGGATGCTGAATCGGGCCACATCCGGTGCAGCGTGGCCGCGGACGGGTCTGTCGCCGATGCGACACGTCACGCACGTTGCGCGAACCATACTGGCCGATGTGGAGCCGGGCCGCCGGCGCCACCGTGCCAGCCAGCGCGGGCATCGTCGGAGGGAGGCGGGTGTCGTGTTCAAGGTGATGACCTGGAACGTGGAGAACCTGTTCCGGGTCGGGCAGCCGTCCGGGCCGACCACACCGGCCGCCTATGACAACAAGCTCAAAGGACTGGCCGCAGCGATCAACGAGCAGGCACCCGACGCGCTGGCCGTGCAGGAGATCGGCGACCCGGCCGCACTCAACGACTTGGTGGCGCTGCTCAACGGCCAGTGGCAGCAGCAGGTCTCTACCCGTCCCGACGGGCGCGGCATCCGGGTGGCCTGGCTGACCCCACGCCAGATCAGCGACCCGGTGGATATCATCGCGTTCCCACCCCACCTGCTCCCGGTCCAAGTCGACGACCAGCGCACCACGCAGGCGCAGATGGGCCGCGGCGCGGTCGCGATCACCGTGCAAGCCGACTCCGGCCAGGACGTCCGCCTGATCGCCACCCACCTGAAGTCGAAGCTGCTCACCTTCCCGGGTAACCGGTTCAACCCCCACGACGAGGACGAACGGGCCCGGTACGCCGCCTACGCGCTGTACCGACGCGCCGCCGAGGCCACCACCCTGCGGGTGGCCGTCTCTGCGGCCCTGGCCGGACACGGGAATCAGCGGCCGCTGATCCTGGCCGGCGACCTCAACGACACCGTGCAGGCCGCCACCAGCCAGCTGCTGCTTGGCCCGCCCGGCTCCGAGATCGGCACCCGCGGCTTCGACCAACCCGACCACGGCGACACGATGCGGCTGTGGGACCTCGCCCCGATCATGCCGCCGGGCAGGGACTACTCCCGGATCAACCAGGGCCGCAAGGAACTCATCGACCACATCCTCGTCTCGCGGGCCCTCGTACAACCGTTGAACACCGTCACCGCGCAGGCGCTGATCGACGCACCCCTCGCCTCGATCGACCCGACAGACCCCAACGCCCGCCGCAACGCCCCCGCCTCCGACCACGCCCCCGTCCTTGCCACCTTCGCCAACCTATAAACCACACCGCCGTCCACCCCAGCACCAACATCTGCTGCCATGCGGCCGCCCCCGCGGAATGCGGCAGGGTGGTGCGGAGAAGCGGAGGATGGGAGGCGCGGGTTTGGCAGCCGGCCGATCTGGAATCTGGCTGGCGGTACGGCACTCCGATCGTCATGATCGGTGCTCGTGTCCGGTGTATATGTCGCGCGGTCGGCGACTCGATGTCTATCGACGACTACGCCGGCGGCGCGGCCAGCCTGCTGCACCGCAACCGCGACGACGACTTCCCCGATTGGGCAGGCCGGGATCTGGCCACGGCGGGTCTTGGCGTGCAGGTCCTTGCCCGGGACGGCGTCACCGCGGACGTTCTGCAGCGGCAACTGCCCCAGGTCACCCAGGCGCCGGCGCTGGTCACGGTCACGATGGGCGGCAACGACTGATCAGCGCCTACGGCGACAGCCACGCCGCCCGGGCCGCGATCATCCGGGTGAGCGCGATAGGTTCGGCCATCATGCTGCGGCTTAGCAGACTGTGTGCCGATGGCGGTCGCGTCGTGGTCACCACCGTGTACGACCCCAGCGACGGTACCGGCGAAGTTGCAGCCTCAGGGCTGCCGCCATGGCGGGACGGCCCCGCCCTGGTTGAGGAACTCAACGCGGCACTGGTCGACCTAGCCCAACGCCACGGCGCGCTCGTGGCCGACGTGCACGGCCACTTCCTCGGCCACGGCGTGCACGCCGGTGACCCCACCGCCGCCGATTCCCGCCCCGCCAATCGCACCCTGTGGTACTGCGGCCTGATCGAGCCCAACGCCTGGGGAGCCCACCACATCCGGGCGGCCTGGTGGCAGGCCATCAACGACAGCGGGTGGCGACCACCACGCTGACGCGCGCACCAACAGCGGCAGACGTCCCATGTTCTTCGTTGTCAAGAGGCCGATTGTGTCCAGGCGGTGGCTTCGTCGTAGACGGTGTCGGTTTTGAGACATCCGTGGAGGATGCCGACCAGGCGGTTGCCGAGTTGGCGGAGAGCGGCCTGGTGACCTTTGCCGCGGTCGCGCAGCGCTTGATAGTAAGCGCGGGCACCGGGAGAGCCCTTCAGCGCGCAGAAGGCCCACTGGTGGACGGCGTCGCCGAGTCGGCGGTTGCGGGCGTAGCGGGCCAGCACGACACGTCGGTTGCCGGAGGCGCGGGTGATCGGCGAGGTACCTGCGTAGTTCCTGCG
>VAWN01000011.1:10355-13551 GCA_005885555.1 Actinomycetota bacterium
GGCTCAAGTAGCGCTCAGCGTCCCGGTGCCGGCCAAAATGGGCCGCCACCACCTCACCCAGCTGCTCGATCTCGCCGTTGAGGGTGCCGATGAGCCGGACCTGGGTGGCCACGATCGCCGCGTACGTGGCCTGCACCGGCGCGGGCTGGCGCAGCTGCGGGAGCGCGCAGCAGTTCCTGCAACGCGGTGGCCTTGGCCTCGACGTCGCGCCGGTTGGCCCGGCGCAGCGCAGCGGTGATCTGAGCGCGTGACAACCGGCAGGCACGGTCCGGGTCGGGGGCACGGCCGAGCAGCTCAAGCGTGTCCGCGGCGGCCAGGTCGTCGAAGGCAGCCAGCGCGACCGGGAAGAACTTCCGCAGAACGGCACGCAGCCGCAGCACCTGACGGGTGCGGTCCCAGATCAGGTTCTGGTGGGTGCGGGCGACCAGCTTCGTCGCCTCTGCCTGGGCGGAGTCACCCGCGATCAGACGGTGATGAGCGTGATCTAGCCGCACGATCTCGGCCAGCACGTGCGCATCGCCGGCGTCGGATTTGGCGCCCGAGGTCGAATGCCGTTCCCGGTACCGTGCCACCGACATCGGATTGATCGCGTACACCCGGTAGCCCGCGGCCAGTAGCGCCTGTACCCAGGCACCGCGGTCGGTCTCGATCCCGATCCGCACGTTCGCTGCGGCCTCGGCCGGGTCCAGGTCGGCCCACGAGGCGGGCATGTGCGCTGCGATCAGCCCGTGCAGCCGGCTGATCCCTTCCAACCCTTCGGGCAGCCGGGCCCGCGCCAGCCGCCGGCCATCATCGTCGACCAGTTCGACATCATGATGGTCCTCGGCCCAGTCATCACCCACGTACACCACGCGCACCCTCCCCTGTGGACACTTGCCATGTCGGCAGCGCGGAGGAGACGCCAGCGATCTAATAGCCGAGTGCTCACCACCGGCGGCGGGGCCACGTCATCCCATCAGCTGTCCCATCTCCTCACGACCAGCGGGCGCACGGTCTGCCGCAAGACCTCAAAGGCCGATCCGGAAAGTGCTGACCCGCCAGCCGCTACCGGAGCCATCCTGCCGCAGCAGGCCGACAGAACCTATTAGATCCGGATGCCGGCTTGGCGGGGTGCTTCAAAAGCAAGCGGCGGGTGATGGGGGCTACGTGCGAGCCGGTCTGGCTGGAGCGTCGGAGAGCGCGTACCAGCGGCCGGCAACCACCTCGCGGAGGTCCCCTTCCCTGACGAGGTGAGTGCAGGCCGCGATGATGTCGTCGTGGCGGTATCCATCGTTATCGGCTTCGTCGAGGAACCAGCGGATGCGCCAGGCATCGAAGGCTTCCCCTGATGGCCGAACCTGGGCTCGGTGACGAGGTCGACGTCGATTTCCCCGCCCTGAGTGGTACGCATCCGGCATCCCGCGCCGTGGACGGTGTACTCGATGCCGCTGCTAGTCACACCGACACGTGGAAGCTGCCGCTGTGATTGGGGTGATCGCACGGCCTCTAGCACACCCGCGATGTCTGGAATCGGCGACAGGTCTGCGAGTAGGCGGCCGCGCACATCACGTAATGCCGCAATGAAGTGTCGGACAGCATCAACCGACGAGACGGGCTGGACCACGAGTCCCAGTATGAGCGGCTCCACCCAGTAGCTTGATCATGGTTGCGGCCAGACGCTCATGGCACGAGCGAGAAAGACCCTCACGATGCGCCGCGCCCGGATTGCGGCTAGATGTGTGCGCTTGATCAAGCATTGCCGACTGGTATGCGGCGTACGGACGGCTGCGATCAGCCAGCCTGGTCTTGGCGTAGTTTGCCCGCCTCGATCTGTGACGAAGGCTTGCGGTCGCTATCCGTTTCCCTAGTCCGGCCGGCCAGGACCTGAACTGCCGCGGTAGGTAGTCGGATGGGTCTCGCCGTCCAGCAGGGCGAGCCCCACGAGGTGCTCGCCACGTCTCATCGCCGCGTTCGGGATTCACGGCGAAGGTCCAGTTGTTGCGTGATAGATCTGGATCAATGCGGCGCGGTCGATCGCGTCGAGTTGGCCGGTCAAGGCCTCGCCCCTGGTCATTTGCTCTAACGCGCTGGCGAGGGCTTCCCAGCCGACTGCCCGCAGGCGATCGGCCGCGGCCGCGGCATTGGCATTCGCCGTGGTGAGGACGTCGGCGAAGGCGCGCCAATGTTGGGGGTGGGTGTTGGGGTCGGTCAGGTGGGCCGGTGGCGGCCAGTGCGTGGCCCAGGTCAGGGCGTCGGTGACGCTGTCGCCGGGGGCGTCTTCACCGACCGGGAGCCTGGGGCCGCCACGTTCTGGGTCGACGAGAACCGGCAACCGCTCCGTGCCGGCCAGCAGCGTCGGCAGGTCGAGGCCGGCCTTCGCGGCCAGTGTCTCGGTCAGCTTGGTGTAGCTACGCGGTGGGTCGTCGGGGTGACGGGCCAGCAGGAGTGTGAGCATCATCAGCGCTCTAGTCAGCTGATCGGGCGGGCTCAGCGCGACCAGCAGATGGGCGGCTCGCAGGCCGATCACGGCCGAGGCGAGCAGGTGCGCGGCGATCTCGGCGCGTGGCGCGTCGGGCAGCCGTGCCTGCAGTTCGGCCAATTCCTCGTGCATGCCGGCCGCGGTCCATAAGTCGCCGGCGGCGTACGCCGTGCGCAGCGCGTCCTGGGCCAAGTCGGCAGTGTTACCCCGCTGCCGATCCTGCTGGGCCTGGCTCATCGTAACCAGGGCGAGCGCACGCAGATCGGCCGGCGTGGTGAACTCGCCGCGGGCGGCGACGAGCAATTGGTCATCGTTATCGCCGGCTCGGTTGAACTGGGCGATGGCGTGTGCCCGGTCGGCCGCGCCTTGCCGACCGAGCTCCTGTTGGATCGCCTCGCGCAAGCTGCGGGCTGTGTCGGCCCGGCCGAGATTTTCGGCGGCGGCTGCTGCGAGTTCCATTGCCTCCAGCCGCACTGCGTTGGCGTTGATGCGCGGGCCGTCCACCTGGGCGTCGAGCTCGCGCAGCACCGCCTCGGCGTGGGTAAGAGCACTTTCGCGATCGCCCAGCTTGTATTCGATCCAGGCCCGCTTGAGGCGCATCAGGGGCGCGGTGGTGAGGTCACCCTCGTAGGCGTCCGAAGCGCGCTGGAGCCAGGTGGCCGCCTCCTTGGGATCGCGCTCGATCAGGTGGGTAGCCAGGCCGAACGCCGCCGCCATCTGGCATCGCCGGTCGCCGTC
>VAWN01000074.1 GCA_005885555.1 Actinomycetota bacterium
CGGAAACCCGCGCGGACTCGGCGGCCAGCCGGTCGTGGCGCCCAACGGGACCGTGGTCGTACCCTTCGAGACCATCAACGGCAACATCTCCGCGTTCCGCTCCACCGACGGCGGCCAGAGCTGGAGCCAGGCGGCCACCGTCTCCCGCATCGCCTTCCATCCGGTCGCCGGCAACCTGCGCACCAGCCCGCTGCCGACCGCTGAGGTCGACGGCGCCGGAAACGTCTACGTGGCGTGGGAGGACTGCCGCTTCCGGGCCGGCTGCTCGTCCAACGACATCGTGTTCAGCAGGTCCGCCGACGGCGCCACCTGGCCTGCCGTGTTCCGGGTACCGATCGACGACGTGACGACCACGGTCGACCACTTCATCCCGGGGCTGGGCGTCGACCGGGCCACGGCCGGAGCCGGAGCGCACCTGGCCCTGACGTACTACTACTACCCGGACGCCGCGTGCACGGCCGCGACCTGCCAGCTGGACGTCGGCTTCATCTCCTCCCCGAACGGCGGCGCCAACTGGGGTACCGCGACCCAGCTCGCCGGCCCGATGTCACTGGCCGACATCGCGGACACGTCTCAGGGACCGATGGTGGGCGACTACATCTCGACCTCGTTCACCTCGACCGGTACCGCGTCGACCGTGTTCGCGGTCGGCAAGCCGCACACCGCCGCGTTCGACGAGGCGATGTACTCCCCCGGCCCGCTCAGCGTGGCCAGCGCCAGCGCGGCGACGCTGGTGGCCAGCAGCGACCGGGTACTGACGCCCGCCACCGGGCAGGGTCTGGGCGCGGCGGTGATCCACCGGGAATGAGCTCACCGTGCCGACCAGCGGTCAGGCCGGGTGTCGGTCGAGCGCCGCGTCGAGCGTCAGGGCGGCGTCGATGAGGGCCAGATGGGTGAACGCCTGCGGGAAGTTGCCGATCTGCTCACCGGTGAGGGCGATCTCCTCCGAGTACAGGCCGACGTGGTTGGCGTAGGTGAGCATCTTCTCCAGCGTGGTCCGGGCGTCCTCCAGGCGGCCGGCGCGGGTGAGCGCGTCGACGTAGCCGAAGGTACACAACGAGAAGGTGCCCTCCGCACCGCGCAGCCCGTCCGGCGAGGCGGCCGGGTCGTAGCGGTACACCAGGCTGTCGGTCACCAGTTCCCGGTCCATCGCGGCCATCGTGGACAACCACAACGGGTCGCGCGCGTCGATGAAGCCGACCCGGGGCATGCGCAGCAACGCCGAGTCCAGCACGTCGGTGTTGTAGTGCTGCACGAAGGCGTCCCGCGAGGCGTGGAAGCCGTGCTCCATCACCTGCCGGTAGATCCGGTCCCGCTCGGCGGTCCAGCGCTGCAGCGGCGCCGGCCGGCCGTGCTCGACGGCCATCCGGATGCCCCGGTCGAAGGCCACCCAGCACATCACCCGGCCGTAGGTGAATGCCTGGCGGCCGCCGCGGGTCTCCCAGATGCCCTCCTCCGGCTGGTCCCAGTTGTCCGCGAGCCAGTCCAGGACCTGGCTGATCGCCGTCCAGCCACGGTACGGCAACGGCGTTCCCGCGCGGTCGGCGGCGAAGATGCTGTCCAGCGCTTCGCCGTAGATGTCGAGCTGGAGCTGTTCGGCCGCACCGTTTCCGACGCGTACCGGAGCGGAGCCGCGGTACCCGCGCCAGTGGTCGAGCACGTCCTCCTTCAGGCCGGACGAGCCGTCGATGCGGTACATGATGTTCAGCGGACCGCTGTCGCTGTTGACCCGTTCGCGTACCCGGTCGCCCAACCAGGCGGCGAACTGCTCCGCCTCTTCGCGGAAACCCAGCCGCATCAACGCGAACACCGAGAACGAGGCGTCGCGTACCCAGGTGTACCGGTAGTCCCAGTTCCGTTCGCCGCCGACCTGTTCCGGAAGTGCCATGGTCGGCGCGGCGACCAGCCCGCCGGTCGGGGCGTAGGTCATCAGCTTCAGGGTGATGGCGGACCGGTTGATCATCTCGCGCCAGCGGCCGGTGTAGGTCGACCGGGCCAGCCACGACCGCCAGAACCGCACGGTCTCCCGGAACAGCTCGCGGATCCGGTCCACCCGCAATTCCTGCGGCGCCCCGCCCGGTGCGGTCTCGACCATCACGCCGCGGATGTCGCCGGCCGCCAGCTCGATGGTGCCGCGCACGTCGCCGTCCACCACCTCGACGTCCGCGCGGCGTTCGTCGCCGGGTTCGCGAACGACGTGTACCGCCATCGCGACGCCGTCGGCGGTGAACACCGCACCGTGCCCCGTCAGTTCGGTACGGTGCCGGGCCCGGCCGTAGTCGAACCGTGGCGCGACCTCCACCTCGAAGGTCATCCGGCCGCGGACGCAGTGCAGCATCCGCACCAGCCGATGGTTGGCGGTGACCGTGGCGCCGGCCGGCGGCATGAAGTCGACCACCTCGCCCACCCCGTCGGCGGTGAAGAACCGGGTCACCAGTACGGCGGTGTCGGGGAGGTACATCTGCTCGGCCTGGTAACCGGTGCCCTGGGGACGGATCCGGAAGCGGCCGCCGCGGTCGTCGTCGAGCAGGGCGCCGAACACGCTGGGCGAGTCGAACCTCGGGAAGCAGAACCAGTCGACCGAACCGTCGGTGCTCACCAGCGCCGCGGTCTGCAGGTCACCGATGATGCCGTGCTCGGCGATCGCCGTCTCGACCATGGTGGGTCTCCCTTCCGCTGCGCACCTCCACACCGGGGTACCGCGCCGGTACCGTCCCGCGCCTCATCCCGGCGGAATGAGCCGCCCGGTGAGGACTGCGACCCGGTGGACGGTGACTTTCGGCCCTGAAGCACGCGCCGCGGGATGCCGACGGTGGGCGATAGGCGATGCGTGGGAGTTGGTGACTGTCGTGAAGCGAGTGGTGGTGGACCGCTTCGGCGGCCCCGAGGTGCTGAGTGTCATCGACGACGCGGATCCCCGGCCGGGTCCCGGCGAGGTCCGCGTCCGGGTACTGGCGGCCGGCGTGTCGTTCACCGACGCGCAGTTGCGCGCCGGCACGTACCTCGGCGTACCGAGGCCGCCGTTCACGCCCGGGTACGAGCTCGTCGGCGTCGTCGACGAGGTGGGTCCGGGCTGCACGCGGCTGAAGGAAGGGGACCGGGTCGGCGCGCTGACGGTGTGGGGCGCGGACGCGGAGCGCGTCTGCGTACCGGAGGCCGAGGCGGTCGAGGTACCCGACGATCTCGACCCGGCCGAGGTGCTGAGCCTGGTGTTCACCTACATGACCGCATACCAGGTGCTGCACCGCGTGGCCCGGGTCAGGCGCGGCGAGACCGTGCTCGTGCACGGCGCGGCCGGCCGGGTCGGCACCGCGGTCCTCGAACTCGGTGCGGCGGCCGGGGTCCGCCTGTACGGCACCGCGTCAGCGCGCGACCTGGCCGCGGTCGAGCGCCTCGGTGCCGTCGCGATCGACTACCGCAACGAGGACTTCGTCGCGCGGGTCCGCGGGCTGCCCGGCAACGGCGTGGACGTGATACTCGACGGGCTCGGCGGTCCGCTGTCGCTGCGCTCGTTCCGCGCGCTGCGGCCGGGCGGACGGCTGGTCGTGTTCGGCGCCTATTCCACGCTGGTGCACGGGCGGAAGAGTTCGCGGGCGTGGCTGCAGTGGTACGCGGTGACGGGTACCCTCTGGCTGCGGGACCTGCTGTCGCCGCGCCGGAAGGTGCTGCCGTACCGGATCCAGAAGCTGCACGAGGGGCGGCAGGTGCTGCCGATGGCAGGGCGCCATCCGGCACTTCCCGTCGGTGGCGGTCCCCGCTACCCCGACTGGTTCCGCGAGGACTTCGGCGCGCTGGTCGAGCTGCTTCGCGCGGGCCGGATCCACCCGGTCGTGGCGCAGCGCCTGCCGCTGGCCGACGCGCGGCACGCGCACGAGTTGCTGGAAAGCTCTGCCGCGGTGGGCAAGCTGGTTCTCGTGCCGTAGCGGTAAACCAACCGGCATCGGCCTACACTCCCCCGGTGCGGGTACCGTCAAGGGTCGTTGCGGCGTTCAACGCGATCGCCGCCGCGGCGGCGTTCACCGGCGTCGCGATGCTGTTCCTCGTCGAGCACCGCGGGCCGGACGAGTTCGTGTACTTCACCACGCAGAGCAACACGCTGGCCGGCTGCTGCTTTCTGTGGGCCGCGGTCGCGCCGTGGCTGCCGCGCCGCGCGGCGGGCGGGCCTGCGGCTGTCCTGGGCGGTGCGGTCACGCTGTACGTGATGGTGACGTTCCTGGTCTTCCACCTGATCCTGGCGAACCCGGCGAGCGGGTTCAGCGACGGCTCGGTGCAGTTCGGCCCGGTCCAGAACGTGCTGCTGCACACCGTCACGCCGCTGCTCGCGCTGCTGGACTGGCTCCTGGTCGGCGTCGAGCGGCCCCGGTGGCGCTGGGCCGCGGCGTGGCTGACGTATCCCTTGGCGTACCTGGTGTTCACGCTCGCGCGCGGGGCACTCGTGCACCGCTACCCGTACCCGTTCCTGGACGTCGGGCCCCTCGGGTACGCCGGTGTCGGCATCGTCGCGGCCGTGCTGTGCCTGGTGTTCTGGTTGCTCGGTCTGCTCGTCGTCGCGGTCGGGCGGCTCGGCCGGCGGGAACCGTCCCGGGCCGGCTTCGTCGAAGCGGGTACCACCTAGCCCGGGATGCCGGTTTCCGGTACCGGTCCGGCGACCGGCTCGCCGAACCGGGTCAGCAACAGGGCACCGGCCACCGCGAGGAGGAACCCGGCCAGCCCGACCGGTACGAAGCCCGGCCGGACCTGGTCGCCGAGCCAGACGACGCCGACCGCGGCCGGTACCGCCGTCTCGCCGACCACCACGGCGGCCGTGGTGACCGTCACCGCGCCGCGTTGCAGGCCGGTCGCGAAGAACAGGAAGGCCATCAGCGCGCCGCCGACCAACGCGTACGTTGCCGGGTCGGCGATCAGGCGGCCGGGCGCGAACCCGGGGAGCACGCGGGCCGCGATCGCGACCACGCCGAACCCGAGCCCGGCCACCGCCCCCAGTACCGCCGACCGCGCCGGGTCGGGCAGCCGTCCGGCCGCGAACCCGGCCACGCCCAACACGAGCACGCAGGCCGGCAGGACGAACCGGGCGGCGCCGTGCGGTTCGTGGTGGCCCTCCGGGCCGGCGGAGATCGCGAGCAGGGCGAGGCCGAGGCACACCATCGCCATGGCGGTCCAGTCCCGCGGCCCCAGCCGGGCCCGGAGCACCGGTACCGCGACCAGCGCGGTCACCGCCAGGTTGGCCGACATCGCCGCCTGTACCAGGAAGATCGGTACCAGTCGCAGTGCGAAGAACTGCAGCCCGAACCCGACCACGTCCAGCGCCAGGCCGGTGACGAACGGTACCTGCCGGGAAAGCCGCAGCAGCAGGCGCGGGTCCACGTCGGCGGTGTGCGGAGCGGCGCGGGCGGACACTGCCTGTAACACGGTGGCGACGCCATAGCAGACGGACGCGGCGAGCGCGGCGAACAACCCGAGGAGCATTCATCGACGGTACCGACTGTGCTCTTGACAACGTTGTCCACTTCGATTTACCTGAGCGGTACGGTCGGCCATAGGAGGCACAGGATGAGATCACGGCGAGCGCGCGCGGTAGCGGTCGGTGCGACGGTCGGATTACTGGTCGCCGTACCGTTGCCTGCCATGGCGCACGCACCCACGGCACCGGCGGCCGACCCGGCGCCGCTGTTCGCCTCCTCGTTCGAACCCACCGACCCGCAACCGGCGTGGACCAACACCGTGGAGACCGACAGCGCCGGCAACAAGAAGGCGTCCGGGATCGACGGCACGTCGGTCACCGGGATCCCCGGCAACCTCGCCGACAAGGTCATCGCCATCCAGGCCAACAGCGAGAACACCGCCGGTGGCGAGGTCAAGGAGAACCTCAACGACGGCGATGTCAACTCCAAGTGGCTGACGTTCACCTCGACCGGCTGGGTACGGTACCAGCTGTCCACGCCGGTCGCCGTGGTCGACTACGCGCTCACCTCAGCCAACGACGCCCCGGAGCGCGATCCGCGCGACTGGACGCTGTCCGGCTCGGCCGACGGGCAGAACTGGACGGTGCTGGACACGCAGACCGGGCAGATGTTCAGCGACCGGTTCCAGACCAAGCAGTACCACGTCGCCAACACCACGGCCTACCCGTTCTACCGGCTGGACATCAGCGCCAACGCCGGCGGCGTCAGCCTGATCCAGCTGGCCGAGTGGCAACTGTCCAACGGCGACACCACGCCTCCCCCGCCCAGCGACATGAAGAGCTTGACAACCAAGGGTCCGGTCTCCTCACCGACGGCCAAGTCCGCGGCCGGTTTCAGCGGGCTGCGCGCATTCCAGATCTCCGGGCGGCAGCTGACCGACGGCCACGCCTTCTCGTACAACAAGGTCTTCGACGTCGACATCACGGTCACGCCGACCACCCAGCTGTCGTATGTGCTCTTCCCCAGCTTCACCAACGGCGACCTGTCCAACCCGTCCACCTACGTGGCCGTCGACCTCGCCTTCTCCGATGGCACGTACCTGTCCGACCTGCACGCCACCGACCAGCACGGCGTGGTGCTCAGCCCGCAGGCGCAGGGGCTGTCCAAGACGCTGTGGACGATGCAGTGGAACGCCCGGCAGTCGGTCATCGGCGCGGTGGCCGCGGGCCGGACCATCAAGCGGATCCTCATCGGGTACGACAAGCCGAGCGGTCCGCCCACGACGTTCAGCACCTGGGTCGACGACATCCGCATCGGCGACCCGAAGGCGGTGTCCCGTAACGGGTTGTCCGACTTCGTCGACACCCGTCGCGGTACCCTGTCCTCCGGCGGGTTCTCGCGGGGCAACAACTTCCCGGCCACCGCGGTGCCGCACGGGTTCAACTTCTGGACCCCGATGACCGACGCGGGCTCGATGAGCTGGCTCTACGAGTACAGCCGCCTCAACAGCGACACCAACAACCTGCCGATGCTGCAGGCGTTCACGGTCACCCACGAACCCAGCCCGTGGATGGGTGACCGGCAGACGTTCCAGGTGATGCCGGCCGCGACCGGTACCCCCGACGGCATGCGCGGCACGCGCGCGCTGGAGTTCCGCCACGACAACGAGACCGCGCGCCCCTACTACTACGGCGTCACGTTCGAGAACGGGATGCGCACCGAGTTCTCCCCGACCGACCACGCGGCGGTGTTCCGGTTCACCTTCACCGGCAACGCCTCCAGCCTCATCTTCGACAACGTCGACAACTCTTCGGCGCTGGCCGTCGACGCGGCGAACGGCGTCATCACCGGGTACTCCGACAACCGCAGCGGCCTGTCCACCGGCGCGACCCGGCTGTTCGTCTACGCCAAGCTGGACCGGCCGATCGTTTCCAGCGGCATGCTGCCCGCCGGAAACCGGGTCTCCACCGGGTTCGTGGGCTTCGACACGTCGGCCGACAAGGTCGTCACGATGCGGGTCGCCACCTCGCTGATCAGCCTCGACCAGGCGCGGCACAACCTGGAGCTGGAGATCGGGCCGGACGAGTCGCTGGACTCGGTGCGCGACCGCGCGAAGGCCTTGTGGGACAAGCAGTTGCACGTGGTCGAGGTCGAGGGGGCCAGCGAGGACCAACAGGTCACGCTCTACTCCAACCTGTACCGCATGTTCCTGTACCCGAACTCCGCGTTCGAGAACACCGGCACCGCCGACCAGCCGGTGTACCGGCACGCCGTGCAGTCGTCGACGACCACGCCGGCCAGCTCCCCGACGCACACCGGAGCGCCCGTGGTCGACGGGAAGGTGTATGTCAACAACGGGTTCTGGGACACGTACCGCACCGCCTGGCCGGCCTACGACCTGTTCACGCCGAACCAGGCCGGTGAGCTGATCAACGGATTCCTCCAGCAGTACAAGGACGGCGGCTGGGTGTCCCGCTGGTCGTCGCCGGGCTACGCCAACCTCATGGTGGGCACCAGTTCCGACGTCGCGTTCGCCGACGCGTACGTGAAGGGGGTGCGTGGCTTCGACGTGTCGGCCGCGTACCAGGCTGCGCTGAAGGACGCCACCGTCATGCCGCCCAACGACAACGTGGGCCGCAAGGGCTTCGCGTCCTCGCCGTTCCTCGGCTACACGGCGCTGGACTCGACCGCGGAGGCGATGTCGTGGGCGATGGACGGGTACATCAACGACTTCGGCATCGCCAACCTGGCCAAGGCCCGGCTCGACGCGCTGGCACCAAACGACCCGCAGCGGGCGCAACTGGCCGAGGACTACCGGTACTTCCTCAACCGCGCACAGAACTACGTCAACATGTTCGACCCGTCCGTCGGCTTCTTCCAGGGCAGGGACAGCGCCGGCAACTTCCGGATGAAGCCGGCCGACTTCGACCCACGGGAGTGGGGCGGTGACTACACCGAGACCGACGCCTGGAACATGGCCTTCCACGTACCGCAGGACGGCCGCGGGCTCGCCAACCTCTACGGCGGCACCGACAAGCTGGCCAGCAAGCTGGACACGTTCTTCGCCACGCCGGAGACCGCGACGTTCGTCGGCGCCTACGGCGGCACCATCCACGAGATGCTGGAGGCCCGTGACGTACGGATGGGCCAGTACGGGCACAGCAACCAGCCCTCGCATCACATCACCTACATGTATGACTACGCGGGACAGCCGTGGAAGACCCAGGCGCTGGTGCGCGAGGCACTGTCCCGGCTCTACCTCGGCAGCGAGATCGGCCAGGGCTACCCCGGCGACGAGGACAACGGCGAGATGTCGGCGTGGTACGTCTTCAGCGCGCTCGGCTTCTACCCGTTGCAGATGGGCAGCCCGTACTACGTCGTCGGGTCGCCGCTGTTCACCAAGGCCACCGTCAACCTGGACAGCGGCAAGCAGATCGTCATCAACGCGCCGAACAACAGCCGCACGAACGTCTACGTGCAGGGCCTGAAGGTCAACGGCCGCGCCTACACCAAGACCTACCTGCCGCACGACGTGCTGGCCAATGGCGCGACGCTGGACTTCGCCATGGGACCGCAGCCGTCGAGCTGGGGCACCGGTGCCGGCAACGCGCCGCTGTCCATCACCCAGGACAACGCGGTGGCCCGGCCGCTGCGCGACGCCACCGCCCCGGGCCGCGGTACCGCGACCGGAAGCGACGGTACCGACGTGACCGCGTTGTTCGACAACACCTCGGCGACCCGGGTCAGCTTCCCCGGCGCGACACCGTCGGTGCAGTACCGGTTCCCGGACGGCGCACCGCGCGACCGGGTCACCGACTACACGCTGACCGTCGGCCCGACCCTGGGCCAGCCGCGCAGCGTGGTCGGTCCGGATACCCAGGTCACCGCATCCGCCGAAAATCCGCCCAACGAGGTGGCGGCGAAGCTCGTCGACGGTAGTCCGGGCACCAAGTGGCTGGCGTTCCAACCGACCGCCACGCTGACGTTCAAGCTCACCCATCCGGTGACCAGCGTGCGGTACTCGCTCACGTCCGCGAACGACGCCCCGGAGCGCGACCCGCGCGACTGGACGCTGTCCGGCTCGACCGACGGGCAGACCTGGACCCCGCTGGACACCCGGACCGGGCAGGCGTTCAGCGCCCGGTTCCAGACAAAGGACTACCAGCTCACCAACAGCACGCCGTACCAGTACTACAAGCTCGCCATCACCGCCAACGCGGGCGGCGTGAACCTGTTGCAGCTGGCCGAGTTCAGCCTGTCCGACGGGGTCACGTCGGGCGATCCGGTCAGCTGGGTGGTCAAGGGCTCGTACGACGGCACCACGTGGACCACGATCGACACCCGGGTCGACCAGACGTTCCCGTGGCGGTTGCAGACCCGTTCCTTCTCGATCCAGCGGCCCGGCCGGTACAGCCAGTACCGCCTGGAGGTCACGAAGAACACCGGTGACTCGACGACCACGCTGGCCGAGGTGGAACTGCTCGCCAAGCCCGACCCGGCGTGCACGACGGCGGTGTCCGGTACCCACGCCGGACCGCTCACCGTCGCGTCCGGCGTCACCTGCCTCGCTCCGGGGTCGACGGTGACCGGACCGGTGTCGGTGCAGTCGGGCGCGTCGCTGTACGCGTTCGACGCCACGATCGGCGGTCCGGTGTCGGCATCGGGCGCGGCTACCGTGGTACTCGTGCACACGAAGGTTGGCGGGCCGGTGCGGATCACCGGTACCACCGGGGAGCTGAGCCTGGAGAACTCGGCCGTGACCGGACCGGTGTCGCTGGTCGGCAACGCGGGCCCGGCCGACACCCCGCCGCTGGCGGCGGCCGACCAGATCGGCGGACCACTGAGCTGCACCGCCAACAGCCCGCCGCCGGTCAACAACGGCCTGGCCGACACGGCCCCGGTCAAGGACGGCCAATGCAGCGGCTTATGAGCATGGCCGGCCGGCTGAACATGACCGGCCGGCGGTGGGCGGCGGTCGCGGCCGGCGTCGTGGTGGTGGTCGCGCTGCTGCTCTGGACGCTGTGGGGCGGCGGAACGCGCAGCGGCGGCACCGCCTACCCACCCGGCCCGGTCCCCGGCACGGTGACGTCGCCCGGCGCAAGCGCGCCGGGCGCCGCCGCATCGGCGCGGCCGGCGACGTCGGTCCGGCCCGGCGTCACCGGCGGCACCGACGCGGCGGCCCAGGCGGCGGGCGGCTTCCTGAACGAGCTCGGTGCGATCGACCCGCGCCTGGTGACCGACCAGGACCGGGCGCTGGCCGCCGGCCGGGCGACCTGCCAGGACCTCGCCGCGCACCGGCCGGACGAGACGGTCATCGCCGCGGTGACCCAGCGCTTCCACATCGGCGGCGCGACGGTCGACCGGACCACGGCGGCGCTGATCGTCGACGCCGCCCACAGTCACCTGTGCCCGTAGGGTTTCGGTCGTGGTCTCCACGCCGGTACCGGTCAGGTCGAGCTGACCGTGATCCGGTCCATCGACGGCGCATGGTCGTCGCGGTTGGTGAAGGTGATGGTGTTGGTCCCCTGCTGCAGGGTGATCTGCAGGCGGGCGGCCGTGCAGCAGGTCGCGCTGCCGGTGACCGTGATGCTGACCGGCGCGCTGCCGGACACCTCGACGACGGCGGTACGCGTCGCCGTGTCGTCCAGGTGGACATAGAAGAGGGTGAGCACGTAGGTACCGGTCGCCGGTACGGTCACGTTGTTGAACCGCAATGAGCCCGCCTTGCGCGAGCCCTCCCAGTTGCCGAGGTTACGCACGATCCGACCGCCGGACGCGCCCGGATAGTCGTCCACCCACGCCGTTCCGCCCAGGGTGTTTCCGGGATCCTCGGCCTCGTACGCCGCCGTGAACGGCCGGGGCGGCGGCACCCGGGCCACCGGCCGGGACGGTACCGCCGACGGTGTCGGCGACGCCACGGCGGGCGAGGGATCGGCGGTCGGGCTCGGCTGCGCCTCGTCGGACCCGGTCATGATCGGCGCGTCCGCCGGGGCGCTCACGACGGGTACCGTGGCGGTGGCCGGCGGCGCGTGCGGCCCGGCCCGCAGCAGCGGCACGCTGGCCACCGCGCCGAGCCCGACGACGAGCGCGACCATCAGGATCCACCGGCGGCGGGTGCGCCCGTGGCCGTCCCGCCGTTGCCAGCCGCGCTCGTCGGCGTGGACGAGGTCGACGGTGCTCAGCGGGTCCGTCCGCCGGCCCACGGCGTCGACGCCCGTGGCAGCCGGCTCGAAGTGGTGGCGCCAGTGCACGGTCGGGCGGGGTCCGGTGGGCGGATCGGGCACCCAAGGCCCGACCCGCAGGTGTTCCCTTTCTTCGCCCTCTTCGTTCATAAATCCCTTGTGCCCCCAAAGATGCCGGTGGCTGGCCTGCGGATATTCACCGGCGACTCTACGAAGGGGTTAGCGACAGCCGCGGTCACCGCGTTACACCGGCCAGCCGCGCCCGCCGGATCTTGGACGTTTGCGCCCCCTTCAGGGGGTACCGGCGTCCAAGATCCCGGCCCGTCGCGCCCGGGGCGCGCACCGAGGCGCGCACCGAGGACGGGTCGGGAGACGGATCGGGGACAGATCGGGGACACGTCCACGCAGGATCCAGGGGACAAACGATGCCGCCCGAGGACATCGAAGGGATTGCATTGTGAGCCCGATGCAGCCACCAGTTGCGCCATGAAACGGGAGGATCACCGCGTGCGGCCGGGCCGGCATTTGTGTGACGGAGTGGACCTCACCAGCCGGGAGCTCGACATCGCGGCGATGCTGGCGTTCGGCGCGTCGACCCAGCAGATCGCGCGCGACCTGTTCATCAGCCCGCACACCGTCGCCGCGCACCTCGCCCACCTGCTGCGCAAGCTCTCCGTGGCCAACCGCACCGAGCTCGTCGCCCGGCTCTACGCCGAGGGCGTGCTCGGCCAGGGTACGTGGCCGCCCGCCGCGGTACAGGGCCATGTCTGTTTCAAACGGCGTACCGCACTATGTGAAGGGACGGTCGGCATGACCTTTGACGCGCTGCAGGCCCTGCGCGAGGCGAACCACCCCGTCGACCTGCTGCCGGCCACGCAGCGGGCGGTGCTCGCCGAACTCACCGAACAGGAGGTCGAGGTCCTCAATTCCGTCCGGGACCGCCTGGCGGCGGCGTCCGGTGAGGTGGAGGGCCAGGAACTGAAGCTGCTATGAGCGGTGCGGGCCGCTGCACCTTCTGCCGGGCCGGGGTTGCCGCGCAGGCACGCTTCTGCTCGGCGTGCGGTACCCCGGTCGCCCCGGCCGGCGAGACCGCGAGCCGGCGCATCGTCACCGTGCTCTTCTGCGACCTGGTCGGCTCGACCGCGGTGGCGCAAGCCGTGGACCCCGAGGCGGTACACGCCGCCATGGACGGCTACTACGACGCGTGCCGCACGGCGATCGAGAAGCATCAAGGGGTCGTTGAGAAGTTCATCGGCGATGCGGTGATGGCGGTCTTCGGGGCCGGCACCTCCCACGATGACGACGCGCTGCGCGCCGTCCGCGCGGCCCGGGACATCGTCGAGGCACTCGTCGAGCTGAACGTCGGGCTGGACCGGGATCTCGGGTTCGTGCTGCGGGTCCGCTGCGGGCTCGACTCCGGCGAGGCCGTGGTCGTCGCGCAGTCGCCCGCCGGCGGCGCGCGGGTCATCGGCGACGTGGTGAACACCGCCGCCCGCCTGCAGGCGGCCGCGGGGGTCGGCGAGATATTCATCGGTACCGCGACGGCGCAGCTCTGTGGTGCGGCGGTGCACGCGCAGGCGGTACCACCGCTGACGTTGAAGGGAAAGAGCGCGCCGGTACCCGCGTACCGGTTCGTCAGCATCGACGAGGCGCCCGGTCGGGCCGGGGGTACGGCGCTCGTCGGCCGCGCCGTGGAACTCGACCATCTGCGGCAGGTCTACCGCCGGGTCCGTCGCGGCCGGCGCTGCTGCCTGGTGACCGTGGTCGGCTCGGCCGGCATCGGCAAGTCCCGGCTGGTCCAGGAATTCCTCGCCGACCGCACGCTCGCCGACGCGCTGATCCTGCCGGCCGCCTGCCAGCCGTACGGCACCGGTCTCACGTACCGGCCGGTCGCCGATCTGATCCGGTCGCTTCCCGGCGGGTGGGGCGAGGCCGTCGCGGTACTGCAGGCTGAGTCCGATGTGGACGGTCGCGCGCTGACCGCGCTGGCGGCCGCGCTGGACCTGGATCCGGCCGGCGCGCCCGCCATCGGTACCGACGAAATCACCTGGGCGTTCCGGTGCCTGGTCGAGGCGCTCGGCCGGACGCGGCCGCTGGTTCTGGTCCTGGACAACCTGCAGTGGGCGCAGCCGATCCTGCTGGACCTGGTCATGGACGTCGTCGGCGGCGTCGTCGACGCCGAGGTGATGGTGATCTGCGTCAGCCGCCCGGAACTGCTGGACGCCCGCCCACAGTGGGGCGGCGGCATCGGCTGCGCCACCTCGTTCGAGCTCGATCCGCTCACCGTCGAGGAGAGCCTGACGCTGGTCGGGCTGCTGGCCGACGCCGCCGAGGTGACCGGCCAGGACCAGCTCCACAGTGGACAGTCGCTCGACCGCATCGCGGCGCAATCCGACGGCAACCCGCTGCACGCCGAACTGCTCATGCAGACGCGTGCGACCGGCGTCCAGTCCGGGATACCGCCGACCATCCGGGTGCTCATCACCGCCTGGCTCGACCGCCTGCACCCGGCCGACCGGAACCTGCTGGAGCGCGCGGCGACCATCAGCACCGGCGCCTTCACCGTCGAGGAGGTCCGGTTCCTCGCCGGCGACTCACCGCGACTCACCGGACCGGACGCGCTCGACGAGGCGCTGCGACGACTGCTGCGCACCAACACGATCGAACGGTCCGGCCCGAAGGGTGAGTACCGCATCACCCGGCCACTCGCGCGCGACGTGATATACGAGATGACCCCGAAGGACCGCCGGGTCATATGGCACGAGGCCCTCGCCGACCGGCTCGCCGCAGGGCTTGAAGACGGCGGCCGCTACGGCCGGCAGACCGACGCCGACCTCGCCTTCCATCTTGTCGGCGCATGCCAGCTCAAGCGCGAGATACGGCCGGGTGACGCGAGTCTCACCGAACTCAGCGGGCGGGCGTCGCGCGCGCTGATCGCGACCGGCATGCGGGCGCTGCGCAGGCGCGACCTCCAGGACGCCGCGACGCTGCTTGAGCGGGGCCGGGACCTGCTGCCCGAGCAACACCCGGACCATCGGATCCTGGCGGTACGCATCAGCGACGCGCACGCCGGCCGCGGCGACTGGGCGAGCGCATACGAGACCCTGGACCGCATCCGCGACGCCGTCGACCCGCGGGCCCGCCATACCGCGCAGATCCAGCGCCGGATCGTCACGCTCCGGTCCGGCCGGCCCGACGACGGCCCGCTCGACGGCGCCGACCTCGACGAGGACGACGACCTGAGCTGGTGCCGCCTGCACCAGCTCGTCGGGCTGCGGTTCATGTCCAGTGGCCGGCAGGGCGCCGCTGAGGCGGCCATGCGCGCCGCGCTCGTCCGGGCGGGACGCCTTGGCGACGTCTACGAGGAGGACCGCCTGCTGGTCGCCATCTGCGAGCTGACCCAGTGGTCGCCGACCCCGGTCGACGATGCGATCGCGCTGTGTCGCAGTCTCGCTGAACGGTTCGCGGCCGACCGGTACCCGTTGATTCCGATCCTGCTCACGCACGCGCGCCTGGAGGCGCTGACCGGACGCCTGGAGGAGGCGCGGCAGCGGGTGGCGGTCGCCCGCGGGTACTCGGCCGACCTGAGGCTGACCCTCGGCCGGATCGCCGCCGCACAGGTGGAGAGTCTGATCGAGTCGTCGAACGGGGAGCACCGCCGGGCATACGAACTCCTCGCCGCCTGCGCGCGCGACCTCGCCGCGGCCGGACAACGCGCGATGGCCGCGATGTTCCAGGTGCGCGCGGCGTGGGAACTGGTCCGGGCCGGCGACGCGCCGGCGGCCTCGACGCTGGCGTCCGCGGTCGAGCCGGCCGGGCTCGGCACCGAGGAGCGGATCGTCCACGTGTTGATCGGCGCGCACGTCAAGGTTGCCGCGTCCGCGGTACCGGGGGCCCTGGTCGCGGTCGCCATCGTGGACGAGCGGCTCGGCCACGTCGACGATCCGGTGTTCATCGGAGAGGTCCTCTTCGACGTCGCGAAGATCCTGACCGCCGCCGGCGAGCACCAGGCGGCGCGGTCGGCGGCGCGGCGGGCCGCCGCGAGCTTCCGCGCGAAGGGCGCCACCCGGCCCGCCGGCCTGGCGCAGTCGTGGCTGGCCGCGCGAGGGGGTGAGCGGTGAACGGCGAGGTTCCGTGGCGCCGGACGGACCGGGCGGCGGCGTGGGAACTGCCGGCATGGAGCATGTCGTCCGGCCTTCGATCGGCGCACGAGTTCGGCATGACCGCACTCGCCGGGGTCACCGCCGACTGGGCCTGGGCGGGCGCGGACGGCTCCGGCGTACGGGTCTGCGTCGTCGACAGCGGTGTCGACGGAAGCCATCCGCTGATCGGAGACCTCGAACGCTCGGTGACCGTTGCCGAGGACCCGGACGGCGAGATCCGGGTGGTCGACCACCCGGCCATCGACGAAGCCGGTCACGGTACCGCATGCGCCGGCATCATCCGCGGCATCGCACCCGGGGCGTCGATCTCGTCGGTACGTGTGCTGACCAACGGCAAGAGCGGCACGGGAGCGGCGCTGCTGGCCGGACTCGACTGGGCGATCGCCGAAGGATTCGACCTCATCAACCTGAGTCTGGCCACCACGCAGTCCAGGTTCGTCCTGGCGTTGCACGACCTCGCCGACCGGGCGTACTTCCGGCGCAACGTCATCGTCGTCTCCGCGCACAACCGGCCGGTCCTCAGCTATCCGTGGACCTTCTCGTCGGTCATCTCGGTCGCCAGCCACGACCTGGACGACCCGATGACGTTCTACTACAACCCTTCCCCACCGGTGGAGTTCCACGCCCGCGGCGTCCAGGTCCCGGTGGCCTGGCCGGGCGGCGGGACCATCCGCTCGACCGGGAACAGCTTCGCGGCTCCGCACATCACCGCGATCTGCGCGCTGATCCTCAGCAGGCATGAGTGGCTGACGCCGTTTCAGCTCAAGACCGTTCTCTTCCTGACCGCCGCCAACGTGGCGGGCAGGAGAGACCCGACCTGGCTCGGAGGCACGGATGAGTGAGCTCGTTGCATCCCAGGCGACCGTCGAACGGCGGTTGCTGCAGTCGGTGGTCGACGTGGCCCGGTACGCGTTCGGTGCCGCCGCCTCGTCGATCTTCCTCGTCGATCCGGCGACCGGGGAGCTCGTCTTCGAAGCCGTCTCCGGTCAGGGCGGCAGCCGGCTGGTCGGCACGCGGTTCCCCCCGGGTACCGGGATCGCCGGCTGGGTGGCCTCCTCCGGCCAGTCGCTGCTGGTCGACGACCTCAGCGCGTCGCCGCAGTTCGCCCGGGACGCCGCGGCGTCCACCGACTACGTGCCCAACAGCCTGATGGCCGCACCGCTGTTCACCGCCGACGGCGTCATCGGCGTACTGGAGGTCCTCGACCGAGGTGCGACCGCGGTCCGGGTGACCGCGGACGTGGAGCTCTTCGATCTGCTCGCCGACCAGGCAGCCATCGGGTTGGAGCTGCTGACCCGGCTTCGCCTGGGCGGCATGGACCAACGGTCGGACCGCGCACTGCGGCTGCTGGAGGCGGTGGAGTCGATGCTGGCGACGTCACATGGCTGATTTCGCGGTACTCCTGCTGAGCCGCCGGGGGGACACCGAGACGGATCGCGTCCGCTCGTGGCTGTCGCGCACCGGGGTACCCGCCCACCGGCTCGACGCGGACGGGCTCGACGGGGTCGACGTCCGGGTCGACCCCGACCGCGGCACCGTGACGCTGGACGGGGAAAGCTTCACGCCGACGGTGACCTGGATCCGGCACTTCGCGATGCGCGGCTGTGCCGGCCGCGGATCCAGCGACCGGGTCATGCTGTACCGGGACTCCTGGCAGGCGTTGGTCGGCCAGCTCGCGGTCGTCTCCCGGACGGTCATCGGCGCCGCCGACCCGGGCCGCCTGGAGCAGCACGCACAAGCCAGGGCGCTGGGCATCCGCGCGCCGCGCACGCTCGTCACGACGGATCCGGCGAGCGTGCCCCGCGTGTTCGCCTCGGCGCGGTACGTGGTGAAGCCGCTCGACCGGCACTACGTCGAACCCGAACCGGGGCGGTTGGCGTGGTTCCACCCGATCGTCGTCGACGCCCCGGAGCTTGCTGTCGTCCCGACGTTCGCCGGCGTACCGGCGGTGGTGCAGGAGTACGTGCCGCACGAGCGGGAGCTGCGTGTCTACCTCGTCGGCAGCCAGCTGCACGCCTTCGAGGTGCACAAGTCGTCACCACAGGACCTGTGGCTGCGCCCGGAAAGCGTCCGGGTGACCGCGGTCGCCGTGCCTGAACCGGTCTCGACGGCGGTTCGCTCGCTGGCCAAGGCATGGAACCTGGTCTATGGCGCGTTCGACTTCCTCATCGACGCCGACGGAGCGGTGTTTCTTGAGGTGAACCCGCACGGCGACTGGCGCTGGTTCGAACAGCGCGCCGCCGGGCACCACCTGATCAGCATCGCGACGGTTCGCCTGGTTCACGACCTGCACCACCGGTACGCGCCAGCCACCGACACGGGTGTCCTCGCATTCCTGGGCGCCTTCCCCGAACGCCGCGATCGGCCGATCGTAGTCGATTGAGGGATGCGGCCGTGCTGTCGCCGAAGAGATGCTGGATACATCTTTTCCGCCCGCTCAGAAGAGGAGTGGACATGTCCGAAGCAACCCTGCAGGCCCTCCGTGACGCCGGCGCGAAGATCGATGCGCTGGAGCCCGGCCAGCGCGAGGTATTCGCGTCCCTCACCCCCGAGGAATTGGCCGTCGTCACCTCGATCCAGGTCCGCCTGAACGCGGCCGAAAGCGAAGTCACCGGCCAGATGGCCGACACCAACAACAACCTCTGCTGACTCCTTGGTGATCGGGGCCCATCTCCGCACTGGTGGGCCCCTACACCCGCCGTGGAAGGGTCGGAGAACAATGGTGGAGAAGATCAGTCGGTATGTGGTCGTCAGCGATTCGGTGTACCGCGCCGGGTCGGAAATACGCGTCCGGCTCGTCTACGCCACCCGGCTGGCCAAGCTCATCGCCGTCGACCTGCCGACCGCGGCGGCCGTAGCGGCCGGCGCCCTCGACCGGGTTCCGGCCGCCTGGTTGCCGGTGCTGCGGGACGCCGCCGTGGTCGTCCCCGCCGACGTCGACGAGCTGACCGCGGTGCTCGACCGTAACCGACGTGCCTCCGCCGACCGCTCCCATGTGCAGATCTCCCTGCTCCCGACGGCGTACTGCAACATGGGCTGTGCCTACTGCGGGCAGCAGCACACCCGCGGCGGCCTCGGCGGCAACCACCGGCAGCAGGTCCGGGACCGGGTCCTGCGCGCCATCGCGGCGCCCGCCACCCGCAGCGCGCGGATCGACTGGTTCGGTGCCGAGCCGATGATCGGGTACCCCGTGATCCGCGATCTCGGCCCGCAGTTCGTCGCGGCCGCCGCCGACCACGGCGTGACCTACACGTCCAACCTGGTGACCAATGGCAGCCTGCTCACCGCCGAAAAGCTGGACGAGCTGATCCGGCGGTGCGGGGTCACCCATGTCGAGGTGACGCTCGACGGACCGCCCGAGGTGCACGATTCCCACCGACCGTTGAAGAATGGACGCGGATCGTTCTGGACAATCGTCGACACACTGCGCGGGGCCGTGGCGGAACCGGATTACCGGGCGGTCCACTTCCGGTTCCGCACGAACGTCGACGTCAAGAACGAGGACAGCATTCCCCGCTACCTCGAACTGATGGCCGGGCTCGGTTTCCGGCAGCCCAACGTGTCGTTCTCCATCGTGCCCGTGCATTCCTGGGGAAACGATGTGTCCGACGTCGAGCTGGCCCGCCGGGACTTTGCCGCGGTAGAGCTCGGCTGGCTCCGCCAAATGCACGACCACGGTCTTTCCTTCGCACTCCTGCCCCGCCGCCCGCAAACCGTGTTGTGCCCCGCGACAACGCGCTCGGCGGAGATCATCAGCAGTACCGGGAACATTTTCTCGTGCACCGAGTACCCGCTCGTCCCCGCGGCCGAACGGAATCTGGCTCTCGTCCATCTCAGCCGGGCCGGTGACGAGGTCGGCCGGCCGAAGGGCCCGTTCGACGACTGGAACGACGACATCGCACAAGGCAAGTCGTGGTGCACCAGCTGCGTCCTGATGCCGACGTGCGGCGGATCGTGCCCGAAGGCCTGGGCCGAGGGGCACCCGCCGTGCCCCAGCTACAAGTACAACATCCAGGGGCGCCTCGACCTGCTCGCCGAGCAGCAGGGGTTGCGCGTCGAACACCTGTCCGCGGTTTCATGAGTGCGCGCCGCGTCCTGATCGGCGTGTGCGGGTCGGGCAACCTGGTCCTGCTTCCGCAGCACCTGCTCGCCATCCGCGCCCGCTGCGAGGTGGAGATCCGCGCGGTGCTGACCCGCTCGGCAGCCAGCATCATGCCGGCCCGTACCCTGCGGCTGATCTGCGACGAGGTGTACTGCGACGGTGTCGACGAGTTGGCCGTCAGCCACGTCGAACTTGCCGCGTGGGCGCACCGGATCGTGGTGATTCCGGCGACCGCCAACATGCTCGGCCAGGTCGCCCACGGTCTTGCCAGCGGCCTGCTGACGTCGACTCTCCTGGCGGCGGAGGTACCTGTCCTGTTCTTTCCGGCCATGAACCGTCGCATGTGGACCAGGCCGGTCGTCCGTCGCAACGTGGCCCAGCTGCGCGCCGACGGTCACCTTCTCGTCGAGCCGGTGATGGAGAACGCCTGGGAGATCGCAACGCAGAGCATGCAGGCCAATCCCGGTCTGCCGCCGGCGGCCACGGTGTCCGCCCTGGTCGCCGAGTTCCTCGCGCCGGTCGATCCGCCACCGGTGCAAGGCACCGTCCCCGTCAGCCAACCCACCGACCGAGGAGACGGCAGGAATGGATCTCCCGATCTCACTGGATGACCCGCGACGGCCGCGCCGTCGGGCCGGCACGACGGTGCCCTATCTCCTGGTCAATCCACCGCTGACCGACCCGACGGCGCCGTACCACTCGATCCCCTACCTGGTCGGTGCGGCGCGGGCGGCCGGCCACGACCGGTACCGCTGCGTGGATGCGAACATCGATGCATTCACCTATCTGGCGCAGCCGGACCAGGTCGGCGCCGCCCTGCGGCACGCCCGCGCGGTGCGGGCGCGGATCGACCGGACAGGCCCGCGCACCCGGCGGGACGAGTTCAGGTACCGGCAGACGCTCGCGGCCGAGGGCCTGACCGACGACTCGGTGCGCCGCGCCATCGAGGTGTTCCGCGACCGGGAGCTGTTCTACCACCGCCCCACCTACCGTGCCGCGGTCGCGGTCATGCGTCGCTGGTTGGACCTGCTGGCGTTGCAGATGCCCCCGGGCATCATGGAAGACTTCCTCCTGCGCCCGAAGTCCACCGTCAATCTGTGCAGCACCGCGGATCTCGCCGACGACACCGTGATCGATGCGATCGCCGCCCCGTTCGAGGACTACCTGCGCGACGAGTTCGGCCAGCAGCTGTCCGACGAGGACTGGGGCCTGGTCGGGTTCTCGGTGAACTACGTCGGCCAGCTCCCGGTGGCGCTGCGCATGGCTCGCCTCGTCGCGCAGGTACGACCGCGGGCGCTCATCGTCTTCGGCGGCACCGAGGTCGGCGATCTGGTCAAGTACACACCCGAGCGCGACGCGCTGTGGCGGGTCTTCTCGCGGGCCCACGCTCTGGTACCCGGCGAGGGCGAAACCGCCCTCATCGACATCCTCGACGCCGCGGCGACCGGATCCGGGCTCGGCGACGTCTGCGGTGTCATGGTCCCCGACCGCCCGGACGCGCGGCCGCCCATCAACTACGAGAACGTCGCCACCCTGCCCAGCCCGGCGTACGACGTGTGGGCCTGGGAGCGGTACTGGTCACCGGAGCCGGTCATCCTGCACAGCCCGACCCGCGGCTGTTACTGGAACAAGTGCACGTTCTGCGACTACGGCCTGAACACCGATCGGCCGACCTCACCGTCGCGGGAGCGGCCGGTGGAGACGGTGATCGAAGACCTGCGACAGGCGGCGAGGATCGGCCGGATCGTCTACTTCGCGGTGGACGCGATGTCCCCGCGCTATCTGCGGACACTCGCCGCGGCGTTGGCCCGGACCGATCTCGACGTCCGATGGGCCGCGGAACTGCGCCTGGAACGCACCTTCCCGCGCCGGGGCGTCGCTGCCACCCTGGCCGCCTCCGGATGCGTCGCCGTCTCGTTCGGGTACGAGTCCGGCAGCCAACGGATCCTGGACCTCATCGACAAGGGCGTCCGGATCGACGACGTACCCGGCATCCTGACCGACCTCGCCGAGCACGGCATCGCCGCGCAGATGATGGGATTCACCGGCTTCCCCACCGAGTCGACGCAGGAGGCCCACCGCACGTACGAGTTCCTGCACGAGTACGACCACCTCTGGTCGATCGCGGGCATCGGCACGTTCGAGCTGACCCCCGGCTCGATCGTGGCGAAGCAACCGGACCGCTTCGGCATCGAGCTGCTTCCGATGCCGAAGTCCGACGACATCCATCGTTACCGGTCATGGCGCGAGCCGGACGCGTCGGTCCAGCACTGGCCGGAACCGGTCGACGGGCGGATCCCCGACGAGTACCGCCGTTGGCTGAGCCGGTCCAAGCCCGACCGCCCGTTCGCCGGCGGAATCGACTCCGCGCACTCGCTGCTCTACTACGCCCGGTACGGCCGGGCCGATCCGACGGAAATGGTCAGCCGGGTGGAGCTCATCACCGATGCCGTCAGCGTGGTTCCGTTCGCATCGCTGGATGAACTCACCGGTCAGGAGGACCTGATCGCCGAGCTGCGCGGGCGGATGATGGCCGACCGGGACACCACGTCGGTCGGGTTGACGCAGTGGCTGGCGGAACCGGGTGCCGCCGAACGGGGTCTGTCCACTGTGCTCCAACCCGCCTACGGGCGCCCGGTCAACGTACCCGGCCGGCTCGACCTCTCGGACGGCACACCTCTTGCGCGTGCCGTCCGGTTGCTGCTCCAGGGCGTACACAGCGGGACATGAGGAGGGTGGCGGGGCCTTGCTGAAGACAGTCCGGAGCATGCTCGGATCCTGGCCGGTGGCCGTCCCCGCCTTCCGGCTGCTGATGGTCGGCCAGCTCACCTCGACCCTCGGCGACTACTTCTTCGCGGTGGCGCTGCCCTGGTACGTGCTGTCGCGCGGGGGCGGTCCGACGCTGCTCGGCTGGGTACTCGCGGGATACGGCGCGTCCCGGATCGCCGGTATCGCCGCCGGTGGCGTGCTCGCGGACCGCTTCGGTCCGGCCCTGTCGATGCTGGCGATGGATGCGCTGCGCTGCTTCGCCGTCGCCTTCCTCGGCGCGTTCGCCGTCTCCAGACCGCCGTCGTTCGCCGTGCTCGCACCGGTCGCTGTCCTGCTCGGGCTGGCGGGCGGCATCTTCCTGCCCGCCTCTCTCGCGATCCTGCCGGCCATTCTCGACGACGAGGACCTCGCCGGAGCCAACGCCCTGTCCACCATCGTCATGCAGGCCGGCGGCCTGATCGGGCCGACGATCGCGGGTGCGGTGGTCGCGGTGTCGGGCGCCTGGCCGGCGTTCTTCGTCGATGCCGGCTCGTTCCTGGTCTCCGCCGCGGTACTCGTGAGCGTCGGCCGCGCCGCGCGGCGCAAGGGCGCGCAACGCACCGCGGCCGGGAACCCGGACGGGGCCGCGGCGGGCGGGCCGACGTTCCGCCAGGTGCTGCGGCACGGTCAGATCCTGCGGGTGGTACTGGTCGTCGGGCTGATCGGCAACCTGGTCTTCGCCGGAGCCGCCGAGGTGGCGCTGCCGACGCTGGCGCACGACAGGTTCGGCGCCCGCGGCTACGGCACTCTGCTCAGCGGTGTCGCACTGGGGCTCATCGTGGGCGCGGTGCTGGCCCGGCGGGTGAAGACCGGCTCCCGCCCCGCTTATCCCGTCGTCGGCCTCGGTGTGCTGATGGGCCTGGCGATGGCGGCGGTACCGTTCGCCGGCGGAGCGCCCGGCGCGTTCGCCTGCCTGTTCCTTTTCAGTGTCGGCAACGGCTGGTCCGGCATCATGCTCATCACCGTGTTGCAGATCTGGTCGCCGCGGGCGCTGCTCGGCCGGGTGATGAGCGTCGTCACGCTGGCGACCACGGGTATGTTCCCGCTGTCGGTGGTACTCGCCGGTGTCGGCGTCAGCCAGCTCGGTGTGGCGCCGTTCTTCGTCATCGCCGGCGGCGCGATCATCCTCGGCGTCACGGTGGCCCTTACGCAGCCGGCATTCCGGCGGTACCGCGACGGCGACCGCTTCGAGCTGCCGGCCACCCGGACACCCGTCCCGGTCGGGTCCACGCTCAACGGGTGAGCGTCTTGAGGATCGGCTGGACGACCGGGGCCAGGCGCCCGGCGAGTTGCTGGTACCCCTGGACGTTGGGGTGGACGGTGTCGTATGTGGCGATGCCGTCGAACGACACGAAGGAGATGTGTTTGCCGAGCGCGGCCTCGTGGGCGACGTAGGTGGGAATCCAGTTCTTGTAGCCGTAGTGGTAGTCGGTCATGCCGATGACGACGATGTACACGTCGGGCTTCGTCGCCCAGATCAGGTTGATCCAGTCGGTCATCGCCTGGATCACGACCGAATCGGGCTTGTCCTCGTGTCCGCAACAGTAGTCGTTCCCGCCGCCCTGCATGATCACGATGTTCGGCTTGGCGGCGGAAATCCAGCCCGCGGTCAGCGGGTACATGCTCGTGGCGTTGCAGGGGGTGGAACGTATGCAGGCGCCGCTCTCGGCCTGCATGTCCTTGTCGGCGAGAGCGGCGTCTCCCCGGGAGTAGCTGCCGACGTAGTCGATGGAGTATCCGCGCAGTCGCTGCAGCAGGTCGAGGCGATAGCCGTCGATCACCTCGTCCTGGATGCCGGCCGAGATCGAGTCACCGAGCACCATGACCTTGACGGTCTTCAGCGGCGCCGAAGGCGGCCTGGGCGTACGCCCAGCGGTCGGCGTGGGGCTCGGCGACGGCGACGGCGTGGGCGCATCGGACGGTGCGGCGGCGCCCGGAGTGCCACTGCCGTTGCTCACCCAGCGCGCGTTACCGGCAAATGCCGCGTTGCCGGTGCAGCCGGACGCGACCAGTGCCACGCCGACGAGTACCGCCGCAGTCCTTTTGCCCAAGGGAGACCCGTTGCCCACGCCGGGCATGGTAACTAGCTGTCCGTCTCCGGCGTGAGCAGAATCCGGCAGATCTCCTCGGCGGCGGCCTCGGCACCGGGCCCGACCGCGGTCACCTGTACCTCGCTACCGGTGACCGCACCGAGTGCCATGACGGCCAGGACGCTGCGGGCGTTCGCGCGCCGACCGCCCGCCGCCAGGTCGATCGTCACGTCCGCACAGCGGGCGGCCGCCTGCGCGACCTGCCCGGCCGGGCGGGCGTGCAGGTGCTTGGGCAGGACGACGGTGCGTTCGGCGGCCTCGTCGGCGAACTGGCGGGCTTCAGAGCTTGCGGACATCACGTGCCTCCTGTGCGGCCATGGCGACGGCGGCGAGGTCGAAGCCACCACTGGCGGCGACTCCGGCGGCGACGGCGCCCTCGATGAACGGTGCGTCGGCGAGTACCACCTGCTTGCCGCCGTCCTGCGGGTCCAGATCGGCCAGCAGGGTCAGCGCGGTGAGGACGGAACTGCCGAGGTCGGGGATGAGCAGTACCCCGTCTCCGGTGTTGGCGGCCGCGATCGCCGCCCAGATGCGCTCGGTACTGGTACCGAGCCGACCGTCATCGGTGCCGCCGGCCGGTACCACCCGGACGCCGTGGGCGATCTGCGCCACGAGTTCAGCGGCTCCCGCAGCGAGTCCGGTGCTGTGGGAGACGAGAACAATGCCTACCATGTGTGTGTCTCCTGTTCCGCAGTACCGAATGTTGATCGGTTTTTTGAGGGGTTGCTGTGACACGTGCCGTGGAACGAGCCGCGCAGATCCTGCTGTCGTTGGCGTCCGGTTCGTCGCGGCTGGGCGTGTCGGAGATCTCCGAGCTGGTGGACATCCCGAAGCCCACGGTGCACACGATGCTGCGCACGCTGGAGCGGCACGGCCTGGTTGAGCAGGAGGTCGAGGGCGGCAAGTACGCGCTGGGACCCGCGGTGCTGCAGTTGGGCAACGCCTACCTGGACGGCTCGGAGCTGCGCGCCCGCGCGGCGTCCTGGGCGGACCCGCTGGCCCGGCAGACCGGTGAGGCGGTGTGGGTCGGGGTGCTGTCCGGGCCGAATGTCGTCGTCGTGCACCACGCATTCCGCCCTGACGACCTGGTGCAGATCCTTGAGGTCGGCGCGGCCGTGCCGTGGCACACCTGCGCGCTCGGACACGCGATCGTCGCATGCCTCGACGAGGAACGGCGCAAGCGGCTGCTGTCCGTGCCGGTCCAGCGGCTGACCGGGCGTACCGTGACCGATCCGGACGCGTTGCGCCAGGCGCTGGAGACGGTGCGGGAGCGGGGGTACGCGGTCGAGGACCAGGAGGCGACGCTGGGCGACGCCGGGTTGGCGGCGCCGGTGTTCGACCGGACCGCCCGCGTGGTCGGCGCGCTCGGGATCGTCGGGCCGGCCGACCGGCTGCTGGCGCCGCCGGGTCGGCAGGGCCGGCTGGTCGACGCCGTGCGCTCCACCGCCAGGGCCCTGTCGCGGGAGCTGGGCGCGGGGCGGTGACACCCGGCTGCGCCGCGGTGCTGGGCGCGTCGTCGGCGAGTCGGCGGTTGTGGGCCGGGCCGGCAGGGTCATGGCACCGGAACCTCGATCCGCTCGCGGACCAGCGCGGCCGTCTCCTCGGCGTCATCCGCCCGTAGCGCATCGGAGAACAGTTGCGCGCATCGGGTGGTGTCGAGGCGGCGCAACCGGTACCGGGTCTCGTCGATGCGGGCGCAGGCGACGCTGACCGCGCGCACCCCGGCACCCAGCAGCAGCGGCAGCGTGGTGGGGTGCGAGCCGGCGTCGCCGCAGACGCTCACCGGCCGGCCGGCGAGGCACGAGACCGTCACGACCCGGGCGATCAGGGCCAGCACCTGCGGGTGGGCGGTCAGTTCGGGACGTGCCCGGGGGTCGGTGCGGTCCAGGACGAGCACCTGGGCGGTCAGGTCATTGGTACCGATCGACAGGAAGTCAGCGACCTCGCACAGCTCGCCGATCGCCTCGACCGCGGCCACTGTTTCGACCATCGCCCCCACCCGCACCGGCGCGGCGCCCAGCTCGGCGGTCACGGTGTCCACGGTGGCGCGCACGGCCCGCAGCTCGTCCACACCGGTGACCATCGGGACCATGATCTGGACCGGCCGGCCGCGGCCAGCTTCCACCAGCGCCCGTACCTGCGCGACAAGCGCCGTCGGGTTGTCCAGCAGGGCGGCCAGGCCCACCCGGTGCCCGCGCAGGAACGGGGGTACCTTGTCGTTCGCGAAGTCCAGCAGCCGTACCGTGACCGGCCAGCCGGCCGCCTCGGCGAGGATCGGCCGCAGCGACCTGCGGTGGTCGGCTTCGGTGGGCCATCGTTCGGCGTCCAGGAACGGCAGCTCGGTTCGCAGCAGACCGATCCCGGTCGCCCCGGCGTCCCGTCCGGCGCGGACCTCGGTATCCGAGGCGACGTTGCACAGCAGCGTGAACGGCTGCCCGTCGGCGGTGCGGTGCGGCAGCCCGCGCTCGGTGGCGAGCGCGGCGCGGCGCTGCTCGTCGCGGGTGGACGCGGCGTGCGCGCGGACGACCTCCGCGTGCGGCGGATCGGTCACCACCCATCCGGCGTTCGCGTCGACGAGCAGCGGGGTGTGATCCGGCAGGTCGAGGATCCCCGGATCGACGCCCATGACCAGGGGCAGGCCGATGGACCGGGCCACGATCGCGGCATGCGAGTTGGCGCCCCCGCGTACCGCTACGGCGCCGACCAGCCCCTGGCCGAGATGTTCGAGAAGGTCGGCGGGTCCGAGCTCGTCGGCGACCAGTACGAAGCGGCGTGCCGGCGGGTTGACGCTGATGCCCGCGCCGCCGCGGACCAGCCGGTCGACGACCCGCCGGCCGACCTGCCGTACATCGGCGGCCCGCTCGCGCAGCAGCTCGTCGGGCAGCGACTCCAGCAGTACCGCATAGGTCTCGACCGCGTCCTGGATCCCACGCAGGCCGTCCCCGGCGCCGGCCGCGCGCCGGGCCGCGTCGACGAGATCAGGATCGCCGGCGATGAGCGCGCCGACCCCCACGATGTCGCCGACCACGGTGCGGCCCTGCTCGTGGGCGCGGGCCGCGGCCTGCTCCAGGTCCGCGGCCACCGCCCGGAACGCCCGCTCCACCTCGACCGGAGGGATCGGCCGGTTGCTGACCGGGATGGGGCGGTCGACGCGCCACGACGTTGCGACGACCGTGCCGGGTGCCACGCCCGCGCCGGCCCACCGGTTGGTCACGGCCGTCACGACGCCGCGCGTTCCATGGCGAGGCCGGCGGTGGCGTTGGCCAAGGCCTGCAGGATCAGCACGGTCGATGCGGCGCCGGGGTCCTCGTGCCCGATGGTGCGCGGCCCGAGGTAGCTCGCCCTTCCTTTGCGGGCCGGCAGGCCGACGGTGGCCTGCAGCCCCCGGGCGGCGGCGTCGGCCGCCGCCCGGGTCGCTTCCGGCAGGTCTCCCCCGATGTCGACGACGGCGCGGTACGCGTCGACCGCCGGGATCAGGGCGTCGACCATCGTCTTGTCGCCCTCGGCCGCCGCGCCCAGCTGCCGGATTCCGGCAAGCGCGGCCGCCAACGCGGTACCGAGCTGTATCGCCGACACGTCCGGGTCCTCCCCCAGGGTCTTGCCGGCCTGGCGGAAACCGGTGCCGTACAAGGGTCCTGAGGCGCCGCCGGTCTTGCTGATCAGGGCCCGGCCGACGGTCGTGAGCACCGCGCCCGGGGTGGCCGGCGAGGTCTCGTCCAGCATCGCCTGCGCCGCCTCGAAGCCACGGCGCAGGTTGATGCCATGGTCGGCGTCACCGATCGCGGCGTCCAGATGGGTCAGGTGGTCGGTGTTGTCGACCACGAGCCGAGTGGCCTCGGTGATCCAGGCCCGGAAGGTGCTCACGTCCATCGGGGGTTCCTCTCGCGGGTGGTTACCGGCCCCAGCGCAGCGCCGGGGTCTCGACGGGGGCGTCCCAGAGTTCGGTGAGCTGCGGGGTGAGCCGGCACACGGTGATCGAGCAGCCGGCCATCTCCAGGCTGGTGATGTAGTTGCCGACCAGGCTGCGGGCGATCGTCACGCCGTGGCCCTTCAGCCAGTCGGCGACGGCTGCGAAGACGACGTACAGCTCGATGAGCGGGGTACCGCCGAGGCCGTTGACCATCACCAACACGTCGCCGGACAGCGGCAG
>VAWN01000185.1 GCA_005885555.1 Actinomycetota bacterium
CGGCGTGGATGCGGTCCGGTCTGGTGCGGCTAAAGACCCGTCGAGTGGCCTGAGCAGGTTGGCGCCTGCCCGGCCGCAGCGGTGAAGGCCACCGGAGCGAAACCGTTCCCGTACCGTGTTCGCCACAAGTCACCTTCAGCTCAGTCCAGCCAGCGATCACGAAGCTATCGTGAACCAGGCTGGATATCCCGACACCCGGCCGGCCGCTTCGAGTTGAAGTTCCCGACCACGCTGCGCGGCCGGAGTGAAGTGTCTACCTGGGGTTCGTCCGAGGAGAGGGTTACGCACTCCGCGGTTGCCCTGCTCAGGTGCACGATTCTCGGTCGTGCGGACCATGGCGAAGTTCGCTACCTACGCCTCCGTCGCCTTTGGCGACCTTTGTGTCTTGAGTCGCTACGTCATCCTGATCCAGATTGGGCCTGGCGGAGGTGCACTGTCACGCCGATGAGCGCGCGTCGGCGCTCGGCGAGTCAGGAGGGTTCTGAGGGCTCGATGGCTACTGGGTCTGCCGGTCGCTCACCTGGCCGCGGGTGCGGGTGATTCCCCAGCTGACCAGGGCAGCGGCTACGACAGTCAGGGTGAGGCCGGCGATGGTGACTGCTTCGTGGAACTCGGCGGTCTGGTGGGAACTCCAGTTCGGGGTGGTGATGGCGCCGGTGAACAGTGCGGCGAGGATGGTGCCGGCGACGGCGATGCCGGCGCCGGAGGTGATTTCGCTGGCCGTGTCCACCAGTGCGGCGCCGATCGTGGTGCGGTCCTTCGGCAGACCTCGGAGCACGTTCGTTCCGGCTACCATCCCGACAACGCGCATGCCGGCGGCCACGAGCACGAGCGCGATGGCGACGATGGCGTACCCAAACCAGCCCAAACCGGTGTACACGGCAAGGCCAACCACGACCGCGGCGGCGCTGAGCCAGGCGGCGCGGTCGAGCCCGACTCGTCGGACCAGCGGGCCGATAACGCTGCCACCAGCGATCAGGACCACGACCTGCGGCAGCATCCCGAGCGCGGCCTGCCCGGGCGTCCAGCCCCAGTCGAGCTGGAGTTGCAGCGTCACCAGGTAGCCGAGGCCGGCCGTTGCGAGACCGGCCGCGGCCTTGAACGCCAAGCCGCCGGAGACCTGCGGATGCGCGACGAGCCGTAGGTCCAGCAGCGGGTGGCGTGCCCAGCGCTCGCGGCATACGAACAGCAGCGCTGCGGCGACGGTCGCTGCGCTTGCCAGCCATGGTGCCGACGAGTCGGCGCCGTCTTCGACGAACAGCGTGGGTGCGACCAGTGCGAGCACGATCGTGGCCGTGGCGAGCGCCGCGCCGACGATGTCCACGGGGTCGCGGTGAAGCTCGCCCGCATCGTCACCGGCGATACCGGCGCGGATACCGATGAACGCCAGCACCGCGATCGGGACGTTGATCAACAGCAGGACCCGCCAGGGCGCGAACGCCAACACGAAGCCACCAGCGGTCGGACCGATCGCGAGACCGACCAATCAGGGTCATCGCACGGACGCGAAGGTCATCGTCTTCGAACAGCCGAAACGCCAGCGCCATCGACCCGGGCGTGGTCATCGCGGCCGCGACACCCATCGCCACCCGGACAGCGATGAGCTGTTCGGCAGTGGAGACGAACGCAGTTGCCAGGCTGGAAAGTCCGAGCAACACCAGCCCGGTGAGCATGATTCGACGCCGGCCGAACCGGTCGGCTATCGCACCGAAGACCAACATCAACCCACCGAACACCACCGCATAGGCACCGGTCACCCACTGCATCGCGATCGTCGATACCCGCAGGTCACGTCCGATCGTGGGTAACGCGACGTTGAGGATCGAGTTGTCGAGCATTTCGAAGAGAAACACCGCGGCCAGCCCAGCCAGGGCCGCCCACGCTTCTCGCAGAGTTCGAGCCGAATGAGCGGCTCGACCGTCCGACCGCTCGCGGACGGCGCTCGTAGCCTGATCCTTGTCGTTCATACGCGCACACCTTCGCTGACGAAGTGGCGGCGCAGGGTGCGTCCGCGTGTGCGCGTGAGATCCGGTCGACGAAGGTCTGGGAGCTCGACGTTTTGCCTTCTCGCAAGCACCATACATGAGCCGACCATCAGCTCCCCTCACCGGAGCGTGCGCCGAGAAGGCACCCGTGAGACTGTCAGCGAGCACGGGCTCAAGCCCGCCCGCTGGCTTTGCACCAGGCCCGTCCCCTGCACACTCCGGGATCCTGCGAGCCTATTGCGAACCGCATCAAACGCCGACGCGGAGATTCCCAGCAACGCACGGATCTGGCGCGAAGCGCTCGTCACGGAAGGTGGCCGTGAGTCCAGCCGTCCGCATCCGCGGCGCCGACTGCGTACCTGCCATGCTCCGGGCCGGGCACGGTTGCCGCCCAGGTGGGCGAGGCTAGTCCCGGGAAGCTGGTCAGGATGTGCGCGTCGGGATGGGCCTGGAGGGACTCCTCCAGCGCGTCTTCCAAATCGGTGGCGGCACGCTGGATGCCGTCGATCTGGGCCAGAAGTCCGGCCAGTTGGTGGCCCATGGCCTCCTCCACGGCGGGTAGATGCCGCAGCCGTTGGGCCCGGAAGATGCGGTGCAGGCGCTCGGCCAGCGGGTCGATGTTGCGGGTGCGCCCGCTTCGACGCAGCAGTGTCCGCAACCGCGCCACAGTCAGCTTGGCGTCCGCGGCTGGGGTGGTGGCCACCGGCAGGATGGCTCGGGCTTCCCGGCAGATCACGCTGAGGTTGTCGGCGCAGAAGGCTTCGATGGCGGCGGGAAATGTACTGCCGCAGGT
>VAWN01000075.1:0-6042 GCA_005885555.1 Actinomycetota bacterium
AGGCTGCGAGGTCGACGTAGACAGCCATGAGTCGTGGCGACCGTTCCCGTCGCGCGTTCCGGCAGATGTCACGGGCGAGAGCACGCAAGGTGGTGGACTTACCTGACCCGGGAGGGCCGGAGAGCACCGTCACCGACTCGGCCACGCTGCTGAGGTAGTCGGTCAGCGACCGAGAGCGTCTGCCACGGAAGGCGCCGAGGGGCATCAGGTCGACTCGCTTTGATCCATATGGACCCGTTTCCGGTTCGGCCTCCCCGAGCAGACTCAGCATGTCTGCGGCGAGCGCACGCAACGGTTCGGTGTCACGATCGACAGGCGCGTTACGCGCTCGGCGCGCACCTCCTAAGAACATGACAAGCCCGAGGACACCGATGATCGCCAACAGGATGTCATGGAATCGCCAGTGTCCGTGGGGTACGTCATATACAACTATCCAGGTGAAAGCGCTCGATGCCAGGGCGAGACCGCCTAACGCCGCCATCATGTAGCCGGTGATCCGTTGAAACGCCCCTGGCCACTGACGGGCCATGTTCGTGCCGCTGACCAGGAAGGAACAGGCACTGATCAGCAGCCCCAATACTGCGACCACAGGCGGTACAACCTTGAGGACCGGCGCCCACTCATGCATCACGATGCCTCACAGTTCGGGTGCCAACCGGCGACTTTGTATATGCCCTATGCCTACTCGCGCCGAATGGAATCTGTAAGGGTCGATGGTCGACGATTCAGGGCCCGTCGTGTAGCGGGGGATACCGGCACGGACGAGGAGCCCTGTACGTTCGTCCCTCCGACAACATCCTCACCGGGCCGGTAGGCCGCGCCGGAGTACCACGTTCTCGGCCGCTGTCCAGGTCAGCGTGGTGACCAGGTACACCACCGCGGCCAGCGGCATGATCAAGGTACTCAGCAGGCTCGCGAACGGAAGCCACGCCAGCACCCCACTGGGCTCAGGAGAACCGATCACGGCAGCGACCCGGCGCGCCCGCCGCATCGCCACCACCGCCAGTACCGCGAGCGCGACCAGCAGCGGAACGAACGCGAGCGGATGGCCGAACAGGCGCGCCGACAGTCCCGCCCCGAGAAACCCGTGCGCCAGCAGGGCGTTGGCGTGGCCGCCGATCCGGGGCGCGGTGAAGATGCGGTACCACACGATGAACGCCGGCGACTGCAACAGCAGCGGCAGGAAGCCGGCGAACGGCGAGGTACCCGTCGAGCGGTACAGCTCGGCCAGCTCGGTACCGAGCCGGGCCGGGTCCTTGGCGTGCTGCTTGCGCAGCGCGGCGATCCGGGGCGCGAGCGCCACCCGGGACCGTTCGCCGCGGACGGCGGCCAGGGTGAGCGGGAGGAGCAGGAAACGTAGGAGGGCCGTGCACAACACGATGGCGCCGACCGGCGACAGGACGGTGGCGAGGTGGACGACGAACGGGTACACGGCGGTCACGGCGCCGTCGAGCAGCGGAATGGACATGGAAGACCCCTCGGGGACGGCAGCGGGCAGGAAACAGCCGCATGCGGCCGCGCGCGAGCGGTCAGGAAGTCAGCGAAGCGCTCGGGCGGCCGCGCGGGCCGCCGTGGGTGCCCGGGGGCGGGGCCGGCCCTGGGCGTCGGGGTCGCGATGACGCGGTACCCCCGTCTGATGCGCAGGGGGAGCGATCCGCGGACCGGAAGCGGCGGCAATGCCGGGCCGCAGCACGCGGACCGCAAGCGCGACGACCAGCAGCAGGCCGGCCGCGGCGGCGGTGCCGGCCAGCAGGCCGGCGGGACCCACCTCGGACAGCACGCCGAGCAGGTGCCCGAGCGCGCTGAACCAGATCACGCGTCAACGATAGCTAGCCGACGCACTCCGGCGCGCATACTCCCCGGTGGCCGTCGTCTCGTCGAGCACCTTGCCGTCGACGGTGATCCGGCAGGTCACCGGGCCGTTGTCGCCGCCGGACCTGCGTTGCGCGTTGATGACGAAGCTGCGCTGCGCCAGGGTGGTGTCGAACTCGATCCGCCACGGCAGCGGGATGCCGCCGCGCACGACGAGCTGGTCGCTTTCATCGGCGTACGTGACGTCGCCGAAGTTGGCCGATCCGCTCGCCGTCACCTCGTAGATGACGTGGCGTCCGGCGCTCGTCGGGCCCGCGGCCGGCGCCGTCGCGCTCGGCCGTGGCACATTGGCCCCGGCCCGGTTGGTGGCGCTGCTGGCGTGCCGGTTGCCGGCCGCGTCGACGAATATGACGGTACCGGCGGTGAGCGCGCCGACCAGCACCAGCGCCGCCAGTACCCACGGCCAGAGCCGCATCCCCCGGCGAGCCGGCGGCGGGGCGACCACCGAGAGGGTGCCGACCGGCCAGACCGGCATCGGCGGCGCCCCGGCCGGGGCGGGCGGCGCAGCCGGGGCGGGCGGCGCGGGCAGCGCCGGTACCGGATCCGCCGGCACGCTGGCCAGGCTGCCCTCCGCGACGACGAGTTCGGGCTGGTCGAGTACCGTCGGCGCGATGCCCAGCCGCTGGTGCAGCATGGTGGCGACCAGCGGGATCCGGGTCGAGCCGCCGACCAGGAGCACCGCGGCGACCTGGTCGCGGCGCAGTTCGGTGCCGAACAGCGTGGCGGCGGTCAGCGCGACGGTCCGCTCCAGCCATGGCCGGGCCATCGCCTCGAACTCCTCGCGGGTGACGTGCACGTCGGTCTCGAAGCCCGGTACCCGCACCGCCGCCAGGCTCGTGCGGGACAGCTGCTCCTTGGCCGCGCGGGCCTCGTCGAGCAGCTGCCACTGGCCGCGCCGCCCGTCCGCGGTGGTGGCGTCGACCAGCCGCTGCCAGCGCACCGGGTCCGCGGGCGCGAGGCGGGTGCGGATGTGGTCGACGATGGCCGCGTCGAGGTCCAGGCCGCCGACGTCGTCCAGGCCCTCGTTGGCGATGACCCGCCAGCTGCCGTCGGGCTCGCGGCCGATCACGCTGACGTCGAAGGTACCGGCGCCGAAGTCGTAGACGACCAGCGCGGAGCCGGGCGGCACCGGGGTCTTCGAGAAGTAGGCGGCCGCGGCGAGCGGCTCGGCGACCAGGGAGACGGTACCCATGCCGGCGCGCGCGGCGGCGTCGGCGAGCACCCCGCGCCGGGTCTCCGCCCACCCGGCCGGGTAGGTCAGGACCGTCTGCGCCGGCAGCCCGCCCGCGACCCGCCCGTCGGGTCGTTGGAGCGACGCGACGGTGTGCGTGGTGCCGAAGTCGATACCCAGGCGGAACCCGGACGGGGCGGTCACGCCGTCAAGGTGGACGCCACCGGCAACGGCGGGACACCGCGGGACCTTGTGCCCTTCCGCCGCCTCCGGCCGGGTGCCAGCGTGCGTGGATGCACCGGCCCTCAGTCGCAGTCCTCGGCGTCGGAGCGATGGGGATCGCCATCGCCACCCATCTGGCTCGCAGCGGGTACCCGATCTTCGCGCTCGCGACGGAGTACGACTCCGCGGTCGTGCGGGCCTGGCGCGACCGGCTGCCGCATCCCGCGCTCGGGATCGTCATCGACCCCGATATCACCGTGTACCCGCCGGAGGACTGGACGGACGCGCTGGCCCGCGCCGATCTCGTGGTCGTGGCGGTGTCCACGCCCGGCCTGTACCCGGTGCTCGTCAAGGCTGCCGCGCACGTGCCGTCGACGGCGGTCTGGGTACTGGCGACCAAGGGCTGGCAGCCGGAAAGCCTGCTCACGCCGTCGCAGGTTGCGGCGAAGGTGCTCGGCGACGGCGTACCGGTGGTGAGCCTCGCTGGTCCGGGGATCGCCGCGGAGATCCTGGTCGGTTCGCCGACCGCCCTGCTCTGCGCGTCGCGCGATCCGGCGGCGCGCCGGCTCGTCGCGCGTACCCTGAGCTCCCCCTCGATGCTCACGATGACGACAAGCGACGTGGCCGGCGCGGAGACCGCCGCCGCCTTCAAGAACGTGGTGGCCATCGCGGTGGGCATCGGGCTCGGACTGTCCGAGCGGTTCATCGAGAGCGCCTTCGTCCGGGTGTTCGCCAACGTGCGCGCGGCCATGTTCGCCCGCGGCATGGTCGACATGGTGGAGCTCGCCGAGGCGAGCGGCGGCCGCGCGGGTACCGTCATCGGCCTCGCCGGCTCCGGGGACCTCTACGTGACCTGCGTGAGCGGCCGCAACGGGCGCTTCGGGCAGTTGCTGGGTACCGGCGCGAGTCCCGTACAGGCGCTGCGCACGATCGGCAGCACTGTGGAGGGGGTGGCGAACACCACGGCCGCGCTTGAGCTGGCTGCGCGGTACTCGATCGACCTGCCCACGGCCCGCGCGGTCGATCTCGCGCTGCGTGAGGAACTGACCGGCGAGCACGCGGCGGAACAGCTCCGGCGCCTGTTCGAAGCGGCGCTGCATCCGGCCACTGACGACGGATAACGAACCACTCTTGTCGGGCCGGTCTTGTCGGGCCGGCAACTGAACGGGACACTACGACTGCCGCGGGTAGCCGAAGAGGTGATCACGTGGGTCGTCGCGACGTCCGGATCCTCACCGCGGCTGTCTTCGTTTCGATCGTCTTCTTCCTGGCCTGCGCCGGCCTTGGCGCGAGCAGCGTGCCTTACGGCGCCATCGTCGTGACCGGGTTGCTCCTCCCGGTCGCGGTGGCGGTCGTGTTGTCGACGCGCCGCCAGACTTATGTGCCAGCGGTCGGTCGGGTGCTGAGAAGGTCCCCGAAGGTCGCGCCGGAGACTCCCTATGCGCACTGCAGCCTGACTCTTGTCGTCGAGGGAGAGTCCTTCGCGCCGGCTCGCGCCAGAGTGTGGGAGCCGAGGGTGCCGGCGGAAAAGTGGCCCGCGGTCGGCACACTGGTGCCCGTCCTGGTTCCAGTGCGCGATCCGGCGGGGATGTCCGTGGTGTGGAGCGAGGCGCCGCTGACCGAGCCGTCAGACGGTGGGCGGCTCGGCGACTGGTACCGGCGCGCTGACAAGTCGCAACCATCGCTACGTGGCCGGCGGATCGTGGAGAGCTGGCCGTGGGCACCCCCCGCCGACTTTTTCGAGACGGCGCTGCACTGGTTGTCCGCGGCCGTGCTGGGGGTACAACGACGGTACTGCGAATGGATCGCCTGGGATCTGCTCAAGGCACCGGAGATGCTTTCCCTGCGCACCATGACGGGGATGAGCGTGGCGAGGGTTCTCCGGGTCACCCTGGCCGAACAAGAGACGATCTTCGATGGTACCGCCGACGTTCGTGGCTACGCCGCGGACGTCCTCGGCCGTGCGCTTCGCGTGATCGTGCCGGCGGTACTCCTGCTTGTCCCCCAGTTGGTCGTCGCGTGGCGGATCGTGACGTCAGCCGGCGGAGCGGCCCACCGCCTGCACTGGGCCGGCGCGGTCGCCGCGTCCGGCCTGTCCGAGCCGGACCTGTTCACGATCCTGGCGTGCCTGACGGTGTTCGACATCGTACTGGTCGGCGTGACCTGGAAGACTGTCCGCGCCGTCGTGTCCGCGTTCGCCGACTGGCACGGAGAGCTCCGCGACATTGTCCGCGCACGGCTGCATGCGAACGGCACCGGGCCTGGCCGGTACCGCGGCCGACCAACTGCTCGAGCGCGGGGAGACGGCGCGGCTGCGGGCGCTCGCGTTCGACCTGGGCGCCGGCGCCATCGCCGTCAGCGGCGCGCGCGGAGTCGGCAAGACGACGCTGCTGTACGTGCTGACCGGCGAGGGGGCCGCGGCGACCGAGCCGGACGCGCTGACCGTACTCGTGTCGGCGCCGGTGCAGTACAGCGCACGGGATTTCCTGCTGCACCTGTATGCCCAGCTGTGCAAGGTCGTACTGCGTCGGGCCGGCGTGGAACCTCGCAGATCCACTGCGGCGCGGCTGCGCGCCTGGGCGCGGACCACCGCGGCCATCCTGATGTACGCGGTCGCCGCCGGATTGATGGTCACACTCTTCGTGCCGGAGCCGTACCGCTGGGTCGGCCAGCGCGTGCCCCTGCCGAGCCGACCGGCCAGCCTGTTCCTGGCGGCCGTGGCACTGGTCGTGCTCGCTACCCAGATCGACCAGCCGCGACCGGCCAGGCATCTCGGG
>VAWN01000075.1:6233-54840 GCA_005885555.1 Actinomycetota bacterium
GAGCGGGGCAAGGTACTCATCGGCGTCGACGAGGTGGACCGCATCGCCGACCCGGCACTCGCGGAGAACTTCCTCAACGAGATCAAGGCCATCTTCGGGGTACCGCACTGCGTGTACCTGGTCGCGGTCTCGGAAGAGGCGCTGGCCAACTTCGAGCGCCGCGTGGTCCGCATGCGAACCGTCTTCGACAGCGCCTTCGACCATGTCGTCCGGCTCAAGCCCCTCACCCTCGACGAGTCGGTACGGCTGCTGAGGCTGCGACTTATCGGCGTCCCGGACCGGTTCTTCGTGCTCTGCCACTGCCTCGCCGGTGGCATGCCGCGCGAGGTGCTACGCACTGCGCGAACCATGTTCGACCTGCACCGTGACTCCGCCGGCTCGACGACCCTCGACGAGATAGCCGGCCGGCTCATCGCGGCCGAGGTGCAGTCGGTCAAGCGCGGCTTCCTCAGCCAGATCGCCGGTGCACCGCTCACCGAGCCGGCACAGCGGATCGCCGACCTGCTTGCCGACCCGGACTGGCCCGAACCCAGCGGTCGAGGGCTACGCGAGGCGGTCGAGCGGGATCTGTGTACCGGGCCCGACGGCGACCCGGGCCTCACCTTCGCGCTCGCCGCCGCGTTCCTGTTCTACTCGACGATCCTTGAGCTGGTCGCGACCCGGCCGGACGTCATCGACAGCTGGGCCGCCCAGGTACGGCTGACGGAATCCCGCAACGCTGCGCCACCCGATCCGCTCGACCTCGAACCGGCGCCGTCCGGTCCGGGTGACGACTCCTTGACCGGGCTGGCCAATGCGCTGGCCACACTGCACGGTACGTTGCCGATCAATGCGCCGTTGGCGATCCGGCAGCTCGCTGACATCCGGGGTCAGGTCGGCCTGCCAAAGGTCGAGCTGCCTTCGGTACCGCCGCCGGGCCTCGCGCCGGACGAGCGCGAACACGCCGGTGCCTGACCCGCAGGCACGGTGCATCGGCGCGGCCAACTGAGACGGACAGCATGCCGGGCCGGTTCCACGCGGGTACCGGCCCGGCATCAACGCTGGTCAGGAGCGGTGGCGGCGGGATTTGAACCCGCGGAGGGGTCACCCCCTCACACGCTTTCGAGGCGTGCTCCTTAGGCCACTCGGACACACCACCGTCGAGAAGGGTACTAGACCGGCGGCCTGCCCGTCCCGGCAGTACCGGTCGGCAGGCGTGGCAGGATCTTCCCCCATGAGTACCCATATCGGCGCCCCGGCCGGCGCGATCGCCCCGCGCGTCCTGCTGCCCGGCGACCCGTTGCGGGCGAAGTGGATCGCCGAGACCTTCCTTGAGGATGCGACCTGCTACTCGACGGTACGGAACATGTACGGGTTCACCGGGCGGTACCGGGGGGTGCCGGTCTCGATCCAGGGGTCCGGCATGGGCATGCCGTCCGCCTCCATCTACTACCACGAGCTGCTCGTGGACTACGGGGTAACGACGCTGATCCGGGTCGGTACCTGCGGCGCGCTCGTCGACGAGGTGCAGCTGCGCGAGGTCGTCGTGGCCAGCGCGGCGAGTACTGATTCGGCGATGAACCGGATCCGCTTCGACGGGGTGATCGACTACGCGCCGGTGGCGGACTTCGAGCTGCTCCGCACGGCGGTGGACATCGCGGCCGGGCGGGGAATCCCGCTGCATGTCGGCCAGGTACTCGCGGCGGACGCGTTCTACACCGACCGGCCGGACCTCTACGAGCGGCTGGGCACCTACGGGGTACTCGCGGTGGAGATGGAGACCGCGGCGCTGTACACGCTGGCGGCGCGGCACCGGGCGCGGGCGCTGACCATCCTGACGGTCAGCGACCACCTGCGGACCGGCGAGCGGACCAGCGCGGAGGACCGGCAGCAGACGTTCGCCGAGATGGTCGAGGTGGCCCTCGCCGCCGCCGTGGCGGGGGCCGACGGCGGCGCGTAGCGCCGCGAGGACCGACCGCGCCAGGCGCGTAGCGCCGGACCACGGGTCAGCCGGTCGGCGACGGCCGCGCGGTGGGCAGGAGCGGCGCACACGCCTGCATGGCGGCGGCCACCTTCGGGTCGGCGGTGTTCAGCTGGCCCGGCCCGCCGGCCATGGTCACGCCGTGGTCACGCAGGCAGTTGCGGTACGCGGCGATGGCGCTGTTGTTGCCGCCGGCCCGCGGACCGAAGCTGGGCCGCACGGAGGCGCACGCCTGCTGGGCGGCGTCCCAGGTCTGCTGGTCCACCCCGGACGGCGGCTCGTTGCCGAAGCCGGGGAAGCCGCCGAACCCGCGCCCGGAGGGCCGCACCCCGGACGGTCGCACCCCGGACGGCCGAACCCCCGAGGGCCGCACGCCGGACGGCCGGGCGGTCGGCACGTTGATGGTCACCCCGTGCTGGCGCAGGCAGTCCACGTACGCCTGGAAGCCGCTGGGCGCGGCCGCCGGGGCGGCGGTCGGCGTGGATCACCCAGCCGGGTACCGTCAAGGACCTAGCGGTCGGCGCGACGGTCACCGTCACCGGCCAGACCGGTTCCGACGGCTCGGTCACCGCCACCCGGATCGCGAAGACCAGATAGGAAGTCGCGGACGAGGGCGGCGCACTCGGCCTCCAGTACCCCCGAATGGACCTCGGGCCGATGGTTGAGACGGCGGTCGCGTACCACGTCCCACAGCGACCCGACCGCGCCCGTCTTCGGCTCCCACGCCCCGAAGACCAGCCGCTGCACGCGGGCCAGCACCAGGGCCCCCGCGCACATCGTGCACGGCTCCAGGGTGACCACCAGCGTGCAGCCGGACAGCCGCCACGACCCGAGCACCGCGGCGGCCGCGCGCAGCGCGACCACCTCGGCGTGCGCCGTCGGGTCGCCGGTCGCCTCCCGCCGGTTGTGCCCGGTGGCCAGCTCCTGCCCGTCCGGCCCGTAGACGACCGCCCCGACCGGCACGTCACCGGTCTGCACCGACCCGGCCGCGACCGCGATCGCCCGCCGCATCCACGGCTCGTCGGTCCAGACGACGCCGCGCCCCTCTCCGCTCACGCTTCGCGCAGCTCCTCGACCGCGTCGCCGGCACCGAGCGCCTGGCACACCTCGGCCGTGACGTCGGCCGGCAGCATCCCCTCGCGGGCGCACAGCTGAAGCAGGCGGCCGGCCGGTATCCCGAGATCGGCCAGCAGGTCGGCGTCGCCGACCGGTTCCACGTCGGGATCGGCCGGCGCCTTGACGGTGTCCTCCTCGGTGTCGTCCGGCCCGGCGACCACGTCGTTTATGTCCGGTACCGGCGTCTCGATGTCCCCGAGCAGCAGCGCGCCGAGCCGGGACTCCTCGGCGAACGCGGCGTCCGAGCCGAACACCCGCAGATCCTCGCCGTCGTCGAGGCGCAGGATCGCGAGATATGCGTCATCGGACTCCACGAACAGCAGCGCGACGGGCGCGTCCGCGTCCACGTCGCGCAGCCGGTCGGCGACCTCCTCGATGTCGGCGACGCCAACCAGGTCGACCTCCCTGGCCGACCACCCAGTCGATCCGCGAACCGCCGCGGCAGCGAAGTACGACACGGTGCCCCCGGTGGATGTATGCCTGCTTAGGCAGACGGTATCCGGTACGGGTGCCCTTCGTCAGCGAACCCGGGTCACCACAGCAACCAGTTACCGCCAACCCACCGGACGGTGACGACGATTGCGGCGACCGCGACGCCGACCGCCGCGCTCACCGCGATGCCCACCGCGACCCCGCGGTCGCCGAACCGGGCCAGCACCGCCGCGCACAGCCAGGCTGCCGCGCCCGCGCCGAACGTCAGCCACGCGTAGCTGCGCGCGGTCGTGGCGAGCAGGCCGAACAGCAGCATCCACAGCGCCGCCGACGCGGCGCCCGCGGCGGCCGGGCCCAGCCGCGCCGGCAGCGGCTCCCGGTAGACGGGCCGCGGCGGTCCGCTGGGGATCAGCCCACCGGGCGGCCGCACCGTGCCGCCGGACCAGGACGACGGCGGGGGTACCGGAGGAATGTGCGGCGGCAACGTGATCCGCATCGGCGGCGGTGCGGGTTCCTCCCGGCCCGGCTGGTCCGGTGCCGCCCACTCACTCATCAGGCGAGCCTATCCCGGCTGGTGTCGACGCTGGCCGGGTGTGCGACAGTGACGGCCGTGCGCGCAGCGGTGATCGGACTCGGCCTCATCGGCGGGTCGGTACTGCGCGCGCTGGCCGGCGCCGGGCACGGCGTCCTCGGGTACGACGCCGATCCGGCCACCCGGGCCATGGCGCGCACCGCCGCCGCCCGGGCCCGGGCCGGGTACCGCTGGCAGGTCACCGGTACCGTCCGGGACGCGGTCGCCGATGCGGACCTGGTCGCGCTCGCGGTGCCGCTGCCCGCCGTCGGTACCGTGCTCGACGAGCTGGCCGGCGCCGGGTACAGCGGTCTGGTCACCGATGTGACGTCGGTGAAAGGGCCGGTCGGTGCGCTGGTACGGCGGTCGGGCCTGCTCGCCGGGTACGTCGGCGGGCACCCGATGGCGGGCCGGGAGACGTCCGGCTTCGCGGCCGCCGACGGCGACCTGTTCCGCGACTGCGCCTGGGTACTGTGCCTGGAACCCGGCGAGACCGACCTCAGCGACTGGCTCACGCTGGCGCAGGTGGTGACCGGCCTGGGCGCCCGGGTGGTACCCGCGACCGCCGCCGAGCACGACCTGGCCGTGGCCGCCGTCTCGCACGTGCCGCACCTGCTCGCCTGCGCGCTGACCGAAGCGGCGGCCGCCGACCCGCTGGCGCTCACCCTGGGGGCCGGCTCGTTCCGGGACGGTACCCGGGTCGCCGCCAGCCCACCGGCGCTGACCGCGGCGATGTGCGGTGGCAACGCGGCAGCGGTGGGCGCGGCACTCGATGCCGTACTCGACCGGCTCGCCGCCGCCCGTGCCGCGCTCGACGAACCTGACCCGATCGGCGCGCTGGCCCCCTGGCTGGTACCCGCGGCGGCGATCCGGGCCGGGTGGCCGCCGCAACCGAGCGAACCGGCCACCCTTCCGGCAAAGACCGACGTGCTGCTACGGCTCGGCCGGGCCGGCGGCTGGATCACCGAGGTCGCCCCCGACCGCCTGACCGTCACCGCCGCCCGGCCCGCATAGGTATCTGCCCTACTGGACCTGCTCGCCCTTGTCGAGGCGGATGATCCGGCGGTCGGTGACGATCGCGGTGACCAGGTCGTGCGGGGTCACGTCGAAGGCGGGGTTCACGGCCTCGACGCCGTCGGGTGCGGTACGGGTGCCGTGGAAGCTGACCACCTCGTCGCGGCCGCGGTCCTCGATCTCCACCGCGGCACCGTCCGGCGTACCGGTGTCCACAGTGGACTCCGGCGCGACGACGAGGAACGGTACCCCGGCGCGGGCGGCGCCGAGCGCGTGTGCGTAGGTACCCACCTTGTTCACCACGTCGCCGTTGGCGCAGATCCGGTCGGCGCCCAGGATCACCCCGTCGACCTCGCCGCGCGCCATGAGGAAGGGGCCGGCGGAGTCGACGGCGAGCCGGAACGGTACCCCCAACTGGCGCAGCTCCCACGCGGTCAGCCGGGCGCCCTGCAGGAGCGGGCGGGTCTCGCTGGCCACCACCCCGGCGAGCGCGCCGCGCCGGTGCAGCTCGGCCACGACGGCGAGTGCGGTACCCCCGACGACCGCGGCCAGCCCGCCGGTGTTGCAGTGGGTGAGCAGCCGCGGCGCTGGACCGCACAGCTCGGTGACCAGGTCGGCGCCGAGCCGGGCCTGCGCCATGGAGCTGGCGATCTCCTCGTCCCGCACGCGCAGCGCCTCGGCGAGTACCGCGTCGCGGCCCCGGGCCAGCCGTGCGGCGGCCCGGTTCACCCCGCGGGCCAGGTTGACCGCGGTCGGCCGGGCGGTTCGCACGGCGTCGACGGCGGCGGCGAGGCGAGCCTGATCGGCGGCGTGCTGGCGGGCGGCCAGCACCACGCCGAAGGCACCGGCGACGCCGAGCGCGGGGGCGCCGCGTACCGCGAGGCGCCGGATCGCATCGACCAGATCCTCCACTGTGGACAGCCGGAGTACCCGCGTGCGCTCGGGCAGCGCGGTCTGGTCGATGATCTCGACCGCGCCGTCCACCCAGTCGATGGTCCGCACGGCCCCACGCTAACCCGGGCGTGGCCTAGATTGAACCGGTGAGCAGCGAAGGCCGCGATCCGGCCGCGGACCTGCGGGAGATCGCCTTCCGGCTGGAGCGCGCCAACGAGGCGAGCTACCGGGTCCGCGCGTTCCGCTCCGCGGCGGCCGCGATCGGGAAGCTGTCCGCCGAGGAGCTGGCGGACAAGGTCGCCGACGGTACCCTCACGAAGCTGTCCGGGGTCGGCGAGGTGACCGCGCGCTGCGTCGCGGAGTCGCTGGCCGGCGAGGAGCCGGTGTACCTGCGACGGCTCGCGGCCACCGAGGGTACCGACCTGGACACGGAGACCGAGGCGCTGCGCAAGGCGCTGCGCGGCGACTGCCACGCCCACTCCGACTGGTCCGACGGCGGCTCGCCGATCGCCGAGATGGCCCTGGCGGCGGCCCGGCTGGGCCACGAGTACCTGGTCGTCACCGACCATTCGCCCCGGCTGACCGTCGCGCGCGGGCTGAGCCCCGAGCGGCTGCGCACCCAACTCGACCAGATCGCCGAGCTCAACGGCATGCTGCCCGAGGGCTTCCGCATCCTCACCGGCATCGAGGTCGACATCCTCGCCGACGGCTCGCTGGACCAGGAGCCGGAACTGCTCGCCGAGCTGGACGTCGTCGTGGGTTCGGTACACAGCAAGCTGGCCGACGAGCGGGCCGCGATGACCGAGCGGATGCTGGCCGCCATCGCCAACCCGCACCTGGACATCCTCGGCCACTGCACCGGCCGCAGACTGTCCACGAAGGACGGCCCTTCCGCCAAGCCCACCGGCGACCGGGCGCACCGGCGCTCGCCGGTACGCAAGGAGAGCGAGTTCGACGCCGACGCGGTGTTCGCGGCCTGCGCGCGGTACGACAAGGCGGTCGAGATCAACTGCCGGCCGGACCGGCTCGACCCGCCCAAGCGCCTGCTACGCCTCGCGGTCGAGGCCGGTTGCCGGTTCTCCATCGACACCGATGCGCACGCGCCGGGTCAACCGGCGGAGCGAATCGTCAACACCTGGCCGGCTGCCTTGCTGCTGAAGTGGACCGCCGCACACGGCAGCTAAACGTTCACGTATGGTTCAACGCGTGCGACGAATCGATGACCTCGCCAACCGGTACGTCGAGGAGTGGGCGCCGCTCGACCCGATCGGCGCGACCTTCGCCGGGGTCGCCGGGCACGACCACGAACTGGGTGACCTGACCCCGGACGGGTATGCCGCACTGGCCGACCTGGACCGCCGCACCCTCGCCACGCTCGCCACCACCGAGCCGCAGACCGAGAGCGAGCGGGTCGCCAAGGAGGCGATGCAGGAGCGGCTGACGATCGCGCAGGAACGGTACGCGGCCTGCGAGGTGGTCGGGCAGCTCAACGTCATCGCGGGCGCGTTGCACGGGATCCGCGGCGCCTTCGACCTGATGCCGGTCGACGGCGAGGCGGCCGCGGCCAACGTGGCGGGCCGGCTGCGCCAGGTACCCCGCGCGCTCGGACAGGTCAAGCAGAGCCTGCGCTACGCCGCCGACCACGGGCACGTCTCCGCCCGGCCGCAGATCGTCGAGGTCGCCAAGCAGTGCGACATCTGGACCGACCCGGCCGGCGACGACTTCTACCCGGCGCTGGCCGCGCGGGTACAGGCCGCGGCGCCGCTGCCGGACTCGCTGCGCGAAGACCTCGCGCGGGGCGCCGTCGCGGCGAACGCGGCCACCGTCGACTTCGCCCGGTACCTGCGCGAGGAGCTCGCTCCCCGGGGCGGCGCGAAGCAGGCGGTCGGGCGGGAGCGGTACCAGCGTGCGTCGCGCTACTTCCTCGGCGACTCCGTCGACCTTGAGGAGACCTACGCCTGGGGCTTCGACGAGCTGGCCCGCATCGAGGCGGAGATGCGCCGGGTGGCCGACAAGATCGTACCCGGTGGCAGCGTCGACGAGGCCGTCGCCGACCTCGATGCCGACCCGGGCCGGACGATCCCCGGCAAGGAGGCGTTCCGCGACTGGATGCAGCGGCTGTCCGACGAGGCGGTGGCGGCGCTGGCGGGTACCCACTTCGACATTCCCGCGGCGGTGCGGCGGCTGGAGTGCCGCCTCGCGCCCACCTCGGACGGTTCCATCTACTACACCGGCCCGAGCGAAGACTTCAGCCGCCCCGGCCAGATGTGGTGGGCGGTGCCGCTGGGCATCAGCACGTTCTCCACCTGGCGCGAGGTGACCACCGTGTACCACGAGGGGGTACCCGGTCACCACCTGCAGGTCGCCCAGACCGCCATCCGCGCCGAGCTGCTCAACCGGTGGCAGCGCCTGCTGTCCTGGTGCTCCGGGCACGGCGAGGGCTGGGCGCTGTACGCCGAGAACCTGATGGACGAGCTGGGCTTCCTCGAAGACCCCGCCGACAAGCTCGGCATGCTCGACGCCTCCGCGTTCCGGGCCGCCCGGGTCATCGTCGACATCGGCATGCACCTGGAGCTGCCGGTACCGCCGGACAACCCGTTCGGGTTCCACCCCGGGCAGCGGTGGACGCCGGAGCTGGGCTGGGAGTTCATGCGGGCGCACTGCCGGATCCCGGACGAGAACCTGCGGTTCGAGCTGAACCGGTACCTGGGCTGGCCGGGGCAGGCGCCGTCATACAAGGTCGGCGAGCGGATCTGGCTCGCGGCCCGCGCGGACGCCAAGGCGCGCAAGGGTCCCGCGTTCGACCTCAAGGCCTTCCACCGCGACGCGCTCAACCTGGGTGCGCTGGGCCTCGGGCCGCTGAAGGCCGCCCTCGCGCGAATCTAGCCAGCGAGCGCAGCGAGCGCCAACGTCTCAGCGGTACCCGATGTGCAGGTTCGGCGCGGTCAGCACGTCGGCCTGCACGAAGACCAGGTCGACGGTCGCGTCGGTGAAGAAGATGACCGGGGGTACCAGCAGCGGCGGCGAGTCCGGCGTGTAGTCCACCGGCAGCAGGCCGAGCGCCTTGCCGCGGATCCGGCTGGCGTAGAAGTGCACGTTTCCGGAGACGGTCAGCTTGCTGCTCGTCAGCGAGAGCGTGCCGGCCGCGGTGGGTACCCGCAGCTCGAACGGCGTCGAGGTGGCCGACGCGAGGGTGAACTGCAAAGCCCGGATGGTGCCGTCGTGGGTCGGCAGGTCGACGACGCCGTCGAAGGTGACGCCGATCTCGCTCAGCAGCGCCGCGATCTGCGTGGACGGCGTCTTGTTGACCGGCGGCTGCCCGGCCGGTACCGCGAGCACCCGCGCCGTGCCGGGTACCGGTACCTTCCCGGGCGTCGTCGAGCAGCTCGGCAGCGGAGCCGGCTTGGTGACCGGACCCGGCTTCGTCGGACCGGGTGCCGGGGCCGGCGCCGCAGCCGCCGGGGCGGGCGCGGCGGTGGCCGGCTTGCTCTTGGAGATGCCGAGCAGCCGGCCGAGGCCGTCGAAGAAGTCGGACACCGGGTTGCCGGTATCGCTCGGGCTCGGCGACGGGGACGGCGATGCCGTCGGGCTGGTGGACGGGGTGGGCGGCTTCGGTGCGGTACTCCCGGATGGCCTGGGGCACGGCGCCGCTGCCGCGGGGGTCGGCTGGGGCAGCGCGAGCAGCGCGGCGGTGACCGCGCCGACCAGCAGGATCAGCGCGGTGAGCCGGGACGATGGCGGGTCTTCGTGCTCCGGGACCGCCGGCCGGCCGTCGACGGTGGCCTCCTCGGCCTCCTCTGCGCCCTCGGTGTCCTCGGCCGAGTGCCGGCCGCCGACCGGTTCGATCTCGGCCGTGTCGTCGGCTCCCGGCGGCGGTGGGCCGTCCGGCCGGACCGGCACCCAGGCCACGGCGAGTGCGCCACCGGCGATGCCGAACAGCATGCCGACGAAGAACCCGCCCAGGTTGAGGGCGATCAGCCCGGTCACCGCGATGGCGGCGCCGACGATGCCGTAGAAGAACCGCTGGGCCGGGCTGAGCCAGGTCAGCACCCCGCACAGCAGGACCGACAGCGGGATCAGCCAGGAGAGGAACCCCTCCGACCCGAAGCTCACCTTGACCGGCATCAGGTCCATGTGCGCGGAGACGTAGAACTCCAGGCCGGACAGGAGCAGGAAGAGCCCGCCCCAGAACGGTCTGGTGCGACGCCACCGGCGGAACCCGATCCGGAACCGGGTGAACCGCGGTACCGGGTCCGCGGAGTATCCCTCCGCGGACCCGTCGCCGTTCAGAAGCATTCCTCGCCGTTCAGGCTCACGTGCAGGTCGAGCCCGTTGAGGTTGAACTGGCCGGCACTGGTCGACCACGCGACCTGGCGCAGGCCGGTGATCGTGACGGCGTCGGCCTGCTGGCCGAAGCCGCCCGCCTGGCCGACCGCGCCCTGCGGACCCTTGGTGAGCGTGGAGGCGTCCTGACCGATGTTGATGTGGTCGAAGGTCGCGTCACCGGACAGCTGGTTCATGTCGATCAGCAGGTCGGTGGCTGTCGCGTCCTTCGTCTTGCCGGCCCGGATGACCAGGCTGATCGAGGTACCGGGTACCACGACCGACTGGCACAGGTTGGTCAGGCTGGCGCTCTTGATGCCGGACACCGCTACCGGGTGCGCGTTGCCGGCCTTGTCGACGGCGAGACCGCCGTACTGGACGAATCCCTGGCCGGCCAGCTTGTCCGCGGAGACCTTGAAGGTTGAGCCGGACACGGCGAACGACGCGGCGATCGCGCCGTTGGCCATGCCGAACACGATGGCTCCGGCCAGAGCCAGGGCCGGCACGGTGACTGCGGCGAACCGCCGCCACCGGGTGCGGCCGAGCACCGGGGAGCCGTGCGCATCGTTCACAAATCCTCCTCGTGGGACGGGGACGCGCATGGGAGAGCGTTGTGGGGGTCGAAGTGCCGACGATGGTGCTACCCGCCGGTACCCGGGGACAAGTCCTCTGGCTACTGACGAGTAACTGGGCATCCGGCCGGACGCTACCTTCGGTTACCGCAGCCGCGCGGCGGCGTAGCAGGATTCACACGGAATCGGGCGCGGGACAAGGTGCACCGCTACCAGGTGTAGCCCGTTCACGTCCGCGTCACGGTTCTGTAACAAGCACCGATGTGCGAATGAAATTCAACTTCCGTGTACCGGCCGGCTACGGTACGCACACCGTGATGGCCTGCGGTACCGCCTTGGCGGTCAGCCGGGTGGTCTCGTCGCGCGCCCCGCCGTCCAGCTCGTACGGCAGCGCCGCGCCCAGCCGTACCTCGACCTTCGCCGCCCGGGTCGTGTGCACGAACGGCGAGCGCCGGGCCTGGCCGGTGACCATCCGGCCGAGGGTACGGGCCCACTGCAGGGCGCCCTGCGCGGTCGACACGCCGACGTCGAGCCGGCCGTCGTCGGGGCGGGCGTCGGGGAATGCCGGTACCCCGCCGGTGATCTTCCCCACGTTGCCGAGCAGGACACAGGTGGCCCGGCCGTCGAACCAGTCGTTGCCGTCGACAGGCACCTCGACGGGTACCGCCTCGTCGCCGACCTTGCGCATGCCGGTCCACACGTAGGCCAGCCGGCCCAGCCGGGCCTTGAGGCCGCCGTGGGCGTCGCGGATCATGCCGCCGTCGAACCCGGCACCGGCCATCACCGCGAAGTGCTCGCCGTTCAGCTTGCCCAGGTCGAGCCGGCGCCGGGTGCCGTGCAGCGCGACCCGTAGCGCCCCGGGCAGGTCGATCGGGATGTCCAGGTTGTTCGCCAGCAGGTTCGCGGTACCGGCCGGCAGGATCCCGATCGCGACGTCGGAGCCGGCGAGCGCGTCGACGCAGCGCTGCACCATGCCGTCGCCGCCCCAGACGAGTACCAGGTCGGCACCGCCGTCCCGGGCCTTGCGCGCCTTCTTCGGCGCCTTGCGGCTCTTCGGCACCTCGTACCACGGCGGCGCGTCGTATCCCTCGTCGGCCAGCAGGCGCCGCAGCTCGGCCAGGCCGCCGCCCAGGTTCTTCCCCCGGTGTGCGATGACCGCGATCCTCATGGCTGCCTGATACCCATCGACCGGCCGGCGGAATCAGCCGTTGACACAACCGGAACCGTTTGTAGATTCGATCCGCACGCTCTGATTGACGAGCGTCTCTGTCGTACGGAAATCCTTGGAGGAGCAGATGCGGCGCAGAGTACTCATCGGCGGTCTCGCCGGGGCGGCCGGACTCGCCGGTACCGTCGGCGTCACCCGGTGGGCCGACGCGGCCACCACCGCCGCGGCTCCCAAGGCACCCACGAAGGCGGCCATCATCGCGACGATGAAGAAGGTCGACGACTTCTGGGTGAACAACGGCACCGACCTGAAGGCGAACAACTGGAAGAACGCCACGTTCCACGTCGGCAACCTGGCCGCCGTCACCGCCGCCGGGGTCACCAACCACGTCACCCGGCCCTGGTGCCAGGCCAACAAGTTCGCCCTGCCGACCGACAAGCGCGGCCCGTTCTTCCCGGACACCTACGCCCCCGGCGAGGTGTACCTCGACCTGCTGGCGTTCCACCCGGACGACACCACGCTCACCGCGCTGCGCAAGCAGATCAAGGCGAACGTGGCCAACGTCGCGGCCGGCCACGTCGACACCTGGAACTACGTCGATGCGCTGAACATGGCGATGCCGTCGTTCGCCCGCATCGGCGTCAAGGACAAGAGCCCGGCGACGCTTTCCGCGATGCAGAAGCTGTTCAACTTCACGCAGAAGGTGGCCGGCGGTAAGGGCCTGTTCAGCGAGGCGGACGGGTTGTGGTGGCGGGACGGCAAGTACGTCAACACCACGACGTTCTGGTCGCGCGGCAACGGCTGGGCCGCGATGGCGATGGCCAAGGTGCTGCAGGCGTTGCCGGCCGACGATCCGCGGCGTGCCGAGTACCAGCGGGTGCTCACGAAGATGGCGGCGAAGCTGGCAAGCATCCAGCGCTCCGACGGGTTCTGGAACGTCGACCTCGGCGACGCCAAGGACTTCCCCGGGCCGGAGACGACCGGTACCGCGATGTTCACCTACGCGATCACCTGGGGCATCAACCACGGCATCCTGCCCGCCGCCACCTACCGCCCGGTCGTCGAGAAGGCGTGGAACGGCATGGTGAAGACGGCGGTACACAGCACCGGGCTGCTCGGGTTCTGCCAGGGCACCGGGCAGCGGCCGTCGGACGGGCAGCCGATCAAGTCGACCAGCGTCACCGCGGTCGGCGTCGGCGCGTTCCTGCTCGCCGGCAGCCAGCTCGCCACCCTGGAAGGCTGACCGGACCCACGCACGGGGCCGCCGGCGGAGGTGGTGGCGGCCCCGCGGTGATCAGGGGTCAGAACAGGCCGAAGCCGCGGCCGTGATCATGCACTCTGCGCATGGGGTACAGCGTGCGCGACGGCCGGCGCGGGCGGTGCCGATCCCGGACGGCGCCGGACACTGCCGGACAGGCGCTACCCTGCTGGCATCGAAGAGGTCCAGACGCTGGCGGAGCTGGCCCGGCTCCTGCGCCAGCTACGCCGGCGGGAGGCACGCCACCGGGGCGGGGCGGAGCTGACGGTCCGCGAACTGGCCGCCAAGACCGGCTGGTCGCACGGGACCGTCGCGGACTACTTCGCGGGGAAGATCCTGCCGCCGACCGAGCGGTTCGACGCGCTGGTCCGGCTGCTCGGCGCGAGCCCGGCCGAACAGGGCACGCTGGCCACCGCGCGGGACCGGGTCGCCGACGCGCGGCGCGCCGGCCGGTCCGCCACCACCGCGGTGGTACCGCGACAGCTGCCGCCCGCCGCCCGCCACTTCGCCGGTCGGGCCGCCGAGGTCGACGCGCTGGACGCGCTGCTCGACCAGACCGGCGGGGGTACCGTCGTCATCTCGGCGATCGACGGTACCGCCGGCATCGGCAAGACCACCCTCGCCGTGCACTGGGCGCACCGGGTGGCGGACCGGTTCCCGGACGGGCAGCTGTACGCGAACCTGCGCGGGTTCGACCCGGGCGGCACCCCGCTGTGCGCCGGTGACGTGGTGCGCGGGTTCCTGGACGCGCTGGAGGTGCCGCCGCAACGGGTACCGGCGGATCTGGACGGGCAGGCCGCCCTGTACCGCAGCGTCGTCTCCGGACGGCGGATCCTCGTGCTGCTGGACAATGCCCGGGATGCGGGGCAGGTCCGGCCGCTCCTTCCCGGTACCCCCTCGTGTCTGGCGGTGGTGACCAGCCGGAACCGGCTGACCAGCCTGATCACCGCGGAGGGTGCCCATCCGGTGACGCTGGACCTGCTGAGTACCGCCGAATCGCGGGACCTGCTCGCGGCCCGGCTCGGCCCGCGGTCGACCACCGACCCGCGGGCGGTGGACGAGGTGATCGCCCTGTCCGCGCGGCTGCCCCTGGCGCTGAGCATCGTCGCGGCGCGGGCGGCGACCCATCCGACCTTCCCGCTGGCGGACCTCGCCGGGGAGCTGCGGGCGGCGCGCGGCGGGCTGGACGCGTTCGACGGCGGTGACCCGGCGACCGACAGCCGCGCGGTGTTCTCCTGGTCGTACCGCACCCTGGCGCCCGCCGCGGCGCGGCTGTTCCGGCTGTTCGGGCTGCACCCCGGCGCCGACCTGAGCGGGCCGGCGGCGGCGAGCCTCGCCGGGGTACCCGCCGCGCAGGCCCGGCCGCTGCTCGGCGAGCTGACCCGGACGCATCTGCTGAGCGAGCCGGCACCGGGCCGGTACACCACGCACGACCTGCTGCGCGTCTACGCCGCCGAACGCGCGACCGACGAGGAGCCGGACACCGGGCGGGCGGCGGCGACCGGCCGGCTGCTCGACCACTACCTGCACGCGGCGCACGGCGCCTCCCGGCTGCTCGCCCCGCACCGCGAGGTGCTGCCGCTGGACCCGCGGGCGGGTGTGTCGGTCGAGGAGTTCACCGGGAACGATGGGGCGCTGGCCTGGTTCACCGCGGAGCACGCGAACCTGCGCGCGGTGCTGCGGTATGCGGCCGACGGCGGGCTGGACCGGTACGTGTGGCAGCTCGCCTGGGCGCTGACCGACTTCCTCGATTTCCGCGGGTACTGGTCGGAGTGGCTGGACATGCAGCACCTCGTGCTGGACGCCGCGCGGCGGATGGCCGACCCGGCCACGCTGGCGCACGCGCACCGCGGGCTCGGCCGGGCGCACATCCGGCTGGGCCGCTTCGACGAGGCGCGTACCCACCTGGAGCAGGCGCTGGCCGCACACGAATCGATGGGCGACGATGCCGGCGTCGCGTTCGTGCACAACAGCCTTCTGGTGCTGATGTGCCGGCAGGACCGGTACCCGCAGGCGCTGGTACACGCGGAGCGGGCGCTGCACCACTACCAGGCGGCGAAGATACCGGCCGGACAGGCCACCGCGCTCAACGCCGTCGGCTGGATCCACGCCCAGCTCGGCGACCATCGCGCCGGACTCGACCACTGCCGCCGGGCGCTCGCGCTGTTCGAGGACCTGGACGACCGGTACGGGCAGGCGTCGACCTGGGACAGCCTCGGGTTCGCCCACCACCACCTCGGCGACCACGCGCAGGCGATCGGCTGCCTGGAGCGGGCCAGCGAGCTGTACGCCGGCATCGGCAACCGGTACTACCACGCCAACGCGCTGTTCCACCTGGGCGACAGCCGGCTCGCCGCCGGTGACCGGGCCGGTGCCCGGGCGGACTGGCAGCGTGCGCTGGACATCCTCGACGAGCTCGGCCACCCGGAGGCGGAGCGGGTACGGGAGCGGCTGCTTGCTTCGTAACTGGCTGATCGGGCTCGGCGTGGCGGCCGGGATGGTGGTGCTGAGCTGGGCGGTGCTGCTGGTGGCCGCGCGCCGGCTGCCGCCGGGGCTGCTGCGCGACCTCGCCGCGTTCATCCCCGACTGCGTGACGACGGTACGGCGGCTGCGGCGCGATCCACGGGTACCCCGGTCGGCCCGCGTGGCGATCGTGGTCGCCGGGCTGTGGGTGCTGTCGCCGATCGACCTGATCCCCGAGTTCATCCCGGTGATCGGGCCGCTCGACGACGTCGTGGTGGTCGCGCTGGCGCTGCGGTACGCGGCGCGTCGGGTGCCGCCCGAGGTGCTGCGTCAGGCGTGGCCGGGCGAGCCGCGCCTGCTGGAGCGGCTGCTCGGCGCTCCTCACCGGTAGGCCGCGGCCTGGATCTGGTACAGCTCGGCGTAGGTACCGCCGGCCGCCATCAGCTCATCGTGGCTGCCGGCCTCGACCACCCGGGCACCGTCGAGCACCACGATGTAGTCGGCCATCCGGACGGTGGAGAACCGGTGGGACACCAGGATGCTGATCCGGCCGGAGGCGTCGTCGCGGGCGTGCAGCGCCGCCGCGTACCGCTCGAACAGCGCGTGCTCGGTCTCCGCGTCCAGTGCGGCGGTCGGCTCGTCGAGGGCCAGCAGCAACGGCTCGTCGCGCATGAACCCGCGGGCCAGCGCCAGCTTCTGCCACTGCCCGAAGGACACCTCGACACCGCCCGGCCAGGTCGGGCCGAGCTGGGTGGAAAGGCCCGTGGCGAGCTTGTCCACCACGTCGGTCGCGCCGGCCCGGTCGACCGCGGCGCGCACCGCCGGTACCTCGTCGACGCGGGGCACGTCGCCGAGGCCGATCGACTGCCGGGCCAGCAGCTCGAACCGGAAGAAGTCCTGGAACGCACCGGCCAGCCGGCCACGCCACTCGTCGGCCGGTATCCGGGCCAGGTCGGTATCGTCGACGAGGATCCGGCCGGACGTCGGCGCGTACAGCTTGCACAGCAGCTTCACCAGCGTCGACTTGCCGGCGCCGTTCTCACCGACGATCGCCACCACCGCGCCGGCCGGCAGGTCGAGGGACACGTCGTCGAGGACCAGCCGGTCGGTGCCGGGGTAGGCGAACGAGACGTGGTCGAGCCGGATACCGCGGGTCAGCCGGTCCGGGGCCGGCTGGTCGGCCGTCGCGACCATCGCGGCCGCTTAGTCCTCCAGCCAGGCCAGCCGCCGCGACCCGTCCATCCAGATGCCGCGCAGGAACCCGATCTCGCCGACCGTCGCGCCGACGTACGCCGACAGCCGCGCGCCGGCCGCGAGCACGAGCAGCACGCTGGCCGACGGGGCGTGCAGCACCGACGCGACGAACACGATCGCACCGACGTACCCGAGCCCGAACACCGCCCACGCCAGCGTGTGCCAGACCGCGCTGTCCCGCCGGGCCGCGGACACCAGCCGGTACCAGCGCTCCCACTCGGTGCGCCGCTGCCGGACCAGCCGGTCGCCGATGCCGGCCAGCCGGACCTCCTTGCCCGGCGCCGCCGTGGTCACCGTGACGAACAGGTGGCGGGCCAGCCGCTCGTGTGCGGCGCCCCGCTCGTAGGCGGCCTTCTCGACCGCTGGGCGCCAGCCCGCCGTGGCCACCGTCGGCACCGCGAACAACACCAGCAACACCAGAGCCGGATGTACCGACATCAGCAGCGCCACGGTGACCCCCAGCCGCAGGATCCAGCCGCAGGTCGAGAACACCGACATGTACATGTGGTCGAGCACGAACACCTGGTTGCGCAGCACCGCGAGGCGGTCGAGCAGCTCCGGCCGCTCCTGGTGGGCGATCGTGGCCACGCTAGCCTGCAGCCGCGCGACGTGCCCCTCCAGCGTGATGGTGACCTTGTCGCGGAAACGCCGCTGCACCCGGGTGCTGACGGTGCGTAGGAACCAGGTCGCGGCGGCGGAGGCGGCCAGCCCGAAGGCGGCGACGAGCAGGAGTGCGCGGTCGCCGCTGAGCACCGCCCTGCCGAGCAGCGCGAGCCACACCGCGATCAGCGCGTCGGGCAGCGCCGCCAGCAACGACAGGAGGAAGGCGGCGAGCAGCAGGCCGGGCTCGTGCCGGTACCCGAGCTTGCACAGCCGCCACATCGAGGACAGGGCCGGGGGCAGCCCGTCGGCGTCACGCCAGGACATCGAACTGCGCCTCCTCCTCGCCCTCGATGACCGCGAAGGGCCTCGCCTGCAGGTCGAACATCTCCCGGTACCGGCCGCCGAGCGCCATCAGCTCATCGTGCGACCCGAGTTCGACGACCCTGCCGCGCTCGACGACGCAGATCCGGTCGGCGTGCCGGACCGTGGAGAACCGGTGCGAGATGAGGATCGTCGTGGTGTCGCGGGTGGCGGCGAGGATCCGGTCGAAGATCTCCGCCTCGCCGCGCACGTCCAGTTGCGCGGTGGGCTCGTCGAGCAGTACCACGCCGGCACCCAGCCGCACCGCGGCCAGCGCCCGGGCCAGCGCGACCCGCTGCCACTGGCCGCCGGACAGGTCGGTGCCCCCGGGGTACCCGCGGGCCAGCGGCGTGTCGAGGCCGGCGAGGTCGGCGCCACCGGCCTCGGCGAGCGCTGCGCCGATGACGTCGTCGGGCGCGCCGGCCGGTGCCACGTTCTCCCGCAGGGTCAGCTCGAACCGGGTGAAGTCCTGGAACACCGCGGTCATCCGGGACCGCCACCCGGCCAGGTCGAACTCGCGCAGGTCGGTGCCGTCGACCTCGATCGCGCCGGACTGCGGGTCGTAGAACCGGCACAGCAGCTTGGCCAGCGTGGTCTTGCCGGCGCCGTTGCGACCGACGATCGCCAGCGACGTACCGGCCGGGATGGTCAGGTCGAAGTGCTCCAGTACCGGGTCCCCACCCGAAGGGTAGGCGAAGCTCACGTCGCGGAAGCGGACCTCGACGGCCGGCAGTCCACCCGCGGGGAGGGGGTCGACCGCGGTGGGCAGGGCGCCGGCCGGTGCCATCGCGGCGTCCAGCCGCAGTACCGCGGCGACCGGCGCGGCGGCGCCGTCGAGCGCCCAGTTGAGCCCGCCGAACGCGATCAGGCTCGTCCCGACCGCGGCCTGGGCGAAGACCACCATCCGCCCGAGCCCCAGCCCGCTGGTGGCCAGCGCCCAGAAGACGATCGCGTTGCCGGCCACGATCACGACGAGGCTGGTGATCACCGAGCGCTCGCGCATCCTGGTCGCCCGGTACTGCAGCTCGTGCAGCGTCGACCGGCTCGCGGTGAACCGCTCGATGACCCAGCCGGCGAGCCCGAACAGGCGCAGCTCCTTGGCCGCGGGCGGATCGACGGCGAGACGGTACGCGTAGTCGGAGTCGCGCTGCGCCGCCCGTACCTCGTCGGTGCGCCGGTCCTTCCACACCCCGCTCTCCCGCAGCAGCCAGTGTGTCGACAGCCAGGCGCCGCCCAGCACGATCGGCGCCCACCAGCGGAACCCGGCCAGTAGCACGGCCGACGCGAGCCCACCGATCAGCTCGACCAGCCCGCCGGCGATGAAGTCGAGCGCGATGGACAGCGGCGGGCCGGTCTGGCCGAGGTCGAAGTCGCGGGCGACGGTGAGGTCGGCGGTCAGCTCGTGGTCCTCCAGGTGACCGAGGCCGGGCGGCGCGACACAGGTCGCGGCCAGCCGGTCGTTGAGCCACGCGGAGGTGCGGTCGCCGAGGTTGTTGCTGATCGCGGTGTGTATCGGGCTGAGCACCTGCAGCGCGACGAACACGACCCCGGCCAGGGTCAGCGGGCCGGCCAGGCTGGCGTGCGCCTGCACGGCGGCCACGAGGATGCCGGTGGCGATCGCGAAGCCGGCGGGCAGGATGCCGCGGGCGACCAGTACCGCCCACCACAGCGCCGCGAGCCGCCGGTCGGCCCGCGGCAGGACGGTGAAGAACTGCCACTCCGGACGCTGCTTCACGATGCGCCCGGCGCGGATCGCCATGCTCACCCTTCGCCGCCGATCAGCTGGCCCCAGTCGTACCCGTCGGCCGGCGGCACGATCAGGCAGAACTCGTTGCCCTGCGGGTCGGCGAGCACCGTGGTGAGGTATCCGCCGTCGTCGTGGGTGGGCACGACCACCTGGGCGCCCAGCTCGGTCAGCCGGGCCAGCTCCGGCGCCAGGTTCTTGACCTGAATGTCCAGGTGCATGCGGTTCTTCCCCTGCTTGGCTTCGGGTACCTGCTGGAGGAGCAGGTCCGGCGTGCGCTTGCGCGGGTCGACGAGGCGGACGTACGGCGGGTGGAACCTGCCCCGGCGGTACCCCAGTGCTCCCGCCCAGAAATCGGCCAGCGCGTCGGCGTCGGCGCAGTCGAGAACCATGAGTACCCGCATCCGACTCCTCCGGCGTGCTGGCGAGCGGACTGGCTCGCAGAATACGTCAGCGGAAGGGCCCCGGGGGTCAGCGGACGCCCCGTGGGCGGAACTGGATGCTGATGCGCGGGCCGGTCGGCCGGGCGGTCTTGGGTACCGCGTGCTCCCAGGTGCGCTGGCAGCTGCCGCCCATGACGAGCAGGTCGCCGTGACCCACCTCGTACCTGACGGTCGGGCCGCCGCCGCGCGGACGCAGCGCCAGCGCCCGCGGGGTGCCGATGGAAAGGATCGCGACCATGGTGTCCTCGGTCGAGCCGCGCCCGATGGTGTCGCCGTGCCAGGCGACGCTGTCCCGGCCGTCGCGGTACAGGCACAGGCCGGCGGTGCGTAACGGTTCGCCGAGCTCGGCCGCGTAGTGCGCGTTCAACGCCTCCCTCGCGGCGTCGAGGGCCGGATGGGGCAGCCGGTCGTCCTCGTCGTAGAAGCACAGCAGCCGGGGCACCTCGACGACGCGCTCATACATCTGCCGCCGCTCGGCCCGCCACGCTACCCCCGTCAGCAGCCGGTCGAAGAGCACGTCGGCGCCGCCGAACCAGCCGCGCCGCACGTCCACCCAGGCGCCCTCGGTGAGGGGCCGGCGCCGCACGGTGGTGCCGAGCGGCCCCGGCCCGATGTCGGTGCCGATGTCCAGCAGCGAACCCTGGAAGGTCATCCGCCGAGCTTAGCGCATTTCTTCGGACAGGTGTTCGAGGGCGCGCGCCCCGGCCCTGGCCCGCGCGGATTCAGGAGCTCTCCCACGGTGGCGTCCAGCCCTTGATCGGCTGGGAGAACCGGATGTGGTTGCCGGACGGGTCGCGGAAGGCGCAGTCGCGCACCCCGTAGGCCTGGTCGATCGGCTCCTGCAATACCTCGGCGCCGGCCCCGCTGACCCGCTCGAAGGTGCCGTCCAGGTCGTCGGTGACGAAGATGACGCCGTTGAGCGAGCCCTTCGCGAGCAGGCTCCGCAGCGTGTCGACGTCGCCCGGCGGGCGGCCCATGCCGACCTCGCCGAGCACGATCTCGACGTCGGGCTGCGACTTCGGGCCGACGGTCAGCCAGCGCATGCCCTCGAACGTCACGTCGTTGCGGACTTCGAGGCCGAGCACGTCGCGGTAGAAGGCGAGCGCCTTGTCCTGGTCGTCGACCTCAAGGAAGGAGTGGGAAAGCTTGAGTTCCATGCCCCGGACGCTACGGGCCGGCCGGGGCCGACGCTTCTTTGTTCCTGCTCGGTCGGGTCCGCAGTTTGGCGTAGCAGGCCGGGATCGCCGCGGATGCCGCATGGCTGCGCGCCCGGTACGCGCTCGGGCTCTCCCCGACCAGCTCGGTGAAGCGGGCGCTGAACGAGCCCAGCGAGGTACACCCGACCGCCATGCACACCTCGGTCACGCTCAGGTCGCCCCGGCGCAGCAGCGCCTTGGCCCGCTCGATCCGCCGGGTCATCAGGTACCCGTACGGCGTCTCCCCGTACGCCATGCGGAACTGGCGGGAGAAGTGGGCCGGGGACATCAGCGCGGCCCGGGCCATCGCGGGCACGTCCAGCGGGCGGGCGTACTCCCGGTCCATCAGGTCACGCGCCCGGCGCAGGTGCGCGAGGTCCTCGGGGTTCACCAGACCAGCTTCGCACGTGTTGACTCCGCGCTCCGGTGGGTACAGCAGTAACGATGCTGCGCCGCCTGATCGACTCCGCCCGGCAGCTCGCCGCCGCGCCGGCGGCCGCGGTACGCCCGGCCGCGCGGGCCCTGCTCGACCTGCACCCGGAACGGTCCCACCGCCGGGTCTGGGCCGCGCACGGGCATGCGCAGATCGAGGTACGCGGGATGAACGGCAGCGGGCCGCAGCACCGGCGCGTCGCGGCCTCCGTGACCGAGCGGCTGCGCGGGCTGCGTGGGGTGCGCTGGGCCGAGGTGAACGCGGTCACCGGCCAGGTACTCGTCGCCTTCGAGGAGCGCCGGGTCGGCGTGGGCAGCCTGCTGGAGACGGTGCGCGGGGTGGAGGAGGCGCAGGGTACCCGGGACGAGAACTTCTCGTGGTCGCGACCGGTGCACCCGGCGGACCCCACCCCGATAGCGGCGGCGACCGTGGAGCTGGCCGCGGACTGCCTGTCCGTGGCGACCGCGCTCGGCTCGCGGCTCATGCGGCTGCCGAGGGTACCCCGGGCGGTGCGCGCCGCGCAGGCGCTGCTGGAGCTGGAGCCACCGGTACGCAAGCAGCTCAAGCGGCGGATCGGGCCGATCGGCACCGACGTGGTACTCGCGCTGACCTCGGCCGCCGTGCAGGGACTGGCGCAGGGGCCGACCGGACCGGCCGTCGACGCGCTTTACCGGCTGGAACTGCTCGCCGAGGCGGTATCCCGCCGGACCGTGTGGGAGGACCGCGAGCCGGACCTGTGCTGCACCGACTGGTCGCTGCCGGACGAGGCACCGGAGCGCCCGCCGCGGCCGGTACCCCGACCGGACGGGCCGATCGAGACGTGGGCCAAGCAGCTCGGGCCGGGCGCGCTGGCCGCCGCCGGTACCGTGCTGGGGCTGACCCGCGACCCCGGCCGGGCGGCGGAGATGATCCAGGTCGCGGTACCCAAGGCCGCCCGGCTCGGTCGTGAGGGCTTCGCCACCACGGTCGGCCGGGAGCTGGCCCGGCGCGGTGTCCTGCCGCTGAACGCGGCCGCGTGGCGCCGCCTCGACCGGATCAGCGCGGTCGTCGTGGACGCGCCACTGCTGTGTACCGACCGGCCGCAGATCCTCACCGCGGACGCCGCCCGGGGCACCGACCTGGCGACCGTGTGGCGGCACGCGAACACGGTGCTGCACGACCGGACCGTGCACGACCTCGCCGGGGAAGGCCCGTGGGAGGCCGGCGAGTACACCCTGTCCCGGCCGGCCCGCCACCGGCGCGAACCCGGAGCGGTCGAGCTGATCCTGCGCCGGGGCAACCGGGTGCTCGGTCGGGTACGGGTCGGGCACGAGCTGGCGCCGCTGGCCGATCCGGTGCTGGAGGCCGCCCGGTCCACCGGCGCACGGGTGCTGCTGACCCGGCACGCGAGCGTCGCGGATCTGGTACCGCGGGTGGACGAGGTGCTCGATGGTGCGCTGGCCGACCGGGTACAGCAGCTGCAGCGGGACGGGCAGGCGGTGCTCGTCGTCTCGCAGGCCGACGACCGCGCGCTCGCGGTGGCCGACGTCGGCGTCGCGGTACCCGGCGGCGACGCCTGCATCTGCTGGTCCGCCGACGTGCTGTGCCGCCCGGGGCTGGAGGACGTGTGGCGGATCCTGCGCGCGATGGCGGCGGCGCGGCCGGTGAGCGAGCGCGCGGTGCAGCTGGCGAAGGCCGGCTCGGCGCTCGGCGGGCTGCTCGCGCTGGTCGGCGACCGGGGCGGCGGCCGGACCCGGGCGCTGCTGCCGGTACACGGCGCCGGGGCGGTGGCGCTGGGCGTCGGTACCGTCTCCGGGTTCACCGCGGTGCGGGCCCGGCTGCCGGCACCGGTGACGCACGTGCCCTGGCACGCGCTGGAGGCGCCGGACGTGCTCGCCCGGCTGGACGCCGCGCGGGCGGCGCAGGAGCAACCGCCGCCGCCCGAGGAGCCGGCGGCGCGCCCGTCCCGCGGCCTGCTGCGCTCCGTCGGGGAGGAGCTGCGCGACCCGCTCACCCCGGTGCTCGCGGTCGGCGCGGCGGCGTCGGCGATCGTCGGGTCGGGGGTGGACTCGGTGCTCGTGGCCGCGGTCATGACCGGCAACGCACTGGTCAGCGGTACCCAACGGGTGCTCGCCGAACGGGCACTGCGCCGGCTGTTCCTGCAGCAGGAGACCGTGGCGCGGCGCCTGCAACGCAGCCGGCGCGACGGTAACGGCGCCCGGACGTTCGCCGGGCTGGACACGGTACCCCTGGAAATGGTGCCGGCGCGGGCGCTGAACCCGGGCGACATCATCGCGTTGCGCGCGGCCGACGTGGTGCCCGCGGACGCCCGGCTGCTGTCGGCGACCGACCTGGAGGTCGACGAGTCCACCCTGACCGGCGAGTCGGTACCGGCCGAGAAGGCCGTGCCGGCAACCCCCGGCGTGCCGCTGGCCGAGCGGCGCTGCATGGTCTTCGAGGGCACGACGGTGCTCGCGGGTACCGCCTACGCGATCGTCGTGGCCACCGGCGGGGCGACCGAGGCGGGGCGGGCGACGCGGGCCGCCGGCCGGGCGCGCGCGCCGGGCGGGCTGGCCGCGCAGCTCGCCGGGGTGACCCGTACCGCGCTGCCGGCGACCGGCATCGGCGGCGCCGCGGTCACCGGGCTGGGCCTGCTGCGCGGGCTGCCGCTGCGGCAGGCGGTGGCGGCCGGGGTGTCGGTGGCGGTCGCCGCGGTACCGGAAGGGCTGCCACTGGTCGCGACCGTCGCGCAGGCAGCGGCGGCCCGGCGGCTGTCCCGGCACGGCGTGCTGGTCCGGTCGTCCCGCACCCTGGAGGCGCTCGGCCGGGTGGACGTGGTCTGCTTCGACAAGACCGGCACCCTGACGCAGGGCCGGTTGAGCGTGGCGCGGCTGGTGGCCGCCGACGGTACCAGGCCGGACGACGGTACCGGGCCGGACGACAGCGGCACCGGACCGGATGGCAGGGGGCTGCTCGTCACCGCCGCGCGGGCCTGCCCGCAGGTGCCCGAGGACGAGATCGGCCGGGTACCGCACGCGACCGACCGCGCGGTCCTCGAAGCCGCGGGGTCTTCGCGGAACGGGTGGAAGCCGGTCGGGGAGCTGCCGTTCGAGACCAACCGGGGGTACGCGGCGGCGGTCGGCGAGGTCGACGGCACCCGGCTGCTCGCCGTCAAGGGTGCCCCCGAGGTGGTACTGCCCCGGTGCGCCGGACTGTCCGCCGCGCGGCGCAGGACGGTGGACCGGACGGTGCAGGAGCTGGCCGGCGACGGGCTGCGGGTACTGGCGGTGGCGCAGCGGGAGGACTTCGACACCGACCTGGACGACGAGGCGATCGCCGACCTGACGCTGCTCGGGTTCGTCGGGGTGGCGGACACGCCCCGGCCGGACGCCGTCGACGCGCTGCGCCGGCTCACCGACGACGGCATCCGGATGGTGATGGTGACCGGGGACCACCCGACCACGGCCGCGGCCGTCGCGCGGATGGTCGGGATGCCGGCGGACACGGTACTGACCGGTGCCGAGCTGGACGCGATGCCGGAGGGGGAACGGGTCCGGCGGGTCGATGAGACGTCGGTGTTCGCGCGCGTGTCGCCGGAGCAGAAGCTGCGCATCGTCGAGGCGTTGCGGTCGGCCGGGCACGTGGTCGCGATGACCGGCGACGGTACCAACGACGCGGCCGCGATCCGGCTGGCCGACGTCGGCATCGGGGTGGCCGCGTCGGAGTCCTCGGCCGCGCGTACCGCCGCCGACCTGGTCCTCGCCGACGCCGGTATCGAGCGCATCTACGACGCGCTGCTGGAGGGCCGGACGCTGTGGCGGCAGGTGCGCGACGCGGTGTCGATCCTGGTCGGCGGCAATGCCGGTGAGGTCGCGTTCATGGTCCTGGGTACCGCACTCGGCGGGCGGGCGCCGATCGGGGTACGGCAGATGCTGCTGGTCAACATGTTCACCGACATGTTCCCCGCCCTGGCGGTGGCGGTCGCGCCGAGCCGGGACGAGGAGGCGGCGACCGGCGTGCCGACCCGGTTCGATTCGACGCTCGCGCGGGCGATCGCGGTACGGGGCGGGGCGACCACGCTGGGCGCGCTGCTGGCGTGGACGATCGGGCGGTACACCGGGCGCAGCCGGCGGGCCAGCACGATGGGGCTGGCGGCGCTGGTCGGTACCCAGCTGGCGCAGACGCTGCTGACCGGCTGGCACAGTCCGCTGGTGATCGGGACCAGCGTGGCGTCGGCCGCGGTGCTCGTCGCGGTCATCGAGACGCCCGGGGTCAGCCACTTCTTCGGCTGTACCCCGATCGGGCCGGTCGCGTGGACCGTGGTGCTCGGCTCGGTCGCCGCCGGCACACTCGCGGCCGTCGCGGCGGGGCGCGCAGCGCGCGCCGACACCACGCCATCGCACGGATAGCAAAGCCGGACGTCTATTAAATAGACGTCTGACGATGCATCGTGAAGCGATGACCAGACGGCTCGCCGCCCTTCTCGCGGGCGGCCTCCTCTTCGTGCTCCCCCTCCCCGCCTCCGCGGCCCGCCCGGCGGCGCCGGCCGGGCCCGCAGCCCCCGCAGCCCCCGCAGCCACCTGCGTCGCCGCGCAGGTCGACCAGCGCGCCGCCGGGGTCCGGTCGACCTTCCCGGTACTGCAGCTCGCGACCGGACTCAACGAGCCCGACGATGTCCAGGTCACCGGCGACGTGATCCTGGTCGGCCAGCTCGGCAACGGGCGGATCGCCCGGCTCGGGGTACCCACCGCGGTCGGCGGGTTCGACCTGCTGCCGGCCGTGGTACCGACCGTCGAGGGCCTGGTCCGGATCGGTACCACGCAGTTCGCCGCCAACCAGGGCGCCGACCGGATCGTGACGGTCAACGGCGCGACCGTCACCACGTTCCTCCAGCTGCGACCGGTGTCCGGCCGGGAAGGCGTCGACGGGATCGGCGCCGTCGGCAACACCCTCGTGGTACCGGACAGCCCGCGCGGACGGGTACTTTTCGTCGGGCTGGACGGGCGCATCCAGCGGACCGTGACCGGGTTCGCCCGGCCCACCAACGCGTGGCCGCTGCCGACCGGTGCGGTACTCGTCGCCGACGAGAACGGCGGCACGATCGTGCGGATCAACGCCAACGGCACCACCACGACGCTGCTGCGCGGGGTACGGCTGCCGGACGACGTGGTGACCGACGCCGACGGCGCGATCTTCTCCGACTCGTTGGGCAGCGACACCGTGTTCCGGGTCGCCGGGGGTACCGCGACGGTGCTCGCCAGCGCCTTCGGGCAGCCGCAGGGCCTCGGGCCGGACACGGCGGGCAACCTGATCGTCACCGAGGAGGACAGAGGTCGGGTCGACGCCCTGGTCCGGTTCTTCAAGCTGCAACCGGCGGTCACCACCAACCCGGTCGTCGCCGGTACCCAGAGCGTGTGCGTCAACCTCGACCGGGCGCCCGGCTTCACCGCGGCGGTCACGATCGACGCCGGCACCGGCTACACGGTCACCGCCCAGCCGGGTACCGGTTCTTCCGGCGCCATCCATCCGACCGGCTGCACCGGTGTGTGCACCGTGCAGGTGCGGGTACACAGCGGTGCCCGGACGGACGCCGTGTGGTTGCGGGTGCGGGTGATGTAGCCGGCGGTGTACCGTGCGGGATCGGTCCGGGTTTATCGGTTGACTCGACGAAGGTGGATCGGTCCGTGGAGGACGCCGACCTCGCGGCCGCCCTCACCGCCGCCCGTGGCGGCGACGAGGCCGGCTTCGAGGCGTTGTGGGTGGCATTCCAGCCCGCGGTGCTGCGGTACCTGCGGGTCGTCGTCGGCGACGCCGCCGATGACGTGGCCTCCGAGACGTGGCTGCAGGCTGCCCGCGACCTGGCCAGCTTCGACGGCGACCTGACCCGGTTCCGGGTCTGGCTGTTCCGCATCGCCCGGCACCGCGGCATCGACGACCGTCGCCGGATGCGGCGCCGCGCGGAGGACCCCTTCGACCCGGGGGTACCGGAGGACGGCCCGACCAGTCCGGACAGCGCGACGGTCGCGATGGACGGGCTGGGTACCCGCTGGGCGCTGGAGATCATCCGTACGCTGCCCCGCGACCAGGCGGAGGCGGTGATGCTGCGGGTGGTGGCCGGGCTGGACGTGGCGCAGACGGCGCAGGTGCTCGGTAAGCGGGCCGGTGCGGTACGGATCGCCGCCATGCGGGGCCTGCGCCGGCTGGCCAACCATCCCGACGTGCTGGCCCGGGCCGCCGGCTACCAGCCGGAGCGGGTCCGCCCGGCGCAGTCGGAGGGCGTGTAACAGAATGCGTCCGTTCGCCGCTCTTACCCGCGCGATGATTGCCGCGCGAGCCCGCCGTATCGGCCGCCGGGAGGCAGAGGCGCTGCTTTCCCGTGCGTCCGGCGGGCCCGACCGTGCCCAACTGGTGCACCTGCTCGACCTCGCCGCCCGGCCGGCCCTGCGCGAAGAACTGGCCGGGCGGGAGGCCGCGGTCGCCGCGTTCGTCCGGGCCCGCAGCGAGGTCACGGCGGCACCGCCGCGGCGGCGGATGCGCGCCTGGCTGTCCCGCGCTCTCGTGGTCAAGGCCGTGGCCGGGCTCACCGTCCTGCTGGTGGGCGGGGTCGCGGTCGCCGCCGGTACCGGTCAGCTGCCGGCCGGGGTCCAGCACGGCGCGCACGACCTGCTCAACCCCCTCGGGGTACCGGTGCCGGACGCCGACAGCAGCGCCCCGGCGCATCCGGCCTCACCGCGTCCGCGCACGACGCCCTCACCGAAGAACAGCGCTCCGGGAGCCGACCCGGCGCTACCGGCGCTGTGCCAGGTGTGGGAGGCGGGACAGAAGCACGCGCGCGGCAAGGACCTCGACCCGGCGCTGGTGGCGCGACTGGCGGCGGCTGCCGGCGGTACCGACCAGATTGCGGCCTTCTGCACCGCGGTCCTCGCGCCGCCGGCGGCCACCCCGACCCCCGAGGCGCCCGCGACTCCCGAGCCGACGGACAAACATCCGAGGCCCGACCACAGCAAGCCGCGGCCGAGCCACACTCCCCACCGTCTGACCGCTTGACATCCGAGGTATACCGACCCTAGCGTCCGGCGCAATCCTATCGACGCATCCAGAAGGGCGGATACAGGTGTTTTCGACGCCCATAGGTCGGATCTCTCGAAAGAGCCTCGGCCTCGCCGTGGTGGCCACCGTCGGCCTCGCGATGGCGGTCGCCGGTGTCCTCGACGCGCACGCGGCCGTCGCCGGCAACGTCTTCGTCGCCCCGACCGGCGATGACGCCAACCCCGGTACCCAGGCCGCGCCGGTGCGCTCCGTGCAGCGCGCCCAGCAACTGGTAGACGTCACCGTGGTGCTGGAGGACGGCTTCTACCGCCTCGCGAGCCCGCTGTCGCTGTCGTCGGCGGACTCCGGTACCGGCGGGCACAACGTGGTCTGGACCGCGGACACCGGCGCCCGGCCGGTGCTGGCCGGGTCGATCCAGCTCACCGGCTGGACCCGGATGTCGGCGAGCAGCCCCATCTTCGTCGCGCAGGCACCGGCGAGCCTGCGCACCCGCCAGCTCTACGTCAACGGCACCCGGGTCGACCGCGCGCACGGTGCCCTGCCGGCGAGCCTCACCGGGCAGAACTCCACCGGGTACTCCGGCGGCGCCACCACGATGGCCGGCTGGCGCAACCCGAGCGGCGCCAAGCCGCAGCTCGAATTCGTGTACCGCGGCGGCCTCGGCGCGTGGACCGAGCCGCGCTGCCCGGTCTCCTCGATCAGCAGCGCCGGTGCGGTCACCATGGCGCAACCGTGCTGGGAGAACTCCACCAACCGCGCGTGCTGCTTCGCCGACGGCCGGGCGTACAACCTGGTCGGCCGCAAGGGCATCACCGAGCAGCCGACCCAGGTGGAGAACGCGTTCCAGTTCCTGTCCGCGAGCACGCCCGGCCAGTGGTTCCTCGACCAGGGCGACGGCAAGGTGTACTACGTGCCGCGGTCCGGCGAGAACATGGCCACCGCCGACGTCGAAGCGCCGGCACTGGAACAGCTCGTCACCGGTACCGGTGTGAGCCACCTGGTGTTCAACGGCATCCAGTTCTCCTACGCGACCTGGCTCGGGTCCAACAGCGGCGACGGGTTCGCCGAGATCCAGGCCAACTACCAGGTGACCGGCTCGGACGGTGCCGCGTCGCAGGGCCTGTGCCACGTGCCGCCGCCGACCTACACGCTCGGCAAGTGCCCGTTCGGCGCGTGGACCCAGATCCCCGGCAACGTGTCGTTCACCAACGACACGTTCATCCAGTTCACCAACGACGCGTTCGTGCATCTGGGCGCGGCCGGGCTGGCGCTGGGCAACGGTTCCCAGCACGACCTGGTCAAGGGCGACATATTCACCGACATCTCCGGTAACGGCATCCAGATCGGCAACGTGGACATGCCGACCGCGACCGGCGCCGCGCAGACGACCAGCAACACCATCGCCGACAACCACGTGTTCAACCTGCCGGCCGAGTACCACGGCGGAATCGGGATCGACAGCGGGTACACCGCGAGCGACTCGATCAGCCACAACCAGATCGACCACACCGCGTACACGGCGATCTCGCAGGGCTGGGGCGGCTGGCCGGACAAGGAGATGGAGGCGCCGCAGCCGAACTTCACGCACGACAACGCGATCGCCAACAACCTCATCTTCGACCACATGTCGCTGCTCAACGACGGCGGCGGCATCTACACGCAGGGCATCACCGGTACCTCGCTGGCCAATGGCGAGAAGGTGACCGGCAACCTGATCCACGACCAGACCGGTAAGGGCCACGTCATCTACACCGACAACGGCTGCACCTTCGAGTCGATCCTCGGCAACGGCGTGTACTCGACCGGAGCGGCCAACGCGTGGGGCAGCGTCCACCACAACTTCGCGCCGGGCGCCACGACCACCAGCGACCCGACCGACGTGGAGAACAACTTCTTCCAGAACCCGCCGAGTACCGGTTCCGGCAACGGGGTCACCGTCGCGAACAACACGACCATCACCAGCGGCAGCCAGGTACCGGCGGGCATCGTCAACAACGCCGGCCTGGAACCGGCGTTCCAGGGCCTGCTGAACTGGACCCAGGCGCCGCTGCCGCCGGTCGGCGGAGCGCACCGGGTCGTGCTGGGCAACCTCGTGGTCGGCGACAGCGCCAACGCCGCGAGCTGGTCGCTGCAGACCAACCTGCAGGTGGGCAGCGTCATCAACGGCGACCGTACCTACACCGTGGCGAGCCTGCCGGCGGCGCTGGTCGGCGCGGCGTGGGTACGCGCGGCCAACTCGTCCAAGACGTCGACGGCCAACCCGCTGGTCACCTTCACGATCAGCCAGGCCGCGACGGTCTTCGTCGGGGTGGACACCCGGTCCGGCAGGCGGCCGTGGATGGACAGCAGCTGGGTGGACACCGGTACCGCGTTGACCACCGACGAGTCCGGTACCACCCGCACGTTCGAGGTGTTCCGCAAGGGCTTCGCCGCCGGCCAGGTGGCGCTCGGCCCGAACGCGGCCAACACCAACATGTACACGATCGCCGTCGTCTGAGCGGTCCGTCGCGGCCCGCCACCTTCATGAGATCTTGGACGCTTGCACCCCCGGCAAGGGGTGCAAGCGTCCAAGATTCGAGCGCTCAGCCTGCCGTTACCGCGATGTTCGTCAGGCCCTTGACCGCGTTGGTCACGGTGTTGCTGCTGTACACCACGTTGGGGTTGCCGGCGCAGCTGGACTGGTCGGTCACGTTGATCGCGTAGTTGCCGACCCCGCCCAGGTCGGAGTTGTTGCTGCGCCAGACGTTGCCGCAGCCGGAGCCGCTGACGATCTGGTGCACCTGGTACCCGTCGACCAGCGTCCCGGTACCGGCGACGAACGTACCCGTGTTGCCGGTCAGCAGGTACCCGCTGCCCTTCATGTCGACCCACGAGTCGGCGAAGTGGTCACCGGAGATGCCCCGCCCGTCGAAGGTGTTGCCGGAGATGAGCCCGTTGACGGTGCCCTCCTTGACGTCGATGTGCTCGGCCGTCACGTTGGGCCCGAAGGTGTTGTTCAGCGCCTGGTTGCGGTCGCTGCGGTCGGGGCCGGTACCCCCGTTCTCGCCGTACTTGTCCCAGTTGCTCTGCGCGGAACCGAAGTACACGCCCTCGCCGAAGCCGGGTGCGGTCAGTCCGGTGTCGTGGATGTACGAGCGCTGGATGACGTTGTCGGAACTGGCGGCGCGGAAGTGCACGGCCTCGTCGCCGATCCCGGACACCTCGACGCCGTCGACGACGTTGTGGTTGGCCGCGTCCAGCACGATGCCCTTGGCGGAGTTGGCGACGGCGAAGCCGGCCAGCCGCCAGTAGCTGGCCTGGTTCAGGTGCACGCCGTACCCGCAGTAGCTGACCAGGCCGCCGGACGGCACATTCGGGTCGCAGGCGCCGCCGCTGTTGGACAGCACCGCGGTGCGCGGTCCGGTCAGCGTGATCGGCGCGCTGGCGGTACCGCTGACGGTCGCGTAGAACGCGCCGGTGTAGGTACCGGCGGCGAGCGCGACGGTGTCACCGGGACGCGCGCCGGTGAGCGCCGCGGACAGCTGCGCGGCGGTGCTCACGTTGATGGTGCGGCCGGCCGGCGCAGTGGGCGACGGGGACGGTGCCGGAGAGGGCGACGGCGAAGGGGACGGCGACCCCGACGGAGAACCCGACGCCGACCCGGACGGAGAACCCGACGGAGAACCCGAGCACGACGCTCCGTTGATCAGGCAGCCGCTGGGCTTGCCGAGACCGTTGGTGTTGAAGCCGAACGTCTGTGAGCCGCCGGCCGCCACGGTGGCGTTGTAGCTCAGGTTGCTGAACACGTAGTGGTTGCCGCTCTGCGTCATCGCCGCGGTCCAGAACCTGCGCACGCTGGTACCGGCCGGCAGGTCGAACTCCAGCCGCCAGCCGGTCACCGCCGTGGTGCCCGGATTGGTGATGGTGTACTGCGCCTGGTACCCGGTCCCCCACGAGTCGGTGACCTGGTACGAGGCGAGGAGCCCGGTCGCCGCCTGCGCGACCGGTACGAGCACGAGCGCGACGCCGGCGACCAGTGCGCCGGTCGTGAGTGGCAGCGCGACCCGCCACATCCGGGTAACCGCCATCGATCCTCCCCTGAGCCACGGAGCGTGGCGTGAGCTAAATCGATGGATGACCGAACGATCAATGCGGCTCTACCATTCGGCGGAAGGGTGGTCATCTGCACGCCTACAACCGCAGATCCGCACTTGCGGACGTGAACCGGTTTCGGCCAGTCTCACCCCCGTGGGGGAGACCGGAACGGACGGGGAAGAGCTGCCGCCCTGGCCGCCCGTGTCGCCCGCCGTGACCGATTTGTCGGAAGCGGAACCGGACTCCGAGGCCGATACCGGCGAGCTACCGCTCGTTCCCGCCGCGCCGGAGTCGGCCGTGGCGACCGCGCCACCACTGGACGCCACCCTGCCGCCCGACGCGACCCGGCCGCCCGACGCGACCCCGCCGGAGCGCAACCTGACGCGGCTGGCCATCCTGGGCGGCCTGACCGTCCTGCTCATCATCGCCGCGATGCTCATCGTGACGCCGGCACACCGCCCCGCCCGCTCGGCCACGGATCCGGTCCCGGCTCCCGCGCCGGCCGCGCCGGGCACGACCGCCGGAGGTCCGGGGTCCAGCACCGCGGGCGGCGGGCCGTCCGGGTCGGCGGGGACGACGACCGCCGGCGCGCGGGGGGCCGGGTCCGCGGGGGCCGCCGGCCCGTCCGCGAGCGCTCCGTCGGGGGTACCCGGTGAGCCCGGCCAGTCGCCGCCACCGCAGACGCCGCCACCCGGCGCGCTCGCGGCGACCATGTCGATCGTCGTGCACGCCGGCGGCGATTCCGGCTACCAGGCGAACGTGGTCATCACCAACCAGAGCGACGCGGCGGTGACCGGCTGGCAGCTCGTGGTCGCGCTGGCGGCCGGCGAGACGGTGAGCAAGGTCGACGGCGCGGTGTTCACCCAGGACGGTACGGCGGTCACGTTCACGCCGAAGGACCCGCGGCAGGCGCTGCACCCGGGGCAGAAGATCCCGGTCCGGTTCGAGGTGAAGGGCGGCACCGCGGCGCCGACCGGCTGCACCGTCAACGGGAGCCCGTGCGGCTGAGCAGCTTGCCGAACAGCTCCGCGTACCGCAGCAGGTGCCGGTCGCCGAGGAACGTCTCGTGGACGTGCGAGTGCGCCGCCCGGCCCATCCGGTCGGCCCGGTCCGGATCGTCGAGCAGCCCGCGTACCGCCGCCCCGAACGCGCCCAGGTCGCCGGGATCGGCCAGCAGGATCCCGGTACCGTCGACGACCTGGTCCTGGATCCCACCGACCGCGGAGGCGACCAGCGGCCGCCGCTTCCACATGCCTTCGGCGACGGTGAGCCCGAAGCCCTCGGCGAGGCTCTTCTGCGCGATGACGGCGGCGTGGCGCTGTACCGCGTTGACCATCGCGGCGTTCTCGTCGACGTCGTCCAGCGGCAGGGTCACCAGCAACGCCCGGGCCCGTACCGCGGCGGGCAGTTCCCGCCATTGCGCGACGCATTCGGCGTAGACGGCCGCACCCTCCGGGTCGTCGCTGACCTCGGCGACCTCCGGCCCGACCAGCATCAGATACCCGGGGCCGGCGGGCGCCACATGGTCGGCGAAGCCACGCAGTACCCCGGCCATGTCCTTGAGCCGGTCCCAGCGCGACACCTGCACCACGACCGGGTCGTCCGGCCCGGGCAGCCGCTCGCCGACCACGGTCGCGGTGCCGGTGACCTCGCCGGCGGTACCGTCGCCGCGCACGTACCGGCCGGGCTTGGTCGGGGTACCGCCGTCGAGGACGCCGATCGTGGCGAGGATCGCGCGTACCGTGTCCCGGTCGAGCTCCTGGTTCTTGGGCGCGAACGGGTCGATGGACGGCGGGATGATCGAGGCCGCCCCGGCCGGTACCCACGACGGCACGTACTTCGACCGGGAGAACACGTGCCCGTGCGCGGCGGTGAGGTACGGGCGCAGGAACTCCCACGCCGCGCGGGTCGTGTCGTCCTCCCAGTCGACGCCGATGTGGCAGCGCCAGACCACGGTCGCGCCGGCCGCGACGAGCGGCGCCGCGAGTCCCGCGGTCTGCGGGTCGTGCAGCAGCACCAGGTCGCCGGGGCGGATCTCGCCGAGCAGCTCCCCGGCGTTGGCCGCGAGTACCCCGGCGTAGTGCTCGGCCTCCGCCGCGCCGAGCGGGCCGCCGTCCCCGGCGGTGCCGTGGATCCGGTTGTGCAGCCGCTTGGTGATCGCGAAGAAGTCCGGATCGCCGCCGATGACCGTCCAGCGGACCGGAACGTCCAGGTCGCACACGTACCCGACGAGCGCCTGGAGCATCTCGGCGACCCCGCCGCCGGTCGCCGTGGAGTTGATGTTCCAGATGCACCGGCCGCCCAGCCCGCGGCGGAACTCGTCGGCCTCGGCCCGCAACCGGGTGTACCGTGGCCCGCCGATCAGCCCCTCCATCGGCGCGACGGGACGGGGATTGACAGGTACGGTGATCAGCAGGCTCACCCGTTTCATCATCGATGACGGTCGTCTTCCCGCAACTCGGGGCGGGTGGTGCGCCAACTATTCGCGATGCGCTCACGGAGTGCCGCTCACCTCTTGCGTAGACTCGATGCATCGTGCAACGTGACGCATGCATACGTGAGCGGTTACTGATCGTGGCGGGACGGTACCGCGATCACGGACACCCCGGAGGGAGCGATCCGCGGTGAGATTCACGTTGTACTGGGGTCTGGACAGTTCGGCGCGCATCAACTCGGTCGAGGACCTGGAGATCCAGCTGACGCTGCTGGCCCGTACCCGGGGCCGGGGGCGCACCGCGCTGGCCGTCGACCTGCTGCCCGCCGACGCCCGCGACGGTGGCCTGCAACTGGGCATCGGCCATCCCGAGCGCTCCTTCGTCCTCGCCCTCGACCGGCCGGGCGGGTACGGCGTCGAGCCGGACGTGCCCCCGTGGCCGCATGCGATCCCGTTCGACTGCGGCCACGAGCTGATCGAGCTCAAGCCGGACTGGACGCGGGTGACCGCCCAGGGCGCCATCGAGGCGGCCCGAGCCTACGTGCGCACCGGCAGCCGCCCCACCAACCTGGATTTCGACCCGGTCGCGGTACATAGCTGACCTTTCCAGGGCGCGCTCTTGTATCGAGGCCCGCCTATCTTGACGGTTGCCTGCCTCGTTTCTACCGTGACGCCTGGCGCTTGATGACAAAGCGCACAGGGCGGGTGCACCGTTACACCCGCCAGGCAAGTCGGAAGGAACCTCGCATGCGAAGAATCGCCATCGGCGGCACGGCCGTCGCGCTCGCTCTGGCCGTCGCCGGGTTGGGCGCGTCCGTGGCCACCGCCCAGGCCCCCCGGGGCTATGACACGAGTACCTTGGCCGGAAAGGTCGCCTCGGTCCGTGGTACCGCCGGGTTGCAGATCCGGATGTCCGCATTCCTTGAGGAGGAGGCCGAACCGACCAGCGCGCCGGACGTGCTCGGTCCCGACGGGGTGACCCTCATCGAGCCGGGCGGCGGATCGGTACAGCCGCCCGACGTCACCGTCAACCAGGACACCGCCGCCGCACCGCAGAACGAAACGTCGATCGCGGTCGACCCGAACCGGCCCGGCCGGGTCGTCGGCTCCGCCAACGACTACGTCACCCGCACCTGGTCCTGCACCGTCGGCGGTACGCCGTGCAGCGCGCTCGGCGACGGGTACTCCGGCACCTACTACAGCAACGACGGCGGGCAGACGTGGTGCTGCACGTCGAGCGACCCGCAGCATCTGGGTACCCTCATCCCCGGCGTGACCCGCCTCGCCGGCGGGCCGTACGACGCGGGCGGCGACCCGGCCCTGACGTTCGACAGCCGCGGCGCGGTCTACTACGCCGGTCTCGGCTTCAACCGCAACACCGCGCCCAACACGGTGACGGTCAACCGGGGTACCTTCGCCGCCTCCGGCGCGCTGTCCTGGAGCCAGCCGACGTTCATCAACCCGACCACGTCGCCCAGCACCTTCAACGACAAGGAGTGGATCGCCGCCGACTGGCACGCCACCAGCCCCTTCCGGGACCGGGTGTACGTGACCTGGACGCGCTTCCTGTTCAACGCGCACAACGGCAACTACGTCCAGTCGCCCATCATGGAGGCGCACTCCAGCGACGGCGGGCGCACGTTCAGCAGCCCGAAGATCATCTCCGGTAATGTCCTCTACGACCAGGGTTCCCGCGTGTTCACCGGGCCGGACGGCACGGTGTACGCGATCTGGGAGGGCGCGACGCGACTGTCCACTATGGACGGTACCTGGGTGGCGAAGTCGACCGACGGCGGCGACACCTGGTCCCAGCCGACGCTGATCTCGACGCTGGTGGACATCGACGGGTTGCACGACACCGCGTTCCGGGTCAACAGCTTCCCGGCCGGTGCCATCGCGCCCAACGGCACCCTGTACGTCGCCTGGACGCAGGACGAGAACGGTCGCAGCGTGGTCGTCTACACCACCTCGGCGGACGGCACGCACTGGGCCGCGCCGGCGCACCTGCCGGGCGTGGACGCGATGCGTACCCCGGTCGGCTATGCGGGCAGCGGGCTCACCCCGCCCGCGGTCACCCCGGCCGAGTCGATCTGGCCGAGCGTCGCGGTGTCGCCGTCCGGCCGGGTCTTCGTCGGCGCGTACGTCGGCGATGTGGTCTCACCGTGGCAGAGCTGCGCCACGTACGACCCGAACGGCAGCATCCACTGCCTGACGCCCGGGCCGGTGGTCGCTCGACTATGTGGTGACCGACCTCGGTACCCACACCACGCGGACGGTGACCACGCAGGCGATCAACACGCGGTACATGTTCCGCGGCGGCTTCATCGGCGACTACACCGACATGGCGGTGGGCTCCGACAACGTGGCGCATCCACTGTGGACGGACACGAACAACGCCCAGCGGGCGTTCTGGTTCTACGGCACCAACTTCGGCGGCATCCTGGTCAGCCAGCAGGACGTCGTGACGGTACGGGTCAATTACTGAGGCAAGAATGTGGGGGCCCGCTTCGGCGGGCCCCCCACGCGTCACCGGGCCGGTATCCGCACCGCGGAGACGATCTGCTGCTGGTGGTGACCGGCGTTGCTGCCGTAGTTGTAGGTGCTCACGAAGGTCGCGTAGTTGGTGGCCCCGGCGAAGTCGTTGCCGAAGTAGTCACCGATGAAGGTACTGGTGCCGCTGGCGCTGCCCGGGTGCGGCGCGTCCAACTGCGGGTCGTAGGTGTGCTGGCTGATCCGGATGTTGTGGCCACGCGGGTGCAGCGTCGCGTCGTAGAACTGCACGCTGGCGTTGACGCAGTAGTTGGTCGCCCCGTACGGCGGCAGGCTGCCGGAGTATTTCCCGGAGTACTTCGGGTTGACCGTGTCCAGCGCCAGCCCCGCACCCGCGGCCTCCGCGGTACCGGCGGCGGGGCAGGCCAGCCGGCGGTCGTAGAAGTTGACGCTGACGGTACCGTCCGGCGCGGCCGCGAGGTTCGGCTGGAACTCGTCGACCGCCGACACGTTGTCGTTGACCCCGATCGGCGCCGTCCAGGTCGCCCCGTTGTCGTAGGACGCGGTCAGCGCGACGTTGTCCACGCCGGTCGAGTAGTCCTCGTACGCCACGTACAGCGGGTAGTTCCCGTTGACCCGGGTGCGGCCCACCGTGAACGTGTCCTCGATGCCGTCCCGGAACGTGGTGTTGGCGAACCCCGGCGGGGTCGTGACGCCGGCGGCCGGGGTACCGACGACCGACCAGGTGACGCCGCCGTCGGTGGAACGCAGCACGGAGATCGTCGCGGCGAACGAGCCGTGCGCCGGGTCGAACCCGGTCAGCGTGGTGGAGACGGCGCCGTCCGGGGCCACGTGCGGCAGCAGGTAGGTGGCGCCCTGCGGGGTGTGCGGCGGCTCGGGCAGCCGCTGCGGGGCCGACCAGTCGGTGTGGGTACCGTCGGCCCGCGCGTCGGCGTACGACACGAACGGCACCGGCGTGACGTTGTGGAAGTCCACCCACATCGCGTAGACCCGGTTGAAGTGCGGGCTGCCCGGGTTGCTGTCGACGGCGATCCACTGCTTGTCCGGTTCGTTGCCGATGCTGTCGTAGGTCGCGACGTAGTCGGGATGTCCATTGTGGACACTGATCCAGTTGCCGGCGGTAGTCGCGCCGTGCGGGCGGACCGCCACCGAGATCACCTCGGCCGGTACCACGGGGTTGGGTTCCCGCCGGGTACCGATGCTGAAGTTGTGGCTGCCGTCGGCGTTGTAGAAGAACTGGTACGGCAGGACGAGGGAGTAGTAGTTGCCGAACCCGTCGAACGCGCCGACCGGGTCGGTGTTGTCCGTCCAGCCCTCGTACCCGGGGATGTGCCCGGACACCGGCCAGGTGCTCCCGCCGTCGAACGACTCGTAGAAGCCGAGCAGGTGGTTGTACCCCTCGGCGCTGACGAACCACTTCGACGACCCGATCAGGTGCCGCGGGTTGGTCGGGTCGACCCGGATGTCGGACTCGGAGCGGCTCTTCACGAGCATCGGGCCGGCCGCCGGGTACCCGGGATTGCTGCCAACCTGGGTAGCGTACGGCGCGGCGGCCCCGGTGTCCTCCCCCGTGGTCGCGCCGGGACAGGCGGACATCCCGCTGTACCCGTCGACCGGACCGTTGCTGGTGAAGTACGGCACCTCCGGCCGGTAGCAGCTGACCGCCCCGCCGGTCGCGTCGACGTTGGTGACGTGGTTGGCCGCGTAGCTGGCCGCGTAGCTGTTGTCGCTCTGGGTCCCCTGGGGTACCGGCAGCGTGGTGGCGGCGCCCGCGGGTGCGGGCGCCAGAGCCACCGTGACGGCGACGATCGAGGGGATGACCAGTGCGGCGCGTCTGAATCGCATGGCGCCTCCTGTGCGTCAGCTGAGCCGATCGCTCTCAGGCTAGAGCCGCGGCGGGCGGTCCGCTGATCAAGCCGTGAACGGCTCCAGGATGTGGCTGAAGTCCCAGGTGTTCTGCACGATTCCGGAGCAATTGTTCTTGTCCCGGCTACCCGGGCAGCCGCCGTTGTCGCGCTGGATCGCCCAGATGGACAGGAGGCCGAGGCCGTTGGCCACGGCGAAGCTCTCCAGCTTCTGCGCGTCCGGCAGGTAGGTCACCTCGGTCTTCTTCGGGTAGTCGTCGATGCCGGGCAGGATCGTGTTGCCCTCCATCGCCCACAACTGGGCCGTCGTCTTACCCGGGTACAGGCTGTGCAGCTGGTTGAACAGCCCGCCCGCGGCGCTGAGCGCGGCGGCGCCCATGTCCGTGGTGGTCCGGTCGTAGTAGTCGAACGTCATGATGTTGACGACGTCGACCCGGGTACCGTTGGCGGTCGCGTTCTGCAGCACCGCCAGCCCGTTGGCCTCCAGGCCGGCCGGCTCGACCGGCAGCGTGTACTGCACCTGGACCGTCCGCCCGTTGGCGGCCGCCCACGCCTCCACGGCAGCCAGCGCCTTGTTGCGCCGGTCGATGCCCGCGGTGTTGTTGAGCGAGTTGGACTCCACGTCCATGTCCAGCCGGGTGACGTTGTAGGTGGTGATGACCGACTCGTAGGCGGCGGCGAGGGCGTTGACGTCGGCACAGGAGTCGGCGATCTCGGTGCCGGAGTGGTCCGCGCTGAAGCCGCCGAAGGACGGGATCACGTCACCGCCCGTGCCGCGCAGCGTGGCGATGTCGCTCTGGTACCGGCCCGCCGCCATGGTCTGCGTGCTGTCCCCGTTCCAGGTCGGCACGCAGGAACCCTTGGTCGGGGTCTGGATGAACGCCAGCGTGAGGTACCGGGCACCGGACTGCTGGGCGATCGTGGAGATGCTGTCGGTGGTCCACGCCTCGAAGTACGGCGCGTAGACGCGGGTGGGCAGGGTGGTGGCGGTCGGTGTGGCGGCGTGGACTGCGACGGGTGCGGTGAGGACTGCCGCCGCCGCGGCGGCAGGGACCAGGATGCGGAAACGGCCGGCTCTCATAGCGACTCCCTGGCTGGCGCTTTGGTAAAGATCGCTACCAGTTGCCGCCGCGCGCTGTCAAGGGCGCGTCCAAGATTCCGGCAGTGGCGGCGGCGACTCGCACGGCAGCCGGTGGGTGTAACGCGGGTGGGGGTACCGCCGCTGTTTCCGGTACCACCCGACTGTCCCGGCCGCGGCCACGCCTCCCCAGCAGTGCCGCGGCCGGGACCCTGTTGCGAGGGCCTGCATGAGGAACGGATCGGCACCCGCCGAGTCGCCGGTATTCGTCGACCGCTCGGGCATCCGCCGTCGATGGTTCGTCATTCTCGGAGTGGCCGGTGCCGGCGCGCTCACGCTGGCCGTGCTGGTACTGGTCGCCGGCTTCTTCGGTGCCGGTCCCGGCCGGCTGCCCGGCCTGCCGGGACCGCTGGGTCCGGTCGCCCGACAGGCCGCGGCCCCGGTCACGTCGGCCCCGTCGACCGCCGCCCGGGCCTCCCACCCGGCGACGCCGTCGGGCGCACCGGGGCCGCGGCCGAGCCCGACGCCGGGGGTACCGTCGGCCACCGCCTCACCGACCCCGATCCGGCACGGCAACGCGCCGCCGCACCCGTCGCACCGGAAGAGCTGATGCGCCGACGGGAGCCCCGCGCCCACTGGGTGCTGCTGTTTCTGTTCCTCGTGGTCCTGCTGGCGGAGCTTTCGCTCAACGGGTACGTGCGGCACATCGGCGGCGAAGGCGTCGGCCCGGCACCGGTCGCCAGGGGCGGCGCACCGGCCCCGGTCGCGGTCACCGGCGGGCACGCGATCCAGCGGGTGGCCGCCGACGGTACCGTCGCCACGAGCGGGGTACCGGACCGGACGATCGCGCTGACCTTCGACGACGGCCCCGATCCCGAATGGACGCCGCGGATCCTGGACGTGCTGGCCCGGTACGGCGCGCACGCCACCTTCTTCGAGATCGGCTCGCGGGTCAACGACCACCCCGAGCTGTCCCGCCGGCTCGTCGCCGCCGGCAACGAGATCGGCGTGCACACGTTCACGCACATCGACATGGGCGCCGCGCCGGCCTGGCAGCGCCGCATCGAACTGACCCTGACCAGCAACGCGATCGCGGCGGCCACCGGCCGGGCACCGGCCCTGCTGCGGCCGCCGTACGCGTCGGAGCCGGACGCGGTCACCGGCCCCGCGTACGCCGCGATGCGCCAGGCCGGCGGGGCGGGGTACCTCGTCGTGCTGGCTGACCTGGACACCGAGGACTGGCGGCGGCCCGGGGTACCCGCGATCGTCCAGGCGGCGACCCCCGCGGCCGGCGCCGGTGCGGTGGTGATGATGCACGATTCCGGCGGCGACCGGTCGCAGACCGTCGCCGCGCTGGCGGTGCTGCTGCCCCGGCTGCAGGCGCAGGGGTACCGCTTCACCACCGTCTCGGCGGCACTCGGCCTGCCCGGGTCGCCGCCGGCGACCTTCGGCCAGCGGCTGCGCGGGCAGGCGCTGCGCTGGGCGCAGCTGGCCGGCGGATGGCTCGCCGCCGGGCTGACCTGGCTCATGCTGGTCGCCATCACGCTGTCCGGGCTGCGGCTGATGGTGCAGGTGGCGTGCGCCCACGCGCATGCGCGGCGGGTACGGCGGCAGGCGCGCGAACCGCTGCGGTACCTCGGCCCGGTGTCGGTGATCGTGCCCGCCTTCAACGAGGCGGCCAACATCGAGGCGACCGTGTGGTCGCTGGTCGCCAACGACTACCCGTGGGTCGAGGTGATCGTGGTCGACGACGGTTCCACCGACGGTACCGGCGACCGGGTGGCCCGGTTGGACCTCACCGGCGTCACCGTGATCTGGCAGGAGAACGCGGGCAAGCCGGCGGCGTTGAACACCGGCATCCGGCACGCGGTCGGCGAGATCATCGTGCTCGTCGACGGTGACACGGTGTTCGGGCCGGACGCGATCGCCGAACTGGTACAGCCGCTGGCCGACCCGGCCGTCGGCGCGGTGTCCGGCAACGCGAAGGTGGCCAACCGCGGCGGGCTGCTCGGGCGCTGGCAGCACCTGGAGTACGTGATCGGGTTCAACCTGGACCGGCGGATGTTCGACCTGGGCCGGTGCATGCCGACGGTACCCGGAGCGATCGGCGCCTTCCGCCGCCACGCGCTGCGCTACGTGGGCGGGGTGTCCGCGCAGACCCTCGCCGAGGACACCGACCTGACCATGGCGGTGAGCCGGGCCGGCTGGCGCGTCGCCTACCAGCCCGACGCGATCGCCTGGACCGAGGCACCCGGCACGGTACGGCAGCTGTGGCGGCAGCGGTACCGCTGGTGCTACGGCACCATGCAGGCGATGTGGAAGCACCGCGGGTCGCTCGTCGAGCGGGGCGCGGCGGGGCGGCTGGGCCGGCGGGGTCTGGGGTACCTGCTGCTGTTCCAGGTCCTGCTGCCGCTGACCGCACCGGCGGTCGACGTGTATGCGGTGTACGGCCTGATCTTCCTGCCCGTCGCGCAGGTCGCCGCGGTGTGGTGCGGGTTCGTGGCGGTGCAGATGCTGACCGCCGGGTATGCGCTGCGGCTGGACCGGGAGTCCTACGGTCCACTGTGGACACTGCCGTTACAGCAGATCCTGTACCGCCAGCTGATGTACCTCGTCGTCGTCCAGTCCACGGTGATGGCGCTGATCGGCGGGCGGCTGCCCTGGCACCGGATGGCCCGTACCGGCGCAGCCGCCCGGCATCAGGCGACCGCGGGGCAGGTGGTCAGGTAGGCGCCGGCCAGCATGCACAGGGTGACGTGCCGGTACCACGCGTCGTACCGCCGCACCTGGTAGTGGTCCAGGCCCATCTCGCCGCGCACGCGGGCGACGCGCTCCTCGATCCGGTACCGCATCCCGGTGATCCGGCTCAGCGCCTGCATGGTGGTGCCGACCGGTACCCGGCACTCGTACTGCACCGTCCGGTCCCCGGCCGGCGTCGGCCGGGCCACCTGCAGCCGCTCCCACTCGGGCCGGTCCTCGTGCCCGGCGAGCGCCTCCGGGCTGCGTGCCGCCTCCGGGGTGCGCGCCGCCTCCGGGGTGCGCGCCCAGACGCCCGGCCGGACCGGGTCGGGGCGCCCGACCGCCACGCCGTACCGCATGTCATGCGCGTCCATCCAGGACCGCAGCGCCGGGTCGGCGCCGAAGGCCTCGCCCGCGGTGACCCACGGGGCCGGTGCCCCGCTGGCGAGTACCCGCGCGATCATCCGCCGGGCCAGTTCCGGCTTGGTCAGGAAGCCGACGTCGTCGGGTACTCCGAGCCGCTCGCACCGCTGCGGATCGGCGACCCACGACGGCGGCAGGTACAGCTCCCGGTCGACCACCGCCCAGCCACCCGGCGCCGCGTACACGAGGAACACCCCGACCTGAACGTTCTCCGCGCGCCGGGCCGCGTCGTTGAAGTGCCGGTGCACCCCCACCGAGCCGGTGCCCTTCTTCGGGAAGCCGAGCTCGATCGGGACCAGCACGCCGTACTCCGGGTCGCCGAGCCGGTCCAGCACCCACGCCCGCAGATCGTCGCGTACCCCGTCGACGTCCCACCGCGCCGAGGTGAGCAGCCGCTGCATGCCGGTCGGGTCGGCCTCGCCGGCGAACCCGGCCAGGGTCCAACTGTTCTTGCGGGCCGGGCCGGACAGGATGCCGCGAACGAACAGCTGGGCGCGCTGGCGTGGCTCCGGCCGGGTGAATCGGGGGCCGACCCGCTCCAGCAGGTCGTCGAGCAACGGCGGGCACTCGTGGGCGGTCGCGACGGAGGTCATGCCGATAGAGCGGTCCGTCGCGGGGTGGTGTTACAGGTCACCCCGACCGGATCATCCGGTTCTCATCGAAGTGCGGTTGTGGGGGTCGAAAGCGGCCGGCGCTCCCGCGTAATGGAAAGAGGCTGGTCGATCTGTTGACGGCGTTTCAAGAGCGAAGTTGACTTTCTGTGTCCCCCTCGTCTCGCTCCCCGGAGAACCGCCACAAGCGGCCGTGGCCGAGACGTCCTGCATCCTGTGGTACCGCCGATTGACGCTGGTCAGCGTGTCGGCGGGCGGTCCGGTGCGCCGTCCGCCAGGGCATTGCCGGGCCGTTAAATGATTGAGGAGGGTAAATGCCTAATGCCCGATCCGGCCGCCGTCGGTTACTCAAGCTGACCATTGTCGGCGGCGTACTCGCGGCCGGTGTGGCCGCGGTACCGTTCGCCTATGCGGCCACCGCCCCGCCGCCACCCACCGGCTTCGTCAAGATCTGCAAGGCGGGCGCCACCGCTGCCGTCACGGGCAGCTTCCAGTTCACCGTGTCCGGCGTGACCGGGGCCGTCACGGTACCCGTCGGCGCCTGCAGCAAGCCGATCGCGGTCACCGACCGCCGGGTCGTGGTGGCCGAGGTCGCCCGGGCGGGGTTCGTCCTCGGCAAGGTGACCGCCGCTCCGGACGGCCGGCTGATCGACGCGAACCTGGCCACCGGCAAGGCGACCGTGAAGGTACCGGCCGGCAACGTCACCAGCGCCACGACGGTCACCTTCACCAACAAGGTCACGCCGCCTCCGCCGCCGCCCACGCTGCGGGTCTGCAAGGTGGCCGGCCCCGGGGTGAAGGTCGGCACCGAGTTCGCATTCACCGTCGGTACCACGAAGACGACCGCCAAGGCCGGCTCGTGCAGCGCACCGCTGACCCTGCCCGCCGGCAACGTCACAGTGACCGAGACCGCCGCGACCGGCTTCGCCGTCACCGCCATCACCGTCAAGGGTGTCGGCACGCTGGTCAGCAGCGACGTCGCCAAGGGCAGCGCGGTCGTCAAGGTCGCCTCCGGTGCCACCGACGTCAGCTTCACCAACAAGGTACCGGGCGTGACCGGCTGCGTGGACAGCAAGGGCTTCTTCAAGAACCACCCGGCCGTGGTCGCGAAGCTGGTCGCCGCGAACGGCGGTACCCTGCTCGTCGGCGGCGTGGCGCTGACCCCGGCCCAGATCGCCGCCATCTACGGCCGCGGCTCGGAGAACTTCCTCAACCAGCTCAGCCAGCAGCTGATCACCGCCCGGCTCAACCAGCTGAGCGGCGCATCGACGCCGGCCGCGGTACAGGCGGCGATCGACGCGGCGCAGGCGCTGGAGAAGGCGGCCGGCGGCCCGCTGACCGGCAAGGCCACGCCGGAGACCAAGGTCGTGGTCGGTGGCGTCACCTTCACCGCCGCGCAACTGGCGGCGACGCTGTCGAAGTACAACGCAGGCAACGCGACCGGCGGCCCGACCCCGTGCGCGTGACCTGAGCCGGCAACGTAGCGCGGCGGGAGAGGATCGCGTCCCTCTCCCGCCGCCCGCGTGCTCAGCCCACCCGGACGCCGGTGATCGCGAACCGGCCGATGCCCTCGTTGATGTGGCTGGCGGTGCTGACCACGAGGGTGCGGACGGTACCGTCCGCGGCCGCGAAGGGTACCGTCGCCGACCAGGGCTGGTTCTGCCCGCCGGCCGCGATCCCGGCCACCTCGCCGAGCGGCGCGGTCGATGCGGTACCCCGGACCTGCACGCGCAGGCTCTCGTCGACACCGGTGATCCGGCCGCCGGCCGTGACCGGCGAGCTGACCCGGGCACCGTAGGCCGGCGTGGTCAGGCTCAGCGTCGTGTCCTCCGAGCCGACGACCTCCCACGGCCGCTGGTCGCCCCGGCCGATCAGGGTCAGGTGCAGCACCGCGGCCGCGCTGTCGGCACCGTTCGGCAGCCGGTACCCGACGGTGACCCAGGCCTGGTCACCGCGCACCTTGGTACTCAAGGCCCGGTCTACGGTCGTGAACTGCAGGTACCCGTTGGTGAACGCGAGCGCGGTCAGCTCGGCGCTCAGGTGCCAGGGCTGGTGGCCGCCCGGGTTGGCTTCCTTCTGCCACTCGGCCGCGTCGGCGACGCTGTCGAAGGGCCACAGCGGCAGGTACCGGAAGGCCACCTCGACCGCGGGCGGCGGTGCCGCCGACGGTGCCGCCGACGGTGCCGCCGACGGTGCCGCCGACGGTGCCGCCGACGGTGCCGCCGACGGTGCCGCGGGCGGTTGCGCTGCCGGGGGCGGCGCGGGTGCCGCGGCCGTTGTGCCGCCCGGCCGGGTACCGACCAACACGATCACCGTAGCCGCGAGCACGGCGGCCAGTCCCACCCACCACAGACTTCGAACTCTACGCATTACAGGCTCCATTTCCTCCACGTCGATGTCACTGAGTAGACGCGCGACTACGCAAACCGGAGGTCACGCGCGGGATCGGCCGTTCGGGGGGACTTAAGTAACCGGAACGCGGGCCGGTGGGCTCTGGCCGCCCGGCCACCGGACCCGCAGGCTGGCGGCAGGCTGGCGCTCGTACGGAGGGGGCGGACATGTCTGTGCTGCGGCGGGTGGGGCTGGACGGCAACCCGCTGCGCCGGCCGGTCGACCGGGCCGAGGCATGGCTCAGGCTCGCGGTACTCGCGCTGTTCGTGGTCGCCGGGCCGGTGCTCGCCTGGGGTACCGCGAGCCGCGGGTACCACGACGGCGCGGCGGCCGCCGAGCGGGAGCGGGCGGCGCGGCACGAGATCGACGCGGTACTCGTCACCGACGCGCCGTTGCCCTCCGGCGACTATGCGATGGTGGCGACGCCCACCGTCGTCGCCGACGCACGCTGGACCGGGCCGGACCGCTCCGTCCACAGTGGACTGCTACCGGCGGCGGCCGGAGCACCGGCCGGCAGCACGGTCACACTGTGGACCGACCGCGACGGGGTACCCGTCACCGCCCCGGCACAGCACGACGACCTCCTCGCGCGGGCCGGCCTCGCCGGCGGGGGTACCCTCCTGGGCCTGGCCACGGTCACCGGCGCTGCCCTGCTGGTGCTGCGCCGCATGCTCGACCGGTACCGCCTCAATGCTTGGCAGGACGCCTGGTCCACAGTCGGTCCACAGTGGACGGACCTGATCTAGGTACCCCGGGCAACCGGTCGGGGTTGTCGATGCGTCTATGGTTGGGGATGCAACCGATCGACCGGGGGGATGTATGAATCGCCGCACCGCGCTGGGTCTGGGTACCGTCGCCACCGCCGGGGCGCTGGCCGCGGCCGGTACCACGGCATGGGCCGAGCAGACCGGCACGGACGACGCGCCGGCTGCCGCGGCGACCTCGCCGCGGCAGGCCGCCGCTTCGGTACGCCGGGTGTACCAGGCGAAGTCGGCGCGGGCCGGCGGCACCTGGAACTCCGCCATCTCGGTGGCCAACGCCGACGGCACGCTCACCCCGGCCGTGCAGGACAAGCCCGACGACGTCGTGCAGGCGTACAGCGTCAACAAGGTCGCCGTCGCGACCGCGTTGCTGGACAAGGTCGACCGCGGCCTGCTCACGCTGGACCAGCGGGTCGACGTGACCGCCGACATCGTGATCCCCGACGGCGACGGCATCTTCCGCCTCGACGGGGCATACCCGAGCTCGGTCACCCTCGGGCACGTGCTCGCCGCGCTGCTGACCGTGTCGGACGACACCGCGGTGCGGCTGTGCGGGCTGCTCACCACGTCCGCCGAGATCAACCAGATCATCGCCGCGAAGGGCTTTCCGCACACCCAGGTCGAACCGGTGGCCAACCCGCACCGGTTCTTCCTCGGTACCACGACCCCGCGGGAGACCCACGACCTGTTCCAGGCGCTGGTCCGGGGCACCGTGCTGTCGGCCGCCTCCAGCGGGTACCTGCTCGGCCTGCTCCGGTCCCCGATCGCTTTCACCGACGGGATCCGCCGCACGATGTCCTCCGACGAGCGGGCCCGGATCGCGACCAAGGCCGGCTGGTTCGCCGACGGCCGCAACGAGGCCGGCATCATGTTCGACAACGGCGGCC
>VAWN01000075.1:54855-55304 GCA_005885555.1 Actinomycetota bacterium
TCGGCCGCCGCACCCGACCCGGACAACTTCGGCGCCACCCACCCGGCCGTGCAGGCGCGGGCGCTGATGGGCCGGTCGTTCCTCGACATCATCAACCGGCTCGCCGGCCCGGCCGCGGCGCGGCCGATGTCCACGCGCCGCTACCGCCCGGTCAACGGCGGCTGACCGGCTCCCGCGTGGTACCCATTCGGCAGCGGCTGCGGGCGGCGCTGCCGGCCGCGGTCAAGGCGCGCGACCGCACGGCCATGGCGGCGTTGCGGGCCACGCTCGCGGCCATCGACAACGCGGAGGCGGCCGAGCGGCCGGCGGACGTCGATCGGCACCTGGGCATCGAGCAGTTGCCGGTGGGCGTGGGCGCCGCCGAGGTACCGCGGCTGGTGCTGACCGACGCGCAGGTGGAGCAGATCGTGCGCGCCGAGCTGGCCGAACGGGAAGCGGCGGCGCGCGAG
>VAWN01000075.1:55425-95687 GCA_005885555.1 Actinomycetota bacterium
CGACGAACCAGACGCCGTCGATGCCCTGCCCGTCCACGTCGCCGGGACCGACGTCGCCGACGTAGTAGTACAGCGGCCAGTTGTTGTAGGTGGCCTGGGCGGTACCCTCCGCGCGGGTGGTCTGCGACAGCAGCGCCTTGTCGGTACCGGAGCCGGCGACCGTGGCCTGCTTGCTGATCAGCGCCGGCCAGGTGGCGATGCAGGAACCGGTACAGCTGCTGGTGCCGCCCTTGTCGTTGGTGAACGCGTAGAGCGTGCGACCGTCCTGGTCGGTCAGGATCGGGCCGAGGCTGGAGTCGGCGATCCGCACCTGTGCCGGCGTGTTCTGGTGCGCGGCGGGCGCGGCCGGCGCGGCGCTGTGGTGGGACGCGCTGCTGCAGCCGGCGAGGCTGGCGACGAGGGCGGCACCGAGCAACAGGATCCGGGTACGCATGGGGGGTCTCCTTCGATGGATGGGTCGCGATGTCGTCGGGCCACACGGAGCCCGGGGCCGGCCGGTTCAATTTTGGATTGATTCCAGAAAAGTTGAACCGGCGGCGGGTCCCGGCCCGTGTCACCGCCGACGTCCCAGGCACCCCGGCCGGGACACGGTGACCGAAAGGAACCACGGCAATGCGATTTCCCCGCCTCGCTCTGCTGGCCCCATACGCTCGCTTCGCGCCGCTCAGACGCGCCGTCTTCCCTCCTCGCTGGCGCTCGTCAGTCCAGACGGCGCCGCGCCGCTCACACTCGCTCCCTCAGCTGGCGACCCTGGCGCTCGGTATCGGCCTGGTCGGCGCGGCGGCCCTGGTGGCGGCCCCGGCCACGCCGGCACTCGCCGCCTACTCCGCGAGCTCCACGCCGTCCCCGGCGCCTGGGATGAACAACATGCCCGGCATGGACATGTCCGGGATGAACATGGACCACGGCGCGATGCCGGCCACCGCTCCGGCGCCCAAGCAGGACCGGTCGGCAGGCATCCAGCGGTCCCGCCTGAAGCCGGTGTTCCTGTCGGCGAAGCTGGACGGCCGCCAGGAGGTCCAGGTACCCGGTAAGCCGCCGGTCGGCGACCCGAAGGGCAGCGCCACCGGGCTGATCCGGGTGCAGGGCGACCGCATCACGTTCGCCTTCTCCTGGAAGGGCATCAGCGCCCCGACGCTGGGCCACATCCACCAGGGCGCCGCGGGCGTGAACGGCGACGTCAAGGTACCGCTGTTCGCCACCCCGATGCCGGACAACATCACCGCGGCGGCCGGCGTGCTGACCGTCTCCGACCCGGCCATCGCGGACGCCTTGCGCGCCAACCCGAGCGGGTTCTACCTCAACCTGCACACCAAGGAGTTCCCCGGCGGTGCGGTGCGCGGCCAGCTGACCAAGCTGAACCGCCCGACCGACCTGCTCGACCTGCTCAACGGCGGCGTCGAGAAGGCGTTCCTCTCCGGCGACCAGGAGGTACCGGTGGCCGGCGGCCCGGCCGTCGGTGACCCGACCGGGCGCGCGGTCGCGCACATCACCGCGCGCGGCACCTCGGTCGGCTTCTCGTTCGCGTGGCTGGGCATCTCCCCCACCCTCGGTCACATCCACAAGGCGCCGTTCGGTGTCAACGGGCCGGTGGTCGTGCCGCTGTTCGCGAGCGCCATTCCGAGCACGGTGATCGCGGTGTCGGGTACCGTCAACGGCGTCGATCCGGCGCTCGTGAAGGACATCGCCGAGCACCCGGCGCAGTTCTACACCAACCTGCACACCGCGAACTTCCCCGGCGGGGCCGTGCGCGGCCAGCTGTTCCGCCACTGAGTGTTCCGCCATTGGGTGTTGCGTCACCTGCCGCTGCTGCGCTGGTACCTACCGGCGCAGCAGCGGCAGCACTATGTGGTCGACGGTACGGGCGACGAAGTCCTCGTCCAGCGGTTCGCCGGTCAGCAGCAGCCGGTGCCAGACCAGCGCCTCGCAGACCTCCAGCAACGTGGCCGGGTCGACGTCGCCGACCGGTTCGCCACGGGCCCGCGCCCGCTCGACCAACCGACGCGCCTCGGCGAACCCGGGATCGACGATCCGGTCGCCCAGCAGCCGGCCCAGGTCCGGATCGGTACGGATGGCCGTGGTGAGCCCGGCGACCAGCGCGTGCTTGCGCCGTACCACACCGCAGAACGTGGTCAGCCCGGCGACCAGGTCGCCGCGCAGCGTTCCGGTGTCCGGCAGCGGCGGGTAGTCCAGCGCCAACTGGTGCAGCAGCGCGGCGACCATCGCCGCCTTGCCGGTCCACCGCCGGTAGATGGTCGCCTTGCTGGCCCGGGCGCGGCGGGCCACCTCGTCGATGGACATGCGGTCGTAGCCGACCTCGGTCAGCAGATCCTGTACCGCGTCCAGGATCGCCTGTTCCCGCGCGGGGTTGAGCGTCCTCACGTGCCCGCGAGCGCCCCGTATCTCACGCCGGTCAGCTCCTCGGACACCGTCCACAACCGTTGCGCCGCAACCGGATCCTGCGCCGCGGTCGAGGTGCCCACCCGGGTCGGGTACCCGCGCATCTCGCCGCGCCCGTCCGGGCCGAAGTACTCGCCGCCGCGCACGTCGGTCGCCGTCGCCGCGCACAGCGTCGGCAGCGCGCCCATCGTCGCCGGCTGCGCGATGAACAACTGGCCGAGCCGTACCCCCAGCGCCATCAACGGGTTCCCGTCGTGGCCCAGGTTCGTGGCCGCGAAGCCGGGGTGCGCGGCGACGCTGAGCAGGTTCACCCCGGCCGCGTCGGCCCGGCGCTGCAACTCGAACGTGAACAGCAGGTTGGCCAGCTTCGAGCGCCGGTAAGCGCCCATCTGGCCGTACGACCGCTCGCTCATCAGATCATCGAAGTCGATGCTGCCCCGGTGGTGCTCGCCGCTGGACACGGTGACCACGCGCGGCCCGTTGCCCGAGGCCAGCAGCGCGGGCAGCAGCAGGCCGGTGAGCGCGAAGTGGCCGAGGTGGTTGGTGCCGAACTGCATCTCGAAGCCGTCGGCGGTCTCCCGGCGCGGGATCGCCATCACGCCGGCGTTGTTGACGAGCAGGTCGAGCGGGCCGGCGAAGCCTTCGGCGAAGGCCCGCACCGACGCCAGGTTCGCGAGGTCCAGCGGCAGCCACTCGGCTTTCAGCTGCGCCGCGGCTGCGCGGCCCTTCTCCTCGTTGCGGCTCGCGATGACGACCCGGGCGCCGTGGGCCACGAGCGCCGCCACCGTGTGGTACCCGATGCCGCTGTTGCCGCCGGTCACCACGACGGTCCGGCCGGACAGGTCGGGGATGTCGTCCGCGGTCCAACGCGCCATGTCTCCACCTCCATATCGGTGTACGGTACGGTACCGTACACTAGCCCGGTGATCGATGTGTACATCGCCGACGCGGTGCGTACCCCGATCGGCCGGTACGGTGGCGGCCTGGCCGGCGTCCGCCCCGACGACCTCGCCGCGACCGCGGTCGGCGCGCTGGTGGCCCGCCACCCTTCGCTCGATCCCGCCCGGATCGACGATGTCCTGCTCGGCGACGCCAACGGGGCCGGCGAGGACAACCGCAACGTCGCGCGGATGGCGGTACTGCTGGCCGGGCTGCCGCCGTCGGTACCGGCCGCGACCGTCAACCGGCTCTGCGGCTCGGGTCTGGAGGCGGTCATCGGGGCCGCGCGGGCCGTCGCGGTCGGCGACGCCTCGATCTGTGTGGCCGGTGGCGTCGAGTCGATGAGCCGGGCGCCCTGGGTGCTGCCCAAGCCCGATCGCGGGTACCCGCGGGAGCACGCCGAACTGTATTCGACCACGCTCGGCTGGCGGATGGTCAACCCGCAGATGCCTCCACAGTGGACGGTCGCGCTCGGTGAGGGTGCGGAGATCCTCGCCGATCGGTACCACATCGACCGCGCGGCGCAGGACGCCTTCGCGCTGCGCAGCCACCAGCGGGCCGCCGCCGCGGACGTCAGCGACGAACTGGTACCGGTGCCCGGCGCGGACCTCAAGCAGGACGAGAGCATCCGGCCGGACACGTCGCTGGCCAAGCTCGCCGCGCTCAAGCCGGCGTTCCGGCCCGACGGCACCGTCACCGCCGGCAACTCCTCGCCGCTCAACGACGGCGCCGCCGCGCTGCTGCTGGCCGACCGCGCCGGCCTGTCCGCCGCCGGCGCCGGGCCGCTGGCCCGCATCGCCGCGAGCGCGGCCAGCGCGGTCGAGCCGCACCTGTTCGGCATCGCGCCGGTCGAGGCCGCACGCCGCGCGCTCGCCCGCGCCGGCATCGGCTGGGCAGACCTCGCCGTGGTGGAACTCAACGAGGCGTTCGCCGCGCAGTCGCTGGCCTGCCTCGCGCAATGGCCGGAGCTCGACCCCGAACTGGTCAACCCGCAGGGCGGTGCGATCGCGATCGGGCATCCGCTGGGCTGCTCGGGCGCGCGCATCCTCGGCTCGCTGGCCTGGCAACTGCACCGCCGGGGTGGCGGTTGGGGGCTCGCCGCCATCTGCATCGGGGTCGGCCAAGGGCTCGCCGTGGTACTGGAGGCGTGAATGGACGACGAAAGCCGTTACGCGCAAGGCATCGCGGTGCGGCGGGAGGTGCTCGGCGACGGATACGTCGACCGGGCGCTCGGCAACCGCGACGGGTTCACCGCCGAGTTCCAGGACCTGCTCACCCGGTACGCCTGGGGCGAGATCTGGTCCCGGCCCGGTCTGGATCGCCGCACCCGCAGCGTGATCACGCTGTCGGTGCTCGCCACGCTGCGGTACGAGCAGGAGTTCTGCACGCATGTGGAAGCCGCGCTGCGCAACGGGTTGAGCCGCGAGGAGATCCGCGAGGTGCTGCTGCAGGTCGCCGTCTACGCCGGGGTACCTGCCGCGAACCGCGCCTTCGAGCTAGCCGCCCGGGTGCTGAATGACGCTGCTCCAGCGTAACCACCAGGGTGTGCGCAGGGACGCGCGAACCGCATCGACGGCGTCGTGCAGTTCCTCGTGGTACTCGAACACGTCGACGCGATCCAGGTCGACACCGCATTCGCGCTGCCGCGCACGGATCAGACCCTCGTGCGGGTACGTCGAGATGGATACCGGGAAGGCGAACGGGTCGAGGTCGGGAGCGCGGGCCAGGAGCACGTTGACCGGGTCGTGCTCGCCATCGGGGTCACCGTCACCGATGTGAATCCAGTTGTTGTACGGCGAGCGGAAGTACACCCCTGCCGCGAACCCCTTCGTCCATTCGGTGAACAACGCCGCGAGGCTGGCGGCGGCACGAGCCGGGTTGACCTCGTCGGGGTCGATCTGGTAGCGCCAGATCTCCCCCTCGTTGCCCTCGGCCAGCACGAACGTGTAGACGATGTGGTCGTACACGAGGATCGGCAGCTGATGCCGCCAGTGGAAGGGTGTCCCGAGCGAGAGGGACAGGAAGCCCAGCAGGTCGTCCACGCCGGTCGAGGAATCCAGCAGGTGCATGCCGCCGGGAAAGACCCGTCCGTTCGGCAGGCCCGCTGACCTGAGCCAGATCAGTTGCTCGGGGATGTGGTCCACGTCGAGGATCGGGCACAGCTCATCGGGAGACAGTCCGCCGTTCGGGTCACCGTCAACGGGCCAGGGGACACCGAAGGCCGTCGCCGCCGCGCGGTAGTCCTCCAGTGCACCATGCAGAACGCGCATGTCGTCGAGCACCGCTCGATTGTCCCGGACGGTTCGGCATCCGGTGGGTCACCACGGCACCGGTTGCGTCGTAGGCGCCGGGGATCGGAGGAGTGGCCCCTCGTCGTCGTCTTCGCCACCTGCGTGGGACAGCGCAACGACGCGAGATCCATCGAACATGTGTTCGATGCCCTCCGGCATCCGGCAGGCCGGTGAAGCTCTGCGGCGGGGCCGGCGTCGGCTGACTCTGGCAGGATCGAGCGCATGGACATCGGTATCGGACTGCCGAACACCCTCGCCGTTCCCGGAACCGTCATCGCCGAATGGGCACGCCGCGCCGAAGCCCGCGGCTTCACCGCGCTGGCGACCATCGACCGGATCGTGTACCCGACCTTCGACTCGCTGACCTCGCTCGCGGTCGCCGCCGGTGCGACCTCGACCATCGGGCTGCTCACCGACATCCTGCTCGGCCCGGTGTACCCGCCGGTCCTGCTCGCCAAGACCACGGCGAGCCTGGCCGCGATGTCGGGTGGCCGGCTGACGCTCGGCATCGCCGTCGGCGGCCGGCCCGACGACTACGCCGCGGTCGACCGGCCGTTCGCGCGGCGCGGCCGGCTGATGGACGAGACGCTCGACCTGCTGACCCGGGCCTGGGCCGGGGAGAACGTCACCGGCGACGATTTCCCGGTCACCCCTGATGTGCCCGGATCCCGGGTACCCATTCTCATCGGCGGCACCACCGACGCGGCGGTGCGTCGCGTCGTGGCCTACGGCGACGGCTGGACCGCGGGTGGCGGCGGCCCGGCGATGGCCGCACCGCTGGTCGACAAGGTCCGGCAGGCCTGGCAGGAGGCGGGCCGCGAGGGCGAACCGCGGATCGCCGCGCTGGTCTACTACGGGCTCGGCGACACGGAGGCCTCGCAGGCGTCGCTGCTGCGGTACTACGGCTTCCTCGGCGACTGGGCGAAGGCGATCTCCGATGGTGCGGTGCGTACCCCGCAGGCCGCCAAGGACATCGCCCGCGACTTCGCCGGCATCGGCATGACCGAGGTGCACTTCATCCCGACGGTCGCCGACATTGACGAGGTGGACCGGCTCGCCGACGCGGTGCGGTAGGCGCCGGCGCGCCGGCTGCCGCGATCACGGCCGCGAAGGCCGGTCCGTGCCAGGCGGCGAGCAGGTGCAGGGTGAGGTCGATGCCGCTGGCGATGCCGGCCGAGGTGACCACCCGGCCGTCGACGACGTAGAGCGTGTCGCGCAGTACCGTCGCCGCCGGGTACCGCCGCGCCAGCGCGTCCTGCAGCGTGTGGTGGGTGGTGCACCGGCGCCCGTCGAGCAGGCCGGCCCGGGCCAGCGCGAAGGCACCGGAGCAGACGCTCGCGACGGTACCCCTTGTGCGGTTTGGATTTCCTCCCGCTCGCCCACGTAGTGCAGTGCGTAGTCCGCGCCCAGGTCGATCGCGGTGGAGAACGCCTGCGCCGGCCCGGCCAGGTCGAGCAGGTGCAGCCGCGGCGCGAGCAGGAAGACGACGGCCGTCACCCGGCGGTCAGGTCCTCGACGGTGGCGATCGTGGCGAACCGGCCGGCGAGCGCGTACTCGGTGCGCGCGATGACCTGATCGGCGGGCAGCGTGCGCGGGTCGGCGAGGATCTCCTCGACCGGGCGGCCGGGTGGCGCGTCGCGGTGCTCGATCGGGTTGGTCGCGGTCGCGTCGGTCACGAACACCACCTGGTACCCGAGGTCGGACGCGAGCCGCGCGGTGGTCTCCACACACTGCTCGGTGCGCATGCCGCACAGCACGACCTCGCCGATCCCTTGCTGGGTAAGCAGTTGCTGGAGGTTCGTGGTGGTGAAGGCGTTGTGCGAGGTCTTGTACAGCACCGGTTCGCCGGGGGCGGCCGCGAGCCCGTCCATGAGCCGCACGAAGCCCCAGGCCGGGTCGAAGACGCTGGCGGAACCCGGCTCGCTGTGCAGTACCCACACCACGGGATCGCCTGCGGAGCGGAACGCTTCGGTCAGCCGGTGCACGCTCTTCGCGATGTCCGGATCGGAGATGGCGGCCCAGATCGGCCGCTGCCGGAAGGACTCCTGGACGTCGATGACAACGAGGGCGCGCTTCATGACACCGATCGTGACTCGCGACGGTACAACGTCGCCAGTCACGATCGGGCCGGGATGCGGAACGATCCGGTCACGGCTCCCAGATGACCGGGCAGAACTCGGGATCGGCGTAGTCGGGCCGGCCGTCCGGGGTGCGCCGGACGAGGACGTCGTGGTTGTAGCTGGCGTTGCTGCCGTCGGACAGCGGGTGTTCCCGGTACCGGTTGCCGCCGTCCTGCAGGTGCAGCGAGATGGCCCGGCGCGGCCGGCCGCTCACGTTGGCGCCGCTGCCGTGGTAGATCCGGCAGTGGTGGAAGCTCATGTGCCCCTTGGGAATGAGCATCGGCACCTTCGTCACGGTGGAGTTGTTGTATGCCGCGTTCTCCACGAGCAGCTGCTCAAGCTGGGCGCGGTCGCGGTCGGCGAAATGCCGCACCGTGCTGTCGTCGCCGCCGGTCTCCTTCCACAGGTGGCTTCCGTCGACCATCGTGATGGTGCCCATGTCCTCGCCGCAGTCGTGGAACGGGATGAACGCGGTGAGCATCCGTTCCGACGACGAACTGGCCCAGTAGTGCTTGTCGAAGTGCCACGGCACCAGGTTGGTCACCTCGTCCGGGCGCTGCGGCTTGAGGATGAGCGTGGACTGGAAGATGCGGATCCGGTCGGCCTGCGCGAGGCGGGCGGCCACGGCACCGATGAGCGGCTTTCGCAGGATCCTCGCCAGCGCGTCGCTCTCGTAGTGCACGTAGTCGTTGTGCCGCTGGACCGGGCCGTCCCCGGGTGTCCAGTACGCCAGGCGCGGCGGGCGTACCGGCAGCCGCCGGTCCCGCTCCCCGTCGTAGTACCGCTCGCTGGCGGCGATCAGCTCGTCCACCTCGTCGTCGGTGAGCAGCTTCTTCGACAGGTACCAGCCGTGCTCGGCGTAGGCTTCGACATCGGCGTCCGAGGGCAGTAACTCGCACTCCTGGTCGGTCAGCTTCATGCAGCCGCCTCCTCGGTGACGGCGGACAGTTCGCGCTCCTTGGCTTCGTAGAGCGCGCGGATGTTGCCGCTGCCGAAGGTCAGCGCGCCGCGCCGCTCGATGATCTCCAGGAAGAGCGTGCGCCGCACGTGCACGGACTCGGTGAAGATCTGGAACAGGTGGCCCCAGTGGTCGCGGTCGGCAAGGATGCTCAGCCGGCGCAGGTCCTCGACCGGTACCTCGACGCCGAGACGGTCCCGCAGGGTGTCGTAGTAGCTGGCCGGGGTGCCGAGGAAGCGCACGCCGCGCTCGGCGAGGGCACCCACGGCCTCGACGATGTCGTTGACCCCGAACGCCAGATGCTGTACCCCCGCACCGGCGTGCCACTGGAGGAAGTCGTTGATCTGGCCGGGTCGCCGGGTCGGGTCCGGCTCGATCAGCGTGAAGGTGACGCCGCGGGACGGGCTCTGCACCACCGCCGAGTCCATCCCCTGCCCGCCGACCTCGATGTACTCCTCGAAGGTCTGCGCGAACCCGAACACGTCCTGGTAGTACCGTGACGTCGCGGCGAGCTGGCCGGCCGGTACGCAGATCGCCAGGTGGTCGATGGTGCGCAGCAGCTCGCCGTTTCCGTCGGGATGCGGGCCGGGGACCGGTACCAGGCCGGGCAGTAACCCGTCCGCCGGACCGTGCCGCTCGACCAGCCGGTGTACCACGTCGCCGAAGCCGGACACGACGGCGCTGGATAATCGCCCGCCGTGCGTCCCGGGTGGCGCCACCATCGGCGAGGCCACCGTCGGCGGCGCCACCGACGCGGCACCGGCGGCGACCAGCTCGCCGTGTGCCCCGGTCGCGTCGTCGACGGCGAGACCCACCACCGCGACGCCGTCGCCGTGCCGCCGGACGTACTCGGTCGCGGGGTGTTCCGGGGTGAGCCCGGAGGTCAGGACGAGGCTGATGTCGCCCTGGCGGAGCAGTAGCGAACGCTGGTCGACCAGGCCGGTCTCCGGGCCGCCCTGCGCGCACACGTGGAACCCGTAGGCGGTGCAGAAGTAGAAGCCGGCCTGCCGGGCATCGCCCACGTAGAACTCCACATGGTCGATTCCTGAGATGTTCATTTCCGCCTTCCGAAGTGCGGTTTCCTTGGCGCCGCCAGGCCGCACGGATCGGATTCCGAATGGGTTCACGTCGTGCATGGCGGTAACGCCCCGCGAGCCACCGCTTGCGATAACCCGTTCAGGAACGACGCGAGCCTATACCACGCAGCGGAGACTGCCACCTGGCAAAGAGGACACCGACCGGTAAGTCACGGTCAGGGGCGGATGAGCAGCTTCAGATGATTGTCCGGCTGACGCAGCTGCTCGAAGGCGGTCCCGAAATCCTCCAGATTCACCACACCGCTGATGAATGTGCCCGCGTCGATTTCCTGGCGGGCCACCAGGTCGAGGGTACGGGCGAACTCCTCGGGACGGTACGCGAACGCGAACGTGATGGACAGTTCCTTACTGATCGCGACCGAGGGGACGATGGGCTCCGGATCGTGACACACACCGACACACACGATCCGCGCGTGGCCGGGTGCGGATTCGATGATCTGCCGGAGCATGCCGGGCCGGCCGACGCACTCGAACAGCACCGCGTTGCTGCGCCGCACATCCGGGGTCAAAGCCGGCGAGTAGGGCAGGTCCTGCGCGCCCAGTTCGCGCCACCGGTCCACCGGCGACTCCACCCGGGAATCCACCACCCGGTCGGCGCCGAGCAGGCGGGCCACCTCCCGCCGCGACGGCGCGGGATCGGCGGCCACCACGGGTACCCCGAGGCGCTTGAGCGCGACGACGACCGCGCAGCCGACCGGGCCGCAGCCGAGCACCAGAGCCACGTCGCCGGGCGCCAGGTCGGCCGCGGCCACCGCACGCTGCCCGACCGCCAGCGGCTCCACCAGCGCGGCGTGCTCGCTGGGCACATGCGCCGGTACCGGCAGCAGCAGCCGCTCGGCCAGCAGCATCCGGTCGGAGAAGCCGCCCGGCACGCTCGCCGACAGGCCGATGGTCTCGGTGGCCTGCCCGGTGTCGAGCAGCGGCATGGACACCACCCGCGAGCCGACCGGGTACCGGTGTTCGGTCTGCGGTCCGTAGTCGACGATCTCCGCGCAGAACTCGTGCCCGAGCATCAGGCGGGTACCGGTGTCGCCACGGCGCGCGAAGATCTCCGGCACGTGCAGGTCGATGCCGCACACTCCGCACGCCAACGGCTTCGCGAGCACCTGGCCGGGCCCGGGTACCGGCTCGGGGACCTCCGCCAGCGCCACGCCGGAACTGCCTGCCCGTACTGTCCGCATGATCCAGCGGCTCCCGCTTCATAGATCACTGTGGGGATTGATGCCGCTGTATGCATGCTACCGGCACAGGTCCGGTACCGCGCGCTGAAGACGTATGCTCGGCGGCGTGCCGCTCGATCCGCAGGTTGCCGCGATGCGCGAGCGCCGCATGGCCGCGGCCACCCCGCAGCTGTACACCCTCACGCTGGCCGAGGCGCGCGCCGCCGACCTGGCCGACATCCGGGCCGCCGCCGGTACCGGCGAACCGGTCCACTCGGTGACCGAGCACCAGATCCCCGGCCCGCTCACGCTGCGGATCTACCGTCCGGAGGGCGACCGGCCGCAGCCGGCACTGGTGTACTTCTTCGGCGGCGGCTGGACCCTCGGCGCCATCGACACCGCCGACGCCATCTGCCGGACGCTGGCCAACGCGGTGCCGTGCACCGCCGCCGTCGTCGGGTACCGGCTGGCTCCGGAGCACAGGTTCCCGGCCGCGGTCGAGGACTGCCATGCGGCGACCCGCTGGGTGGCCGAGCATGCGGCGCAGATCGGTGTCGATCCGACCCGGATCGCGGTGGGTGGTGACAGTGCCGGCGGCAACCTCGCCGCGGTGGTGAGTGTGTTGTGTCGCGACGCGGGCGGGCCGGCGCTGGCCGGGCAACTACTGGTGTATCCCAACACTTTGCACGGTGCGGACACACCATCGATGCGCGACAATGCCGACCCGTGGCTGTTCAATCACCACTCGGTCGACTGGTACTGGCGGCACTACCTCGCCCGGCCGGAAGACGGTGCGAACCCGCTCGCCTCGCCGCTGCGCACCGACGACCTGTCCGGGCTGCCACCGGCGCTGGTCATCACGGCGGAGTACGACCCGCTGCGCGACGAGGGCGAGCGCTATGCGGCACGGCTGCGCGCGGCCGGGGTACCCGTTGAGCGCAGCCGGTACGACGGCATGGTGCACGGTTTCTTCGCCATGGCCGGGATCCTCGACGGCGGAGAGCGCGCGCTCGCCGAGGCCGCTGAGTTCCTCCGCGCCCGCTTCAAGCCGTGAAGCGATGAAGCGATGAAGCGATGACGATCCTCACCGTCGACGGGTACCGGCCGCTGGCGAAGGCGCGGCTCGATCCGCACGTGTGGGACTACGTCGACGGCGGCGCCGACCGGGAACAGACGCTCGCCGACTGCGCGGCCTCCTTCGACGGGTACCGGCTGCGGCCGCGCTTCCTCGTCGACGTCTCCCGGATCGACTGCGCCACAACGCTTCTCGGCACGCCGCTCGCCGGACCGGTCGGGGTCGCCCCGCTGGCGTACCACCGCCTGGTGCATCCCGACGGCGAGGTCGCCACGGCCACCGGTACCGCCGGTGCGCTGTTCGTGGTGAGCATCTTCGCCAGCCGCACGATCGAGGACATCGCGCAGGCGGCGACCGGCCCGCTGTGGCTGCAGCTGTACTGGTTGCGGCGCAAGGAGATCCTCGCCGATCTCGCCACCCGCGCGGAAGCCGCCGGGTACCGTGCCCTGGTCCTCACCGTCGACACGCCGCGGCTGGGCAAGCGGCTGCGCGACATGCGCAACGGCTTCGCCATCGACCCGGCCATCTCCGCGGCCAACCTCGACGCGGAAGTGATGGCGCTGACCCGGGACGCACCGCCCGGCCAGTCGGCGATCGCCGCGCACGCGCTGGCCAACTTCGACCAGTCGGTCACCTGGTCCGACCTCGCCTGGCTGCGCTCGCTGACCCGGTTGCCGATCCTCGTCAAGGGACTGCTCACCGCCGAAGACGCCCGGCTGGCGATGGCGCACGGCGCGGCCGGCGTGGTGGTGTCCAACCATGGTGGGCGCCAGCTCGATGCCGCGGTACCGGCGCTGCACGCGCTGCCCGAGGTCGTGGACGCGGTCGGGGGTACCGGTGTGGTGCTGCTGGATGGCGGCGTCCGGCGCGGTACCGACGTGTTCACCGCGCTGGCCCTCGGCGCGGACGCGGTGCTCGTCGGCCGGCCGGTGCTGTGGGGTCTGGCCGCCGGCGGCGGCCCGGCGGTGGCCCACGTGCTCGCGTTGCTGCGCGAGGAGCTGGCGCAGACGATGGCCCTGGCCGGCCGCCCGGACCTGGCGTCGATCGACCGGACGGCGGTACTGCGGTGGAGCTGAAGAAGGACAGCCTGCACCGCTCGGTCACCGGCCCGGCATCGACGTCGATGAACTTCCTCAACGAGGTGGCGAACCGGTTCCCCGACGCGATCTCGCTCGCCGCCGGCCGGCCCTACGAAGGCTTCCACCGGATCGAGGACATCGCCCGCCACCTCTCGACGTATGCCGAACACCTTGCCGCGCAAGGGATGCCGGCCGAGCAGGTGCGGCGGGTGTTCATGCAGTACGGCCGGACCAACGGCACCATCCACCACCTGATCGCCCGGCTGCTGGCCACCGACGAGGGCATCGAGGTACCGGCCGACGCCGTCGCGGTGACCGCCGGCGCGCAGGAGGCGATGGTGGTGGTGCTGCGCGGGCTGTGCGCCGAACCGGGCGACGTGCTGCTCACCCCGGACCCGTGCTACGTCGGCATCATGGGCGCGGCCGGGCTGCTCGACGTGCCGGTGGTACCGGTACCGGAGACCGGCGCCGGCATCGTCCCGGCCGAGGTGGCCCGGGTGGCGGCGCAGGTGCGCGCGCAGGGACGGCGGCCGCGGGCGCTGTACCTCGTGCCGAACTTCGCCAACCCGTCCGGGGTGAGCCTTTCCACGACGGCCCGCCACGAACTGCTCGCCGTCGCGGCCGAGCAGGACCTGCTGATCCTGGAGGACGACCCGTACGGCCTGTTCCCGCTCGCCGCCGAAGGCCGGCCCAGCCTCAAGGCGCTGGACACCCGGCAGCAGGTCGTCTACATCGGCTCGTTCGCCAAGTCGGTGTTCCCCGGCGCGCGGGTCGGTTTCCTGGTCGCCGACCAGACCGTGGTCGACGCCGACGGCCGGCGCACGCTGCTCGCCGAGGAACTGTCCACGGTCAAGAGCATGCTCACCGTCAACACCTCGCCGATCGCGCAGGCGGTGATCGGCGGCTTCCTGGTGTCCTGCGGGTGCAGCCTGCGCGCGGCGAACCAGGAGAAGATCGGGTTCTACCGGCGCAACCTGCGGGCGCTGCTGTCAAGCCTGGATCGGGAATTCGGCGGCATTCCCGAAGTCACCTGGAACACTCCGGATGGCGGCTTCTTCGCGGTGCTCGACACACCGGTCGTCGCCGACGCGGCACTGCTGGAACTGTCCGCCCGCGAGTACGGCGTGCTGTGGACGCCGATGAGCATGTTCTACCTCGGCACCGGCGGCGAACGGCAGCTGCGCCTGTCGGCCAGCTACCTGCAACCGGACGAGATCGAGGAGGGTGTTCGACGGATCGCCCGGCTCCTCGCCGAGCGGTATCCTCCTGCGACATGACCGGCAACTACGCACGGCGCGCGCTGGAGGTCTTCGCCTCCTACGGAGACACCGAGGCACTCGTGGCCGCGGACGGCCGCCGGTTCACCTTCGGCGACATGCACGACGCGATCCGCGACACGGCCGCCGCCCTGTGGCAGCACGGGATCCGGCCGGGTACCACGATCGGGCTGCTGGTCACCAACTCGCCGGAGTCGTTCTTCGTGCAGTTGGCCGCGCACCTGATCGGCTGCCGGACGGTGTTCATGGTGACCAACACGCCGTGGGTGTTCCTGCGCGAGGTGCTGCCCTTCGTCGAGGCCGACGCGCTGGTCTACGAGGCCGACACGGTCGGGCAGCTGGGTCGCGACCTCGCCGCGCTCGATCCGTCGATGCGGGTGTTCAGCATCGGCGCCGGCGGCCTCGGGCCGGACCTGCGCGACCTGCCGGCCGTCGACCAGCTGCCGTTCCGGCCGGAGGACATCACCACCGAACCGGCGTCGCTGTTCCAGACCAGCGGCACGACCGGTACCCCGAAGCTGCTGCAGCACGGCCGCGGCTTCTTCGCCACGGTGCCGTACGTGGCCGACTTCTACCGGCCGGCCGACCAGCCGCGCATCCGGCACCTGTCACTGTCCGGCGGGTTCCGGTCCGGCGGGCAGTCGGCGGCGCTGATGACCTGGTTCGCCGGTGGCGACTTCGTCCTGCAGTCGGGCATGGACATCGGCGCGATCCTCGACACCATCGGCCGGGAACGCATCACCAGCATCCACATCTCGCCGCCGCTGCTGTACCAGCTGCTCGACGACCCCCGGCTGGCCGACGCCGACCTGAGCACCCTGCGGTCGCTGACGATCTGCTGCGCCGCCGCGTCACCGGCACGCCTGGCCGAGGCGGCGAAGTGGTTCGGCCGCTCCCTCAACGTGGTGTACGGCATGAGCGAGCACCCGATGATCAGTACCTTCCCGGACATCGGCGCCGACCCGGCCCGGCTGGCATCGTGCGGGTTCCCCTGGCACGACACCCGCGTCGAGATCCGCGACGCCGACCGCACGGCGTTGCCGGCCGGGCGGGCCGGCGAGATCTGGGTGTCCGGCGAGATGGTCACCGAAGGGTACTGGAAGCGGCCCGACCTCAACGCGGAGAACCTCGTCGACGGCTGGCTGCGCACCGGCGACGTCGGCCGGTTCGACGCCGAGGGGTACCTGTACATCCTCGACCGGATCACCGACATGGTGGTCACCCAGATCGCCGGCACGATGGTCTACTGCCGCCCGCTGGAAGACGTGCTGACCGGGCATCCGGACGTGCGGCAGGCCGCGGTCGTCGGGGTACCGGACGAGCTGTTCGGTGAGGCGCCGCACGCCTACGTGGTACCGGCGCCGGGCGCCACGGTCACCACCGACGAGCTCCGGCAACTGGTCGTCGACCAGCTCAGCGCCGAATGGGCACCGCGCGAGGTGGAGTTCATCGACGCGCTGCCGCTGACCGGGGCCGGGAAGGTCGACAAGAAAGCGCTGCGGGCCCGGTACCTGTCATGACGGTCGCGGTCGCGGAGCGACACCCGCAGACGCCGCAGACGCCGCGGGCGTGGCGGGCCACCGAGGCGATCTCGGCGCTCGGCACCCGGATGTCGTTCGTCGCGGCCGCGTGGCTGGTGCTCGCGCAGTCGCCGAACCTGGCGTGGCTGGGCCTGGTGGTCGGGGTGCAGGCACTGGCCTACCTGCTCGCCGGGCCGGCCGCGGTCTGGCTGCTGCACCGGCTGGACCACCCGCGGATGTCGTTCGTCGTCGATCTGGCCAGCGCCGTGGTGGTCACCGTCATGGCGGTGGTCACGACCAACCTGGCCGCGTTCACCGTCCTGGCCGGCGTGGTCGGCGCGCTGCGGGCGGTCAGCGACCTGGCCAAGAACCTGCTGTCCGCGGCGGCGTCACGGGTCGTGGCCACCGATGCGGAGCCGGGGGTACCGGCACGCGAGTGGCTCATCCGCCCGCTGGTCCTCGCCGCCGGTGCGGTACTCGGGGTGGCTGCGGCCGCGCTCGGTCCACCGGGCGTGCTGTGGCTGGTCGCGCTGACGTTCGCGGTGGCGGCCGCGCTGGTGGTACTGGCCACGTCACCGGCTCCGGCAGTCGCCGCCGACTTCGTCCCGGTCGAACCCGGCGACGGGCTCGCCGGCCTGCGCCGCGGGCCGTTCGCCCGGCGGCTGGCCGGGGTACTGCTGCTGACCAGCCTCTTCGGGCAGGCCGCCACGGTCGCCGTGGTACCGGCGTGGGTGCACGGGGTGCTCAGCACCGACCGGTCGCTCGGCACCCTCGGCGGTGCCTGCATCGTCGGTGCCGTCGCCGGCAGTGTGGTGTTCACCGCGCTGGCACTGCCACTGCTGCGGTACGTGCTGCTGGCCGTCGGGTACCTCGCCGGTGCCGGTACGGTCGCGATCCTGCAGGGCATGCGACCGGCCGGGCTGCTCGTCGTGGCCGCCGCCTTCCTCGCCGGCCTCGCCACCGCCTCGGTCACCCCGGTACTGGGCGGGCTGCTGTCGCTGCGCATCCCGGCCGCGCTGCGCCCCCGGGTCGCCGCGCTCGCCGCGATGGTCACCTGCATCGGCGTGGCCGCCGGTGGGCTGGCCGGTGGGTGGATCGTGGCGCACACGTCGGTACGCCCGGCCATCGCCCTGGCCGGCGGCTGCTACCTGGTCGCGATGCTGACCCCGGTGTTCGGGTACCGCACCTGGCAGCAACTGGGCCGCGACGCGGCACCGGTACCGTCGGCGGCGCCGAAGCTGTCCGCCCGGCTGTCGGTCACCCTCGCCTACGCCGACGGGCAGTGGCTGGTCGAGGTGCGCAAGGGCCGGGCGCTGCTGGGTACCCGCCATCCGGTCAAGCCGGCGCAGGCGCTCACCACACTGTCCACATTGGACGTACCGGGGCTGCGCGGCCAGGTCGAGCAGGTGGTGGCGACCGACCAGACCGAGGCGAGCCGGCACGTCGACCGGATGCGCAGCGAGCTGACCGAGCTTGAGGCGAAGCTCGCCGGCCTCCAGGAGATGATGGACCTCTCCGCCGAGGAACCGCCGGTGGACGACCGCGACGGACACTGAAACCCCGTTTGCCCTTCCAGATCTTGGACGCGAGCACCCCCTGCAAGGGGTAGTCGCGTCCAAGATCTCCGACGACGCGCGTCAGCGCGGGCCGACGATCAGGGCCTGGGCGGCGCGGCCGAGCCGGCCGTGCCGGTCGTGGAGTTCGGTCTCGGTCATGCCGCGGCCGGTGGGCTCCACGATCGACCGCGCGGCGAGCAGGAACCACTCACCCTCCGGTTGCCGGTGCAGGTGCACGGTCAGCTCGGTGTTGATGAACCACCAGGTGTCCACGTCGAGTACCCGGCTCAGTCCGTTGCCGGTGTCGGCGAGCAGCAGCAGTCGACTCAGCGGCGTCGGATCCTCGCCGGCAATGAGAGGGATGCGTTGCCGGGCCCACACCGCCACCGGTTCTCCGCCCTCCTCGCTACCGGTGACGAAGCGCCAGTCGATCGCGTCGGCGTAGCCGCGGTTCCACATCGCGAGGCGGTACGTGCCGCGGCGGTCGCCGTCGGGGATCGGCGGTACCGTGACCGGGCCGCTCGGGAACCCGGGCAGCTCGCCGTCGACGGGGACCGGCCCGGCCGGTACCGGAAGGTCGAGCGCGGCGACGCGGGTACGCCACGCGCGGGCCACCATCGCCGGCCGGCCGTCCGCCGACAGGTGCGCCTCGACGAGTTCCACAGTGCGGCCGGGGCGGCTGATCCGCGCGCCGACCTCGACCTCGCCGACGGGTACCGGACCGAGGATGTCCACCGCGAACCGGGTCACCTGCACCGGCCCCACGATCGAGGGGGCCAGCCGCTCCATCGCCCGTACCAGCAGCGCCGACGGCGGGCCGGCGTGCTGCAGGGTCGGCGACCAGTTGCCGGCGCTGGCCGGTCCGGCGAGGAACCGGTCCGGATCGGCGGTCGGCGCGAAGAACGCGTCGGTCATCGCGCCAGGTCCGCAGCCGGGAACCGGGCCTGCATCCGGGCGATCTCGGCGCGCAGCCGGTCGGCCTCCCGCTCGATGCGGCCGCGGTCATCGCCCAGCGTGTCGCGAAGGGCGTCGTGCACCGCCGGTACCGTCATCCGCCGCAGCCCTTCCAGCGCGGTCTTGGGCGCCACGTCGTACCGGAACACCAGCGGACGCAGGCCACGGCGCGCGCCCACGGTCCACCGCCCGCCGGTGTACCGCAGCGTGACCCGCAGGCCGAACGCGGTGCGCAGCAACGCATACGTGCGGGGCAGCTGGGCCTGCTCGTAGAACGCCGGCCGGGCCGGCGCGGCGTCGTTGAACTCCCGCCACAGGTGGTACCGCACGATGGGCACCAGCGTGGCGGCGAAGTACGCGACGCTGAGCACCAGGACGGCGTTGCCGAACCCGAGACGCGCCACGGCGAACCCGGCGATCAGCGGGCCGAGCGGCAGCCCGCCGTACATGACCGCGGTGGAGATGCCGGAGACGCGGGCCATCAGGTGCGGCGGTACCCGCGCGTAGAACAGCGCGTGGATGGCCGGGTTCACGGTCGCCATGGTGACCCCGCTGACGAACGAGACCGCGACGACGACGAGCAGGTCGTCGCTCAACGCGAGGATCAGCAGCCGGGGTGCGCCGCCGATGAGGAACCCGACCACGACGGCGGGGTACCGCGGCAGGTTGGGCGCGATCGTGGCGAACGCGATCGCGCCGAGGATGGCGCCGAGCGCGAACGCGGTGGCGATGTAGCCGAGCGCCACCGGTGAGTGCTGCACGTTGAGTACCCACAACGGCACGAACACCACCGCGATGGCCTGGCTGAACAGGTTTGCCACCAGCAGGCTCAGGCTGACGCTGGGCAGCAGCCGGTCCTCGCGGAAGTGCCCGAACCCGACGCGCAATGCGTGGAAATAGCGCTCGCCGGTGGGTTTCGGCGCGCTGGTTCGCGGATCCGGTACCAGAAAAAGCACCAGCAGCATGGCCACGGCGAACGAGGCGGCGTCCAGCCAGACCGCGCCGACCGGGCCGAACGCGGCGATCGCGGCCCCGGCCAGCGATGCGCCGATGAGCAGCGACGTGCGGGAGATGCCGTCGTAGGCCGAGGTGATCCGGATGTAGTTGATGGAACCCGCGTCCAGCAACGGTTTGAGCAGGTTGGCCTTTGACCGGTCGCTCATCGCCCGGATCGCGCCGGCCACCGCGACCAGCACGAGGAGCAGGTCGAAGGCGATCCGGCCGGTCAGCGCGATCAGCCCGACCGCGACCGCGCTGGCGCCGTCGGCGATGACCGAGGTGCGCCAGTTGCCCAGCCGGTCCTGCAACGGTGCCGAAAGCACCCCACTGAGCACATACGGCAGCATTTCCGCGGCTGCCACCAGACCGATCTTCACCGGATCGTGCGTGGTCACCAGTACCAGCCAGGGGATCGCGAAGAACGACATCCGGCTGCCGACCGACGAGACCGCCTCGGCGACCAGCAGGGTGGTGACTCCGACCTTGAACCGCCGCCCGGAAACCGTCGGTGACACAACGTTCGGTGACGCCAAGGGATCCTCCGCGGTCGGGTAGCCGCCAGCGTAACGCCGATAGGGTGGCGGCATGGATCCGCGAGAGTTCGATCGGCGGGTACTCGACTCGATCGACCACATCTTCGACGGCGTCACCGCGGGCTCGCTCGACCGGCCCACGCCGTGCACCGGGTGGACGCTCGGCGACCTGCTGCGGCACATGGTCGGCCACCACCGCGGCTTCGCGGCCTCGGCGCGGGCCGCGCAGCTTGCCGCAGCGGCCGCCAGCCAGCGCTCGCCAGCGGCGCGCACCGGATCCGGTACCCCGCCGGACCCTACCGTCTGGGACGGCGCGACGCTCGACGCCGACCCGGCCGCCACGTACCGCACCGCCGCCGCCCAGGTGACCGCCGCCTTCGCCGGTCTCGACCCGGCCGCGCACCGGCTGGACGTCTTCGGGTACGGGACGTTCCCGGCGACGGTCGCGTTGAACATGCACTCGGTCGACTTCCTCGGGCACGGCTGGGACGTCGCCCGCGCGCTCGGCGTCGACGACGCGCTCGACGGGGAACTGTGCACGATCGCGCTGCGGATCGCCGCGCGCTGGCCGGACACCCCGGCGACCTGGGGACCGACCGGACCGTTCCGGCCGCGGGTTCCGGTACCGGATGATGCGCCGGCATACCAGCGCCTGATGGGCTACCTCGGCCGCTCGCCCAACTGGACGGCCCCGGGCGGGTGGGGCCTGGACTGACGAGCGCAGCGAGGAGGGAAGGCGCCGCCTGAGGAGCCCGGGGCGCGCGCGAGCGGAGCGAGCGCCGACATTGCGGTTAGACTGCCGACGATGAACAGTGTGCGGCAGCGTCAGTTGCTTCTGGCCCTGGTTGCGCTGGTGACGATCGGCTCGACGATCCTGGTGGCGACCGCCAGCTCGCAGGCCCGGCCACCGGTACCCGAAGCCTGGGTCGGCAGCTGGTCCGCCGCGCCGGCCCCCGGGCCGCTTCCCGGGCCGGCCGTGGAACCGTTGTCCGTCAAGGGTTTCCACGACCAGACGGTGCGGATGATGGTGCACACCTCGGTCGGCGGCGACCGGGCGCGGGTGCGGCTGTCCAACCGGTTCGGCGCCAAACCGTTGACCGTCGGGCACGTCACGCTCGCCCTGCCGTTCCCCGACGCGGGCGCCGGTGACCTGAAGCCCAACTCGATCCACGAGCTGACGTTCAGCGGGCAGCGGTCGGTGACGGTACCGGTGGGTGGCTCGGTGTTCAGCGACGTGGTGACCATGGACGTCCCGTGGACGGCAGACGTCGCGATCAGCGTGTACCTGCCCGGCGACAGCGGCCCGCCGACCGTGCACTACAACGCGAAGACCACCACGTACATCGGTCCGGGCGACGACGCCAGCGCACCGAGCGGCGCGAGCCTGGCCAAGACGATCCGCACCTGGTACTTCATCAGCGGCCTCGACGTGCTCAACCGCACCGGTGCCGGAGCGGTGGCGGTGCTCGGTGACTCGATCAGCGAGGGCTACGCGACCACCGCGAACGCCAACCACCGGTGGACCGACTACCTGGCCGCGCGGCTGGCCAAGGCCGAGCCGGGCCGGGCGCCGGGGGTGCTCAACGAAGCGATGAGCGGCAACCGCTGGGCCACGACTGCACCGATTGGAAGAACCCGCAGACCGGAATCAACGCGTTGGCCCGGTTCTACAGCGACGTGGCCGGGCAGACCGGGGTGCGGGCGGTGATTCTCGAACTCGGCATCAACGACATCTGGATCAGCCACGACGACGCGAACACCATCATCAGCGAGATGCAGCAGATCGTCACGCTCGCGCACGAAAAGAGCCTGAAGATCTTTGTCTGTACCCTGATGCCCTGGAACGCGTTCTCCGCCGACCCGACCCACGGCGTGGTGAACTACACGCCGGCGCTGGACTCGATCCGGCTCGCGGTCAACTCGTACCTGCGCACCACCAGCGACTTCGACGGGCTCATCGACTTCGACGTGACGATGCGCGACCCGACCGACCCGACGAAGCTGAAGGCGGCGTGGGACTCCGGCGACCACATCCACCCCAACGACGCCGGCAACGCGGCGATGGCGGCCGCGTTCCCGCTGGACCTGTTACTGCACCTATGAGCGCGGTCTCGCTCAAGGCGCTGCAGTCGAAGGACTGGCGGCGCGATCCCTACGCGTACTACGCCGAACTGCACCAGCGGGGTGAGGCGGCGCGGCTGGATGCGGTACGCGACGGGTACGACGTGATCGTGTACGGGTACGACGCCGTCGAGCGGCTGCTCAAGGATCCGGCGTTCCGGTTGATGGACACCGGGTACATGGACGCGCATGCCAGCCGCTGGCGGGACCACACGGTCCTGCGCATCCTCAAGGACTCGGTGTTCTTCGTCAACGGCGCGGTACACGCCCGGATGCGGCGGCTGTTCAACGCGGTGTTCACACCCCGGCGGGTGGCCGCCCTGGAACCGGCGATCGCCCGGCTCACCGACCAGCTGCTCGACCGGCTGGCGGCCGCGCGCGGGCCCGTCGACTTCATGGCCGAGTTCGCGTTCCCCTTGCCCAGCAACGTGATCGGCGAGCTGCTCGGGGTACCCGAGGAGGACCGGGCCTGGTTCCGGCCGCGGGTCCGGGCGATCGGCGAGATCTTCGAGCTGGACGGCAGCACGTGGCCGAACATGCGGGCGGCCGACGCGGCAACCGGCGAGCTGCTGGAGTACTTCGCCGCACTGGCCGCGCGCCGCCGCGTCGAGCCGGGCGACGACCTGCTCAGCGCGCTGGTCGCGCTCGACCGCGAGCAGCTCACCGACGCCGAACTGCTGGCCAATCTCATCGCGCTGTTCAACGCCGGGTTCGTGACGACCACGCACCTGTTCGGCTGCGGCCTGGTGATCCTGCTGGAGCGCCCGGACCTGCGCGACGGTGACTGGTCGGCGTTCGTCGAGGAGGCGCTGCGGTTCGCGCCGCCGACGCACTTTCTCATCCGGTACGCGACGGAGGACACCGAGATCGGCGGGGTACCCGTCGCGCGCGGCAATTCGGTCGTCGTCGCGATCGGCGCCGCCAACCGGGACCCGCGCCGCTTCCCCGACCCGGACACCTTCGACCCGGCGCGGCCGGAGAACCGGCCGCTGAGCTTCGGCGCCGGACCGCACTTCTGTCTCGGTGCCGCGCTGACCCGGGCCGAGGGCCGGGTGGCGTTCCCCCGGCTGCTCGACCGGTTTCCGGACCTTGCGCTGCACGGCGATCCGGGGGTACCGACGCGGTTGCAGTTCCGCGGCTACGAAACCCTCGCGGTCACGGTGACCGGCAGGCTCGCATAGCCGCGCAGCATCAGCTGGTTGCGCACGCCGGGCTCGCCCGCGATCGCGAGGTCCGGGAAGCGCGACAGCAGCCGCGGGAACGCGAGTTGGCCTTCGAGGCGGCTCAGTGCCGCGCCGAGGCAGTAGTGCGGGCCGGCGCTGAACGCGAGGTGCTGGTTGTCCGGCCGGGTCGGGTCGAACCTGTCCGGGTCGGGGAAGCGGGCCGGGTCGCGGTTGGCGGCGCCCATGAGTACCAGGACGGTGCTGCCCTTCGCGACGGGTACCCCGTCGATCTCGGCGTCCGCCGCCGCGTACCGCACCCCGAAGTGCACCGGCGGCTCGAACCGCAGCACCTCCTCGACGAACGCGCCCGGGTCGGCGCCCCGGGACCGGTCGGCCAGCAGCAGCACGAGCCCGTTGCCCAGCAGGTGCGTGGTCGTGACGAACCCGGCGTTGAACAGCGTGATCAGGTTGGCCAGCAGTTCGGTGTCGGTGAGCTGATCTCCCATGCCCGCCAGCACGCTCACCAGGTCGTCGCGCGGCTCGGCACGGCGGCGGGCCAGCAGGCCGGCGAAGTACTCCGTCAGCTCGACGGCCGCCTTGTCCGCCGCGAGCACCTCGCGCATCGAGCGACGGCCGATCTCCAGGATCGCCCCGAAGGTGCGTACCCGCGGCGGGAACCAGGGCCGGTCTTCGTCGGGTACCCCCAATAGTTCGCCGATCACGTCGCTGGGCAGCGGCAGCGCGAACTCCGTCAGGAAGTCCGCGGGCGAACCGGCCGCGGCGAGCCGGTCGAGCAGTCGATCGGTGAGCCGGACGATCGCCGGTTGCAGCGCGGACATCCGCCGCGCGGTGAACGCCTGGCCGAACAGGCGGCGGACCCGGGCGTGGTCCGGCCCGTTGGTGAAGAAGATGCTGTCCTGCAACGTTTTCAGCGACGGGTGGCTGCGCCAGCGGGTGCCGCCGCGGTCGAGGTGTTCCGCGTCGAGCATGCGGAACGTGGTGTCGCGCAGCACCCGGTCGGCGGCCGCGTAGCCGGCCACCACGACGTCGTAGCCCAGCGCCGGGTCGAGCGGGCCGGCCGCGCCGAGCCGGTGCAGCCGGGCGTAGAGCGGGTACGGGTCGCGCCGCCCGTCCGGTGCGAGCAACGCGCGCACCACGGCGCTGAAGTCCACTGTGCCAGACTAGTGCGGATGCGCATCCGAGGCCTGCCCGAGACCATGGATCCGTACTGCCTGCGCGAGGGCGAAGCGGCCACGCTGCTGGCCGGGCATCCGTGGCGGCGGTTCGCGGTGCTCGGCGACAGCATCGCCGAAGGCGTCGGCGACCCGCTCGACGGGTACTGCGACCTCGGCTGGGCCGACCGCGTCGCGGAGGCGTTGCGCGCGCAGCGGCCCGACCTCGCCTACCGCAACCTCGGCCAGCGCGACCTGCGCACCGCGCAGGTCCGGGAAACCCAGCTCGCGCCGGCGCTCGACTTCCAGCCCGACCTGGCGCTGGTCGCGTGCGGCGGCAACGACGCGATGCGGCCCGGCTACGACCCCGACGCGGTCGACCGCGACCTGACCGCGATCGTCACCGCGCTGCGCGACGGCGGCGCCGCGGTCGTCACGATCAGCCTGCTCGTCATGGCTGACTACCCGGCGTTTCCGGAGTGGTTCCGCCCGGCCGCCGTCGCGAACATGCACGTGCTCGCCCGGCACACCAGCGCGCTGGCCGCGGCGCTGGGCACCATCCACATCGACATGGCCGACCATCCCGCGGGCCGGCTGCCCGACCTGCTGCTCAGCCGGGACGGGCTGCACGCCAACGCGCGCAGCCACGCGATCTGCGCGGCCGAGGCGATCCGCCGCCTCGGCGCTCACCTGAGATAGGCCCGCGCCGCCGCGACCAGCGCGCGCACGCCCGCGTCGAGCGTGGGTTCCAGCACCGGGGCGAACCGCGGCGAGTGGTTCGACGGCACGTCCTGGTCGATCCGGCCGGCCGCCTCGGCGTCCGCGAACAACCCCGGGTCCGTGCCGCCGACAAACCAGAAACACGACGGTACCCCGGCCGCCCGGCCGAACACCCCGAAGTCCTCGCTCGCCATGGCCGGCGGCGTGATCCGCACGGTCAGCTCGGGGCGGATCGCCGCCATCGTCCGTTCGGCCGCCTCGGCGTCGTTGACGAGCATCGGCGTGGCGATGGTCACCTCGATCCCGGGTTCCTGCACGGCACCGGAGGCGGCCGCCTCCGCCCGGACGATGCGGGTGATCGCGTCCAGTACCCGGCGGCGCACGGCCTCGTCGAAGGTACGGATGCTCAGCTGCAGTTCCGCCTCCGCCGGGATGATGTTCGACTTGGTACCCGCATGCAGCGACCCGATCGTCAGCACCACCGGCTCCAGCCCGGACACCTCACGGGACACGACCGTCTGCAGCCGCAGTACCGTGGCCGCCGCCAGCACCACCGGATCGACCGTGGTCTCCGGGCGGGAACCGTGCCCGCCCTGCCCGAACAGCCGGACGGTCAACGAGTCCATGCCGGCCATCGTGGTACCCGCCCGGTAGCGGACCTCGCCGGCCGGCCACGGTGCGACGTGCTGGCCGAGTACCACGTCCGGCCGGCCGAACCGGTCGAACAGCCCGTCGTCGACCATCGCCCGCGCACCGGCCGCGTACTCCTCGGCCGGCTGGAACACCGCCAGTACCGTGCCCGTCCAATCCTTGTGGCGCAAGCCGTCCAGCGCGCCGAGCAGCCACGTGACGTGCATGTCGTGCCCGCAGGCGTGCATCACCTCCGGCTCGACGCTGGCGTACGGCAGCCCGGTCTGCTCGGTGACCGGCAGCGCGTCCATGTCGGCGCGCAGCATGACGGTCGGCCCGGATCCGTTGCGCAGCACGGCAACCACGCCGGTGCCACCGACGCCCTCGGTCACCTCGCAGCCGATGTCGCGCGACCGGGCCGCGGCCACCGCCGCCGTACGGTGCTCGGCGAAGGACAGTTCCGGATGGGCGTGCAGGTCCCGGTACAGGTCCGCCAGGTTCATGCCGTGGAGCTTAATGTGGGAACCGTGTTCGACGAGAGCGGTGTGGTGCGGGACGCCGGTGGTGTCAAGCGTTACCTCGACCTGCCGGCGTCGCTCGTGGACCTGTTGCGCAGCGCCGCCGACCGGGCGCCCGACCGGGCGGCGGTCGTCGAGCTGGACGGTCCCCGGGCCACCTACCGGCAGCTGTGGGACTCCTGCGCGCGCGTCGCGGGCGGGCTGCGCGACACGGGCATCCGGCCCGGTGACCGGGTCGCGATCCGGTACGGCAACGGGCTGGACTGGGTACGGGCGTTCTTCGGCACGCTGATGGCCGGCGCGGTCGCGGTACCGGTGAACACCCGGCTCGTCGACCGCGAGGTGGAACACATCGTGCGGGACAGCGACGCGGCCGCGGTGCTGCACGGCGCGCTGCCGGACGGCGCGCCGCACGTGGTTGACGCGCGCGACCCGGCCGCGATCTTCTACACGTCCGGCACCACCGGGTACCCCAAGGGTGCCGTGCTGACCCACGAGAACTTCCTGACCAACGCGGAGAACGGGCTGCGGGTCAGCGGGTTGCCGCGCGCCGATCCGGACCTGCGCAACCTGGTGTCGGTACCGCTGTTCCACGTCGCCGCCTGCAACAGCCAGCTGATCCCGACCATGCAGGTCGCCGGTACCACGGTCGTCATGCCGGCGTTCGACGTGGACCGGTTCCTGCGCGCGATCGTCGAGGAGCGGATCCGGGTGGTGTCCAGCGCGCCGGCCATCTTCTGGCGGGCGCTGCACCATCCGGAGTTCCACCGGTACGACGTGTCCGGCGTCGGCTGGGCCACCTACGGCGGCGCACCGGTCGCGCCCGCGCTGGTCCGCCGGATCAAGCAGGGCTTTCCGGAAGCGTTGGTGGGTAACGGTTTCGGGCTGACCGAGACGTCGTCGCTGTCGACGTACCTGCCGGACCGGTACGCGTACACGCACGCCGACTCGGTCGGGTTCGCCGCGCCGACGGTCGACGTGGCGCTCGCTGAACCGGGCGTCGTCAGCGAGCTGCTGATCCGCGGCGGCAACGTGGTCGGCGGGTACTGGCGCAACCCGGCCGCGACCGCGGCCGCCTTCCGCGACGGCTGGCTGCGTACCGGCGACCTCGCCCGCATCGACGACGCCGGCCGGGTGTACCTCGTCGACCGGCTCACCGACATGATCAACCGGGGCGGCGAGAACGTGTACTGCGTCGAGGTGGAGAACGTCCTCGCCGGTGCGCCGGGCGTGTTCGAGGTCGCCGTGCTGGGCGTGCCCGACGAGGTGCTCGGCGAGTCGGTGGCCGCGGTGGTCGTACCCGTGCCGGGCCAGCCGTTCGACGAAGCCGCGGTCCTCGACCACGCCCGGGAGCGGCTGGCCCGCTACAAGGTGCCGCAGCACGTGCGGGTCCGGCGCGAGCCGCTGCCCCGCAACGCGGGCGGCAAGGTCCGCAAGGACCTGTTGAGGTGAGCGGCGGGTCAGCCGCCTTTCGCGACCGCCCGCACCGCGGTGAGCAACTGGTCGCGTGACGGCTGCAGCGCCTGGTCGAGCGCCAGCGCGAACGGCAGCACCGCACCGTCCGGCCGGGTCACCCGCTTCGGCGGCGCGACGAGGCGCATCTGCTCCGCCGCGGTCGCGAGCACCTCCGCGCCGATACCGCAGGACCGGTTGGAGTCGTCGATGACCACCAGCCGCCCGGTCCGGTCCAGCGACGCGGCGAGCCCGGTCCAGTCGAACGGGTACAGCGTCCGGGGGTCGAACACCTCGACCGAGATCTCGTCGGCCAGTTCCTCGGCGACCGACAGCGCGGTCTGCACGAGGTGCCCGACCGCGACCACGGTCACGTCGGTGCCGGGCCGGTGCACGCGAGCGACACCGAGCGGTACCGGTACCAGCGTGGCGTAGTCGACGTCCTCGCGTACCCCCATCGCGGCGGCCGGTGCGAACACCACCACCGGGTCGTCGTCCTGGATCGCCGCCCGGAACAGTCCGTAGGCGTCGGTCGGCGTCGCGGGTACCACGGTCTTGACGCCCACATGCGCGAACAGGCTGTACGGGTGGTCGGAGTGCTGCCCGGCCCACCCGGTGCGCGACCCCGAACTGGGGACGAGATAGGTGACCGGCACGGCGGCCTGCCCGCCGGTCATCAGCGGGAACTTGTGCGCCTGGTTGGCGATCTGCTCGAAGACGAGGAACAGCAGCGACGGGATCTGGAACTCCAGCACCGGCCGCCGCCCGGCCAGCGCCGCCCCGGTCGCGAAGCTGGTGAACGCCTGCTCCGAGATCGGCATGTCCACCACCCGGTCCGGCCCGAACCGCTTGAGCAGCCCGTTCGTCACGTTGGCGACGCCGACCCGGATGTCCTCACCGAACACGCACACCCGCTCGTCGGCGGCCAGCTCGTCGCCGAGCGCGCGGCCGAGCGCCTTGAGGTAGGACAGGATCGGCATCAGGCCACCCCCGGCCGGGCGCGGAGTCCGCTGGCGTACAGGTGGTCGAGCGCGCCGGCCGGATCCGGGTGGTCGCTGGCGAGCGCGAACCGTACCGCCTCGTCCAGTACCGTCTCGACCGCCACGTCGATCCGGGTGCGCTCGTCGGGATCGAGGCGCGCGCCCTGGATCTGCATCGGGTCGCGGGACCGGCCGGCGGCCACGTCGGCGTCGTCGCGGTACCGCAGCCGTACCCGGTGCTCGAAGGTGTGGTGCGCGTCGAACCGGTACGTCAGGCACTCCAGCATCGTCGGCCCCGCGCCGGCCCGCGCCCGCTCAACCGCCTCGCGCGCCGCGTCAAGGACCACCGAGACGTCCATGCCGTCCACAGTGGACGCCGGAATGCCGAACGCTGCCGCCCGGCCGGTGATGGTACCCGCGACCGCCCCCGCGGTCGGCATCGTCGTGGCGTACCCGTTGTTCTCGCACACGAACAGCACCGGCAGCCGGCGCAGCGCGGCCAGGTTCATCGCCTCCAGCAGTACGCCCTGGTTCACCGCGCCGTCGCCGAAGAACGTGACCGCGACCCGGTCGGAGCCGGCGAGCATGCCCGCCCATGCGGCACCGCAGGCGATCGCGCCCGCCGCACCGACGATCGCGTTGGCGCCCAGGATGCCGAGGCTGAAGTCGGCCGCGTGCATGGAGCCGCCCCGGCCCCGGTTGAGCCCGGTGACCCGGCCGGCCAGCTCCGCCATCATCCGCGCCGGATCGGCACCCTTCGCCAGCACGTGCCCGTGCCCGCGATGGGTACTGGTGATGACGTCGTCCGGCCGCAGTGCCGCGCAGACGCCGGTGGCGATGGCCTCCTGGCCGAGGTACGGGTGGACGCCGCCGACGATGTCGCCGGAGCGGACCAGTTCGATGGCCCGCTCCTCGAACCGCCGGATCAACCGGATGGTGCGATACAACGCAACGGCATCAGGCACTGCGCACCGCCTCGATGAGCCCCTCCACGCCGGGCCGGCCGCCGGGGCGCGACTCGACCACGGTGAAACCGTTGTCCACCAACAGGTTCCGGTACTCCGACCCGGTGCGGTCGTACCCCTCGACGGTCACCAGCATCAGCAGGTCGACCAGGCCGGCCCCGACCGGGCCGTCGTCGTCGGGCGCGAACTCCTCCAGCACGAAGAGCCGCGCGCCCACCGGCATCGCCTCCCGGACAACGCCCAGCAACGCAGCCGCCCGCTCGTCGGTCCAGTTGTGCAGCACGCGCGACAGGACATAGGCGTCGGCTCCCGCCGGTACCGTGTCGAAGAAGCTCCCCTCGACCAGCCGCACCCGGTCGGCGACGCCGGCCAGCACGGATCCGGCCGATTCCAGCGCGGCCGGCAGGTCGAAGAGCACGCCCCGCAGCTCCGGATGATCGGCCAGCGTCTGCGCCAGCAGCGCACCCGAGCCGCCGCCGACGTCGACGAGCGTGCCGACGCCGGCCAGGTCGCAGTCGCGCCACGACGCCGGCACCCCGGCGCCACCCATCGCGGCGTGGAACGTGGCCGCCGCCGCCGGATCCCCGGCCAGGTACTCGTAGAACGGCTTGCCGTACACGGCCTCGAAGGCGGGCCGTCCACTGTGGACGGTGTGCATGATTTCGGCGAAGGCGCGGTACACCTCCTCGCCGTCCATGAGCGCCGTGTCGCGCAGCGAGCCGGCAGCGTCCGCCCGCAGCAGCGCGCCGACCGCGGTCAGCTCGTAGCCCTCGGCGGTACGGCGGAAAACCCCGGCCCCGCCGAGCGCCCGCAGCAGCCGGCGCAACACCAACGGCTGCGCGCCGGTCGCGGCGGCGAGATCGGCGGCCGACCGCGGCCCCGATGCCAGCAGGTCCGGCACGCCCAACCGGGTCACCGCGTAGCACGCCTGCGCCAGCCAGCTCGCGGACAGGATGCCGAGCAGCTTGCGGCGGGCGAAACCGTTGTCCACTAAGGCTCCCGCCGCGCGGCGGTGCTCGGCGGGCCGAGCACCAGGCTCACGTTGTGGCCACCGAAGCCGAACGAGTTGGTCAGCGCGAAACCGATCCGGCTCTCCCGCGGCGCCTTCGCGATGTGGTCGAGGTCGCAGGCGGGGTCGGGGTCGTCGAGGTTGTGCGTGGGCGGCAGCACGCCGCGGGCGAGCGCGACGATGCTCGCGGCCGCCTCGACCACGCCGGAGGCGCCGAGCATGTGCCCGGTGGTGCCCTTGTTGGAGCTGACCGGTGGCGAGGTGGCGAAGACGGTGCGGATCGCCAGCGACTCGGCCAGGTCGCCGAGCTTGGTGCTGGTGCCGTGCGCGTTGAGGTACCCGATGTCGCGGGCGCTCAGCCCCGCGTCGGCCAGCGCGCGGCGCATGCACTCGGCCGCGCCCGAGCCGTCCGGGCGCGGGGTGGTCGGGTGGTGCGCGTCGGTCGTCGCGCCCCAGCCGACCAGGTCGGCGTAGGCCGCGGCCCGCCGGGCGTCGGCGAAGTCGGCCCGCTCCAGCACGAACACCCCGGCGCCCTCGGCCAGTACCAGGCCGTTGCGCCTGCGGTCGAACGGCCGGCTCGCCGCCGTCGGGTCGGCCCAGCCGCGGGCCAGCGCGCGGGCGTTGCCGAACGTGTCGGCCAGCGTCGGGAACAGCGGCGCCTCGCTGCAGCCGCACACCACCACGTCGGCCTCGCCGGCGCGCAGGATCCGCAAGCCCTCCGCGAGCGACTGCGCGCCCGCCGCGCACGCCGTGCCGATCGACGAGCTGTACCCGCGCAGCCCGTGCTTGATGGCGATCCGCGCGGCGCCCATGTTGGGCAGCATGCCCGGCAACAGGTACGGGCTGACGCCCAGCCGGCCGCGCTGGGTCCGGGTGACCACCTGCGCCTCCAGCGTCGCCAGCCCGCCGGTGCCCGACACCACGCACGCGACCCGGTCCGGATCGACGTCGGTGCCCACGGTCAGGCCCGCGTCGGCGATCGCGCGGTCCGCCGCCCGGATCGCCATCACGATGTACCGGTCGAGCACCCGCGCCTCGGTCGCCGGCACCACGCTCGCCGGGTCGATCGCGGGGCCCACCCCGGCGACCTCCAGCGACCCGGCCGCCGGGTGCCCCTCGGGCGGCCTGCGCAACCCGGACGGCCCGTGGCACAACGCGTCGAACACCTCGCCGAGGTGCTCCCCGACCGGGGTCACCAATCCGATCCCGGTCACCACACAAGCCGGCCGACTCATGACTGCGCCTCCGCATGGCGTTGCCGCATAAGGAATTTCCGTACCTTGCCGGTCGGCCCGACGATGATGTCGTCCTCGGGTACCACGACCACCCGGCGCAGCGTCGCGGCCACCGGCCCGGTCAGCGCGGCGCGGACCGCGCCGGTTCGGTCGGCGTCCGGGTCGGCGTCGCCGGCCAGGAGCAGGAGCACGTCGGTGACGACCCGGTCGCCGTGCCGGATCGCGACCACCGTGCAGTCGCGGATGTCGGGGCAGCGCGCGAGGATGCGCTCCTCCGACATCGCGGTGTAGAGCCAGTTGCCCTCGCCCAGGTCGACCGCGTCGACCGCGCGGTCGAGGTGGTAGTAGTACCCGGCGGTGTCGCGGTACATCAGGTCGCCGGTGAGGTACCAGCCGTCGAAGCGGTTGCGGTAGGTGGTGACCGAGTCGTTCCAGTACCCGGGTGCCAGCGTCGGCGAGCGCAGCCCGAGATGCCCGACGGCACCGTCCGGCACCGGTTGGCCGGTGGCAAGGTCGAGCAGCACCACGTCGGCGAACACGTGCGGCCGGCCCACGCACCGTCCATAGTGGACGGTGTCGGTGCGGTGGGTGATGTGGAACGCGGAGTGCCCCATCTCCGTCGAGCCGATGCCGTCGATGAAGCTCGATCCCGGTACCCGCACCGCGCCTTCGCGGGTCGCGGTCAGGTGGCTGCCGACCGCGACGAGCCGGCGGATGTGCGCCTCGTGCGCGCAGTCGCCGGTGTTGAACCAGATCGCCACCGACGACAGGTCGTGCTTGCTCAGGTCGAAGCGGGCCAGTTCCGACCAGGTGACCGCGAACCCGAACACGCCGGTCGGTCGCCAGCTTTCGATCGCGTCCAGCACGTAGCCGCCCTCCTGGGCGGACAGGAACAGCAGTTCGGCCCGGTTGCACAGGGCCTGGTTGACGCTGAGGATGCCGGCGGTGTGCGGCGCGGGCAGGGCGGAGAGCACCCGCTCGGTACCCTGCGCGCGCGGCCCGGACAGCCGGATCCGCCGGGTCGCCGCGAACAGGCTGCTGTGCGAGTGCACGACCGCGGCCGGTACCCGGGTGGTACCCGACGAGTGGGTGATCGCGATCGGATCGTCGGCGTGGTGCCGGTACGGTGCCGGCGCGCGGCCCGGGTCGCCGGCACCGACCTCGCTCACGTCGCCGAGCACCGGTGCGCCCAGGTCGTGTCCGGCCAGCCGGTCCCGGTGCGCCCCGTCGAGCAGTACCCCGACCCCGCGCAGCCGCCGGAGGTACCCGGCCGCCACGTCGCCCGGGATGTTGCCGTTCATCAGCGCCGGGATGGCACCGAGCCAGTTCAGCGCCATGAAGTTGAGGAAGTGGTCGGCCGCGTTGGTCGTGTAGACGGCCACCGGGTCGCGCGGCCGGACACCGCGCTCGTGCAGCCACGCGGCGCGCGCGGCGACCCGGTCGGCCAGCGCGCCCAGCGTCAGCGGCTCGCGGGCCGGGTGGCCGTCGACCGCGGTGTCGAAGGTCAGGCCGGGACCGTCCGGGTCCTCGCCGTGCGCCAGCAGCCGCGGTACCACGTTGCCGGCGCCCAGGTCGGGATCGGCCGCCAGGGTCGCCCGGATGTTCATGCGTCCTCCTCGGGTGCGCTCACGAGTACCGCGCGGGCGCGGTCCGGACCGGCGCCGTACGCGACGACGACCAGCGCCTCGTCGCAGTCACCGTCGTCGATCAGGAGCCGCGCCACGGCGAGTCCCTCGGCCAACTCGTCGCCGGCCGGGCTGGTGCACACGACCGGGCCGGTCAGGTGCCAGCGGGCGGCGAGGTACCCGGCGACCGCGTTGGGTACCGACTGGTAGAACAGCAGCGGCCCGATGCGGGTACCGTGGTCGACCGCCGCAGCCACGTGTACCGCCGAGGCGACGTCGCCCAGGGCGCTGGCGATGACGATCGCCGTGCGCCGCGGGGAGCCGGGTGCGCCGTAGCCGCGCCGCAGACAGCGCTCGGCGACCGCGGCGACCATCGGGCTGAACGCCGACACCACGAACCCGGCCAGCGGCGGCGGCTGCGCCGGATCGCCCGGCTCGGGCCACTCGGCGCCGGCCCGCAAGGCGTCGACCGCGGTCATGGCGCGCCAACGACGAGGGCGGTGTTCGCGCCGCCGAACGCCGCGTTCACACTCACGGCGTACCGGGCATCCGTCTTCCGCGGCTGTTCGGTGATCACGTCGAGCGGGCAGTCGCCGTCCGGCCCGAGGAAGCCGGCGTTGACCGGTAACTCGCCGCGGCGCAACGCCAGCGCGGTCACGATGAACTCCAGCAGCCCGGCCGCCTCCAGCGCCTGCCCGACCACGGACTTGGTGGAGCTGACCGGCACCTCGGCGTCGCCCAGCGCGCGCCGGATCGCGGCCGCCTCGGCGACATCGCTGTGCGGGGTACCGGACCCGTGCGCGTTCAGATATCCCACCTGCGAAGCGGAGATCCCGGCCCGCCGCAGCGCGTCGCCGATCGCGCGGGCCATCCCGGCGCCGGCCGGATCGGGCCGGCAGACGTGGTACGCGTCGCCGGCCCGGCCCCAGCCGGCGAGCCACGCGTGTGCCGCGCCGCCCGGCCGGCGTACGGCAGCGCCGGATTCGAGCACCACCGCCGCGACCCCGTCACCGAGCAGCAGCCCGCTGCGCCCGGTGCTGAACGGCCGGACCTGACCGTCGGTGGCCAGCGCCCGGCCGGCGTCGAAGAGGCCGAACTGGTCGGGCTCGACGAGGTACCCGGCCGCCACGACGATCCGGTCCGCGTGCCCGCGCGCGATCATCGCGCCCGCGTCGGCCACGGCGGTGCTCGCCGCGACACAGGCGCTGGTGTACGCCCGTACCGTCGAGGACAACCCGCACCGTTGCGCGATCCCGGCCGCCATCGCGCCCGCGCTGCGGCCCGGCCGCTCGTCGTCGCCCGCGCGGGCCAGCCCCGGATCCCCGTGTACCGCGAGCAGCAGCGGCGTGTCACCGCGCTGCGAACGGGTCAGTCCCGCGTCGTCGCACGCGCCGTCGACCACGCCGGCCAGCTCGTCGACGAGTACCGGATCGCCGGGCAGCGTGGCCGCCACCCCGACCCGCCGCCCGGTCACGTCGAACCGGGTCACCGGCCCGAACGCCGGCCGGCCCGCGGTCGCGTTGTCCAGCAACGCCTCGGTACCCCGCCCGAACGCGCTGACCACGGCCACCCCGGTGACCGCGGCCGGCGATGAGGCGGGACCGCCGCTCATGTCCCGGCCACCGTCCGGCGTAACACCTCGGTGGCCGCGTCGATCGTCGACATCTTGACCAGCTCGTCGTCGCTGAGGTCCAGCAGCACCCCGTACCGCTGCTCGACCTGGTGGATCAGCCAGGCCAGCTCCAGCGAGTCGATGGTCTCCGGTACCGCCTCGGGCGCCCGGTCGCCGTAGCTGGCGAGCATCTCCACGACCTGGTCCCGGCCGAACGTCACGGGCACGTCAGTCCGCCTGCTCCGCCACCCTGGCCAGTTCGATCCGCTCGGCCACGGCCGTGGTGAACTCGCCGACCGTCATCCCGGCCAGCTCCTCGCTCTCCTCCTCGGCGAACTTGACGCCGTAGGTGTCCTCGACCCGGATGGCGAGCTCGGCCAGCGCGAGCGACTCAAGGTCGAGCCCGGCCGGGCCCAGCGTGGTGTCGTCGTCGACGGTGGACACGTCGTAGTTCATGTCCCGCATGGCGTCGATGACGAACTGCCGGATCTCGTCTTTCATCAATGCGCTTCCTCTCCCTTGGTGTCCCCCGCTGCGGCGCGCAGCGCCGCGCTGTTGCGAATGAGCTTCCCGGTGGCGTTGCGCGGCAGCTGGTCGAGGATGTGCAGCCGGCGCGGGCGCTTGTACGGCGCCAGCCGGGTGGCCAGCGCGTCGGCCAGGCCGCCGCCCGCGGCCGGGTCGCTCAGCATCACGTACGCCTGGATGCCGTTGTCGAAGACGACCACCGCGGCACCGACCCCGGGCAGGCCGGCGAGGGTGTGCTCGACCTCGGTCAGGTCGACCTTCAGGCCGCCGACCGACACCTGCGAGTCGAGCCGCCCGCGTACCGTGACCAGGCCGGTCTGCGGGTCCACGCGGCCGCCGTCCCTGGTGTGCAGCCAGCCGTCGACGAACCGGGTCGGGTCGGACAGCCCGACGTACGGCGACGCCGCGAGGCCCACCAGCAGCTCGCCGTTCTCCTCGCGGACCGGGATGCCGGGCGCCGGCTCCAGCGCCGGGCGGTGCTTGCCGAACAGGTCGGTGGCGATGACCCCGACCTCGGTCATCCCGTACATGTTGCCCAGCGTCGCGCCGTACCGGTCGGTGAAGCGCTGCACGACCTCCGCGCGCACCAGCTCGCCGCCGGTCGTCATGCGGACGAACTGCGGCAGCGGCGGCGCCTCGGCGACGGCGGCGAGCAGCTCGATGTGGAACGGCACGCCGAGGACGGTCGCCGGCTCGGGGTCCTCCCCGACGGCGTGCACCACGTGATCGACGGTGAGCCGCTCCGGTACCACCAGCCGCGCGCGGGCGTGCAGGCCGTACAGCAGCCCGCCGACGAGGCCCAGCACGTGGACCATCGAGGCGAGCACGACGATCCGCTCGCCCGGCCGCGGTACCCCGTCGATCCGGGTGTACCGGTCGACCTCGGCGACCAGGTTGGCGGCGGTCCGCCCGATGACCTTGGACGGCCCGGTGGACCCGGAGCTGAGCTGCAGCAGCGCGTGCCCGGTCGCGGCCGGCTGGCCGGGGTGTGCCGCGACGGTCTCGGTGACCTTGTGGAAGATGCGCAGCGCGCCGCCGCCGGTCGCCGCCCCGGACACCACCACCTGCGGCTTGATCGTCTCGAACGCCCGGTCCACCTCGTACTGCGTCAGCCGGTGGTCCAGCAGCGCCACCTGCGCGCCGGTGCGCCACGCCGCGAGCAGGTTGGCGACGTAGGCCAGCGACGGCGGCATCCGCAGGGCGACCGTGCCACCCTGGCGCAGCCCCGCGGCCGCGAGCCGCTCCTGCCGCTCGCCGACCAGCGTGCGGAGCTGGGCGCGGGTGACCGGGGTACCCGGGCGCAGGCACACCTCGTCGTCCGGCCCGGCGAGCAGCACCTCATCGACCCAGCCCAGATCGAGGACCGGTTCCACAGCAGTCATGGCCACCTGCGATCGCGAGGGAGAGGTACGGCGGGGGAGGGTCTGGCCCTGAGGGACTATAACGCCGGGGAGGGCCGCGGTGGATCGGTCGAACGCCTGGCCGACGGTTGCTCCCGACTCGGGCCGATTACCGTTGACCGGCCTGGTTTCGCCCGATGCGCCGTCCACTGTAGACAGACCGGTTTCGGCCCTGTTGTCCGGTACGGCGTAGCCCGATCCGACGGCTGCCGCGAACACGATGCCCGACGGGTTTAGGGAAGTTCCAGTATGTGCCGCCCGTAAGGTCATAAATTGCACTTGTTACCTCTGCCGGCGAGGGGCCGGTCCGATCAGTACGGGGGGAAACAAGTGAGCGAGGCTCTCAGACATCGGAAGGCACGCGTCCACGTCGGCTGGCGGCTGGGCGGTGCGGTGGTACTCGCGACCGTCGCTGCGGCGGTCGGGTTCGGCGGCCAGCCCGCCTTCGCCGCGAGCAAGCCGGCACCGGGCGCTGATGCCCGGGCCACGGCCGCCCATCCGGCCAGGCACCACGCGGCCGCGCCGGCCGACAAGTCGACGCCGGCACGGTCCAGGCACGCCGCGAAGCCGAAGGCAGCCGCGACCCCGAACAAGGCGGGTACCGCCGGCAAGGCCGCCACCAAGGCGGCACCGGCCGCCAAGGCCGCCACCACAGCGACGCCGTCCGCCAAGGCGGCGGGGGCGAGCGCGAACGCGGTACGCCCCGAGCTGGTGACCCCGATCACCGTCACGCCCGGCACCAATACCGCGGACGTCGACTGGGCGGACGACAGTGCCGCCGGCGCGCTGTCCTACACGGTCACGGTCGACAACGGCGGTGACGACACCGCCTGCGCCGACATCGAGGTTCCCGACCACACATGCACGCTCAGCGGACTGGACGCGGGCACGACCTACACCGCGACCGTGACGTCGTACGACGCCGCCGGTGGCCTGGCCGGTGCCGGCAACCCCGTCAGCGGCCCCAGCGCTTCGAACCCGTTCACGGTCGGGGCGCCCGGCGCGCCGACCGGCGTGAACATCACCAACCTCACCACCGACGGGTTCGACGCGAACTGGACCGCACCGACCAACCCCGGCGCGGGGATCGACGGCTTCACGGCGACGGCCTACCCCGGCGGGGACAGCTGCACCGGCGCCGCGATCGACACCACCTGCTCGATCACCGTCACCAACGGCCTGCAGCCCGGCGTCGTCTACACCGTCGCGGTGGTCGCGAACAGCGCCGCCGGTGGCGACTCGGCCCCCGGGTGGTCGATGCCTCCGGTGGTCACCGGAGCGCCCGGCGCCCCGACGGACGTGATGGCGATGGCCGGTGACGGGCAGGCGACGGTCTCCTGGACGGCGCCGACCGACTTCGCCCCGCTGAGCTACTACACGGTAACCGCGACCGGCCCGTCGGCGAGCGCCGGGAGCCCGAGCACGCCGCCGTCCTGCAGCACGCTGGACGCGACCCGGACCAGTTGCACCGTGACCGGCCTGACCAACCTGACCGCGTACACGTTCACGGTGGTCGCGCACGGCACGAACGGCGACTCCCACGCGAGTGACGCCTCGGCATCGGTCGTCCCGATCGGCGGTGCGGTGAACCTCACGGCCAACGCCAACAGCAAGTTCGTCACCGCCGAGGCCGGTGGTAACTCCCCGCTGATCGCCAACCGCACCGCGGCCTCCACCTGGGAGGAGTTCGACGTCACCGCCAACGCCGACGGGACCGTCAGCTTCAAGGCGGCCGCCAACGGCAAGTACGTCACCGCCGAGGGCGCCGGCAACGGGCCGCTGATCGCCAACCGGACCGCGATCGGTAGCTGGGAGAAGTTCTGGGTCATCGACGAGGGCGGCGGCATGTTCGCGCTCAAGGCCATGGCCAACGGCAAGTACGTCACCGCCGAGGGCGGCGGCAACGGGCCGCTGATCGCCAACCGCTCGGTGGTCGCCGGGTGGGAGGAGTTCAGCATCACGGCGGTAGCGGCCACTCCGTAGCCGGTATCGCACCGCTCCCGCGGCCGGTCCCACAAGGACCGGCCGCGGGATCTTTTTTCAGTGGTACCGGCACTCGCCGGCCCGGATCGGTGCCGCCACCCGGTTCTCCGGTGGCGCGAGCGGGCAGGCCCACCGGCTGTCATAGGCGCACGAGGGGTTGTAGGCGTAGTTGAAGTCCAGCCGGACCCGGTCCGCACTCAGCACGGTCAGCCCCCGGCCGTGGGTACCTTTGGCCGTGTCCGTCAGGTACCGGCCGCCGCCGTAGGTCTCGCTTCCACCGGTACCGTCGCGTACCGGCAGGAACAACCCACCCCCGTAAGCCGCGATCCACCACAGTGACAGCGGCCCCCATCGCGTGTCGAGCACCCCCACGCGGGTGTACCGCACCACGCCGTCCGGCCCGCCCGTGTCGATCTCCAGCCGGCCCGGCTCCGGGCGCAGTACCACCTCGACGATCGCGTCGTCGGCCGGCGGGAAGTACCGCAGCCCGGTGAAGCCGGCCCGCTCCTGCGCCGGGATCGGCGACTGCGGGTGGGTGGCGAACAGCTTGTCCCGACCGGCCCGGAACTCGACCAGGCCGGTCGGGGCAAGGTACAGCCGGGCCACCGCTTCCCGGTAGTCGGCCAGCTCGAGAGATTCCATCCGCCCACGCTAAGCCAGCCGTGGAACGACCTGGTCGGCTGTCCGGTACCGCCGGCGCCTGGGTCTGTTGGCCTTGGCCGGCCGTGTCGGGTTGTGGGCTGTTTGGGGGTTGTGGCGATCGGTCCCCGGGTGTTTACCGTGGGTGTCCCTGCGGGTGTGGGTGGTTGCCGGGGAGGCCGTGGTGGGGTTGCTGCTGGAGGCGCTGAAAGTGGCGGGTCCGTGGCGGTGGCGCTGGTTGCTGACCGATGAAGTCACCGGGGCGGCGCTGGCGGATCACATCGTGGCGGTTGACCCGGCGGATGAGCCGGAGGCGGCGGGGTTTGAGAACCTGCCGAGGTTTCTGCGGTGGCAGGCGGACCCGACCCGGCGGGTGGCGTCCGAGGCGGAGTGGGTTGACCGGGTCGGCGCATGGGCGGGTGAGCGGGTTCTGGGCCCGGCGGTTGGGAAGGCGATCGCGGCGGCGGCGCCGGTGACGGTGCGGGTACGGGTTCCGGAGTCGGCGGGGTGGTTGCTGTTCGCGCCGTGGGAGCTTGCGCACGCCGGTGGGGTGGC
>VAWN01000057.1:0-339 GCA_005885555.1 Actinomycetota bacterium
AGGCCAGAGCCAGCAGCGCGATCACCGGATACAGCAGCCAGCCTCTGGTCCAGCTGCGAAGCTGCCGACGCGCGCGGACGACCATCCAGATCGCCAACGCCAGCGCGACGGGCGGCCACACCCAGTTGAGCACCGGCTGCACCGAAGAGCCGAACCCCACCAGGAGAAGACCTGCCACCCCCATGAACAGAGCAGGAGCCGCGGCCCACCGCTGCGGCTGATCGGTGAACCGCACCGAGAGCACGGCCAACATCGCCCAGCCCAGCGCGAACCCACACAGCACCGCGCCGGTGACGGAGCTCTCCTTCGCCGGGATGAACGGGGCGGCGACCAGAAGTA
>VAWN01000057.1:384-7196 GCA_005885555.1 Actinomycetota bacterium
CAGGCCGAGACGGACGGTCGCGACCCTTGTCCTCGACGGTGGGGGTGGGTTCCGTAGTCACGACAGACTCCGTTCCGTGCACATGGCGCGAGTGAGCCGCCGAAGGTCAGCCCGGCGGATGAGCGGGATCCCGAGCGCCCTTCAGGGGCGGTGACCCATAGAGAGAGTCATTGCCGGCGGCGCAACTGCTGGCGGGATCGGCCGCAGATGAAGACCCGGCGTACCCGATACCGATCTCGGTGAGCACTGCTGGTGCGGCGGCGGGCAGTTCCGTCGGTTTCAGCACGCCGGTCACACCGGTAATCGTCTCAGGAAACGGTGTTTGACGCCGTCGTTGAACCAGACGCTCTTTGACGGAGTTCGTCACGGCAGGATCGGTCGACTCGCCGACCGACGTCGATCTTCAACGAGTGCCCGAATACCTGAAGATCAGCGGGGCCGCTTACCTTCGTCCAGCACCTGATCGCCGAAGCCGCGCGAGACGGCTGGCGTTCTCACCGGTCGTGGCGTTCGTGCTGACCATGCCGGTGAACCGGCGGATGATCTCGTGGCGGCGGGGCCCCGCAGCGGTGCTCCGGTACCACCACGTTCACTAGACGGCAACGGTGCTGCTGCGCCGAGCCGCCGTACCGCTTATATGTGACGGGGATGACGGCCGGCAGGCGGCCTGCTGCCGTTGCTCCGTGTATCGGCGCTCCGGCGAGGTCGTCGAGCAGTGTACGGGGTAGCGGATCAGCAGTTCGCGGTCGGTGGCCAACTCGCCCGCCGCTGCCGTGGCGGAATGTGATTGGCTGTCACAACAGCAGTCGAATATTCGTGAGGGGGAATCCATGCGGTCCCAACCTGCGATAGACGCGTCTGTCCGTTTCGCTATCCGACGTGTCGTGCTCGTCGGTGTGGCGCTGCTTGTTTCAGTGGGGGTGGCCGGCCCATCGCCGGCCTACGCGCAGGTCGTCCAAGCGCCCACCACGACTGCGCAGGCGCTGCGGCCGAGCCTGCCCCGACCCACCGGCGAGGATCGTGTCGGCGTTGTCCCGCTGCATCTGGTGGACCGGAGCCGACCGGATCCATGGGTGCCAGCGCAGCGCGTCCGGGAATTGATGGTGAGCCTGTGGTATCCGGCGCGGCCGAGCCACGATCGTCCGTTGGCCCCGTGGCTGCCACCGGCCGCTTGGGCACGGTTTGAACAGGACAGCGGTCTTCGCCCGGGTGTCCTGCGGATGCCGCTGACCCACGGCCGGGTGGATGCGCCGGTCGATCGGCAACCCGGCGGCCAGCCGGTGGTGCTCTACTCCCCCGGGCTGGGCGGCAACCGCGACAGCGGCACCGTGCTGGTTGAGCAGTTGGTGAGCCTTGGCTATATGTGGTGGTCACGATCGATCACCCGCACGACGCTAGCGAGGTCGAGTTTCCCGACGGACGGGTGGAAGTGCCCGCGATGCCGCCGCTGACGCCCGAGGTTGCCGCGCGGGCGGTCGCGGTCCGCGTCGCGGACACCCGCTTCGTCCTCGACCAGCTCAGCATTCTGAAACGGCGGGGGTAACCCAGACGCCGAGCACCGGGCACTCCCGGCGGGGCTGCGCGGCGCTCTTAGAAGTCCTAACAGAATGATCTAGGGTCTTTCGTCCACTGTGGACGATGACCTACAGTAGGCAACTGTGCGGAAGGGCGAGCAGCCACCATGGATGGTGCCGGATGGGCTGTGGGAGCGGATCGAACCGCTGTTACCCCAACACCCGCGGCGTTTTCGCAACCCGGGACGCAAACGGGTACCGGACCGGCAGGTGCTGTGCGGCATCCTGTTCGTGCTGTACACCGCGATTCCGTGGGAGTTCCTGCCGCAGGAGTTGGGGTTCGGCTCCGGGATGACCTGCTGGCGCCGGTTGGCCCAGTGGCACCAGGCCGGGGTCTGGCAACGCCTGCACGAGCTGCTGCTGGCCGAACTCAACGCCGCGGACAAGTTGGACTGGTCCAAGGCGGTGATCGACGGCTCGCATGTGCGGGCCTTGAAAGGCGGCCCAAAACCGGCCCGAGCCCGGTCGACCGTGCCAAGACCGGCTCGAAACACCATGTCATCACCGAAGGCGCGGGCATCCCACTGGCCGTCACCCTGACCGGCGGCAACCGACACGACGTCACTCAACTCCTCCCGCTGATCCAGGCCATCCCGTCGGTACGCGGCAAACGCGGCCGTCCACGCCGGCGACCAGACAGCCTGTACGCCGACCGGGCCTACGACTACGACATCTACCGCGACCAGGTAAGTGGTAAAGGCATCACCCCCCACTTTGCCCGACGCGGTGTCGAACACGGCTCCGGTCTGGGTGTTCATCGCTGGGTAGTGGAACAGACGGTCGCGCTGCTGCACTGGTTCCGTCGTCTGCGCATCCGTTGGGAGATCCGCGACGACATCCACGAAGCCTTCATGAGCCTGGCCTGCTCCATCATCTGCTACCGCCGACTCGTCAAATGATCATTCTGTTAGGACTTCTTAGTCTGTGGTTCGGCGGGTCCGGGAAGTGACTTGTCCGAAGTGTCGATCATGGGGATCGGGTCGGCCGCGCTGGATGTCAGAGTCGCCCCCGCGTGTCCTGCCGGGCCCGTCTCAAGCCGTTTGGTGTCAGCGAGCATCTGCCGGTAGACGACGTCGGACAGGCGGCGTTTCAGGGCGCGTAGCGCTTCCATCGGTGGCTTGCCTTCGGCGAGTCGGCGCCGGTAGTAGCGACGTCCTTGGGTGTCGTGACGCAGCTGGACGATGGCCATGATGTGCAGTGCCCGGTTGATGCGTCGGTTCCCGGCGTGGGAGAGCCGGTGCCGGTTGTTCTCGCCGGAGGAGGCGTCGATCGGGGCGGTGCCGTTCCAGGACGCGAAGTGCGCGCGGCTGGCGAAGCGGCGGATGTCCCCGACGTCGCCGAGCAGCCGGGCAGCGCCGGACGGCCCGATGCCGTGCAGCTCGAGCAGTCGACTGCCGGTACTGGCGACCAGCTCGGTCAGTTCCTGCTTCGCGACCTTGATCTTCTTGTCGATGACGACCAGTTCCTGGATCAGTTCCGAGGCCAGCCAACGGCGGGTCTTGCCGACCACGTCCCGCGGCCGGACAGCGGCGAGCAGGGAACGGGCCTGCTGCGCGGACAGGTCCTTCTTCGCGCCACCGGGAATGAGTTCGAGCAGCAGGTGGTGCAGCCGGGAGACGAGTTCGGTGCGGGCGCGGCCGAGTTGGTCACGACGGTCGACCAGCAGCCGCAACGCGACCGTGGTGTCATCAGCCTCGACGCGGCGCAGGCCTACGGTGCGCAGGGCGACCACGGCGACGCCGCGGGCGTCGACCGGGTCGGTCTTGCGGCCCTGGCCGGTGGCGAACGCCCGGGCCCGGGCGGACAGCTTCGCGGGCAGGTCCACGACGGTTTCGCCGTCGGCGACCAGGCGTTGCGCAACGTGCCGGCCGATGCCGTTGCAGCCCTCGACCGCCCACATGCGGTCTTTGTGCCGGCGGCCGGCGGCGAGCATGGCCTTGTAGCCGTCGGTGTCGGTGCCGAAGCGCCCTTGCGCGATCGTCTGCTCGCGTTCGTTGACGACCTCGATGGTCGCGGACCGCTTGTGCGGATCCACCCCGATGATGACTCGAGCCACCAGTGACTCCCTTCCCGAATCCGACATGGTGTCGGCGGGAGGGCAGCGCTACTTTGAGCTGGGCAGTCCCCTCTTGAGCCACTCCGCGCCGCGGTGACCGGCAGGACGCATGCCAGATGAGAGCCACACCAAACTACGGTGGGCAGCCGCGATGAGAGCGAACCCACCGGTCACCTCGACCAAGCCTGGCCGGGCTGCGGTCGTAGATCAATGAAACAAGTAGTCCCCGATGCCCCTGTCGTGACGCCCTGCCGTGCGTGAAAATCGGCGGTGGTCGCCCGCCGACGTCGTAGCTGCTTGGCTCTTCGAGGCCGTCAAGTAGTCTGACGCCGGGAGCGTGATCTTGGGGCCCTGTCATGTTGCTTCGAGCACGCGAGTCCGCCTCTGTCCCTTGCCCCGCACCGTTCCCGCGGGCGGCCGCCTTTCGTTGCTGTCGAGGATGAAGGCGGATTGATGGAGGAGTCCACCGAGGAGCCCGTGGGACTGGTGGAGCGGGTCTGCGCGATTGACATCGGCAAGGCCGGGTTGGTCGTGTGCGTGCGGATACCGCACGAGTCCAAGCCCGGCCGGCGGGTGCAGGAGGTCCGCGAGTACGCCACCACCACACCGGCGCTGCTGGGCCTGGCCGACTGGCTGCACGACCAGCGGATCGAGCTGGTCGCCATGGAGGCTACGTCCGACTACTGGAAGCCGGTGTTCTACCTACTGGAAGCAGAAGGCTTCGAATGCTGGCTACTCAACGCCAAGCACGTCAAGAACGTGCCTGGCCGGCCGAAGACCGACAAGCTCGACGCGGTGTGGCTGGCGAAGGTCGTCGAGCGTGGCATGTGCCGGCCCAGCCTGGTCCATCCCAAACCCATCCGGCAGCTACGCGACCTCACCCGCTACCGGCGCAGCCTGGTGCGCGAGCAGTCCCGGGAGAAACAGCGGCTGGAGAAGACCCTTGAAGACGCTCAGATCAAGCTGGACACGGTTATCTCCAACCTGCACGGCGTATCCGGCCGGCAGATGCTGCAGGCGATGATCGATGGGCAGCGCGACCCGAAGGTCCTCGCGGAGATGGCCCACGGCCGGATGCGTCCCAAGATCCCCCAGCTGCGCCAGGCGTTGACCGGCCACTTCGACGACCACCATGCCTTCCTCTGCGCCGCCATGCTGCGCCGCATCGACACCCTGGCGGCCGATATCACCGGACTGGACGCCAGGATCGACGAGCTGATTGCCCCTTTCGTCCAGGCGGTGGAGAAGCTGGATGAGATCACCGGCATCGGGATCCGGTCTGCTCAGGAGATCATCGCCGAGATCGGCGTGAACATGGACGCGTTCCCCACCGCCGCGCACCTGGTGTCCTGGGCCAAATTCGCCCCCATCGACCGGCAGTCCGCCGGCAAGAACAAGGGCGCCTCCACCGGCAAGGGCAATCCGTGGCTGGCCGCCACCATCGGCGAGTCCGTCGCCGCCCTCGCCCGCACCGACACCTTCCTCGGCGAACGCTACCGCCGGCTGGTCCGTCGCCGAGGCAAGAAACGCGCCATCGTCGCCGTCGGCAACTCCATGCTCACCATCATCTGGCACCTGCTGGCCGACCCGAACGCCCGCTACCACGACCTCGGACCCGGGTACTACGAATTAAAGATCAACAAACAGCGGCGGCAACGCGACCTCGTCCGCCAACTCGAACACCTCACCGGACGCAAGGTCATCCTGCAACCCCCACCCGAGCTACCCACCGCCGCCTGACATCCTGGGCCGTTCTCGCACGACCTCACAACCAACCCGGCTCCGCTGACGCTCCGCCGGGTGCTACCGCCTGCCCACTCACGCACCGATTTTCGAGTCAGCCGCGATCCGCTCGCTTTGACAAACGCAGCGGCTGTTGACAGGCCAGGCCGGGAGGTCCGCGGGTCCGCGGTCGCCGATATGCCCGCGAGGGCCGGATGGGCGCAGCGTCGAGCGCGAGGGCTGGGTGCACTGCAGCTGTTATCGACCGCCGCCGACGGCTGGGAGACTGGCGCTGTGGAAGCTCTTCTCGTCAGCTTGATCGCCGTCGCCGGGACCTTGTTAGGGTCGACCACCACCTACCTCTTCCAACGCCAAAATGCGGGACGTGCTGAGGGTTTCGCTCGAGAAGAGCGACTCCGGCAGGAGCGAATGGCGACGTACAGCGCGTTTGCTGGTGCGCTCACGGCGCATCGGCGTGCGGTGGTCAATCTGTGGTTTCGCCGGCACGAAGATCCTGAGGGTCCGGAGTACCGGGCGGCGCGGGCAGAGTGTGATCAGCTGGGCGCTGACCTGGATCACGCTCGGTTCCGGGTGCAGTTGATCGCCGAAGACCCAGGGCTCATGGCTCTCGCCAACGCGGCCCACAAGCCCGTCAGTGCGATACACCGCGCCGCCGACAAGGCCGAACTGATGGATTGCGAGAACCGGTCCCGGGATGCGGTCGGAGCCTTTGTCGCCGCCGCGGCTGCTCAGGTCCTCGGAAGATCCGGACCCTGACGGCCCTCACGCTCGCGCCGGGTCCGCGGCGCGCGCCTTGCGTGATGAATCCGGCCTTCATCCATTGCGACGCGCACTCCAGAGCCCTGAGCGAAGAGGCGTCGGCTTCTGCCGCGAGTCGCGCGTTTGGGTTGGCATTCCCAGTCATCGGTGCGCCGCGTACTCGTGGTCGGGGACCGGATCGGCTCTCACGCCAGGCGCCGGGGTTCTTCGGGTCGGCTCGACGCCCGCTGATCGTTTCGGGTGCCAGTCGGGGGGTCCGAGCCGTCCACGATGTGATGAAGCGACTCGCTGGGCGACCGGCGGTGCCGTCGCCGCCCTACTGGAAGTCGTCCTTTCGTACGGGCTGCTCGTTGTGCAGGCCGGCGAACAGGTGGCCCTTGTGTTCGCGTAGCTCGATGCGACCGCGGCAGCCGTCTTCGCACCAGTAGCCGATGGCCAGCATCGGCCCGCGGTTCTGCCCGGCGTGGAGAGCGCGGGCTTGGTCGTCGGCGATGACCGCGCCGGTGTCCGGGTCGATGCTCCCCACCGTGGGCGTGTAGTGCTCGTCGGTGAGGGTGGCGAAGTGGACCGCGTCGAGGTGCAGATTCGCGCCGGTGCACTGCGGGCAGGCCAGCGGCGCCTCGTCGGCGGCGACGGTGATCTCGTTGCAGAACAGGAACGGTGCCAGCCCGGCGTCGGTT
>VAWN01000029.1:0-29523 GCA_005885555.1 Actinomycetota bacterium
AGAATGTGGAGTATCTGGTCCTCGTTTTCGGTCTGTGTCATCGTGACCCACCAACCAACCGGTGTTGTGGCGCCGGAACCGGAACGGTCCACCAACAGAGTCCACGAGTTGCGGTCGGGCTTGATCCGACGCGACAGCCTCAGCATATTCCCGCTCCTGGGCCGGGGGAAGACGCGCCGCTATCGGGGCGCATTCGGGGAATCCGCGATTTCGTCAACCGGCACCGCGCCGACTCATCACTGTCCTGATAGGACGGTCGCCCGGTGTCCCGTACCATTCCCGTGATGAAGTTCCTCGTGATGTGGCAGATCGAGCTGTCGCTGCTGTCCCGGGAGATGGCCGGGGCGGTGGCGCGCATGCCGGAGTACGGCGCGCCGCTGGCACGCGCCGGCACCGTGCTCGCCCGGTACCACGTCGTCGGCGGCCACGGCGGCGCCTGGATCTACGACGTCGACTCCCACGAGCAGCTTGAGCGGCTGCTCGCGCTGGCGCCGGTGTACAACTTCGCCCGGTACACGATCTACCCGCTCGCCGATATGGCGCCCGACGCGCAAGAGTGACGGCCGCCTGCCCCGTCCGGTTGCGGGAGTCCGCGATTCGGCGAAGACTGCCGGCAGACCCGCACCACGAGGGGGTGGCCATGAGCGCCCCGACCGACCGCGCGGCCGAGCGCCACTGGATCTGTGCCCGGCGGCTGCGCGCCCGCAGACTCCAACTCGGGCTCACCCAGACCCAGGTGGTGGACATCCTCGCCGGCCGCGGCGCGGCGCTGACCAACCGGGCGTTGAGCGCCATGGAGCACGGCCGCGGTCTGGACCTGGGCCGGCTGCCCGACCTCGCCGCGGCGTTGAACTGCACGGTCACCTATCTCGTCGGGCTGACTGACGACCCGGTGCGCTGGGAGCCGGACGACCTGACCGGCCCACCGCCCGCGGCACCGGCGCGACCGGCGCACCGCAACTGGATCCTCGGCCCCCACTCGCCGTGGTCCGGCGGGTGACCACCCACCCGGAGGACGCCATGAGGAACATCGGGCCGGCCGCGGTACTCGCCGCGGCCGTCCTGCTCGCCGCCGGCTGCGCCGGGTCGTCCGGGACACCGGCCGCCACCGCGTCCGCACCCGCCCTGACGCTGTACACCTCGGTCACGCAGAACACGGTCGACGCCGTCGTCGCCGGGTTCGCCGCGGCCCACCCGGGCGCCAAGGTGGACGTGTTCCGGGCCACCACCGGTTCGCTCAACGCGCGCATCGCCGCCGACCAGCGCTCCGGGGGACTGAAGGCCGACGTCATCTGGGGTACCGATCCGCTGTCCATGCAGTCCTACGCCGACCAGCACCTGCTGCGCGCCTGGCCGGTGCCGAACGCGTCGGGCGTGGCGGCCGCCGCGCAGGCGCGGTACTTCTGGGGTACCCGCTGGCTGTACCTCGTCCTGGTGACCGCCCGTGGCCTGAACCCGGCACCGCGCTCCTGGTCGGACCTGACCGACCCGGCGTACCGCGGCGTGGTCGCCCTGCCCGACCCGGCCGCGGCGGGTTCGGCGTTCGCCGCGCTCGGGTACTTCAGCCAGGCGCCCGGCTTCGGCCTGGACTTCTACAAGCGGCTCAAGGCCAACGGCGCGACCCAGGTCAGCACCGTGCCGGAGGTCGTCACCGCGGTCGCCCAGGGCCGGGCCAAGGTGGGCCTCACGCTGGACTCGGAGGTGCGCTCGGCGACCGCGAAGGGATCGCCGGTGAACCTGGTCTGGCCGGCGGACGGGGCGATCTCGCTGTACAGCCCGATCGCCCAGGTCGCCACCGCCCCGCACGCCGCGGCGGCGACCGCGTTCTGCGAATACGTGCTGTCCGCCGACGCGCAGCGCCGCATCGCGCAGACCGGCTGGCAGCCGATCCTGCCCGGCATTCCCGGGCCACCGCAGCCGTCCGGGGCCACCTCGGTGTCACCCGACTGGACGGCGCTGTTCGGCCGGCAGCGCCAGCTTCTGCAGCAGTACCAGGCGATCTTCGGGGCATGAGGCGGTGACGGCGTCGGCGGTACCGGCACGGCGTCCCGGCGCCGCCGCCGTAGTGCTCATCGCCGCGCTGGTCGGCCTGCTCGTCGTGCTGCCGCTCGCCGGGCTGGTCCGGGTGGCGGCCGGCGGCGGCCTCGCCGGCATCGCTCGCGCGCTGGCCGCGCCGCAGAGCGTGCGGGCCACGGTACACACGATCGCGCTGGCGGCCGTGGTGACGGCTTTGGCGGTACCCGGTGGCGCCGCCCTCGCCCTCGGCGTCGAACGCCAGGAACCGCGCCGGCGCCGCGTGCTGCGGCCGGTCGTCGCCAGCGGCCTGATCGTGCCGGAGTTCGTGCTCGGCTTCGGCTGGACCCAGGCGTACGGGCCGGCCGGCCTGACCGACCGGCTGGCCGGGATACCGCTTCCGGGGCTCTACGGTCCGGCCGGCATCGTGCTCGTGCTCGCCACGCACGCGGTACCCCTGGCTTATCTGGTGGTGACCGCGGGCCTGGCCGTGCGCGCGGACGTCGACCTGCACCGGGCCGCGCGGGCGAGCGGCGCGGGCCGCTGGGCCGCGCTGCGCACGATCACCCTGCCGCTGCTGCGGGTGCCGCTGCTCGCCGCGTCGGCGCTCGTGTTCGCCAGCGTGGTCAACAGTTTCGCGGTGCCGCAGCTGCTCGGCACACCGGCCGGCTTCGCGACCATGTCCACGCTGGTGTACCAGGACCTCAACCTGTCCGCCGATCCCGCCGCGTTCACCGACCTGACCGTCGTGGCGCTGGCCATGGTGCTGCTGGTGCTCGTGGCGGTCGCGCCGGCCGAGGTCTGGCTCGGCGCGGTGCGCACCCGGCCGCCGAATCTGGACCCGCCGGTCCCGGCCGGCTCGGGGCGGCTGGTGACCGCGGCGGTGTGGGCGTTCGCGACGCTGACCGTCGGGCTGCCGGTGCTCGCCGTGCTGCTCGCCGCGCTCACCCGCGCGCCGGGGCTGGCGCCGGTGCCGGCCAACTGGACGCTGGCTAACTTCGCCGACGCGTTCGCCGGCGAGACCGGGGCGGCGCTGGCCCGCAGCCTGTGGCTGGCGGCCGCGGCCGCGCTGCTCGTCCCGGCACTGGGTGGGCTGCTGGCCGGGTTGCGCGGCCGGCTCGCGGGCCGCCCGCTGGTCCTGGCGGTCACGCTGTCCTATGCGGTACCGGGATCCGCGCTCGCGGTCGGCGTCGCCATCGGGTACGGCCGGTGGCTCGCCGGTACCGCGCTGATCATCCTCGTCGCCTACCTGGCCAAGTTCTGGATCCTCGGGTACCTGCCGGTGCGCGCCGCCCTCGACCGGCTGTCCGCGGAACCGGTCCGCGCGGCCCGGGTCAGCGGGGCCGGCCCGGCGACCACGCTCGCCACCGTCGTGCTGCCGCCACTGCGCACCGCGCTGGCGTCCGCGGCGGCACTGGCGTTCCTGTTCGCCTTCCACGAGCTGACGATGTCGTCGATCCTGTACGGGCCGGGCAGCCAGACCCTCGCGGTCGTCGTGCTCAACCAGCGGGAGCTGGGCAACATCGGCACCACGTCGGCGCTCGCGGTGGTCCTCACGGTACCGGTGTGCCTCGCGGCGGCCGTGCTGCTGCCGCGCCGGGGCCGGACATGAGCGACGCGCTCGACTGCCGCGGGGTGTGCCTGCGTTACCGCGCCGGCGTACCGGTGCTGACCGACGTGGACCTCGCGGTCGCACCCGGCGAGGTGGTCGCCCTGCTCGGCCCGTCCGGTTCCGGCAAGACGACGCTGCTGCACGCGGTCGCCGGGTTCGTCGCGCCGGCCGGCGGGGAGATCCGGCTCGGTGGCCGGACGGTGTCGACCGCGCGCCGGTGCACCCCGCCGGAGCGGCGGCGGGTCGGCATGGTCTTCCAGAGCTACGCGCTGTGGCCGCACCTGACCGTGCTGGACACCGTCGCGTACCCGCTGCGCCGCCGCGGTGTCGGGGGCGCCGCCGCCCGTACCCGCGCGCATGAGCTGCTGGCCGGAGTCGGCCTCGCCGACCTCGCCGGTCGCCGGCCGGCCGAACTGTCCGGCGGTCAGCAGCAACGGGTCGGGCTCGCCCGGGCGCTGGCGGCACAGCCGGACCTGTTCCTGTTCGACGAGCCGACCGCGCACCTCGACGCCCACCTGCGCGGCGTGGTGCTCGCCGAGGTGGCCGCGCAGCGGGCGGCGGCCGGCGCTGCCGCTCTGTACGCCACGCACGACGCCGGCGAGGCGCTCGCCGTCGCCGACCGGGTCGCGATCCTGTACGGCGGCCGGCTGGTCCAGGTCGGTACCCCGGCCGACGTGTACGCCCGGCCGGCCGGCCCGGCGGTCGCGCGGCTGACCGGGCCGGTCTCGGTACTGGCCGCACCCGCGCGGGCCGCGGGTCCGGGGCTGGTGAGCGTGCGGATCGGCACGGTGTCCGTGACGGTGCCCGGCGAACCGGGCGGGCGGATCCTGGTACGCCCCGACTGGGCCGGCCTCGGTGGCGACCTGCCCGGCCGGGTGGCGGCGGTGCGGTTCGCCGGCCCGCACACCGACTACGAGCTGAGCACGCCCGCTGGCGACCTGCTGATCCGGGAGAGCGGACCGCCGCGACTGCCGGCCGGCGGCACCACGACGTGGACGCTGCGCCGATTGTGGCCGGCCGGGGACGGTACCGCGTGAGGTGCGTGGTCCCGCACATATTGCATTTACCGGCACGGCGGGAAATTGCTAATGCCCGCGGATTGCGGGCGGTTGTCCGGATGGGCAGTACGCTGACAATGCCGGTTGAACCATTCGCCGCGCTAACCGCCTCCCGTAGGCTCACCACGTTTTCCTGACGCGTCCGCAACACGCCTGCAAGGAGACGGGGATGGCCAACGCAGTGAAGAATGCGCGACGTTTTCTCGGCGAGTTGCTGTACGAGCGCCGGTACCGCGTGCAGACCAACGGCAACATCATCCTGGACGCTCACGACGCCGAGAACATCTTCTACATCGCGATGAACTGGCGCCAGCTGCGCCGCGCCCTGCCGCCCCGCTCGGTGACCAGGCAGGACGTGTTCCTCGACATCGGTTCGGGGATGGGCCGGGCTGTTCTGACCGCCGCGGCCGAGTACCCGTTCGCCCGCGTGATCGGCGTCGAATTGTGCCGGGAACTGCACGAGGTGGCGCAGCGGAACCTGGCGACGACGCGGCGCCGGTTGCGCTGCCGCGACGTCGAGCTCGTCTGCGCCGACGTCCGCGATTATCGGATTCCCGACGACGTCACGGTGATCTTCATAAACAACTCTATCCGGGGTTCTCTATTTACCGGCATGCTCACCGATCTTTCCGCGTCGATGAAGCGGAATCCGCGGACCGTTCGGCTGATATACGGAAACCCATTGGAGGAGGATGCCCTGCTCGCGTCGGGGGAGTGGCGGAAGGTGCGGACCGTGATGGCCCGCCGGTCACGGTCCACCTGGCCGTACGGCGCGACCTGCGTCTACGAGACCACCGGCGCGCAGGCACAGGCCGAGGGCCAGCAGGCGGCCACGCCGCGCGCGACCGCGTGAGCGTAAGTGACCTGCGCGACCCGTGGTCCGGTGGAGTTGATAACGGAGACCGTTTTCGTTAAGGTTGCCCGGTGCTCCACCCGGTTACTCTGCGGCGCCGCGCCGTCGGCTGGCCCGCGCTCACTTCGGTACTGCTCGCGGCCGTACTGCTGACGGCGGCCGGCTGCGCGACCACGGCCAGACCGGGATCGTCCGGCGGCTCCGCCGTGCTCAACGTCGTCGCGGCCGAGAACTTCTGGGGCAGCCTCGCCGAGCAGCTGGGCGGTGCCCACGTCAAGGTCACCACGATCATCACCAACCCCAACGCCGACCCGCACGACTACGAACCGACGGCCGCCGACGGGCGGTCCATCGCGGCGGCGCAGCTGGCGATCGTCAACGGGGTCGGGTACGACGCCTGGGCCGGCAAGCTCGCCGACGCCAACCCGTCCTCGTCGCGCATCACGTTGACGGTCGGCGACCTGGTCGGCGCGAAGGAGGGCGACAACCCGCACCGCTGGTACAAGCCGCAGGACGTCAGGACGGTCGTCGACCGGATCACCGCCGACTACAAGAGGGCCGACCCGTCCGACGCGGCGTTCTTCGACAGCCGGCACGCCACCGTGCTGTCGGACCTGAAGCCGTACTTCGACCTGGTCGACCAGATCAAGGCCGACTATGCGGGTACCCCGGTCGGCGCCTCGGAGTCGGTCTTCGCGATGCTGTCGCCGGCCCTCGGCCTGAACCTGCTCACCCCGCCCGGGTTCCTGGCGGCGATCAGCGAGGGCGGCGACCCGACCGCCGCGGACAAGGCCACCATCGACCAGCAGATCCGGACCAGGCAGATCAAGGTCTACGTCTACAACAGCCAGAACGCCACGCCGGATGTGCAGGCGCAGGTGACCGCCGCGAAGGCCGCCGGCATCCCGGTCACCACCATCACCGAGACGCTGACCCCGGCCGGTGCCTCGTTCCAGGACTGGCAGGTCGCTCAACTCACCGCGCTGAAGCAGGCGCTGGCGCAGGCCATCGGAAAGTAGGAGTCGTGTCCGTAGTCCGAGCCGACATCCGCCCGACCCGCCGGCGGCCCGAACCGGCCCGTCGCGCGACCGTGGTCGAGGTCGAGAGGGCCACCGTGGTCGAGGTCGACGGGGCCACGGCGGTGGTCGGCGGGCGCACCGTGTGGTCCGGGGTGGACGCCACCGTGGCGGCGGGCGAGTTCGTGGCCGTGCTCGGACCCAACGGCGCCGGCAAGTCGACTCTGCTCAAGGCGGTCCTCGGGCTGATCCCGGTGGCGGGCGGCGCGATCCGGTTGCTGGGCCGGCCACCCGGTCAGGCCAACCACGCGGTCGGGTACCTGCCGCAGCGGCGCAGCTTTGACACGTCGCTGCGGGTACGGGGGGTGGACGTGGTCCGGCTGGGGCTGGACGGCGACCGGTGGGGGATACCGCTACCGGGCCGGCGTTCCCGGGCCGCGGCCGCCCGGGTACGGGAACTGGTCGAGCTGGTCGGGGCCGGCCGGTATGCGGACCGGCCGATCGGGCAGCTGTCCGGCGGGGAACAGCAGCGGCTGCTCATCGCCCAGGCACTGGCGCGGCGCCCGGAGCTGCTCCTGCTCGACGAACCCCTCGACAGTCTCGACCTGCCGAACCAGGCCGCGGTGGCGGCGCTGCTGTCGCGGATCTGCCGCGCCGAGGGCGTGGCCGCGGTCATCGTGGCGCACGACGTGAACCCGATCCTGCCCTACCTCGACCGGGTGATCTACCTCGGACACGGCGGCGCGGCCTCCGGTACCCCGGCGCAGGTGATCAACTCCGGTACCCTGACCCGGTTGTACGGCACCCCGGTCGAGGTACTGTCCACATCGGACGGTCGGCTCGTCGTGGTGGGCCAGCCGGAAGCGCCCGCGCACCACGGCGGGCGGCACGACAGGCACGCCGCGTGACCGGTACGTTCACCTGGAACCTGATCGGCGACCTGCAGGACATGTGGTCGCTGCCGTTCATGCTCAACGCCTTCCGGGCCGGCACCGTCGTCGCGCTCCTCGCCGCCCCGGCCGGCTGGTTCATGGTGCTGCGCCGGCAGAGCTTCGCCGGGCACACCCTCGCGCTGGTCGGATTCCCCGGTGCCGCGGCCGCGGTGTGGCTGGGGCTGGGCGTGGCGACCGGGTACGTCAGCTTCTGCGTCATCGCGGCCCTCGTCATCGCGGCGCTGCCCGCCGGTACCCGCGGCGGCTACAGCGAACAGTCCGCGGTCATCGGTACCGTGCAGGCGTTCGCGCTCGCCAGCGGGATGCTGTTCGTCGCGCTGTACAAGGGATTCCTCAACGGCACCAACGCGTTGCTGTTCGGCAGCTTCCTCGGCATCACCGCCGGGCAGGTGACGACGCTGGCGGTACTGGCGGCGGTGGCGCTGGCTGTCCTCGCGGCGGTCGGGCGGCCGTTGCTGTTCGCCTCCATCGACGCCGACGTGGCGCAGGCCCACGGGGTACCGGTACGGGCGCTGGGTACCGTCTTCCTGGTTCTCCTCGGCGTCGCCGTCGCGGAGGTCGGGCAGATCACCGGCGTGCTGCTGGTCTTCGCGCTGCTCGTGCTCCCGCCCGCCACCGCACAGGTACTCGTCGCGCGGCCGGTGGCCAGCCTCGCCCTGTCGGTCGTCCTGGCGCTGGTGACCGTGTGGGTGGCGCTGTTCGTGGCGTACTACTCGCCGTACCCGATCGGGTTCTGGCTGACCACCGTCGCGTTCGGCCTCTACGCGCTCGCCCAGGCGGCGACCGCGGTACGCGGCCGGCTCGCGGTGCGCGGCCGGCTCGCGGTTGCGGGAGGCTGACGTGTTCGCGCATCCGTTCATGCAGCACGCGTTCGTCGCCGGTACCGCGGTCGCGCTCACCGCCGGGCTCGTCGGGTACTTCCTCGTGCTGCGCGCCCAGGTGTTCACCGCCGACGCGCTGTCCCACGTCGCGTTCACCGGTGCGCTCGCGGCACTGGCGGCCGGGGTGGACGCCCGGGTGGGGCTGTTCGCGGTGACCGTCCTGGTCGCGCTCGGCATGGGTACCCTCGGCCGCCGGGCCCGGCCCGACGACGTGGTCATCGGCGGCGTGTTCGCCTGGGTCCTCGGCCTCGGCGTGTTCTTCCTGACCCTCTACACCACCACCCGCAGCGGTACCGGCAACGGCGCGGCGAGCGTCTCGGTGCTGTTCGGCTCCATCTTCGGCCTGTCCGCCGGGCGGGCCGTCCTGACCGCCGGGGTCGCGGCCGTCATCTGCGTGCTGCTGCTGGCGATCGCCCGGCCGTTGCTGTTCGCCAGCCTCGACGAGAACGTCGCCGCCGCCCGCGGGGTACCGGTGCGCCTGCTCGGGTACGGCTTCCTGGTGCTGGTCGGCGCGACGGCGGCGCAGTCCTCCCAGGTCGTCGGCGCGCTGCTGATCCTCGGCCTGCTCGCCGCCCCGGCCGGCGCGGCCACCCGGATCACCGCCCGGCCCTGGCTCGGCCTGGCGCTGTCGGCCGGAATCGCGGTCGGCAGCGTCTGGATCGGGCTGACCGTCAGCTACCTGGTGCCGCGTACCCCGCCCAGCTTCGCCATTCTCGCCACGGCCACGCTCACCTACCTCGCCGCGATCGCCGCCGGCCGGCTGCGCGGCACCGCGGCCCTCGGCTGGCAGGCCCCATGAAGCTGCTGCTGCCGGACACCATCCGCCTCGACCTCGACCTGCCCGACGGGGTCACGCCCGTCGGCTATGCCGTCGACCGGCCCGTTCCGCGCCGGCTAGGTGACGGGGAGCGTGCAGACCTCGTGGCGCAGTTCGGCCAGCGCCCGGCCGCACGACGCGGCATCGCGGAACACCGCCGGTGACTCGGCGAGCGGCGCGCCGTCCGGGCCGGTCACCTGCCAGCGCCAGTGCCCGTCCGGCCCCTGGACGACCAGCCCCGCCGCGCCGTCCGCCTCGGCCAGCAGGGCCGCCGCGTGGTAGCAGGCGCGCTCGTCGCGGTAGCCGCGCGCGCCACGGGCCACCAGGTCGGCTCCCTGGGCGGTGCGGCGCACCAGCCGCCACCGGTACGCCCCGTCGTCACTGTCGATCAGGATGTGCACGTTCGGCCACCTCCGCGGTTCTGATCGGTACCCCGACCGCGGGCCGGCAAACGCACCCGGGCACGACCGGCACGCGGGCGGGCCACGCCTCAGATCCTGATGACGACCTTTCCGCGGGCCTTTCCCTCGCGCAGGTACCGGATGGCCGCCGCGGTCTGCGCCAAGGGGTAGCTGCGGTCGACGGCCGGGGTGACCTTCCCCGCCTCGATCAGCTCCCGCAGCGTCGCCAGGTCCGCGGCGTTCTCGGAAGTGATGAACGTGCCCAGGCGCTGGCTGACGAACGGGGAAAGGACCTGGGCGCGCAGCTGGCGGTCGGTGCCGCCCAGCCACCGCCCGTCGGTCTCGCCGCCGACGATGACCAGGCGTCCGCGCGGGGTCAGCGCACCGCGCAGCTGGGACAGCCGGCGGTTGCCGCCGATGTCGAGGATCGCGTCGTAGTGGCGGGCCTGCGTCGGATCGTCACGGGTGTAGTCGACGACGTGGTCGGCACCGAGCTTGCGGACCAGATCGACCTTGGCGGTGCTGCTCACGCCGGTCACCTCCGCGCCGTGGGCCTTGGCGATCTGCACCGCGAAGGTACCCACGCCGCCCGACGCGCCGATCACCAGTACCGCCTCGCCAGGCTGTATCCCGGCGTGCCGCACGGCCTGCAGCGCGGCGAGCCCGGACACGGGTACCGCCGCGGCCTGCTCGTCGGACAGGTTGGCCGGCCTGGCGGTCAGCCGTCCGGCCTTCGTGCGGGCGTACTCGGCGAACGCGCCGTCGGCGGTGCCGTACACCTCGTCACCCGGCCGGATCCCGGTCACGTCGGCGCCGACCGCGGCCACCGTACCGGCGACGCTGCGCCCCGGGTTGAGCGGCTTCGGCCGGCGCAGCCCGAACCCGGCCAGCCGGATCGGGTACGGCAGGCCGGTCATGAGATGCCAGGTACCGCGGTCCACGCTGGCCGCCCGTACCCGGACGAGGACCTCGTCGGCACCGATGGCGGGTCGGTCGACGTGGTCGAGCCGCAGCACGTCCGCCGGTTCGGTGCCGTACCTGTCCTGGACGATCGCTGTCATTGTCATGGCTGCCTCCGGTCGCCTTACGCTGTAAGTCCACGCTAGACTTACGGCGTAAGGTCGAGCAAGGAGGTAATCGGGTGACGTCCACCACCAGGCGGGACAGCCCGCTGAGCCGGGACCGGGTACTGCGCGCCGCCGCCGCGTTCGCCGACGGGAACGGCCTGGCGTCGCTGAGCATGCGCAAGCTCGGCGAGACCCTCGGCGTCGAGGCGATGTCGCTGTACCACCACGTCGCCAACAAGGCCGAGCTCCTCGACGGCATGGTGGATCTGGTGTTCGCCGAGATCGACCTGCCCGCGGACGGCGCCGACTGGAAGACGGCCATGCGGGTACGGGCGGTGTCGGCCCGCCGGGTCCTGGCCCGGCACCGGTGGGCGATCGGCCTGATGGAGTCGCGCACCTCGCCCGGCCCGGCAACGCTGCGCCACCACGACCGGGTGCTCGGCATCCTGCGCGGGGCCGGGTTCTCGGTCGAGCTGGCCGCGCACGCGTTCTCGGTACTCGACAGCTACATCTACGGATTCGCGCTGCAGGAGGCGAGCCTGCCGTTCGACACCGCCGATCAGACGGCCGAGGTGGCTCAGATGATCATGTCCCGCATGCCGGCCGAGGAGTACCCGCACCTGACCGAGCTGACCGTCACACACGTGCTGAAGCCCGGGTACCACTACGGCAACGAGTACGAGTTCGGGCTGGACCTGATCCTCGACGGCCTGGACGCGGCCCGCGGTGCGCCCCCGCCGGCGTAATCCGATCGTTCCTGTCGTACCTCCTCGGCACACTGGTGGGCATGTTCCGGGACGCCCTGCCTGACAGCGCCGAGGCGCGGCGCATCCTGGTCGGCACGGTCTGCTCGGCCGTCGGGCGCGGTCTGACGTTGCCGTTCCTGTTCGTCTACCTCAACCAGGTGCGCGGCCTGCCGGCCGGCACCGTCGGCCTGCTGGTCGGCTGGATGGGCCTGGTCGCGCTGCTGCTCGCGCCGCTGGGCGGCAGCCTGGTCGACCGGCACGGCGCCCGGCGGGTCGTGCTGCCGCTGTTCGCGGTGGAGGCGGCGGGCACGGCCTCGCTGGCGTTCGTGCACAGCACGCTGTCCGCGCTCGCGGCGCTCACCCTCGCGGCGGTCGGCAGCGCCGCGTTGTGGTCCGGCCAGAACACGATCCTTGCTTCGCTGGTACCCGACCGGCAGCGCCAGCAGGTGTTCGGCCTGTCGTTCACGTTGCTCAACCTCGGCATCGGCATCGGCGGGATGCTGGCCGCCGCCGTGGTCGACATCGCCCGGCCGGTCACGTTCCAGGCGATCTACGTCGGCGACGCGGTCAGCTACCTGATCCCCGCCGCCATCCTGCTGAGCATGCCGCACGTCGGGCGCCGGCCCGCCACCGGGCGACCGGCTGGCCCGCGTCCGGCCACCCGCTCCGGTGGTTACCGGGAAGTCCTGCGGGACAAGGCGTTCGTGCGGCTCATCCTGTTCGGCCTGACGTTGACGACGTGCGGATACGCCCAGATCGAGGTCGGCTTCACCGCCTTCGCCACCCATGTCGCGCAGGTGAGCCCGCGCGTCATCGGCTGGGCGCTGGCCGGAAACACCCTGATGATCGTGGGCGCCCAACTGTTCGTGCTGCGCCTGCTGCGCCGGCGCAGCCGCACCTACGCGCTGGCCGGTGTCGGCGTGCTGTTCGCCGGGTCCTGGTTCGTGCTGGCCGCCGGTGGGGTGGCCGGTCAGCACGGCCGGGTGTTGCCCGCCGCGCTCGGCGTCATCGGGTGCGCCGTCGTGTTCGGGGTCGGCGAGACGTTGCTGTCCCCGGTCATGCCGGCCCTGACCAACGCGCTGGCCACCGACGAGCTGCGCGGCCGGTACAACGCGATGACGGCCATCCTGTGGGGGATCAGCGGCATCGTCGGGCCGATCACGGCGGGGCCGCTGATCGGCGGTGGCCGGGCCGGGGTGTGGGTCGCCGTCGTCGTGTCCGGCTGCCTGCTCGCCTCGGTGCTCGCCGTCCGGCTGCGCGGCCGGCTCACCCCCGAGCAGGACGGCCGAGCGCCGGCCCCGGAGCCGCACGCCGACCTGCCGGTGCCGCGTGCCGATCGGCCGGAGCCGCTCGCCCGGGTCGGTCCGGACGGTCGTCCCGCGGCCGAGCCCGACCCTGCCTGCGCGCAGCACTGACCGCGTCGCCCGCCGGGGCGGCTACCGCAGGTTCGCGCGGCGCGCCTCAGCCGGCTCCCGGTCCGGCCGCAGCCCGCGCCAGGCCGGATGGCGCAGCCGGCCGTCCGGGGTCAGCGTGCGGTAGGCGACCTCGCCGACCAGCGCCGGCTCGACCCAGCGCGCCTCGCGGGCATCCGGCCGGGGTACCGGTTCGTCGAACGGTGACGTGGCCCGGCCCAGTGGCGCCAGTTGCCGGGCCAGGTCGGTCAGCATCTGGTAGGTGAACCCGGTACCCACGTTGCCGGCGTAGCCGAGCCGGCCGGCGTCGTCGTACACGCCGAGCAGCAACGAGCCGATCCGGCCCTCCCGGCGCCCTTCACCGGGCTTCCAGCCGGCGACGACCACCTCGACCGTCCGGTTGCGCGGCGTCTTGATCCACGAACGGGACCGCAGGCCCGGCTGGTACGGCCCGTCCAGCCGCTTGGCGATCACGCCCTCCAGGCCGCGCTGCTCCGCGGTACGCATCAGGTCCTGCCCGGCGTGGTCGGCCCAGTACGGCGGCGTGGTCGCCACCTCGTCGTCGATCGCGAGGTCGGCCAGCAGGTCCCGGCGCCGGGTGTACGGCAACTCGACCGTCGACCGGCCGCCCAGGTGCAGCACGTCGAAGACGTACAGCTGGACGGGTACCCGCTCGCGCAGCGCCGGCGACGGGGTACGCACGTGCATCCGCTGCTGCAGCAGGCTGAAGCTCGGCGCGCCGGTCGGGTCGAGGGCGACGATCTCGCCGTCGAGCACCAGCCGCCGGCGCGGAAACCGGCCCAGCAGCCTGCGTAACTCGGGGTAGCTGTCCACCACGTCCCGGTCGTTGCGGGTGACCACCCGCACCTGCCCGCCGTCCAGGTACGTCACCGCCCGCACGCCGTCCCACTTGAACTCGTACCCCCACCCGGGCGGCCCGGGCAGCTCACCGAGCGTGGCCAGCATCGGCCGGATCAGCGGTAACGGTGCTGCGGCGGCCACCCCTCCGAGCCTGCCACCACGGGCCGGGCCGGGCAGCCGAACGCGACATGATGGTCTGCGTGGCTCTGATCAGTTGCGACTTCTTCTCCGACGTACTCGAACTGAGCACCTCGATGACGGTGGTGCTGCCGCAGCGGACCGAAGCGCAGATCGGCATGGCCGGTGTCGCCGCGGAGGGCGGCCCGCCGCCGGTGCTGTACCTGCTGCACGGGCTGTCCGACGACCACACCACGTGGCAGCGGCGTACCTCGATCGAGCGGTACGCGGCCGGGCTGGGCCTGGCCGTCGTCATGCCTGCGGTGCACCGCAGCTTCTACGCCGACGAGGTGTACGGGCACCGGTACTGGACGTTCCTGAGCCAGGAGCTGCCGCGGCTGGTCCCGTCGTTCTTCCGGGTCTCCGAGCGCCCCGCGGACACCTTCGTCGCGGGACTGTCGATGGGCGGCTACGGCGCGCTGAAGTGGGCCCTGCGGCAACCGTCCCGGTTCGCCGCGGCGGCCAGCATGTCGGGGGTGATGGACGTGGCGGCCCTGGGGCGCCGGCCGGAGCGCGCCGACCTGTTCGAGCGCGTCTTCGGCGGTACCCCCGGCCCGGACGACGACCTGTTCGCGCTGCTGGACCGGGCCGACCCGGCCGCGCTGCCACCGTTGCACGTCAGCTGCGGTACCGGTGATCCGCTGTTCGCCGGCAACGAGACCTTCGTCAAGGCGGCCCGGCGGGCCGGCGCGCGGCTGACCGTCGACTTCCGGCCCGGCGAGCACGAGTGGAGCTTCTGGGACAGCGAGATCGAGCACGTGCTCGCCTGGCTCCCCGGCCTGCGCCGGTGACCGGGCGATGAGGCCGCACCCGGCCGCGCGGCCGGACCGGCGGTCGGTCAGACCGCGACCTCGCCGCTCATCACGACGGTGCGGTCCCGCGGCAGGCAGAGGAACTCGGTCTGGCTCGGCGCGTTCTGCGCCAGCGCGAGGAACAGGCCCTTGCGCCAGCCGACCATGCCGGGCATGTCGCTGCGGCGCAGGCTGATCCGGGAGACGAAGTACGACGCGTCCTCGGGATCGAGGTCGGTCTCCGGATGCTGTCCGGCGACCCGGCGCAGCACCTCGGGGAAGTCGGTCGGGTCCTGGAAGCCGAACTCGGCCGTGATGTGCACGATGTTGTCGTTCGGGTCGCCGAGTTGGTCGATGGTGATGCGCTGGTCCCACGGGATGTGCGGGACGTTGGCGGTGCGCCCGGTCATGATGACGATGTGGTCGTGCAGGACGTGGTTGTACGCGACGTTGGTCCGTAGCGCCAGCGGGGTCGTCTGGTTGTTCGGGTGCGGGAACACCGCGGTACCGGGTACCCGCGGGACGTCGCTCTCCCGCACCTGGGCGATGAAGTCCAGCAGCGAGCCCTCCTTGTCGGCCCGGCGCGCGGTGACCAGCTGGCGGCCGCGCTGCCAGGTGAGCATCACCGTGAACACGATGGCCGCGAGGAGCAGGGTGAGCCAGCCGCCGTGGGTGACCTTGGTCAGGTTGGCCGCGAAGTAGGTCAGCTCCAGGCCACCGAAGACCACCGCGACCAGTACCAGCTGCCACGTCCTCCAGTGCCACATGGTGCGGGCGACGACCAGGAACAGCATCGTGGTGATGAGGAACGTACCGGTGACCGCCACCCCGTACGCGGTGGCCAGCCGGGCCGAGGAGCGGAAGGTGAGCACCACCAGCGCGACGGCGGCGAACAGCCCCCAGTTGATGCCGGCGATGTAGATCTGGCCGTACTCGTGGCGCGAGGTCTGCCGGATCCGCAGGTGCGGCAGGAAGCCCAGGCGCAGTGCCTGCCGGGACACCGAGAACGCCCCGGAGATGACCGCCTGCGAGGCGATGACCGTGGCCGCGGTCGCCAGTACCACCATCGGGAACCGCGCCCAGCTCGGCAGCAGCAGGAAGAACGGGTTGGTCCGGCTGGCCGGGTCGCGCAGGATGAGCCCGGCCTGCGCCAGGTAGTTGAGGATCAGGGCGGGGAAGACGAGGAGGAACCAGGCGCGCCGGATCGGGTTGCGCCCGAAGTGACCCATGTCGGCGTACAGCGCCTCGGCGCCGGTGATGGCCAGCACGACGGCGCCCATGGCGATGAACGCGGTGTACGGGTGGTCGGCGACGAACAGGACGGCATAGCTGGGCGACAGGCCGAGCAGGATGTGCGGCCGCCGGGCCACCTCGGCGACGCCGACCACGCCGAGGACCCCGAACCACACCACCATGACCGGGCCGAACAGGTTGCCGACCCGCTGGGTACCCCAGCGTTGCACGGCGAACAGCAGGGTGAGGATGACCGCGGCGATGGGTACCACGAACTTCGCCAGGCCCGGCGCGCTGACCTCCAGGCCCTCCACGGCCGACAGCACCGAGATGGCCGGGGTGATCACGCTGTCGCCGTAGAACAGCGCCGCACCGAGCACGCCCAGGCCCATGACGATCGCGATGCGCCGCCGGTTGGCGTTGCCGAGGGCGCGGCGGGCGTAGGCCGCCAGCGCCATGACGCCGCCCTCGCCGTCGTTGTCCGCGCGCATGATGAACATCACGTACTTGATCGACACGATCAGCGTGAGCGACCAGAACACCAGCGACACCGCGCCGTACACGTCGCCGGCCGTCGGGCGCACCGCGCCGTTGTCGATGGAGAAGACGGTCTGGATCGCGTACAGCGGGCTGGTGCCGATGTCGCCGAACACGACCCCCAGCGCGCCCAGTGCCAGCGCCAGGCCCGAGGTGGCCGCCGCGGGACGGGGCGCCGTCTCCCCGGCCGCAGTCTCCCCGGCCGCAGTCTCCCCGGCCGCAGCCTCCCCGGCCGCGGCCGGCGGGGCCTCATCGGTGTGTGCTTCCACCACGCCTCACCATACCCAGGGGGCCGGTAGGGTGTCCGTAGGTGTGCCGGGAAGCCTGGTCGGCATCGGGATCTCCATGTCGGAAAGGGTTCGGGTGCACGGCGTCGCGGTCATCCTGCTGCTGGTGGTACTGGCCACCGGCGTGGCGGCCTCGGCGCGCCGGCTGCGGGTACCGGCGCCGTCGTTGCTGGTGGTCGCCGGGCTGCTGGTCGCGCTCGTGCCGGGGGTACCGGTGATCCAGGTGGCACCGGACGTGGTGGGCCTGGTGGTGCTGCCGCCCCTGCTGTACGCCGCCGGGCAGGATCTGCCGTGGCGCGAGCTGCGTCCGGTATGGGCGCCGGTGACCGTGCTGGCGGTCGGGCTGGTACTCGCCTCGGCGGCTGCGGTCAGCCTGGTGGCCGTCGCGGTGACGCCGCTGTCCGGGGCGATGGCGTTCGTGCTCGGCGCGGTACTGGCCAGCACCGACCCGGTCGCGGTCACCGCGCTGGGCCGGCGGCTGTCGCTGCCGGCCCGGCTGCGCGCGCTGATCCAGGCGGAGAGCCTGTTCAACGACGCGACCAGCCTGGTGCTCGTGCGGGTCGCGGTGGCCGGCGCGGTCTCCGGTGCCGCGCTGGCGCCCGGCCGGGGCGCGGCCCAGTTCCTGCTGCTGGCCGGCGGCGGGGTCGCGGTCGGCGCGGTGGTCGCCGGTGGCGTCGCGCTGATCCGGTGGCGCACCGAGGACCCGGTACTGGAGACGGTCACCGCGCTGGTCACCCCGTACGCGGCGTACATCGCGGCGGAGGCGGCGCACCTGTCCGGCATCACCGCGGTCGTGGTCGCCAGCGTCGTCCTCGCCGGGCAGGCGACCCGGCTGACCAACGCGCGGATCCGGCTGCAGGTGCACGCCGTGTACGACACCGTCGTGTTCCTGCTGGAGAGCGTCGTGTTCAGCCTGATCGGCCTGCAGCTTCCCGCGCTGATCCGCGCCGTCGGCGGGCCGGATTGGCTGTGGCTGGCCCAGGCCGGTGCCATCACGGCCACCCTGCTCGCCGTCCGCGCGGTGTGGGTGTTTCCGCTGTGGCTGGCGGTACCGCGCCGTCGGGGCCGGGCCCGGCCGCCCTGGACGGTACCGGTGGTGGTGTCCTGGGCCGGTGCCCGCGGGGTACTGCCACTGGCCGCCGCGCTGTCCATCCCGCTGACCGTCGGCGCCGAGCGTGACCTGGTGCTGCTGCTGACCACCGCGGTAATCGTCATCACGCTCGTCGCGCAGGGATCCACGCTCGGGCCGCTGGTGCGCCGCTCCGGCGTGGCGGTACCGCCCGGCCAGGCGCGCAGCGAGGAGGCCGCCGCGCGGGCCGCCATGTCCCGGGCGGCGCTGGCGTACCTCGACGAGGTGGACCGCCTCGACGCCGCGCCTTCGGTCGCGGTCGCGCAGCTGCGGCAGATGCTGACCGCGCGGCCGGCCGACACCGACGGCGCCGGGCCGGTACTGCGCCAGCTGCGCCGTGACGTCATCGCGATCGAGGCCGCGGAGCTGACCCGGCTGTACGAGGACGGCGTCATCAGCGCCGACACCCGCCGCCAGTTGCAGCGCCGGCTGGACCTGGAGGAGACGAGCCTCGACGACTGACCTGTGCCACGTCGCTGAGTCAACCGGCTGCCCGGTGCCCGCGTCCCCGGTCTTGACGCGTTCTTGACGTGTGAACGCCGCGTCAAGAATCCGCGCGTCGGCGTATGGATTTCGTGAACGTTTCCGCCCGGCCGGCGCCTGCGGGCTTGACTCGTCTCGTGTTGATGCGTGTGCGGCAGGTGCGCGGGGTGGTGGTGGCGCCGACTCCGGTCGGGATCAACCTGGCGATCGGCGCCGCCGCGGTGGTCGCCGCGGCGTGCCTCGCGGCCGCGGTACCGGTACCGCATCCCGCGTGGCGCTTCGCGATCGTCGCGCTCGCCGTGGGCGGGTTCGCCGCGGCAACGGGCGACCAGCTGGCGCTGGCGGGTGTGGTACCGCTGGGTTGGTTGGTGAGCAACGGTTTCCTGGAGAACCGTTCCGGCGAGCTGTCCTGGCACCGGCCGGCGGACCTCTGGCTGGTCACGGTCTTCGTGGTGGCGGCGGCGGTGGGTCTGGCCGTGGGCGACGGGTACCGGCAGTTGCGCGAGCTGCGCGCCGGCTGGCTCGCCGAACTGGAGGACGGGCCCGGCGCCCAGCGCGCGGTCCGCGCGGTCAACGCGCGGTCCGGTAGTGGTACCCGCAGATCTCGGTGAAGCCGGCCCGTTCGTAGAGCCGGCGCGCCGCGACGTTGTCCTGCTCCACCTGCAGGTACATGTCGCCGGCGTGCTGTCCGGCCGCCCACCGGGCCAGGGCGGCGAGTACCGCACGGCCGGCGCCCCTGCCCCGGGCGGCCGGAAGCGTTGCCATGCCGAACACTCCGGCCCAGCCGGTGTCGGCGACCGCGCGACCGACGGCGATCGTCTGATCCCCGATCGTCGCGCTGGCGTACCCGGCCGCCGGCTGTACCCGTTGCAGCAGCTCCCATTCGGCCCGCGCGTCGCCACCGTGCACGCCATGCCAGGCGGCGAACCAGTCGCGGCTCGGCTGGTCCACGACGTCGACGTCGGGCCCGCTGACGGGTGTCCGGTCGAGGACCCGCGCGGTCGGTGCGACCCGCAACGACACCGCGTTCTCCCGGCGGTATCCGCGCCCGGCCAGCAGGGCATCGAGCCCGTCCGGGCAGGCTCCCGGGCTGATCTGGAACCGGGCCACCGCACCGTGTCCGGCGTAGAACCGCTCGGCGCCCGCGACGCGGCGCGGCAGGTCGCCGCAACCGTGCGGCAGCACCGATCCGATCCACCACGAGCACCCCGGGGCGAGACGCAGCCACCATCCCTGCGCGTCCTCGACGTGTTGCGCGGGAAGGGCGCGCGCGGTCCGCTCCTGCAGTTCCCGGATCACCGCGCCACCTCCCGGAAGAATCAGCCTACGGGAGGGGGCGGCGGTCGGGTTGTCCCGTCAGGCGCCCGCGTGGTCGGCGACGGCTTCGACGATGGCGTGGCGGCCGGTCGCGGCCAGGACCGGGTTGGTGCGGCGGTACACGTGGACCGCGCCGAGTCCGAGATGCAGTCCCCAGCCGCGGCCGCGCAGCCACGTCGCGTCGTCGACGTCGGCCGCGGCCCGGAACAGCTCACGGGATGCGGCGGTCAGCAGCGTCCAGGCGGGCAGCATGTCGCAGGCCGGGTCGCCAGTACCCAGCACGCCGAAGTCGATGACCGCGGCCAGCCGGCCGCCGCGCGCGAGCAGGTTCGCGGGGTGCAGGTCCCCGTGCAGCCAGACCGGCGCGCCGGTCCACGGTGCGGCGGCACAGGCGGTCCGCCACGTCGCGGTCGCCGCACCCGCATCGACGGTACCGTCGGCCGCGAGCGCCGCGATCCGGGCGCGCACCTGCGCATCGTGGGCACCGACCGGCCCGCCCCGCGACGACGGCGGCGCCCCGGCGGTACCGAGCCGGCGCAGTACCGCGACGAACCGGCCCAGTCGCACGGCCGCGTCGGCGAGGTCTGCGCCGGGTCCGGCGGCGAGGTCTGCGCCGGGCCCGGCGGCGAGGTCTGCGCCGTCGAGCCAGCGGTACACCGACCACGGGTACGGGAAGCCGTCTGCGGGCGCGGCGGTGGCGACCAGTTCGGGTACCGCGACGGGCAGGTACGGGGCGAGCCGCGGCAGCCACTTCTGCTCGATCCCGATGCGCGCGGCCGAGGCCGCCATCCGGGGCAGCCGCACGACCAGATCGGCGCCGAGCCGGTACATCGCGTTGTCGGTGCCGGCCGACGGAACCCGGATGAGCGGGAGGTGCGCCCACTGAGGGAAGCGGTTGGCGACAAGGCATCGGACGGACACAGGCGAACGGTACGCCGCGAGGGTGGTACCTTCAGCCGGGCACACATAGGAGGTCGCCGATGGAATCCATCCGGCTGCGTACCGTGACCGCAAGCGCCGTCCTCGCTCTCGCCGCAGCGCTGGCGATCTGGGGGGTGGTGGGCGCCGCCACCGCCGGTGCCGCGACCGGTGCCATTCCGATCGGCCAGTCGATGACCGGCAGCATGACGTTCTACAACGACAGCGGGTTCGGCGCGTGCGGTACCGCCATCAACGCGGCGACCCAGAACCTCGTCGCCGTCTCGTTCCAGTGGTGGACGACGGCCAACCCGAACAACGACCCGCTGTGCCAGGGCATCTCGGTGCAGGTGACGTTCAACGGGAAGACCATCACGGTACCGGTCAAGGACAAGTGCCCGTCGTGCGACGCGACGCACATCGACCTCAGTCAACCCGCGTTCGCGCAGCTGGCTCCGCTGAGCGCGGGCGTCGTCAACGGCATCACGTGGAAGTTCGTCAGCTCCGGCGGCGGTGGTGGTGGAGGCGGCGGCGGGACGCTGCCCGCGCCGACCGGCCTACGGGTCACCGGGACCACCGGTACCTCCGTGGGGTTGTCCTGGAACGCGGTGAGCGGCGCCACGTCCTACGCCGTCTTCCGCGACGGCACCCGCGTGGCCAGCCGGAGCGGCACCTCATTCACCGACACCGGTCTCGCGGGCGGCAGCACGCACAGCTACTCCGTCGCGTCGGTCAACTCCGCGGGCACCGGCGCGCGGTCCGCACCGGTCAGCGCGACCACCACCGGCGGTGGCGGCGGCTCGGGCTGCAAGCCGGCATGGAACCCGGCCACCTCGTACGTGCCGGGCAACATCGTGTCGTACCACAGCCACAACTGGACCGCGACGTACTACTCCACCGGTGCGGTGCCGGACGCGCCCTCGTCCTGGGCGGTGTGGCGGGACAGCGGAGCCTGCTAGGTACCCGTCAGCGCGGCGATGGCCGCCGCCACCCGGCCGGGATCGCTGATCATCGTCAGGTGCCGGCCGGCCGGGATCAGCGTGGGTGCGGGCGCGCCAATGCGGGCGGCGGTCTGCGCCGGGGTGTCCGCGCTGAACACGTCGTCCACGGCGCCGAACACCACCCGCTTGGGGATGGCGACCGCGGCCAGTCCGCGGAGCCGCGCGATGCTCAGCCCGGGTACCCCGAGGTCGAGCTGTTGCCACAGTGCGGCTTCGGCACCGGGTACCTGAAACGGCCGGCGCCACGTGTCGATGTCGGCGGCGCGCAGCGGCGGACAGCGGGGTCCGCACTGTCGTTCGTACACCGACCGGATGACTGTGTCGGACCGTACCGCGAGCCGCAGAACCGTTGTGCGGTAAGGGTCCACGGCGAGCAACCGCGCCGGACTGCGTTGTCCCGCACCGGTCGCGAGCGCGTCGCCGTCGAGGAACAGCAGGCCGCCGACGCGTCCGGGGGCGCGCAGCGTGGCCTCCGCGGCGACGGCCGCGCCGCTGGAATGCGCGGCCAGCACCGGCCGGTCCAGACCCAGCGCGTCGAGGAACGCGAGCAACTGGCGCACCTGGTGGTCGAGGTCCGGCCGGCCGACCCGGCGCGTGTATCCCCAGCCGACCAGGTCGAGCGCGAACACCCGGTGTCCGGTGGACAGCAGCGGACCGACCCGCGCCCAGGTGTCGGCGGATTCGGCGGCGCCGTGCACGAGCACCACCGCCGGTCCGCCGGTACCCCACTGGCGGTACCGGGTCTGCGTGTCGCCGGTCGCGACGAAGCTCAGCCCGGCCGGCAGGCTCGCCCGCTTCGCGGTCAAAGCGTTGTACCCCAAGGAGAACGCGGTCACCACGAGCAGCAGGGCCAGCATCGCCAGGCCGATGCGGCGCAACCACCGGCGCAACGACGGGCGCAGCCGCCGTCCGGGCGCGTCCGGCATCCGGTGGTCCCCTCCCACAAGCCCGTGCCCGGCTAGATTGGCAACGTGGCCGCAGCCATCACGATAGCCAGAGGCACCTGGCTGGGGTACCGGTGGGAGCGGCACCGCCTGGCCGGTCCCACCCGCGCCGAGGACCTGGACGACCTTCTGCTGCTGGGTCTGCAGGCAAGCCGGCAGGCCGATGCGGAGCAGTCGCTGATCCAGCGCACCAGGCGGATCGGCTCGACCGGCGTCGCTCGCGCGATGCGCCCCGACGGCCCGCTGGTGAACCTGTGGCCGGTGCGTGGTGCCCCGCACGCGCGGCGACGACCGAAGGTCACCTGGGAGTGAGCGGCGCATGAGCGGATCGGCAGCGGTGCGGTACGTCCGGCTGGGCCTGCGGCTCGGCCGGCACGACGACGGGGTCGTCGACGCCCACTTCGGCCCGGCGGAGCTGGCCGCCGCGGTCGACGCCGAGCCGCCGGCCGATCCGCGGGCGCTCGTCGCCGACGCGCAGGACCTGGTGGACGAGCTGGACGACGGCTGGCTGCGCGACCAGGTGGTCGGGTTGCGTACCTTCGCCGGCGTGCTGGCCGGCGAGTCCCGCCCGTACGCCGACGAGGTCGCCGGGTGCTACGGCGTGCGGCCGCGGCGCACCGACGAGGCCGTCTTCGCCGCCGCGCACGACGATCTCGCGACGCTGCTGCCCGGCACCGGGCCGGTGGCGCAGCGGTACCGGCGGTGGGAGCAGTCGCTGCGGGTACCCGTCGAGCAGGTCGAGCGCGCCGTCACCGGGGCGGTCCGGGAGGCCCGCGGGCGCACCGCGAAGCTGATCGGCCTGCCGGACGGCGAAGGCACGGTGCTGGAGATCGTGCACGACGTACCGTGGCTGGCGTACAACTTCTACCTCGGTGGCCTGCGCGGCCGGGTCGCCGTCAACGCCGGCCTGCCGATGTCGGCGATCGACCTGATCGTGACCGCGCTGCACGAGACGTACCCCGGCCACCAGGCCGAGCGCTGCCTCAAGGAGCACCTGCTCGTGCGTGGCCGGGGCCTGCTCGAAGAGAGCATCGTCCTGGTACCCACGCCGCAGTCGCTGATCGCCGAGGGGATCGCGGAGCTCGCGCCGGAGATGCTGCTCGGCGGCGACGATGACGGCGACGGTGACGGCGCCGCGGCCTTCGCCGCGATCATGCGCGACGCCGGTGTCGAGCTCGACGTCGCCCACGCGCTGGCCGTCCGCCGGACGATGCAGCCGTGCCGGTGGGCGGAGGTGAACGCGGCGCTCATGCTGCACGAGGACGGCGCCGGTGCGGCCGAGGTGCGCGGGTACCTGCAGCGGTGGGGCCTGCTGAGTCCGGAGCTGGCCGCGCACCTGATCCGGTTCTGCACCGACCCCGGCTCGCGGACCTACGTGATCTCCTATCCGGCCGGTCAGGAGCTGTGCCGGTCGTACGTGGCGGGGCGGCCGGAGCGGCTGCGCACGCTGCTGACCGAGCAGGTGCGCGTGCATGACCTGATGGTTTGAGTTCCCCCGGCGCCGTTGTGGTGCGAGTCTGGTAGGTGGACCAACCCAGCCGGTCCGGCCCAGGAGGTGTCCGGTGTCCACCAACGAGATCCATCTGCCGGCGGGACTGCCACTGCTGTCCCGCGGCAAGCACCGCAGTCCGCGCAAGGGCGCCTGCTTCATGGAACTGGCCTCGGTACTGGCCGGCGAGAAGTGGAGCGACCACCCGGCCTGCACCCATCCGCTGCTCGCCGCCCTGGCCCGCCAGGTCAACGACTACACCTCGGACGCGGGTCGGCAGCGGCTGGCCCGGCTGATCCCGTCGGTGATCGGGATGACCGGCGACGACGCCCACCTGGACGCGCGGATCGCGCTGCGCTGCGCGACCACCGCGCTACCGGTCGTGTCGGCGGAGCGGCAGCGGGTCATGGCCGTCGCGGTACTGGCCGCCGACCGGGTGCTGGCCGAACTCGACCACCGGCCGGCGGCACCGCTGGAGGAGGCGAGTGCCCGCGCGCTGGCCGAGGTACCGGACGCGGCGCGGTGGGCCGAGCGGTTCGCCGGCGGAATGGAGCTGTCCACGACCGGGTTCGTGCGCCGCAGCGCGCCGTCGATCGTCCGGCACGCGGTCGCGGGGATCGCGCTGGCCTGCGTGTCCGACCCCGACGGCATGCTGCACGACCTGCTGGTCGCGGTCGTCGACGACTGCACGGCCCTGCTGGAGCCGGCCGCGGTCGCGCAGCCGGCCGAGGTCGCGCAGCCGGTACCCGCGCCGGCGCACGGTTAGCTGTCACATCCGGTGGGGCTGTCCCGTCCCACCGGTATGGACACGAATCTGACGGTACTGCTGGCCGGCGCGAGCGGCGTGTTCGGCCGCCACGTCACCGGTACCCTGCGCGCGGCCGGGTACCGGGTGCTCGGCCTCGGCCGCGGCCCGGCCAACGAGGTCCGCGCCGACCTGCTCGACCGCGACGGGCTGCTGCGGGCGGTCCGCGACGTGCGCGCCGACGTGGTGGTGCACGCGGCCACCGCACTGCGCAAGCCGCCGACCAGCCATCGCGGCATGTACGGTACCGACGAGCTGCGCATCGCCGGTACCGCCAATCTCCTGGAAGCGGCCGGCGTGGTCGGCGCGCGCCGGTTCGTCGGGGAGAACATCGTCTTCGGGTACGGGTACCGGGACTTCGGCGACCGGGTTCGCACCGAGGACGACCCCTTCGGCGACCCCGATCCCGACAAGGGCATCGCCCGCCACGTCGAGGCGATGCGCCAGAAGGAACAGCTGCCGCTGGCGGTACCCGGACTGCACGCGGTGTCCCTGCGGTACGGCCTGTTCTACGGGGCCGGCGCCACCGAGCCGACGGCCGAGCTGCTGCGCAGGCGGCGGGTACCCGTCTTCGACGACCACGGTCACGTGCTGCCCTGGGTCAACCTGGCCGACGCCGCGGCCGCGGTACCCCTCGCGATCGAGCACGGCCGGCCCGGCGCCGCGTACAACATCGCCGACGAGTCGCCGATGGGCATCGGCGCGATGCTGACGGCGACCGCGGCGGCGTTCGGCGTGCGGCCGCTGACGGTACCGGTCTGGCTGCTCCGCGTCAGCCCGCTCATGCACCGGATCGCCACGACGAGCATGCGGGTGTCCACCGCGAAGGCGCGCCAGGAGCTGGGCTGGAAGCCCGAGTACCCGACCGCCGCCGACGGCCTGCGCGCGCTGCGCCGGGCCGGCTGACCGGGCCGCTCACGCCGCTGCGCCGGGCCGACTGACCGGCCGCTCACGCCGCTACGGCGGGCCGGTCCGGCGGCCGGTGCGGTGGCCGGAGCCGGGCGCCCAGCCGCGCGTCGGGCCGGTCGAGCTGGTCGAGGACGCGGTCGGCCTGCTGCCATGCCGCCCGGGCCTGGTCCGGCTCCCCGGCCGCGTGGTGCGCGTCGCCGAGGTTGGCCAGCGTGACCGCCTCCTGGTACCCGTCGCCGAGCTGGCCGAACAGCTCCGCCGCGCGCCGGTAGCAGTCGGTGGCCTGGGCGTACCGGCGCAGGTGCTGGTGGGCGTAGCCGAGACTGTCCCAGGTCAGCGCGGCCCCGTGGCGGTCGCCGAGCTGCTGGTGCAGCGCGAGCGCCTGCCGGCAGTACGTGAGGGCCAGCTGGTGCTCGCCCAGGTGGGCGTGGTGCCACCCGACCGCGTTCAGCGCGGTGGCCTGGCCGGGCCGGTGACCGGCGCGGCGGTACAGGTCCAGGGCGCGCTGGTCGTGGGCGAGCGCCTGGTCCGGCCGCCCCTGGCGGGCGTACGACCGGGCGAGGCTGCGGTGGCTGTCCGCCTGCCCGGTGAGGTCGCCGAGCTCGCGGAACAGGTCGAGGACGTACCGCAGCCGGGTCCTCGCCTCCTCGTACCGGCCGAACCAGGTGTCGGCGAGGGCCAGGCCGCGATGTGCGTACGCCTGCGCGCAGGGGTCGGTCAGGCGCCCCGCGGCCGCCAGCGCCGCCGCGTGCGTGGTGGCCCGGTCGCCCCAGTGCGCGCGGCGGTCCAGGAACGTGGCCAGCGCCGCTCCACCGCGGCGACCAGGACGGCACGTTCGGCGGTGAACCAGGCCAGCGCCTGCCGGTGGTCGGCGACGTCCTCGACGGTCACGCCGTGCCCGGCGGCGGCCGGCGTGATCGCCCTGCCGCCCGCTGCGGTACAGGGCGAGCATCAGCTGCCCGGCGAGCCGCTCGTCGAGCGGGTGCGCCGCGGCGGCCGCCGCGACCGCGGTGAGCAGCTCCGCATGCCGGCCGCGGTGCAGGGCCAGGTCGTTGCGGTCCAGCTCCGCGGCGAGCCGGGCCCGGTCCAGCCCGGCGCGCGCGGCGTTCAGCCACGGCGTGTCCAGCGCCGCGAACGCCTCGCCCCGCCACAGCGCGAGCGCCTCATCGAGCAGTGCCATGACCGCATCGCCGTCCGCAGCCGCCCGCGCGGCCGCGGTCAGCCGCTGGAACCGGTGCACGTCAACGGTTTCCGGGTCGACCTCCAGCACATAGCCGCCGGGCTGCCGCAGGATGGCGACCTCCGCGGTGGTACCGAACGCGCGGCGCAGCCGGGACAGGTAGCCGTACAGGGTGTCGCGCGCCCGCTGCGGGGCACGCTCGCCCCACACCCGGTCCACCAGCTGATCCGGCGGTACCGCGCGGTTGGCGTCGATCAGCAGCGCCGCGAGGACGCACCACCGCCGCATGTGCCCGACCTCGACCAGCCGGCCGTCGAGCCGGGCCTCCATGGCGCCCAGCAACTGGAACCGCGCCACCATCGCCCGACATCACCTCGCTTCGACGGCCGCCACGTCGACACGAAGAATGTGGGCGCGCGGTTCGTCGTCACGTACCGCTGTGTCGCACACCCGACCTCAGGCGGACGCGGGACCGTCCGGGTCACCGGTACCGCGCACCGACCGCAGCAGCAGTGCGGACAGGTCGGTCACCTCGATCTCCTCGGCCGCCGCGCCCTGCTGTTTACGGGTGTTCAGGCCGTCGGTGAGCATCACGATGCAGTACGGGCAGGCGGCCGTCACGACCTCCGCCCCGGTGCCGAGCGCCTCGTCGGTGCGGGTCTCGTTGATGCGGGTGCCGATGGACTCCTCCATCCACATGCGGGCGCCGCCGGCACCGCAGCAGAACGACGTCTCCCGGTTGCGCGGCATCTCGGTCAGCCGCACGCCGGGCACGCTGCCCAGGATCTCCCGCGGCGGGCTGAACACCCGGTTGTGCCGGCCCAGGTAGCACGGGTCGTGGTAGGTCACCGCCGCGTCCACCGGGTGTACCGGTACCAGCCGGCGCTCGGCGACCAGCCGGGACAGCAGCTGCGTGTGGTGCACGACCTCGTAGTGCCCGCCCAGCTGCGGGTACTCGTTGGCGATCGCGTTGAAGCAGTGCGCGCAGGTCACCACGATCTTCTTGGCGCCCGCCGTGTTGAGCGTCTCGACGTTCTGCTTGGCCAGCTCCTGGAACAGGAACTCCTGGCCGATGCGCCGCGCCGGGTCGCCGGTGCAGGTCTCCCCGCTGCCGAGGACGGCGTACCGTACCCCGGCCTCGTGCAGCAGTTCGGCGACCGCGCGGGTGGTCCGCTTGGCCCGGTCGTCCAGCGCGCCGGCGCAGCCGACCCAGAACAGGTACTCGACGTCGGCGGGCAGTTCGCCGTCGACGACGGGTACCTCGAAGGGCAGCCCGGCGGTCCACTCCAGCCGGGCCCGCGCGCCGCGCCCCCACGGGTCGCCGGCCCGCTCCAGGTTGCGCAGCATGGTGCCGGCCTCCTTGGGGAAGGCCGACTCGATCAGCACCTGGTACCGGCGCATGTCCACCACATGGTCGACGTGCTCGATGTCGACCGGGCACTGCTCCACGCACGCGCCGCAGGTGACGCACGACCACAGCACGTCCGGGTCGATGACGCCGCCCGCCTCGGCGTCGCCGACCAGCGGCCGGTCGGCCTCCGCCCGCACCGCCTCGGGCAGCGCCGCGCGCTCGTCGTCCGACCCGGCCAGCAGGTACGGCGCCTTGGCCAGGGCGTGATCGCGCAGCCCCATGATGAGCAGCTTCGGGCTCAGCGGCTTGCCGGTGTTCCAGGCCGGGCACTGGGACTGGCAGCGGCCGCACTCGGTGCAGGTACCGAAGTCCAGCATGCCCTTCCAGGTGAAGTCCTCGATGGCGCCGCGGCCGAACTTGTCGTCCTCGTCCGGGTCCTCGAAGTCGACCGGCTTGCCGCCGGAGTACACCGGCAGCAGCGGCCCGAGCGCGTGCGGCCGGCGGGAGGTCGCCACGTTGAGCGGGGCCAGGAAGATGTGCAGGTGCTTGGAGTACACGACGATGACGAGGAACGTCAGCACGACGCCGAGCGCGAGCAGGATGCCGACCGTCTCCAGCACGTTGTTGGCGGTCTTCCCGAGCGGCGCCAGCACCCGCGCCGCCGCCTGCGAGGCGAACGCCCCGTGCGGGAACGGGAAGTTGCCGGTGTTGATCTGGGCGCCGCGGTACAGCAGCAGCGTCCACATCACGTTGAAGATCATGAACAGCACGAGCCACGCGGGACCGAGGTGCGAACCGAAGAAGCGCGACCGGCGGCCCTCCCTGCGTGGGTTCTGCATCAGCCGGATCACCGCGAACACGACCAGCCCGGCGAGCACCGCGACGATGAACAGGTCTTCGAGGAATCCGAGCCACGCCTGGGTACCGATGAGCGGGAGGTGGAAGTCGCGCTGGAACAGTGCGCCGAAGCCCTCCACGATCGTCGCGCCGAGGATGACGAAGCCCCAGAAGACGGCGAAGTGCGCGGCCCCGGGTACCGTCCACTTCAGCAGCTTGCGCTGCCCGAACACCTCGGTCGCCACGGTCCACAGCCGGGTGCCCACGTCGGCGGTCCGGCCCGGTTCGGCCGGCTGCCCGGCGCGGGCCAGCCGGTAGAGCATGAAGACACGCCGGCCGGCCACCACGAACGCCGCCACCGTGATGGCCAGACCGAGCACGAGTCGTGCTGTCACCCTGAACCTCCGCTAAGTCGCCCGCTCCGGTTCCTACCATAAGCAGGGCG